>NZ_CP101135.1:4632500-5245328 GCF_024296885.1 Bacillus paranthracis
ACCTTTTATAAACTTTTTTCAAATTAACTACATTTCTTTTTTAATATCATATACTTAAACGAAATATCTCTTTCATTTCTAAGAGATTCCTACATATATTCTATATAAAGTCACTCTATCCAAAAACGTTTCTTTCTATAATAAACGTTTTATTTATATACGATACCATACAAGGAGGAATATATATGGACTATACCGATTTATTAATCAAACTAGGTCTCTCGGCTATTTTAGGGTTCGCCATCGGTTTAGAGCGCGAATTAAAACGTAAACCACTTGGTTTAAAAACGTGTTTAGTTATTTCTATCATTAGTTGCCTCCTGACCATTGTTTCTATTAAAGCAGCTTACAATTTACCACATACTGATCATATGAATATGGACCCACTTCGACTTGCCGCTCAAATTGTATCAGGGATTGGTTTTTTAGGTGCCGGTGTTATTTTACGTAGAGGAAACGATAGTATTGCTGGATTAACAACTGCTGCTATGATTTGGGGCGCATCTGGTATTGGTATTGCTGTTGGAGCTGGGTTCTATATCGAAGCGATTTTCGGAATGTGTTTCCTTATGATTAGCGTTGAACTTATACCATTAACAATGAAATTTGTAGGACCTAGATCATTTCGTCAACGTGATATCGCAGTAAAACTTGTTGTGCGAAATATGGACAATATCCCAGTTGTAATTGAGGAAATAAAAGAAATGGATATAAAAGTGAAGAATATGAAGCTTAAAACGTTAGAAAATGGTTCTCACTATTTACATCTTAAATTATGTATCGATCAAAAAAGACATACTGCTGATGTTTACTATGCTCTCCAGCATCTCGAAAGTGTTCAACAAACTGAAGTGGAAAGTATGTAACGTAAAACAAACTCTCTTTTAAATTAGAGAGTTTTTCTTTTTTCTATAATGGCAACAATGAATGTAGTCCTGCAAAGTAAGGAGGAATAGGCAATTGAAATCCCGTCCGAATTTAGTAGATACATTTCGTGATTCCATTATTTTTCGTTTAATTTGCTTTATTGTTATACTTACTGCTTTTTCCGGCTTTCTTATACATAGATTAGAACCATCACACTTTACCACATGGTTTGATGGAATTTGGTGGTCAATCGTTACAATTTTCACTGTTGGCTATGGTGACTTTGCCCCTCATACACTAATCGGGAAACTTATCGGTATGAGTATTATTTTATTAGGAACTGGATTTTGTTCTTATTATATGGTGCTGTTTGCTACTGAAATGATTAATAAACAATATATGAAAGTTAAAGGAGAAGAAGCTGCGACTTCTAACGGTCATATGATTATTGTCGGCTGGAATGAACGAGCAAAACATGTTGTAAAACAAATGCACGTACTACAACCAAACCTTGATATCGTTTTAATTGATGAAACACTTTCTTTACTGCCAAAACCATTTCATCATTTAGAATTTATAAAGGGGTGCCCCCATCACGACCAAACGTTATTAAAAGCTAATATTACAACGGCACACACCATATTAATAACAGCCGATAAAGAAAAAAATGAAAGCTTAGCGGATACACAGTCCATTTTAAATATTTTAACTGCAAAAGGGCTCAACCCAAACATTCACTGCATCGCTGAACTTCTTACTTCTGAACAAATACAAAATGCAACGAGAGCTGGCGTGTCAGAAATTATAGAAGGAAATAAATTAACGAGCTATGTATTTACCGCTTCTCTTTTATTCCCTTCCATTTCAGGTGTACTATTTTCACTTTACGACGAAATCTCTGATAATAAATTACAACTGATGGAGCTTCCTATGTCCTGCACCGGACAAACTTTTGCCAATTGTAGCTATACTCTTTTAAAGCAAAACATTCTCTTACTAGGTATAAAGCGCGACGAACAATATATGATTAATCCAGTTCATTCCTTTGTTCTCATTGAAAGCGACATACTCATTGTTATTCACCATTAGTAAAATGACGCTCTAATTCTTGCATGAGCACTTTCCCAATATTGATATATTTTCTTTTCACATCTCCATCTGGATCTTTCGGCTCAGCAAATTGATCCATCCCACTCGTTCCAGCTGTTAACGTATTTACATGATCATCTAGTTCGTCTTGATATACGTGCGAAAGAATATACGGCGTTCCAAGACGAACTATTACGCCTGGTACATCTAGTTCTCCATCAATGGCTGTAAATGGCACTCGCAGAAATTGATAGCCATCTTCTTCATCAATTTTATAATCAAAGCATCCTTTATCATAATCCCAATTGCCACCAATGCTATATCCGAGTGGCTTCATTATTTCTTCTAACTTATATAACGCATATGTACGTCCTTCTAAATTTGAATGAATCGGAATCAAGTCCATCCCTCCTAGACTTTTTCTTTAGCATACCCACTCTAGTTTGAATATACTGATGGACTTTTCGATGAAATAATAAAAAGCGGCCGGATTCCGGCCGCTTTTTATTATTTTAAACGCTCTTCTAATTCTGCTTTTAATTCTTCAAATCCTGGTTTACCAAGTAAAGCAAACATGTTTTTCTTGTATGCTTCTACCCCTGGTTGGTCAAATGGATTTACGCCTAATAAGTAGCCGCTCATCGCACATGCTTTTTCGAAGAAGTATACAAGGTAACCGAATGTGTACTCATTTAATTCAGGAATATTTACGATTAAGTTTGGTACTCCGCCATCGCTATGTGCAAGTAATGTACCTTCGTATGCTTTCGTGTTTACGAAGTCTACAGTTTCACCAGCAAGGTAGTTTAATCCATCTAAATCGTTTTCTTCTGATTCGATTGTTAGTTCATGTGTAGGTTTACCTACTTTTAGAACTGTTTCAAATAAGTCACGACGACCTTCTTGAACGTATTGACCTAATGAATGTAAGTCAGTTGAGAAGTTTGCTGAAGATGGGAAAATACCTTTTTGATCTTTTCCTTCACTTTCACCAAATAACTGTTTCCACCACTCAGCGAAGTATTGAAGTGCTGGCTCATAGTTAACAAGCATTTCAATTGTTTTTCCTTTATTGTATAGAGCGTTACGAACTACTGCGTATTGGTAAGCTGGGTTTTCTTCTAGTTCTGATGTACCGAAGTCCTCACGACCAGCAGCTGCACCTTTCATCATCTCTTCAATATTTAAGCCACTCACTGCGATTGGCAATAAACCAACTGGCGTTAATACAGAGAAACGTCCTCCAACATCATCTGGAATAACGAATGTTTCGTAACCTTCATTATCAGCTAATGTTTTTAATGCACCACGCGCTTTATCTGTAGTTGCATAAATACGTTTGCGAGCTTCTTCTTTTCCATACTTTTCTTCTAATAACTTACGGAAAATACGGAATGCTAGTGCTGGCTCTGTTGTTGTACCTGATTTGGAAATAACGTTAATAGAGAAGTCTTTGCCTTCTAGTACATCCATTAAATCTTTCATATAAGTGGAGCTAATGTTTTGTCCAACAAATAGCACTTGTGGAGTTTTACGTTGTTCTTTAGAAAGTGTGTTGTAGAAAGAATGGTTTAACATTTCAATTGCTGCACGTGCTCCTAGGTAAGAACCACCGATACCTACAACAAGTAAAATGTCAGAGTCATTTTTAATTTTTTCTGCGCATTTTTGAATGCGAGCAAATTCTTCTTTGTCATATTGAAGCGGAAGGTCTACCCACCCAAGGAAATCGTTCCCAGCTCCAGTTTTTTCGTGGATTGCGTGATGTGTTACTTTCACTGCATCACGTAAATAAGTGATTTCATGTTCACCGATGAAGGATAACGCTTTAGAATAGTCGAACGTTACATGTGTACTCATCTTTTTCCCTCCAATTATGGATATGTATTTCTGTATTCACTTTAGCGAAACTGAAGTTGTAAATCAAGCGATTCACCCCTTGTAAACGTAACCAATATATATTTTTTAAAAAAAGTTCATTTTTTGCATAAAAATTCGCATTTTTCGGTATAGATGTATATACATCCTATTTCGAACATTTTTTATGTATAAAAACAACATAACTACCCCATTCTATAAAAGAGTTAATTAACTCATCGCTTGCTCATGCTTCACAATTAAGGGGGGCTTTTTCATGAGTACTTTGCAACGTATCGCATTAGTCTTTACTGTAATTGGCGCTGTAAACTGGGGATTAATTGGGTTCTTCCAGTTTGACTTAGTGGCAGCCATTTTCGGTGGACAAAACTCAGCTCTTGCACGTATTATTTACGGCATCGTCGGTATTTCTGGGCTGATCAATCTTGGTTTACTCTTTAAACCATCAGAAAATCTTGGTACTCACCCAGAAACGAACGAAATTCGCTAGTCAGTATGTCCTTACTCACCTTCGACATACGAATATGATTGCATGCAATCATATTTGCAAATATATATCATAAGAAAAAGTAAAAGAGGAACGCTCATATGCGCTCCTCTTTTACTTTGTTAACTCAGACTCTTCAATCCATTCTGTTAGCTTTTCTCGCAGCGTATTAAATCCGTCCTTAGATGGATTCGGTATAAGAATCCGTCCTTGTTTTCTTTTCGCCGCTTTTAACGATAAACTCATTTTTCTGTGTTCTTCATCAATTGAAAGTACTTTTACTTCTACTGTATCGCCGACTTTTAAAAAGTCATGAATATCCTTTACATATCCATTTGTAATTTCAGATATATGCACAAGTCCTTGTGTTTCTGCATCTAACGCTACAAATGCACCGTAATCTTGAATCCCAGTCACTTTCCCTGTTACAACCACTCCTGTTGTATATTGTTCTGACATATGAAACACTCCCATACGTTTACCATTTTCTCTACAATTGTAGATAGCAAAGCAGATGATTTATTGTTAAATATCCGATTAGTTAATACGTACCGTAAGTAAAGCTACTCAGGATACGCATACCTTATATTAGTAAATTATACCACTATGGCAGAGCTCATTCAAAATTCATGAAAAAATTTCCTTAAGTAAGTATAATTCTCCAATATTAGGATAGAATACTAACACATGGCTTTCTAGTATTCCCCCCCTTTTATGGACAAAACGTATTGTGTTTTGTCCTTTTTTTATTCTCTATAAACCGTTCCATTCTCTTCGTTGCTTCCATAAGCTGTTCAAGCGATGTTGCATACGAACAACGAATAAACCCTTCGCCACTTTCGCCAAATACACTTCCAGGTACAACAGCCACTTTTTCTTCTAATAATAACTGTTCTGCAAATTCCGCTGAAGATAGTCCAGTTGAAGAGATTGAAGGAAAGACATAAAATGCTCCGCCCGGCACGTGACACGTTAATCCCATTTCATTGAAAGATGTCGTCATAAAATTACGGCGTTTCTTATAACTATCTCTCATCCGAATTACTTCATCATTCCCCGCACGTAACGCTTCAAGTGCTGCGAACTGAGACATCGTTGGGGCACACATCATAGAATATTGGTGAATTTTGAGCATTAATTCTGAAAAATGAACAGGAGCTGCAATCATACCAAGACGCCATCCTGTCATTGCAAATCCTTTTGAAAATCCCGAAATTAAAATCGTATGCTCGCGCATATTTTTAATACTCGCGAAACTTGTATATGCTTCGTCGTATACAAGTTCTGCATAAATTTCATCAGATAATACGATTAAATTGTACTTCTCAACAATCACTGCTATTTCTTCAAGCTCGGACTTGTTTAACATTGCACCTGTTGGGTTATTTGGTGAACAAAGTAAAATTGCCTTTGTCTTCGCTGTAATAGCTGCTTCAATTTGTTCTGGTTGTACTTTAAATTCATTTTCTAAAGTAGTCGCCACAGGAACTGGAACGCCTCCAGCTAATGTCACAAGCGGGGCATAAGAAACGAAACTTGGCTCAATAATGAGTACTTCATCATCAGGATTTATAATGGCGCGCATCGCTACATCTAACGCCTGACTTGCTCCAACTGTAACAATGATTTCATCGTTTGGATCATAAGAAACTGCAAATTGTTTTTTTAGATACTTTGCTATTTCTTGACGGAGCTCCAATAATCCTGCATTTGCTGTATATGACGTATATCCTTGTTCTAAAGAACGGATACATGCTTGCCTCACATTCCAAGGTGTAACGAAATCAGGCTCTCCTACTCCAAGCGAAATAACACCTTTCATATTTGCTGCTAAATCGAAAAACTTTCGAATACCAGATGGTTGTAAAGATTCCGCTGCTCTAGATAGTTCAAATTGCTTCATGGTGTCACCACAATTCGCTTATCATCATCGTTTTTTTCATAAATAATCCCCTCATGTTTATACTTCTTCAAAATAAAATGCGTTGTCGTAGAAACGACAGATTCAATTGTTGCTAATTTCTCAGAAACAAACATCGCCACTTCTCCCATTGTCTTTCCCTCTAATGTAATAGAAAGGTCATATGTCCCTGACATTAAATACACAGATTTCACTTCTGAATAACGATAAATTTGCTCAGCAACCGCATCGAACCCAACGCCGTGCTTTGGCGTAACTTTCACATCAATCATTGCCGTTAAACCTGTATGTTCTTTCACCTTCGTCCAATCGATATGTGTTACATAATCCACGATAATCTTTTCCGCTTCTAATTTTTCAACCATTTTCTTTACTTCTTCTACTTCTATATTTAACAGCTTCGCTAATGTATCTACAGATAATCGACTACTTTTTTCAAGACAAGCTAATAATTCTAATTCTTTTTCTGTCACCATATAAATCATCCTTCCTTTTCGTTTGTGTCTAAATTATACAAATAGCCTTTCCAGTTTGAAAAGAAGATTTTTTTAGTGAATTATGTCAAAATAAAGTGAAACTTTAATCCATGGAAAGGTTCACCCCATGGATTATTAGCCCGCTCCAATCGGGCTTGATCTCCCACCTCACTTCTTTGTCTCAACCGTCTTTTTAGGTGGGAGTCTTACTGCTCGTTAAAGCGGGGTAAAGTGAAACTTTACTCAGCAGAAAAATGCATGATAAAGCGAAAGGGGATGGAATCGTGAAACCAAAAGTTTATATTGCTGAACCAGTTCCAACATTTGTAGAAAACTATTTATCAGAACACTGTGATTATGAAAAATGGGAGCAAAATGAGAAGGTACCTCGTGATGTTCTACTAGAGAAAATACAAGATAAAGATGGTTTATTAAATTTCGGATCTGCTATTAATGAAGAATTATTGGAGGCGGCTCCTAACTTAAAAGTAGTAAGCAACATTTCTGTCGGTTACGATAATTTTGATTTACAAGCGATGGAAAAGCGCAATGTCATCGGAACAAATACACCTTACGTACTAGATGATACAGTAGCTGACCTCGTTTTTGCTCTTATGTTATCTGCTGGTCGTCGTGTTTGTGAACTCGACTCCTACGTAAAAAATGGTAAATGGAATGCGGAAATTGGAAAAGAGCACTTTGGGCTAGATGTACACCATAGTACAATCGGCATTATCGGTATGGGCCGAATTGGTGAAGCTGTTGCAAAACGAGCGAAATTCGGATTTGATATGGATGTTCTTTATTATAACCGTCGCCGAAAAGAAGAAGCTGAACAAAAATTCGATGCTACATATTGTGATTTACAGACACTTCTAAAGCAGTCTGACTTTATCGTTCTTCTTACTCCATTAACAGATGAAACGTACCATCTTATCGGAGAAAAGGAATTTTCATTCATGAAAGAAACAGCTATCTTCATTAATGCTTCTCGCGGGAAAACAGTAGATGAAGAAGCGTTAATCGATGCGTTAACAGAAAAGAAAATCTTTGCAGCAGGCATCGATACGTTTACACAAGAGCCGATTCAAAAAGACAATCCGCTCTTATCATTACAAAATGTTGTGACCTTACCACATATCGGATCTGCAACATTAAAAACTAGGCAACAAATGGCTATGACCGCCGCTGAAAATTTAGTTACAGCGTTACAAGGAAAAACACCGCCTAATATTGTTCGCGGGTAATACTGAATATACGAAAGGCAAGATGACATCGTCATCTTGCCTTTTTTTGTTAACATATTTTTTTCTGCCTTGGAAATGATATGAACAAAAATCAATGGAGTGACAAAAAATGAATCACGAATCTACTTGTCCTTATTTCACTTTTTCCACTCGCGGCACTACTGTTCATTACGAATTGTATGAACATGAAAATAAAACAGAACGTCCTACTTTCGTACTCGTTCACGGCTTTTTATCTTCCTCATTCAGCTACCGCCGTCTAATTCCTTTATTATCAAAAGAAGGAACAGTCATTGCCCTTGATTTACCACCGTTCGGGAAGAGTGATAAGTCTCATCTATTTAAGTATTCTTATCATAATTTAGCAATGATTATAATCGATTTAATTGAACACTTATCTCTCTCAAACATTGTGTTAGTTGGACATTCTATGGGCGGCCAAATTTCACTTTACGTAAACCGTATACGTCCTGAATTAATTTCAAAGACAATTTTACTATGTAGCTCTAGCTATTTAGCACGCGCAACTTTACCTTTACTGTACTCTTCTTATTTACCGTTCTTTCATTTATACGTAAAGAATTGGATTATACGGCGCGGCATTGTTCATAACTTAATGAATGTCGTTCATGATCATTCATTAATTGACGATGAAATGAAGGCCGGTTACTCTGCTCCTTTTTATGACAACCGTATATTCCCCGCTTTAACTCGTATGATACGAGATCGTGAAGGTGACTTATCTTCAACTGAATTACAAAAAATCGAAACACCTACGCTACTCATTTGGGGTGAAAAAGATCGGGTCGTCCCTGTACATGTGGGTCATCGTCTGCACAAAGATTTACCGAATTCGAAATTTATTTCTTACGAAAATACAGGGCATTTACTACCTGAAGAAAAACCGGAACATGTTTATGAAGAAATTATGGCTTTTTCTGCGCAGTAATATAAAAAGGCTGTCGGAAATTCCGACAGCCTACAATGAACAACTTCCGCCTTCTTTTATTACAAGTAATTCCACAGCTAACTTCTCACATTTTTCAAGCGCAGGTACTTCCTCAAAAGACATAAAGTATATATGTTGAATCTTCTTTGCGATGTATTTTGAATCATCAAACACACTTGCGACGTTCACAACATCGCTCGCTTCTGTTTCATAAAACTCCGGTCCCATTTGAAACGGATCCCAATTCTTCACAACCTCTATCATCTTTTCATATGTACCCATTCGCTTCCCGCCTTTTCACTTTTTAATACTTTTCTTTATCCTATCACATCAGCTATTCTATAAGAAGAGAGAGAACTTTCATAACTTAACGGTTTTACAGAAGAAGGGGGCAAACTTATGCAACTATTTCATAAAACAGTCAATCGACGTGGAACCCATAGTATAAAATGGGATACATATAAAAACGAAGAACTTATCCATGCTTGGATTGCTGATATGGATTTTGAAGTACCACAACCAATTCAAGCTGCTTTAAAGAAACGTATCGAGCATCCTATTTTCGGCTATACACTTCCTCCCGAAAATATTGGCGATATTATTTGTAACTGGACAAAAAAACAGTACAACTGGGATATTCAAAAAGAGTGGATTGTCTTTAGCGCCGGAATCGTTCCAGCTCTTAGTACGAGCATACAGGCCTTCACAAAGGAAAACGAATCCGTTCTCGTACAACCACCTATTTATCCCCCATTTTTCGAAATGGTCACAACAAACAACAGACAATTATGCGTAAGTCCATTACAGAAACAAAATGATACATATGCGATAGACTTTGAGCATTTAGAAAGGCAATTTCAACAAGGCATTAAACTCATGCTTCTTTGCAGTCCTCACAATCCGATAGGGCGTGTTTGGACGAAAGAGGAACTAACAAAGCTTGGATCTTTATGTACCAAATATAATGTAATCGTTGTCGCAGATGAAATTCATTCCGATATTATTTACGCAGATCATACACATACACCGTTCGCTTCTTTATCCGAAGAATTAGCAGCGCGCACGATTACTTGTATGGCTCCAAGTAAAACATTTAATATCGCTGGATTACAAGCATCGATTATTATCATTCCAAATGAAAAACTCCGTCAAGCCTTTACATCTATCCAATATAGACAAGGCTTCCACGGATTAAATATATTTGCCTATACAGCGATGGTAAGTGCCTATACAGAATGTAACGATTGGCTAAATGAAATTCGATTATATATAGAAGATAATGCTCAATTTGCTTGTAAATATATGAAAGATCACATACCTACTCTTTCCGTAACGAAGCCAGAAGGTAGCTTTTTATTATGGATTGATTGCTCTCGCCTACAGCTTTCTCAAAATGAGCGCACTAAATTGCTCGAAGAAAAAGGAAAAATTATTGTTGAGCCTGGTGAGAA
Source organism: Bacillus paranthracis (assembly GCF_024296885.1). NCBI lineage: Bacteria > Bacillati > Bacillota > Bacilli > Caryophanales > Bacillaceae > Bacillus > Bacillus paranthracis. Next base: position 4,642,866 of record NZ_CP101135.1, read on the forward strand.
GTACGGATTAGGCGGCGAAGAACATATTCGAATTAACATCGGCTGTCCAAGGTCTGTTTTAGAAGAAATTTTAAATAGACTGCGCCATACGTTTTCATAATAAGAAAGGAGACTGTTTGGGACAGCCTCCTTTGTCAACTTTTGTCGGTAAGTCGATATATTTTAAAAATCGCCGATATATTTTGAGTTACGGTCGATATATTCCAATAATCGCCGATATATTTTAAGTTACAGTCGATATATTCCAATAATCGCTGATATATTTTCACTTACACTACACAAAAAAGCTACCGCGCACGGTAGCTTTTACTTTTTCTTCATATCCGACGCTTTTTTTACAATAACACCACAAGCAATTCGATCACCTGATTTACCTGTCGGTTGTGTCATGCCATCATCAGCGTTTTCTGTAATAATAATAGACGCTCCATCTTTTCTATGAATCGTCGTTTTTCCTTCTTCAAGCGTTATATGCGGCGCATCAATTTCTGCTTTAATCTTTCCAGAACCATCTGCAATTACGTTCGGTAAATCACCGTTTTCTGCACCCTTCGGATTGAGTAGTCCATGCTTTTTATCATCTGGATTAAAATGATTTCCAGCTGATTCAAAACGAGGTGCTTTACACTCTCCAATTTCGTGTACATGTAGTCCGTGCGGGCCAGGTGCGAAACCTTCCCCTTTAATCGTAATTTTCACTCCGCTTGTTTGCTGAGTTACTTTTGCAGTCCCCACTTCATCACCTGAAGCATTATGTAATTTCACGTCAATTTCTTTCGGCTTTCCTTGGTCACAACCTGCCATCAGAAATAGTAAACAACAACTGAAAAAAAGCCGTTTTTTCATTTTATTCCCTCCAAAATACATTCTGCCCTTAGATTGTCCGAGCATAGAGGGAAACATACAAAAATGAGTTACTGTTTCTTTTCAGCTAACAGCTTTTCTTCAACTTTCTGTAATCGATCTGCTTCTCGTTTTGATACACGAACGAACATACGCCATGTAGCAATCGCACCGATAATAAATAGAACACAAACAATCCCTGGAATAATATATTCTGTTTTATCTTCCGGAAAGTATAAAGGCATCATAACGAACACTCCTTAATTATAGGATTCGAAAAACATCAGAATTTTCTGTTATATACATTTAAATTATAGTTGAACCTATCCATATTCTCAAGGGGCGTTCCGAAAGCGAATGATTTCTTTGACTCCTTCTCCTACTTTCCTTACTATAAACTTGAGGTGAAAAATATGAGAGAAACATTTGAAATTGGCGAAATCGTTACTGGTATTTATAAAACGGGAAAATACATTGGCGAGGTTACAAATAGCCGCCCTGGCAGTTACGTCGTAAAAGTATTAGCTGTTTTAAAACATCCGGTGCAAGGTGACTTACATAACGTAAAACAAGCTGACGTACCATTTTTCCACGAAAGACGTGCTTTAGCTTTTCGTGAACAGACGAACATTCCAGAGCAAATGGTGAAGAAATATGAAGGAGAAATTCCAGATTACACAGATTCACTCAAATTAGCATTAGAAACTCAAATGAATTCATTTTCTGAAGATGATTCACCTTTTGCGGTTCGTAGTCTAGAAACATTAGAACAGTTAAAAAAGGACTACAAACTTTAAAAAAACAAAACGACCAAATTACATACTGTGCAATTTGGTCGTTACTGTGTACTCACTTTCTTTAACACTTTTGAAAAATCAACGAGTTCCCCTAATGTTGGAGGTGCTGGTTTCACTAAATACTCTTTATCTTTTTCTACTAATTTAAAAATATTATACGTCGTCATCGCATCATCTAGCGCACAATGATGCTTACCCGTCCCTACTTTTCCATACGCCTCAATTGCTTTCCACAGTCCTGTTTGATTTCTCTCACCAAAAAACTTCTTATACTCAAGTGATAAATCACGACACTGTCCTTGGAAAGGAAAATCTACTCCCGCTTTTTCACAATTATGCTTCAACACTTTCATATCCATATTTCCCCACGTAACAATGGTCGGTTTACATCTCTTTTCATATTCTGCAAGTTTTTCAACGAGTTCTGGAAACGAAATTCCTTTATCTACGACTTCTTGTTTAATCCCTAAAAACTTCTTACATCGATCCGTTAAAGAAGGAAAAGTCTTCGGCCTAACATGAGCTGAATACGTATCTTCTACCTTACAGCCAACAACCGAAACGAGTCCTACCTCAATAATCTCCGGGAAAAATCCTTTTGGTTTTTTTCTGTGCTGGGGCATCGTAAACTCAAAATCCAAAAATAAAAATTGTTGTTCATTCATACGATCCCTTCCTTATCATCTTTGTCATTCCTTTCTATTTGACACTCCTACACGAACAAGCTCGAATGCTAATTCCATTTTAAATATTCAGATTGGATGTATCTTATATATATGTCAAATGCCCGCAAATATTTTTAAAAATAAGAAAAAGTAACCTTTGCAGAAAATATAACAAAATAAACCCTTTCATTTACATCCGACATTTTTCTACTTTATAATGACGTTATGTGTGTTTCATCTAGTTAATTTTTGACACACTAAGAAAAGTGAATGAAAGGAGATGAGAGTTTTGCACGAAACAACGCAAGAGCTCGCAAACTGGCAGTATTATTTTGCTATCGCAGTCTTTTTAATTACATATGCCATTATTATTTCTGAAAAAATTAATCGCGCTGTCATCGCACTTCTTGGTGCAGCACTCATGGTAATTATGGGGGTTGTTGATTTACACAATGCCTTTACGAAACATATTGAATGGGGGACGATTACACTACTCATCGGTATGATGATTTTGGTGAACATTACGAGTAAATCGGGCGTCTTCCAATACGTTGCCATTAAAGCAGCAAAAGGAGCGCAAGGAAATCCAATTAAAATTTTAATTTCACTTTCCTTACTTACTGCGCTTGGTTCCGCATTTTTAGATAACGTTACAACTGTACTTCTTGTTGTTCCAGTTACTTTATCTATTACGCGCATACTGCAAGTAAATCCTGTCCCTTATTTACTTTCTGAAATTATTTTTTCAAACATTGGGGGAACAGCAACATTAATTGGTGATCCACCTAACATTATGATTGGTTCTGCCAATAAGCATTTAGATTTCAATGCTTTCTTACTAAACTTAGCGCCAATCGTAATTATTATCATTGGTGTGACAGCGACAATACTTTACTTCATGTACCGCAAACAATTAATCGCTGATCCTGTACAAGTTAAAAAATTAATGAGTTTAGATGAAAAACAATACATTAAAGATCCAGTATTAATGAAAAAATCTTTAACAGTACTTGGACTTACAATTGTAGGTTTCATGACTCATTCCATTTTCCACGTTGATGCAGCTATCATCGCTTTAACTGGTGCTACTGTACTTATGTTAATCGGTGTGAAAGAACATGAAATCGAAGAAGTATTCGCAAGTGTAGAATGGGTAACAATCTTCTTCTTCGCAGGACTATTCGTACTCGTTGGAGGACTTATCGATATCGGTCTTATTAAAATGTTAGCTCAAAAAGTAATTGGCATAACAGGCGGAGATATTTCTTACGCATCTATCCTTATTTTATGGGTATCTGGTATCGCCTCTGCAACAATTGATAACATTCCATTCGTTGCAACAATGATTCCTCTTATTAACGATATGGCTGTCGGATTAGGTTTATCACCTGCTGACGCACAAATCGACGTATTATGGTGGGCATTAGCATTAGGTGCTTGTCTGGGCGGAAACGGAACATTAATCGGCGCTTCTGCTAACGTAATTGTCGCAGGTATCGCAAGCCGCGAAGGACATAAATTTAGCTACATGGACTTCTTAAAAGTCGGTTTCCCAATTATGATCGTTTCATTAATCATTTCTCATATTTATATTTATGTACGCTACCTTATGTAGCACAAAAAGCGCTCTGATAACCAGGGCGCTTTTTTCATTACACATATTTAAATTAAACTTACTCGTTATACCTCACCGGCTCATTTCTGATAATGAACAAGTGAATCGGCAAGAACACTGAAAATGTGATGACATGAATAATCGTAAATAATATAGAGTTCGTTCCATATCTGTCTAAAATAGCGTAGATAAGATAAATAGACAACACAATGGATACAGCTGTTGCTATTAAATATAAAATTGGTACGAAATTAAAAATGAAACATGCGACATATATGCCGAATACTTTCCATCCTGCTTCTTCTTTCAAGAAATCGGGTAATTTATCTTTCGCTAAATCACCCCATATTTTACTATTAAAAAAAGGAATAAATGCTAGAACTCCATCCGTTGCACCGTCATTTTTCGCCATCGTATACAGTGCAAAAGCCGTTAACAAATACGCAATAACTGCCCAAATCAATATAACAAGAATAAACGCAAAACTAAGAGCAAAGAAACCTGCTAGTAAGCCTTGATCTTCCATCTTATCCTCTCCTCTCTACTCTCAACATATTTCATTGCATTGCAAGTTATGTTTTAAAATTCAACCAAACTCTCTGTATAATAATAGGAGTAACATAATAAGAGAGGAGAACAACCGATGCATCCATTTGTAAAAACATTACAAGAGCATTTCATAGCTCACAAAAATCCGGAAAAAGCAGAACCGATGGCACGTTATATGAAAAATCACTTCCCATTTCTCGGTATTCAAACACCTGAAAGAAGACAATTACTAAAAGACGTCATCCAAATACATACTCTCCCAGATCCAAAAGACTTCCAAATTATCGTACGTGAGCTGTGGGATTTACCAGAACGAGAATTTCAGGCAGCCGCACTCGATATGATGCAAAAATATAAAAAGCATATAAACGAAACGCATATTCCCTTCTTAGAAGAACTTATTGTAACAAAATCTTGGTGGGACACTGTCGATAGCATCGTCCCTACATTTTTAGGCGATATTTTTTTACAACATCCCGGATTGATTTCTGCCTATATTCCAAAATGGATTGCATCAGATAACATATGGTTACAACGCGCCGCTATTTTATTCCAGCTAAAATATAAACAAAAGATGGATGAAGAACTTCTTTTTTGGGTTATTGGACAACTACATTCTTCGAAAGAATTTTTCATTCAAAAAGCGATTGGATGGGTCCTTCGTGAATATGCAAAAACAAAGCCCGATGTCGTTTGGGAATACGTGCAAAATAACGAGCTTGCTCCACTCAGCAGGCGTGAAGCAATTAAGCACATTAAACAAAATTACGGAATAAATAACGAAAAAATAGGCGAGACTCTATCATAGATAGACGCGTTCCTCTATTGAGATTTAAAAAAGAACGTGTTAGAATATGTTCATTATTATTAATATAAGTAGCGATGACGGACTTATAAGTACTTGCACAAAAAGCGATTCAGGGATAGTGAAAGCCTGAAGCCGCAAGGAAACGGCAGTCTCGAGCAATACGTGATAAAGTGGATGCACCTTTTGTGTATCAACTAGGGTGGAACCGCGGGCAAACGCTCGTCCCTAGGCAATTAAGCCTTGGGATGAGCGTTTTTTTATGTTTTTCAAAGCATATACTGCTCGTTTCACAAGTTACCTGAGCACGTCATCGCCAATACGTTAGCTTTCAAAAGGAGGATTTTCTTATGTATTCAATGGAACAAGTAGTAAACTTAGCGAAACATCGCGGTTTTGTTTTCCCTGGTTCTGAAATTTACGGTGGTCTTGCAAACACTTGGGATTACGGTCCACTTGGAATCGAATTAAAAAATAACGTTAAAAAAGCTTGGTGGAAAAAATTCATTCAAGAATCTCCATACAACGTTGGTTTAGACGCTGCTATTTTAATGAACCCAAAAACTTGGATCGCTTCTGGTCACGTTGGTAACTTCAACGATCCAATGATCGACTGTAAAAAATGTAAAGCGCGTCACCGTGCAGACAAATTAATTGAAGATGCATTAGATGCAAAAGGCATCGAAATGGTTGTTGATGGTCTTACTTTCGACCAAATGGCTGACTTAATGAAAGAACATGAAGTAAAATGTCCTGATTGCGGTAGTGAAGAATTCACTGAAATCCGTCAGTTCAACTTAATGTTCAAAACATTCCAAGGTGTTACAGAGTCTAGCACAAACGAAATCTTCCTTCGTCCAGAAACAGCACAAGGTATTTTCGTAAACTTCAAAAACGTACAACGCTCTATGCGTAAAAAACTTCCATTTGGTATTGGCCAAATCGGTAAGAGCTTCCGTAACGAAATCACGCCTGGTAACTTCACATTCCGTACACGTGAATTCGAACAAATGGAACTTGAATTCTTCTGTAAGCCTGGTGAAGATTTAGAGTGGTTCGCATTCTGGCGTGAAACTTGTAAGAACTGGTTACTTTCACTTGGTATGACTGAAGAAAGCATGCGTCTTCGTGACCACGGTGAAGAGGAATTATCTCACTACAGTAACGCAACAACTGACATTGAATTCAAATTCCCATTCGGTTGGGGCGAACTATGGGGCGTTGCATCTCGTACAGACTTCGATTTAAAACGTCACATGGAACACTCTAACGAAGACTTTAACTATATTGATCCACAAACGAATGAGCGTTACGTACCGTACTGCATCGAGCCATCTTTAGGTGCTGACCGCGTAACATTAGCGTTCTTATGTGATGCATATGAAGAAGAGCAATTAGAAAACGATTCTCGTACAGTTCTTCGTTTCCACCCTGCTTTAGCACCATACAAAGCAGCGATCTTACCATTATCTAAAAAGCTATCTGAAGGTGCTACTGAAGTATTTGCAGAACTAGCTAAAGACTTCATGGTAGACTTTGACGAAACTGGTTCTATCGGTAAACGTTACCGTCGTCAAGACGAAATCGGTACACCATTCTGTATCACTTATGACTTCGACTCAGTTGAAGACAAAGCTGTTACAGTACGTGACCGTGACACAATGGAACAAGTTCGTATGCCAATTAGTGAACTAAAAGGTTTCTTAGAGAAGAAAATCCAGTTCTAATTATAAGAAAAAGAGGCTGCTCATTAGAGCAGCCTCTTTTTTTACTTTTCACGTTTTTCTTTAATTGCTACTGTACATCTTGAAATACATAATAAATCGTCATTCTCATCAATGATACGTACATCCCAAACCATCGTTGAGTTTCCTCTATGTATCGGTGTTCCGATCGCTGTTACAATTCCATCTTTCTTTGAGCGAATATGGTTTGCATTAATTTCTAGACCGAAGCAAATACATTTCTCTTGATCAATTAAATTGTATGAACCGACGCTTGCTACTGTTTCCGCTAACGCAAGAGATGCACCACCGTGTAAAAAACCAAACGGCTGATGTGTACGTTCATCAACAGGCATCGTAGCAACTACCTTATCTTCTGTCATCTCTAACAACTCAATTCCAAGCGAATCCATTAAAGTTTTTGCCATATCGTTTCCCCTTTCTCTCACTTTAATTAAATGTATAATTTTACCTATTTACTTTCAAACTACTTATAACACTTATATAAGGAGGTTTCACCTAAATGAAACAGAAATTTTTTATACTATCGCTTATGTTCTCCTTGCTGACTATTGTACCAAATTGTGCACTAGCAGCCAAAGCATCCAACCTGACAATCGATGTTCAGACTGTCACGCAAAAAGGTAAGAAACCTTATATAGAATATCAAATCAATAGGCCTTCGTTTCATAACTTTTCCGATTCTAAGTTTCAAAATAAGCTAAATTTCTATTACAAAAAATCTACTGAAAAATTTAAAACAAAATTAGAAAAAGACGCAAAAAAATATTATAAAGAAACAGAAGGATCTAGTACACCATTTCATCCGTACGTGGCGAATGTTGATTATAAAGTCTCCTTAAATAAATCACCTTTGCTCAGCCTATATTTGAATTACTATCAATATACAGGCGGAGCACACGGTCTTTATACGTGGAAGGCTAACACATTTGATTTAAAAGAAAAAAAGTTACTACACTTAGACGATTTATTTCAACAAGAAGATACATATAAAGACGTAATTCGTGCTGAGATTGTAAGACAAATTAAACAAAATGAAAGTATTTATTTTCCTGATGCAACTGAAAAAGTCATGAGCACGAAAAAGTTTCACTTCTTTTTAGAACCGAACAATCTCGTCATTTATTTCCCTTTATATGAAATTGCGCCTTATTCAAGCGGCATTCCACAATTTCGTATTCCATATACGTTGCTAAGAGAGTATTTGAAGCCTTCTTATCAAAATATTTTAATTGACAACAAGTAAATAGTTTCGCTACGATAATGTTAACTTAAAAACAACAGGAGGTTAACATTATGAGGAGATTTCATGTTTTAGATTTAGCATTAGCCGCCATGTTCGTCGCTCTTATGGCCATTGGTGCAAATATTGTATCTTGGGCACCATTCCTGCAAGTAGCGGGCATCCCATTATCTATGCAACCATTTTTCGCAATTTTAGCAGGGCTTCTTCTTGGAAGTAGACTTGGTGCATTATCAATGACTGTTTACATGCTAGTTGGAGTAGCAGGTGCACCAATCTTCGCTAACTTCAAAGCTGGATTTGGAGCACTTTTAGATCCTACTGGTGGCTTTATTATCGCATTTATTATCGTTGCTTACGTATCAGGAAAACTCGTAGAACAAAAGGAAAAACCAACATTTCGTACATTTGCAACTGCCTCTTTCACAGGAATCATTTTAACTTATATTATCGGTACTACTTACATGTACGGGGCAGTCAATCTCTTTATGGGCGGTAATATGAGCTATAAAGCTGCTTGGATGATTATGATGTGGTTTGCAGTAAAAGATATTGCATTTACCATTATCGGTGCTATTATCGCACCTCGCATATACTATGCTGTGCGTCGTTCTGCTTATCAGCATTCTCATTCGACGATTTCATAAGAAAAAGGAGTTGTTCCTACTGGAACAACTCCTTTTTTATATTAAGACTCTTGATTCGTTTGTTCTTCTAAAATTTTCTTCATCATTACGACCATGTCATCACGTAATTCTGGGTGTTGCAGTGCCATTTCGATTGTCGTTTGAACAAATCCTAACTTTTCACCTACGTCATAGCGCTTTCCTTCGAAGTCGTAAGCGAATACACGTTGAATTTCGTTTAAACTTTGGATAGCATCTGTTAACTGAATTTCGCCACCAGCACCAACATGTTGCTGTTCTAAGAACATAAAGATTTCAGGCGTTAAAATGTAACGTCCCATAATCGCTAAGTTTGAAGGTGCTGTACCTTGCGCTGGCTTCTCGACGAAATTGCGAACTTGGTAACGACGACCTTCTTGTTCTAATGGATCAATAATTCCATAGCGATGTGTTTCCGACTCTGGAACAGTTTGTACACCAATAACAGAAGAAAGTGTTTTTTCATACTCATCCATTAATTGACGTAAACATGGTTTCTCAGCTTGGACAATATCATCACCTAGTAGCACTGCAAACGGCTCATCACCAATGAATTTACGTGCACACCAAACAGCATGTCCTAGCCCTTTCGGTTCTTTTTGACGGATGTAATGAATATCTACCATTTTTGAAGAAGCTTGTACTTTTTCAAGCAACTCATATTTTTTCTTCTCCAATAAGTTTTGTTCTAGTTCAAATGCGTTATCAAAATGATCTTCGATAGAACGCTTTGTTTTACCAGTAACGATAATAATATCTTCGATACCCGATTTCACTGCTTCTTCTACAATGTATTGGATCGTTGGTTTATCTACTATCGGTAACATTTCTTTCGGCATTGCTTTCGTTGCTGGTAAAAAACGTGTTCCTAATCCAGCTGCTGGGATTATCGCTTTTCTTACTTTTTTCATCACAAAATACCCTCTCTCCTGTCGGAATCAATAGCAATCATTTCCTACATAAAACAAAAGGGAGATTTCGCTCCCTTTTGTTCCTTACTACTTAAAATTACTTTGTATTATAAACGATTCATAATGTCTTCTTTAATAGTAAGTAACTTTTGTTCACTATTTTGTAAAGAACTATCTTTTACACCAAAGTAGAACTTAATCTTCGGTTCAGTTCCAGATGGACGTAGGCAGAACCATGAACCATCCTCTAATTGATATTTTAACACATTTGATTTCGGTAAGTGAATCTCTTCTTTATGTCCATCTTGTAAAGATGTAACGATGCTTGCTTTATAGTCTTCAACTGCCACGACTGTTAAGCCCGCTACTTCTTTCGGAGGATTTTCACGGAACGTTGCCATCATCTCTTGGATTTTTTCCGCTCCATCTTTTCCTTTTAGCGTTAACGACACAAGGTCTTCACGGAAGAAGCCGTACTTCTCAAATACTTCTAATAGGCCATCGTATAACGTTTTACCTTGTGATTTGTAGTATGCAGCTACTTCACATGCGAATAGGACAGATTGTACTGCATCTTTATCACGGCAGAATGGGCGGATTAAATAACCATAGCTTTCCTCATAACCGAATTGGAATTCATATTGTCCGCTTTCTTCATACTGTCTAATTTTCTCACCGATAAATTTAAATCCAGTTAACGTATCAACTGTATCTAAACCGTATGTTTTCGCGATTGTACGGCCGATTTCAGACGTTACGATTGTTTTTAATACGACACCGTTCTCTGGAAGCGTTCCGTTTTCTTTCTTTTGTGATAGTAAATAATCAAGCATTAATGCACCTGTTTGGTTACCAGTTAATACTTGGAACTCACCATCGTGATTACGAACTGCTACACCAAGGCGATCTGCGTCAGGATCTGTTGCGATTAATACATCCGCTCCTACCTTCTCACCGTCACGAATTGCATATTCAAATGCTGCATGCTCTTCTGGGTTCGGTGATTTTACTGTAGAGAAGTTCGGATCTGGTAACTCTTGCTCTTTTACAACTGTTACATCTGTAAATCCAACTTCTTTTAAACCACGGCGTACAGAAATATTTGATGTTCCGTGTAGTGGTGTGAAGACGATTTTCAAATCTTTGCCGGCCTTTTCCACCATTTCTTTATTAATAATGACATTGTTCAATTCTGCAGCATATGCATCATCGACTTCTTGTCCAATAATATGTAATAAACCGTCAGCTTTTAATTGCTCCACATTAGCAACCTCAACTGTTAACTCGTCTTCTACTGCGTTTACGTAGCTAATTAATTCATCAGCTTCTTTCGGAGGCAACTGTCCACCATCTTCACCGTATACTTTATAACCGTTATATTCAGGCGGATTATGACTTGCAGTAAGAACGATTCCACTCACTGTATGTAAATGACGAACTGCGAAAGAAAGCACTGGCGTTGGACGTAAGCTTTCAAACACATATGTTGTAATGCCGTGTGCACCTAGTGTAGCAGCAACTTCCATTGCGAACTCAGGTGATTTATGACGAGAATCATAGGCTACAACAACACCGCGTTTTTTCGCTTCCTCACCTAACTTTTCGATAAAGCTTGCTAATCCTTTTGTCGCTTTACGAACTGTATATACGTTTAAACGGTTCGTACCAGCACCAAGTTCACCACGCATACCACCTGTGCCAAACTCTAGATTTTTATAAAAGCTATCCTCGATTTTCTTCTCATCTTGCTTCATATTTTCTAGCTGTTCTTTTAATTCTGCATCTAATTGTGCGTAAGAAAGCCAGCGACTAAATTCTTGTTTCCAATTCATTCTTCTCTCTCCTCTCGCTCGTCATACCTTTATTATATGAAAAAAACATGCTGTATCTCAATATTTTATAAAATCTAGCAGGATTTTACTAGGAATATTTGTATACACTATTGTTAAATACTCCACTAAAGGGAATGAGGATTATGCGCGAATGGGGCTTGTCAGAAGAGCTCAAAATACAAACAAAGCAAATGATTGAAATTGCTGAAAAAGAACTATCGATTATGAGGAGCGCAATCGATAAAGAAGACGAATGTATTTTATGCAAAATGGAAGATATTCATCATATGTTAGCAAATGTACAAACATTGGCAGCTACATACTATATTCAAGCATATTTATCACCTTATACGGAAAGTTCATCTTTTATTACGACAGCTATCCAACATTTAAGCGCCCGAAAACATGGCGCTCTTATCGTTGTGGAACGAAACGAGACGCTTGAAGCTTTCATTCAAACTGGAACGACATTAAACGCTCATTTAACCGCACCATTACTCGAATCAATATTTTATCCAGGTAACCCTCTTCATGATGGAGCCGTTCTCGTTAAAAATAATCATATTGTCTCAGCTGCCAATATTCTTCCGCTCACGAAAAGCACAGAAGTTGATCCTGAACTAGGAACACGTCACAGAGCTGCAATTGGCTTATCAGAAAAAAGCGATGCCCTTATTTTAGTTGTCTCTGAAGAAACGGGCCGCACTTCCTTTGCTTTAAACGGGACTTTATATACAATTTCTCTATAAAGTAAAATTACATCGGTCGTAACACCATATATCAATAAAAAAGGCTGTTCCAAAATGTAGGAACAGCCCTCTCTTACGATCTTATTCTTCGCCGAAACGTTCAACAAGCGTTGCAAGTGTACGTACCATTGCACCTGTTGCTCCAGCTGGACCTAAATCATGCGCTCCTGATGATTCAGATGTTCCAGCGATGTCTAAGTGCACCCAAGGTGTATCTTCAGCAAATTCACCTAGGAATGTACCAGCCATAACCGCATGTCCTTCGCGGCCTGGTGAGTTATTTAAATCAGCAAACTTACTGTTTCTCACGCGTTCTTTATCACGATCAAAAATCGGTAATTGCCAAATTGATTCATCTGTTTCCATAGATGCTTCTAGCACTTGCTCAAACAACTCTTCATTGTTTGTCATTGCACCTGTCGTATGATTTCCAAGTGCAACAATTACACCACCTGTTAATGTCGCAACATCAATTAAATAGTTTGCACCTAATTTTTTCGCATACGTAATACCGTCAGCTAATGCTAAGCGACCTTCTGCATCTGTATTTAATACTTCAATTGTTTTTCCGCTCATAGATGTGATTACATCGTCTGGCTTAAATGCGGTACCACTTACAACGTTATCTGTTGATGGAATAACAGCGATCACATTTTGCTCTGGGCGAAGTTCACCGATAATTTCCATCGCACCTAATACAGCAGCTGCACCGCCCATATCACCTTTCATACCGACCATACCTTCACGTGGTTTTAAAGAATAACCGCCTGTATCGTATGTGATTCCTTTTCCAACGAATCCAATAACATCTGTCCACTCTTCTTTTCCTTTATAAATAAGAGCGATCATTTTTGGTGGCTCTACACTACCTTGGTTTACTGCAAGTAACGCACCCATACCAAGCTCTTCCATCTCTTCTTTCTCAAGAACTTTATAATCCATATCATACTTCTCAGCTAACTCAACAGCATACTCAGCAAGCTTCGTCGCTGTTAATACGTTTGGCGGCATATTTACAAGTGTACGAGCTGAATTTGTTGCACGTCCATGTACGTAGCCAACTGTTAATGCCGCTTCAATTTCCTGTGCATCTTCCGCTGTAATAGCCGTAAACTTCTCTAACTCTACACGATCCTTTTTATCTGATTTATACGTTTGTAACTCATATGTACCAAGGCCTTGTACTTCTGCCGCAATATGAGCGACATCAATCGCGTCTAATTTCTCTGTTACGAAAGAATCAAGTAAGATTGCTGCATCTTGTACTTTTGCTGCTTGCAGTGTTTTAAACGTCTTACCAAGAGCCGAACGTAATGTTTCTGTCGTATAAGATTCTTTCTTGCCTAAACCAACGAAATAATAACGTTTCACTTCTGTTTTTCCTAAACTATGTACTTTTGAAATAGCTTTCTTCTTCGTAGAAAGTTCTTTCTCTTCTAATAAAACTTGTAATTGTCCTTCAAACGCTTTGTCCAGTTCTTGTACAAAGCTACTCGTTTCCTCTTCTTCAAATAAGGCAACAATCACCGCTTCATGGCTTGCTAATTCTTTTTGTACTTGGAACATGTTCAGACCCCCTAAATTTCTCTACTCTATCTTTATTATAACTTTATTTTCGATAAAATGCGACAATTCTAACTTCTGTTATACCCTATATAAAATAAAAAAAGTCTAGCGTACTTACCACTAGACTATCTTTGTTTTAAATATTGACCACGAAACACTTGCATCGTCTCATCCTGGTTTAACATCGTTAACTCTTCTTCTGAAAACTTACCATTTCCTATCTTAACTACATATACATTTACTTTTTTCTTACCCCATTGGCTATAAACATCTTTCACTGTATCATAGTACAAATCAAGACGGTTTCCTTTTATTGCACCGCCCTTATCAGCTACTACACCATACCCATAACCTGGTACGAATAAGATTGTTCCAATTGGGAATACGCGTAAGTCCGCTGCAATTGTGGAATATAAATCCCGTTTCGCCTTAACACCTGAATATGTAATACCATACTCCGGATGTCCCGGCCTCTTACCAGTTGACTCAATTCCCGACGTATAACCTGTTGCAGTCATTTCAATTGAACGATATTTAGACCAGTCGTTTGCCTGCTCTAAAGCATTTATCACTTCTTTACTCGGAGCAACATTTCTTTTAACTTCTGCTGCATGTACTTCTTTTGCACTCGTTCCCTCATATTTCTTTACAATCTCTAATAAAGAAACTCCTGTGAAAGCATTCCATGTTACGCATAATGCAATTGCAAGTAAACAAGTCATCATAATGCGAATACAATATCGTTTTAACATTTTTATATGCCACACTCCTTCATCGTTAATCATTCCCTATACGATGAAAGAATATGCAAAAAAATAATCTCCAATTGCATTGGAGATTAAAACATTTGATATCCGCTTTTCCGAAGTTTCTTAATAACGATTCCCGCTAAAGCAGCACCAATCAATCCAGTAGATAAAATAAACACATCTGCTTGTCCTAAATGCGATACACTTGTCCCAAATGAAGAGAATGTTTCTTTTGGCTTTGAAAAATAATCCCACATACTCGCCTTATTAATAATAAGCATACAAACAATCGGATATACAATAACCATTACCCATGTCGCTCGCAATATCATGTTGAGTAAAAATCCAATTCCAAAAAACAAAATGAAAAATAACATCATTGAAATAAGTAATACCGGTATACTCACTCTTTCTCCCTCTCCTTTGTATGTGCCGTAAATACGTGATAGGCTGTATAACCAAACTGCTCTCCTGGATTTAATGTTTTGTCCATTTCAAGATGTAATTCTGATTGTCTTTCTAACAAATATGTAATAAGTACAGACGTATTTGGATCGTCCGCAATCGTATCTGGATGTAGAAACGCTACTTCAGACAATTCCTTCTCCTGTACAATAATCTCTTCCCCTTCAGGCTCCAAAAGGAAAATAATCATATTATCACTAATCTCATTGCGAATTACGCCCGATCTAACACCAATGATCCCCTTCACATGAGCGACAATACCTGTCTCTTCTAACACTTCACGTTTCACAGCTTCATCAACGGTCTCACCTTCATTTACAAAACCAGCCGGTAAAGACCATTTCCCCTTTAACCCACTGTATTTCTTCTTAACGAATAACCACCTGCCATCTTTTGTAGCTACTAGGCCACTGACAGCTAACCATACTTTTCCTCGCTTCTCCATGATGTCATACCCTCCTCTATCAGAACGGACAGAATATTCTTTCTTTTTTATATATTATACTATATTTTTTAAATGAAAAAAGCAGAAACAGCTCTTAGCCGTTTCTGCTTTTTCTACTATATATTAAAAGAACTTTAATTTACCTTTTTTAAGAACTAATAAAGGTCCACCTAATAAGAATAGGTAACGGTTATCGATCACTTTCTTCATGAAGGAAGCTTTCCAACCTGTTAACTTTTTGCCCATAACAACGCCCATTGCATCGTCATGACCTAAAGAACATACAGATCCTTTATTATCGAATACGAATTTCTTCATTTCGCCTTTACCACGAACTAACACAGTTAAGTTGTGCGCAATGTTGTAACCTTGTTGAATTGCGATTTGTGCTGTTGGTGGGTATGGACGGTTAATTTCTTCGTTAATGATTAACGCTGCGTCACCAACCATGAATACATCTTCGTATCCTGGAGCGTGCATGTACTCATCAACTTTTACACGTCCGCGCATTGCTTCAAAGCCAGACTCTTCCACAATACCGTTACCACGAACACCTGCAGCCCAAACTACTGTTTCAGACTTAATTAATTCAGTATCATCACCGTTCGCAACGATAATACCTTCTTCAGTTGCTTCTTTAATTGCTGTACCGATGCGGAATTCTACACCTTTTTTCTCAAGTTGTTTCACAGCGTATTCTACTAATGCTGGATCGAAACCTGGAAGTGCTGTTGGAGCAGCTTCTACACAGATAATACGTGCTTTTTCACGTGGTACATTGTGCTGTTTGCAAAGTTCAGGAACACGGTTTGCAAGCTCACCTACGTACTCGATACCAGTAAATCCAGCACCACCAACAACGATTGTTACTAACTCATCGCGCTTTTCATCTGCATATTTAGCGAAGCTAGCTTCCATATGCTCACGAATTTGACGAGTTGCATTAATGTTAGCGATTGAGAATGCATGCTCTTTTAATCCTGTAATTCCGAATGTTTCTGATTCGAAACCAAGACCGATTACTAAGTAGTCATATTCTAACTCGCCGTCTTTTAAGATAATGCGTTTTTCAGCTGCTTTAATTTCTACTACTGTATCTTGTACAAAGTTCACTTTATTTGTATCAATAACGTCTTGAATATCTAGACAGATTTTTTCATCTTGTAATGTACCAGCTGCGCTCTCGTGTAACCAAGTCGCTTGGTAGTGATAGCTGTTGTTGTTTACTAACGTAATTTCAGCTTCATTTACAGATAATGCTTTTTGCAGACGAACAGTCGTAATCATCCCGCCATAACCTGCACCTAAAACTACGATTTTTGGAGTCTTCACCAAATCACAACCCTTTTCTTTATATAATAGTAATGAAAAATAATACCAAGTACTAAAAACTCTATTTGTCAAGAATGTGGAATTTATCACATTCTATACCATAACAAAACACAGTCAAAAAATCGTACGAATTTTGTCATAGAAATTTAACATAATACTTCCCTATATTAGTCGGTTTTATTCCAGAATTCAAGCGTCTGGAGAATTATCAATATTTTAAAATAACATAGCGTTTTCAAGGGTTTTTCAGCCTTTTTTTCATGTATTTTCCTTTCTGTATATTTTATACAATGTAAAAAACATCTATGCGAAAACTTACACACAATTCAGTCGTTTTCAGAAGTATTATGCACTCAAATATGCTATCATTTATTTGAAAGTATCATCATTTGCAGGATTTTCGTGTACATATGAACAATATATGAAATCAATATCAAAATTCCATCTATAGGGGGAATGAAAGTGGCAGAAAATCAAAAAGTTTACGACATAACAATTATTGGTGGTGGGCCAACAGGACTATTCACAGCATTTTATGGTGGTATGAGACAAGCAAGTGTAAAAATTATTGAAAGCTTACCTCAGCTTGGAGGACAATTATCCGCGCTCTATCCTGAAAAATACATTTATGATGTAGCCGGATTCCCGAAAGTGCGCGCACAAGAATTAGTTGATAACTTAAAAGAGCAAATGAAGAAATTTGATCCAACCGTTTGTTTAGAAGAAGCTGTTGATACGCTTGAGAAACAAGCTGACGGTATATTTAAACTTGTTACGAATAAGCAAACTCACTATTCTAAATCAGTAATTATTACTGCTGGCAATGGTGCTTTCCAACCACGCCGCTTAGAATTAGAAGGAACAGCAAAGTATGAAAAGAAAAACTTACATTATTTCGTTGATGATATGAATAAATTTGCTGGTAAGCGCGTCGTAGTATTTGGCGGCGGCGATTCAGCTGTTGACTGGACAATGATGTTAGAGCCGATCGCTGACAAAGTTACAATTGTTCATCGTCGTGATAAATTCCGTGCGCATGAACATAGCGTAGAAAGCTTAATGAACTCTCGTGCAGAAGTAAGCACACCATACGTTCCAGTAGAACTCATTGGTGATGACAAAATTGAACAAGTCGTTCTTCAGCATGTAAAAACGGAAGAAAAAATTATCATCGATGTTGATGATGTAATCGTAAACTACGGCTTCGTTTCTTCTCTTGGCCCAATTAAAAACTGGGGCTTAGATATACAAAAAAACAGCATTCTCGTGAACTCGAAAATGGAAACAAATATTCCTGGTATTTACGCTGCTGGTGACATTTGTACATATGAAGGAAAAGTAAAACTCATTGCTTGCGGCTTCGGTGAAGCACCAACAGCAGTAAACAATGCGAAAGCTTACTTCGATCCAAACGCAAAACTTCAACCGATGCACAGCTCAAGTATGTTTTAATATAGAAATGAAAAGAACTCCCTTTATGCGAAGGAGTTCTTTTTTTATTACGCTATCGTCCCCTTCCAAAATATGTTACAATAAATAAGAACAAACGTTCTATTCAATAAGGGGGATATTTAAAAATGAAAGAACCTACTATCGTAAAAAAAGAAGCTTTCCAAGCAATCGGTGTTTCGGTTACGACGACAAATAAAATAGAGGCATCTACTGAAGGAAAAATTCCAGGGCTTTGGAACCAATACTTTCAAGAACAAATGATGCATCACATTCCAAATCAACAAACGAAAGAAACATTCGCTTTCTATTCAAATTACGAATCAGATGAAACGGGTACATATAAATACACAATTGGCATGCCTGTTTCTTCATTAGAAGACGTTCCTGCAAATATGACAACTTTAACAATACCTGCCGCTACGTATGCGGTATTTACAACGAGAAAGGGACCAATTGCTGAAGTCGTTTGCGAGGCTTGGGAATATATTTGGAAATGGTCAAAGGAAAACAAACGTGCTTTTACAACAGACTTTGAGCTTTATGATGAAAGAGCGTTAGATCCAACTAACGTACAATTAGATATTTATATTGCATTAGCCTAAACGACAAAAAAGAAGATACCAAATGGTATCTTCTTTTTTGTCGTTAAATAGCCACTGTGCAAATCCAACATAATTGTCTACAATGAGAAAGTGCAGTATAGAAATATTAGAAACTGTATAAAGTGAAACTATACTCAGTGGTGGTGGGGTATTCATCCCCCACCACTGAGTATTAGCCCTCACCAATCGGACGTTTACGGGCAGTTAGTCTCCCACCTAACTTCTTTGCTCGAGCCAAATTTTGAGGTGGGAGTTTTACTGCCCGTTAACGCGGGATAAAGTGATTGTTAACAAGTTTTTTAGTTTAAATTTGTCGCATAGAAAGGAAGCAATATGGAGGAACTACAACAAAATAAATCTGCTTTAGAAGGAAGCGGAAAACCGTTATTAAAAAATACGAATTTCCTTTTTCTTTGGGCAGCTACTCTTTTTTCAAGTTTCGCTTTAGCCTTTTTTACTTTTTCACAAACGTGGTACATAGCAAAAACATTAAACCTTGAGGCATCACTCGGTGTGGTTTTCGTAGCTCTTAGTGTTCCAAGGCTTATTTTTATGATTATCGGCGGCGCTGTAGCTGATAAATTCCCGAAAAAAAACATTATGTTTTATTCTAATATTGTTCGTGCTATTCTCGTCGCAACTATCCTTACATGGTTCATCGTAGGTGATGTAACACTATATACATTTGCTTTATTCGCTTTATTCTTTGGACTTGCTGATGCTTTTTTCTGGTCGGCTGATGGATCTATCTTGCCTGAACTTGTAGAAAAAAGCCGTTTAACACAAGCAAACTCACTTACACAAATGACGAACCAAGCATCGGTTATTTTAGGACCTGTACTTGGCGGCATTCTTATTAAATTTACGAACTATGAAACGATTTTCTCGATTACAATTTTATTACTCATTGTCGCAGCTATACTCGTTCAAAAAATACAATTTACGATGCCAGAGCAGCAAAATACAGACAAAAGCATGTTCACTTCTATTAAAGAAGGAATTTTATATGTAAAGGAATCTCCATTCCTTTCAACTTTCCTTATTTGTAGCGCCTTTCTAAACTTATTTTTAATCGGTCCGATGCAAGTCGGTTTCCCGCTTTTCATTAAAAATGTTCTACACGGTGACTCACTTCAATTCAGTTACTTAGAAGCATCTGTAGGAGGCGGAATGGCAATAGGCGCAGTCATTGTCGGTTTAAAAAATATTAATCGTAGACGCGGTCTATTTTGCATTATCATGATGCTACTGTCTGGCGTATTCTTCTTATCCATCAACTTTAGCACTGTACTATGGCAAGCATTATTAGCTGGCATGTTTTACGGTATTACAATCGCAATGGCTATCGTTCCGCTTATGGCGATGATTCAATCGACAGTGAAAGAAGAAATGATGGGACGTGTAATGAGTTTACTTATGCTATCATCAATGGGCTTTATCCCGCTTTCTTACGCATTCACATCCATCGCGCTTGCAATAGGAATTCCAATCGTAACCGTTATGAAAAGTGGTGCAATCGCCGTTATCGTCTTCGTACTATTTGTAGCGATTCGTGTTCCAGTTGTAAGAAAGTTTGATTAACTACTTGGAGTCATGCATTTACGCATGGCTCCTTTTTAAACGGATCAAATAACGGTATCCCCTTACTTCTTCTCACAGCTGCTCCCCATTCTAATCCAACCTCTAAAAATAAATCTCGCACTGTACTATATAAAAGAGCCTTAACATTTTTACGGATTTCTCCGTATTTATACGCTCTCACAACACTTTTTACGCGCCAAATGAAATTTCCATACACTTCTTCATCAGCTAATATTTGCTCCAGTAAAACACCTTGCTCTAATAATCCGCTCTTTTTATAAGCAAGCTCCACCTTACTCCAAAATATATTAATCTTCTTCGGATTACTCGTCATCGGCAGAAGTGCATATATAAAAGGCTTCGGTATATCATGACGGCAATACGTCTCATCAAGCTCGTACGTTCCTTTTCTATTCTCTTTTATTTGTGGAATGTTTTTAGAAAGAATTGTTTCCCCCTCATATTTTTGCCCCATTCCACTACAGCCAGCTGCATCATTCTCACTTTCACATGCGGACATTTGCATACGGTCATCCATGCGGTCAATTGCAGATATAAGAAATACATATAAGTTCGCACTATACCCGCCGCGTTTATGTCTTTCTTTCGTTGCAACACGCTTTATAATTCCTAATTCCTCTAACTTTGCAATGGAGCGGCGTACTGTACGAATACTTTTTTCAACATTTGTCGCAATCGTCTCCATTAATGGACAAGCAACCCCCACTGTTTTCTGTTTCTCATTCACTGCATACTTTCCTAAAAAATGAATAATGGTAGCATCTGTTTTATTCAATTGAAATCGGTAGCATTTCAAAACTTGTTTTTGATATGTATTAAACTCTTCTTTACTTCGAAATTCACTATATGGTTTCATTAAGTTATATAAGCTTCCCATTTTTATCACCTCATTTATAAGTAAGAGGCAGGAAGGGGATTTGGCGTGCTATTTAATATTTTTTTAGTGGAGATGAAAATATGATCGTAATTAGCGCTTGTTTAGGTGGTATCGCTTGTCGGTATGATGGAAATGACAATCTCGTTTCAAAAATAGGGGATTTGCTGCAACAAGAAGAGACACTCCTCATTTGCCCCGAAGTATTAGGAGGATTGCCAACGCCTCGTCCCTCAGCTGAAATTATTGGCGGGAATGGCGATGACGTTTTGGATGGAAAAGCGAAAGTGATGACAAAAGACGGTGAAGATGTCACGGAAGCTTTTGTAAATGGTGCTTATAAAGCATTAGAACAAATGAAAGATTTGTGCCCAGAATATATTATTTTAAAAGAACGCAGTCCCTCTTGTGGTAGTTCCACAATTTATACAGGAGAATTTAACGGGAATAAACAAACTGGTTACGGGGTAACAACTGCTTTATTCAAAAGACATGGATTTACAGTCATTTCAGAAGATGATTTTGAAAATATAAAAAGGAATTGACCCTGTTCGTCAATTCCTTTTTTCTTTCTTATTTTGCACCTAATTTTTCTTTCACTTTCGCAGGAAGCTCATCTTTCTTAACTTCTTCCCAAGCCGAAACACCTTTTTTATCTGAGTGGTATACGCGTAGGAATGCATCTTTACGTAAGTTTTTTTGAGCTGTGAATTCTAATTCTTTCTCTTTACCGTCTTTATCGAATCCTTTTAATTTATACTCAAAATATTTGTATGGCTCTCCGCTATGAGACTTCTCATTTTTTTCAATTCCATCAGCTGTGATTTGAACATAGTACTGATCTTTCCCCATACGGTTAATATCACAACCAACTAAAAGGCTTGCGAATACAACTAAAATACTAAACAGTGCAATATATCTTTTCATTTCCTTCACCTCATATGTTTTTTCTTATATTGTTATCTTAAAGCCCAAAGCTTAAAGAAGAAATTCAAAAACATGACATGAACATTACACTTTTGTAAGATAATAATTATTGCTTCACTTTAGAAACCGTCATGCCGTCACCAATTGGCATGAGTACAGATTCTAAATTTAGATGAGTTGCTACTACTTCATTATAAAAAGCCTTAAGGGAAATGAATGAATCATCTCCCTTAAGGCTTTTTATCCTCTATCTCTTTACTGCCAATTTTTTATGTACCTATTACCGCCAATAACGTCTTTCACGCCACTTTCGCCACTTATCACGTAATTTCCTTATACCGTTTATTACACCTTCTATTATGCATTCTATTATAATATCTATCACAAGGTATCTTATACATCTAAAAATAGGACCTATAACGTACTTCAATATAAATTCAAAAATATTTTCCAGCATATATCCCCTCTTTCTACCCTTCAATTATAACTGGAAAAAAGAAAACTTAAAGCTCAAATAACTGATAAAGAAATTAGAAGTCAATAGATGAAAAGGGATTTCTAAATGATGAAGTGAATATATATTTATTGTTCTCTAAATTTTGAACGAAAGTTTTTTTACATAAGTTTCATTCTGTCCTAATTTAAAGGTTTTGAGGGGAGAAATAATATGAATCCTATTTTATTAGATGTTCCGTTACAAATAGAAACAGATAGACTCATTCTTCGAGCGCCACTTCAAGCAGGTGAAGGGAATGTAGTACATAAAGCTATTAAAGATTCAATTCATGAATTAAAGCAATGGTTGTCTTTATTCCAGTCCATTCCTACTGTTGAAGAAACGGAAATTCTTCTGAGAAATGCCCATATAAATTTTTTGAACAGAGAAAGCTTTCGCTACCTTATCTACCATAAGAAGACGAATAATTTTATTGGAACAGCTAGCCTTCACCGAATTAATTGGAATGTTTCTAAATGTGAAATTGGATACTGGGTTAACACGCAATTTAGTGGCAGTGGATACATAACAGAAACAGTACGTGCGTTAACAAACCTTGGATTTCAGTTATTCAA
This sequence comes from Bacillus paranthracis, assembly GCF_024296885.1. NCBI lineage: Bacteria > Bacillati > Bacillota > Bacilli > Caryophanales > Bacillaceae > Bacillus > Bacillus paranthracis. Next base: position 4,666,370 of record NZ_CP101135.1, read on the forward strand.
ATTTAGAAGGATTGAAATCCGATGTGAAGCTAGTAACACGAAAAGTCGTGCGATCCCTGAAAAATTAGGTTTTGAGCTTGAAGGGGTATTACGTAATGAAGATGTTTCAGCTGACGGCAAACAACCAGCTGATACTTGCATCTATGCAAAGATAAATTAGTTTAAGATTTTAAAATTTGTTATACAAATATCTTAAGGCACGTTTCTAAATTTAGAAGGCGGCTTTTTGATTTTTTACTGTAAAAGAAAAGACCTCCTTAACGATTGCACTCCATCGCTAAAAAGGTCTTTCTCTATTTCAACTAAAAACTTAGCACTCTTCTGGCTTACCAGCATTCGTCGCTGTACGGAAAGATGATCCACATCCGCATGATGCGATTGCGTTTGGATTATCAATTGTGAATCCGCCGCCAAGCATAGATTGTTTATAATCAATTTTTACTCCTTTAACAATCGGAGCACTTTCTTTATCGATAACAAATTCGACACCGAAAAACTCAAGAACTGTGTCGTCTTCTTTTGGTTCTACTTCAAATCCTAAGCCGTAAGAAAGACCACTACATCCGCCGCCGTGTACAGCAAGGCGCACGTACTTCTCTCCATCTTCAGCATCTTTTAACATATCTTTAATTTGAAAAGCTGCTTGTTCTGTTACTTCAATCATGAAATACACCATCCTTTCTGTTCTCGTTCTATTATACATCTTTACGCTTCTATCTTGTACTCATACACTCCGTGGCAAATTACTTCTGCTGGTCCTTTCATTAAAACGTTGCCTTCTTCTGTCCATGCAATCATTAAATCGCCACCAGCTAAATGAACTGTAATTTCCTTACCACGTTCCATTTTTCCATTTAAAATAGAGGCTACAACTGCAGCGCACGCCCCTGTTCCGCAAGCTTGTGTTACACCAGATCCACGTTCCCAAACGCGGAAGTTCATCTCTTCCTCATTCAAAATCTCAATGAATTCAACATTTACTCGTTCTGGGAACATTTCATGTGTCTCAAGAACTGGTCCAAGTGTTGTAAGAGGTGCTTGTTCTACATCATCCACAAAAATAACTGCATGCGGATTTCCCATTGAAACAGCTGTAAATGCATAACGATGGTTATTGTATAAGAAGTTTTCACGAATAAATGGTGTTTCACCTTCGCCAAGCATCGGTATTTCTGCACGCGTTAAACGCGGTGCTCCCATATCAATTTTCGCTAACGTAACTTTCCCTTCTTCTACCGTTACTTCAGCCGTTACAATGCCAGCTAACGTTTCAATTGTGAAAACTGTATCTTCTACTAGTTTATGCTCATACGCATATTTCGCTACGCAGCGTAGACCGTTACCACAGCTCTTTCCTTCTGATCCATCATTATTAAACATGCGCATTTTCACCGGCGCTACGTCAGACGGACAAATTAAAATCATTCCATCTGCTCCAATACCAGTATTAATATTTGAAACCTTTTCCGCCACAAGAGCTAAATCTTCTTCAGGAATTCGTTCTTCAAACATATTTACATATATATAACTATTGCCAAGACCATGCATTTTTGTAAAAGAAAATTGGCTCATTTGTATTCACTCCAAAAATAATTTGTTATTTCAAGTATAAAATGCACGCTTTTAGAACACAATATGAATGTCCCCCGTTTCTCATATTTGACAACATTTGGCGATGAGCCATTCTTGCGCAAATTGTGTAAGAAAAAAGCCCTTCTAAAAAGGGTCTTTTTTATTTATATACAATATTATCCTCCCCTGCGAAATAAAATTTTATCTAATAGAAAAAGAAAAAGGTGCTGCCGATTGCAACACCTTAAAACATTGGATTTTCATCCAAATACTCATATACATTATTAACAAGTTCTTCTACTGTAGCCCCTTGTACCACTTCACCATTTACAAGAGCAAACGGTCCTTCAAAACAAATACCACAATATCCTAAACAACCATACTCCATTACATCTAAATTCGGATCTTTTTCTAATTTCTCTAAAGCGGCTTGTGAACCACTCGCAAGGTTACCTACACAAAATTCAATTAATGGTTTAATCAAAATTCTCCCCCCTGTACTACAAAACAAATTACTTTCTGACTTCATCTATAAGAAAAAAACTAAGCTGTTTCTTGTTGTTTTCATTACACCTTCTAAACTATTTAGTTACTTCATTATTTCACTTCAAAATAGATGATTCCTTCTATATAACATGCTATTTACGATGAAATGGTAACTAAATAATGCAGATCGTTTACTCTACTTTTCTTCTTATTGTACAACAGAGTATTCATTCATGCATTGTTATTTGTTCACAAATTCGATATAATTTGATTGAGTAAAGTCAAAATATTTTATTAATATAAAATTTTATGATTAGGGGATATTTCAACAGAAAAGGGGTAATCCATCATGAAACACCTCGTAATATTAGGTGGCGGCTACGGTGGAATGAGAATTCTGCAACGGCTACTTCCAAGCAATCAACTTCCGGATGATGTACAAGTGACATTAATCGACAAAGTACCATATCATTGCTTCAAAACTGAATATTATGCATTAGTTGCGGGTACTATTTCAGAAACGCATATTCGTATACCGTTTCCTGAACACCCACGCCTCAATATTCAATACGGCACAGTAACAAATATTGATCTCAAAGAAAAAGCTGTTCATCTCGATGGCGGCGAAGCAATTCAATATGATGATTTAATTATTGGACTTGGCTGTGAGGATAAATATCATAACGTTCCTGGGGCGAAGGAATATACACATAGCCTACAATCGATTGAACAAACACGTAAGACATATGAACAATTAAATAGTCTAGAACCAAATGCAACAGTAGCAGTCGTTGGTGCTGGATTAAGTGGCGTTGAAGTTGCAAGTGAACTTCGCGAGAGTCGTTCTGATTTAAAAATCTACTTATTTGATCGAAAAGATAGAATTCTATTCCCATATCCAGAGAAATTAAGTAGATATGTAGAAGAATGGTTCGTAAAACATAAAGTTACTATTATACGAAACTCTAACATTACAAAAGTAGAGCCAAATATTGTGTACAACCACGATGAACCACTTGAATGTGATGCAATCGTCTGGACAGCTGGTATTCAAGCAAATGAAGTTGTTCGAAACCTTCCAGTTGAACAAGATGGTAGCGGACGGGTTGTTTTAACAAAATATCACAATATTCCAAATAACGAGCACGTATATGTTGTAGGAGATTGTGCAGCACTTCCACACGCACCATCTGCACAACTTGCTGAAGGTCAAGGGGAACAAATTGTCCAAATATTATTAAAACGTTGGAATAATGAACCACTTCCTGACGAACTACCTGTCATTAAATTAAAAGGTGTTCTCGGCTCTCTTGGTAAGAAGCATGGCTTTGGTTTGCTAGCAAACCAACCATTAATGGGACGTGTACCAAGGTTACTAAAATCCGGTATTCTCTGGATGTACAAATATCATAACGGTTAATACTTTACAGACTGTCTACTATGTAGGCAGCCTCTTTGCATTAGTTTTTTAAAATTATCAGACACATCTTTCTCAATATGAATCATGATTTATTTTTCATTTTCATATTAAAAACTACCAATAAACAGTGTATGCTATTGATAAGTTGTTTTATTTCCTTTAAGGCCGAATTCATTCGGTCTTATTTTTTGTGTTGTAAATACTTTTACAGGAGGCATTTCATTTCACTTATGAACGTAACGAAACTAAATGATTGCATAGAAGCGAAGAAGAAAGAATTGATCTATCTCGTTGAAAAGTACGGATTCACTCATCATAAAGTAATTTCTTTCAGCCAAGAATTAGATCGTTTACTTAACTTATTAATAGAAATCAAGACGAAGAAAAAACGTTGCTCTTTATAACCGTTACCTTCTCTTTTTTGATACGATAGAACTAGAATCAGAAAGGAGCCATCTATGTTTATATTAAAAGACGTTACATATAAAGATATACTGCACATTCCTTATTTACAGATTCAAAAAGAAAAAATCACATGTATTATCGGCGAGAGTGGGAGCGGAAAAAGCACATTGCTCCGTATGTTAAATGATCTACAATCTCCAACATCTGGAACAATTGAATATAACGGAAAGCTAATTTCTGATTATCCCCCTATTCAATTACGACGTGACGTGGTCATGCTTGGGCAAACGCCACCTATTTTCGATGGAACCATTAAAGACAATCTATTAATGGGACTTCGTCTTTCTGAAAAGCCATTTCCAAATGATGCTGCCTTGCGAAGTGCATTAACGACTGTTAGCTTGGAAAAAAATTTAGAAGACAACGCTGATTCATTATCAGGTGGCGAAAAACAACGACTTGCTTTTGCACGTATCGTACTTATGGATCCACCTGTCTATTTATTAGATGAACCAACTTCGGCGTTAGATAGCGATACAGAACGACGCGTTATGAAGCAATTCACTATGCTAGCAAAAGAAAAGAAAAAAACAGTCATCTTCATCACACACTCACAACAGCTTCCAGAAGAAATTGCAAACGATATTATTGAGATTAGTAAAGCAAACGGTGCCACTAGAAAGGAAGTGCTCTCAGTTGAAGGGCGTGATTGAACTCCAAATTTGGCAACTTGCCGCTGCATATATTTTCATTCTTATTTTAATCGGGCTCGTGAAATTAAAAGGGATACCTCGCGAAAAACAAATCGCGCTCGCAACGTTCCGTATGACGATTCAGCTCGTACTCGTTGCATATGTCCTTACATACGTATTTGAAAATAGTAATCCATTTTATACAATTACTCTTATTACTTCTATTACTACCTTTGCAATTTTTAATATTTATAAACGAGTGAATGTCCCAATGTCTAAAGAATTAAAACGAGTAGCCGCCCTTTCCATGGTAGCCGGATCAATTGGGCCACTTCTACTATTTATCTTTGTTATTATCGGACATGATCCGTGGTACGCCCCGCAATATATCGTTCCGATTACAGGAATGTTAGTTGGGAATGCAATGACAGGTGTTTCTCTCGGTGCAAATACGTTCTTAAACAATATGAAATCGCAAAGAGGTCAAATTGAAGGAGCACTTATGCTCGGTGCCACACCGAAAGAAGCAGCTGCTCCGCTCATTCGAGACGCTTTTGACTCGGCTATTTTACCAACGATCAATTCTATGGTCGGAATGGGGATTATAAGCTTACCGGGCATGATGACTGGTCAAATCTTATCTGGTGTATCACCATTTACAGCCATTCAATATCAAATCGCAATTATACTCGGTATTTCAGGAAGTACCGCTTTTGCTGTCATTATCTTTTTACAGCTTGGATATAAAACATTCTTTAATAAGAGGTGTCAGTTGAAGGATATTGACTATGGTGGACGGTAATCTAGCTTTTTGCTCGGTAAATGATACACCTTTCTCGGTGAGTGAAATTATATCGACGATTTTTCGAATATATGTATCATAACTCAAAATATATCAACGATTTTTGAAATATATCGACGATTCGACAAGGAATATCGACTTACCGACAAAAAATGACATAATAAAAAGAGGAGGCCTATACGCCTCCTCCTTTTATTTACTTACGCCTTCTTAACGAATTGTGATTTTAACTTCATAGCTCCGAAACCGTCGATTTTGCAATCAATATCATGATCGCCATCAACTAGACGGATACTTTTTACTTTCGTACCGATCTTCACAACTGAAGAAGTTCCTTTTACTTTTAAATCTTTAATGACAGTAACAGCATCGCCGTCTTGAAGAACGTTTCCGTTCGCATCTTTTACAACTTTTGCACCATCATTATTTTCAGCTTCTGCTTCTTGGCCCCACTCATGAGCACATTCTGGACATACGAAAAGAACGCCATCCTCATACGTATATTCTGAATTACATTTTGGACAATTTGGTAAAGTAGCCATAAATTCATTTCCTCCGTTCATTATTTATACGTAAAAATCAAAATTGATGTTTACATCTCGATAAATAAAATTTGTATAGCATTTCTATATAGTGCCATAGTCTCACGTTATTGACAAGCCTACCTCAAATTCTCATTTTTTATTGTATTTTACAAAATTTCAATTCGTATGGTGTTTCCAAGTAAAAAAGAAGAACCTTCACAAGATCCTCCTTTTCAAAATGAACGAGTTCTGACTAGAACCCCCAACCATTTTCTTCAATATAAAATTGATACTCTTCTAGCTCATCTTCACTTAACTTCTTATTATTCTCATATACTTCTTGCCATTCAAAATAGTCTTCACTAAAATAAACAGCAAATTTAATTTTCACGTTCTTCTTCTCTGCATAATCATAACCAGTAAATTCTACTACATCATAATCTTGTTCTTTCTTCACAAACTTCCAAGTTGGATTATCCGTCATAATCTCTAAAGTCACACCTTCACTACTTGAACGAACGACATTTTTAATATTTGGCTCAGTTGGTAAAAGTGAGAGTCCGAACATAGCTCCACCAAACATGATTCCAACTATAACCTGGAAACCAACCATACCAGCAAAACTAGCGCCACCCTTTGATTGTAAGTAATACGCCTTCTCATGATCTGGCATATCTTCTCCCTTATGTAATACACGAACAGCGTGCTTATAATATAAACGGTTTCCTTGCCATCCAGTAAATATCATCGTTCCTAACTGAAGAACTAAACTACATGTTAAATAAATCCCATCTGGAATATCTATAAAAGGAGTTACAACGATACTAGGTACCGCCAATAACGTAAGTATAATAAACAACTTATACATTTTACGATAAGCTAACCAAAAAGTTGGGAAGAAAAAGGCTACCCAATTCCACGTATTCCCTTGCGCTGGATTTTCTACTTTGCCCCACTTAAAGTCATAATAAGCTGTATTCTTTTGAACAACTTTATGCAACTCTTGCGGAGAAATTTTTTCTTGTAAAACAGTGTCCTTCACGTACATCATCCTTTTCTCATATCTACATACGTGTATTTTATAGAAATAAAAAGAAGGAATCTAACAAAAAGTACATATATTTCATAAAAATGAACAGAAATCGAATATATTCCTACAATTTACCGTTTATTATTCCATTTTTCTTTTTAATATATTAGAATACTTATGAATGATAGGTTTAATACACTAAGTTAATTATTTTATATATTCACTAAAAAGGATGCATCAAAATCATTTTATACATCTTTTTTAGTGAATATATACTACTATTTTAAAACAAACATCTCGATTTAAGAGAACTCACAAATTAGCTTTCTACTATTTCAAACATATTTCCACTTACGCAACTAATGAATAATGCATTATTAACTTCCTCAATTGATACAATAAAATCTATTGCTACAACATTTTTAGGCAGTTTAATTATATCTTTTACCTCGCCACATGCAGCATCAAGTATTATCAATTCTAAATTTGAAGTTGCAATATAAATTTCTCGATCTTTATATAACAGAACCTCTGTAATATCATGTAGAGTCGTATTGTTCCAAATCACTTTACCTGTTTGAATATGAATACCACAAATTCTGCCTTCTCCTAAGGACAATACCATCATCTCTCCGATAAGAAATGGAGGCAATTCAATTTCAAAAGGCATATTTATTTCATATAACTTTTGAGCGCTCTTATGGTCATAACATTGTATTTGTTTACTTACCTCTTCATAATCATACTCAGTTCTTGTTAATAATATTTTTGATCCCTGTGATGCAATGTAAGAGTACTGTACCTCATCAAAGGCTTTTTCAAAAATTAAGTTACAACCTTCTTTTCCATATTCCCACTTTTGTAATGAATCTATTGCTACACATATAAAATGTTCATTAGTTAAAGTAACTGGTTCATTTGGATTACAATCTTCCATCATTTGTTTCCATCGTGTAGAAGCATCTAATAATTGAATGGCAATTGCAACGTTACTATATGCATCAACTTCCGCATCTTCATCCAAAGGATTCCCTGCTAACACATAGTAATCTGAGCCAAAATGGCATTGCAACTTCTCTCCTCCAACTCGGACATTCTTTTCCCATACTTTCACTCCACTTTCAAGCTCTAATAAAACATTGTAGCCTTCCTGTGTCATAACTAATAAACGTGGTAATTCTTCCTTCGTAGTTTTTACAACTTGTATAATATGCCCTTCTATTTCTAAATTCCATAGAAACTCCCCAGAACTTGATGAAATAGCGTACAATTTCGCAATATTTTCTCCAAATCTATTCGCATGCCAAATAATTGTGACATCATTCACAGTTATGCAATTACAATCTTCTACTAGTGGAAGATGACACTGCCAAACCTCTTCTTTCGTTTCACTATCGAGTTTACGAATTTCGTGGCTGTTTTCCTCCACATAAAAGATACTCTTCTCATTATGAGGTAGTACCGGAGTAAATATCGGTTCAACCTCTACCCCCTTTAAATAATTCCAGTTTAATTCATACTTACCACTTGTAGAATGATATGTTCGGTACATAATTGCGTTATTTCTATTTACAAGTTCAGAAAGAAATGGCTCAATTTCTAAAATTCTATGATACGCATCTTTTATTCGGAAAGAATCAACTCCACTTATGTAAATCTGCTCTATCTCCTTTTTAAGAAACGAAAAGATTACTCGTAAAAATTGCTCGCTATCAACACTAGCTAACTTTTTTCCTCTCTGATTAATAATGAGAAAGTCCCCATCCTTCTTCTTAAACTCTACCTTTTTTTCATATCTATCTAAAAAAATCACAGCACCATCATCTTTAAAACATTCACCCCATGCGTCAAACAACTGACAAATCGGGTCGATTATGTCTGTTTTTTCTTGCAACACAATTCTCTCATCTATACTAATTACTATTTCTCCGGCATTTTCTGTCGGCAGTTTGTTTAGTTCGATTTGAAACTTTTTCATTATTTCCTCCCTCTATTGCTCGTTATTCAAACTAACTATAATATATGACATAAGATTCTTAAAACTATTATTTGAGGTGACCCAATATGAAGACTACAATTTGGACAGAAGATGATTATTTAAAACTAGCACCCATTAACGACGAACTAATCAAAAAAGCAGAAGAAGTACTGAACGTAAAGCTTCCGGAATCATACATAAACCTTCTAAAAGAACAAAATGGAGGAACACTGCGCCTTGATGCTCACCCTACTTCAGAGCCGAATTCTTGGGCAGACGATCACGTTAATGTTTCTGGCTTATATGGCATTTCTTTTGATGAAAATGAATCTAGTATTTTAGAGAGTCATTATTTAATTCAAGAATGGGAAATGCCTGAGAATCTCGTACTTTTATCTGGGGACGGACATACATGGATTGCATTAGACTATCGAAATGTAGCTGAAAATCCTCCAGTTATATTTATTGATAATGAAGTTGAGCAAATAATTGAATTAGCACCTAACTTTGAAAGTTTCTTACAAAACTTAACTACATATGAATATGACGAAGAGTAAACCTTATTCTAAAGCGGTACAAAATTCCATTGCAAATTTACATGCTGCTTTAAAACTGCTTGGATTTAAGAAAAAAAGACATACATTTTGCAAAGCTGAAAACGGATTTTATAAACTCATTAACATACAAAAAAGTCAATTTGGAGATGACTTCTATATACATATAGGAGTTCATCCTATCGGTCTCCCGCAGCTTATCACGGACCAATTACTAATTAAAGAAAACATCTCAATATTCGATTGCATTCTGCGAACGAGAATAGAGCCTATACATATGAAACAGAACCAGTTATTGCATAATGTTTCACATGAAACTATCGACATTCCGAATTATCTTTCTACTATTTTCGACTGGTTTCAAGTGTGGGCATCTTATGAGAATTTAGTAAAAATAAATATACATTCCGTTACTCCAGTACTAGCCGTCGTTCCAATATTACAGGAAAAAGCGTTTTTGCTTCTTACTTGTTTCTCTTTCTACAATTTAAAACAGTACGAGCAAGCTAATCACTACTTACAGCAATATTTGCAATGTGCTGTACATCTGAATACCGAGGAAAAAGAGCCCGTATTCTTTCACGAAGTTGACATGTATATGAAAAAACTAGTAGAAAACGCAATGTAACTTCACATTGTGCTTTCTGCTAGTGCTTTATCACACTTTTATATCCTTCTCCTACAACTCCCAAGTAATATTCATCTCTTTAAAAGATACTTTACTAACTTCTAACCCTTCACTATCATCCGTTCCAATCATTGCTACTTCTTCTTTAGACAACATAATTTCCTCGTTTGGATTTTTGATTTTTCTCTCATATACAAGTTGTAAAAGCTCTATTTGTTCCTCTGTCAGCTCATATTCTTCTTCCAATCTTTCCATTGCCGATTCCATATCAAGTAATGGGATTTCTAATAAAAATCCGCCATGTTCTTCCACCTCTTCAAATGAATCGATTGAATACGCACCGCTCTCCTCAATCCAAAATGCTGCTGTAATGAAAGGCATAGTCTCGCCTTCTACTTCTTCTAATACGTATTGAAGTGCTTCCTCTTTCGCAATTTCTAACACTTCCGAAGGTGCCCCTTCAAAATAATTTGTCGCGTCAATCCACTCATCCATTCTCTCACTATTCACATCTTGAAGACATGCGATCGTATAATCCGGATGAAACGTAATTGTCCCTCTTCCGCCTTGACTATCTTGCATACTATAGTTACATCCATCCCATGAACTTTCATGTGAGAGATCAGGATCATGTGCTACAAAAATTGCATTTGCAATCGAATTTAAGATGCAGCCTTTCCATAATTGTTCTCTATCTATATGTAATTTATATTTATTCATCGTCTTCCTCCACACACATATTTTTCTATTATCTTTCCTCTACATAATACTTGTAAAGCCTTTTCTATCTACTACAAAATAGAAAAGACGCCCTTTCAAAAAGGCGCCTTTTTTACAGTTGAAAATTTACTAATAAATAAAATGAATTGTTTAATACATGAATCCCAATTGGAACGAGTAAATTGTTTGTTTTCTTATAGGTGTAGGCTAAACTTATCCCTATACCAAAAATATATAAAATACTCCCTACTGTAAGGGGATGCCCTAAAGTAAATATGAAAGCACTTATAACGGCACTACTAAGTGTAGAGAAGCGCTGAGATAATTTCATAAAAAACATACCTCGGAATACAAGTTCTTCCCAAATCGGCGCAAAAATCGTGAGTACAACTACATATAAAATGATTTCATTTTTAGTAGGCTCTATTACTATATTAGATTCCTCCACACGAAGCCCATGTGGTAAAACTAAATTTAATACCGCAAGATATATAAGCAGTACGATCATCGTCATTATTATTGTTACATAATGTTTTGAGTTATTGAATTGTATTGATTTTAGTAAATGCACACAGTAATTTCTTGCCGGTGCATACATTACAATAATCATACAAAACGTGAAGGGTGAAATGAGATGATTTACATACCACGGATATAATGAGAATTCATATAAAAAGTTCAAATAACCAATTCCATACATTACCCCAAAAATAATTACGATCATACCGATTACTTCTAGCATACTCATTTGTACATTCTTTTCTTTATATGTAACTAATTCCGTTTCCACCATATCCCCTCCAGTATAATTAAACCTTTTTAACCATTATATACCAAAAGAGATATAAAAAAAGACAATACACCGAACTGTATTGTCCATTTTCTTCCCTACCATTTCTCTCTACATGCCTCAATTAAGTGCAGCAAATACCTCTTCGTCATATCTGCCCTTCTCCACCTTGAGAGCATTCTCTTTTCTTTTGGGTTCTCCCGTATTCTCGCTACTTCTTTTAATAAAAGCTCCCACTCTTCCGCTGAATGTTCTAATAAGTATTGCAATCCTCTATCTTTTGAAACGATTGTTTTATAATTTAGTGTATATAAAATGCGCCCCATCGTAACGACCGCTGATTCTACCCATTCTTCTATAAAGAATAAATATGGCTGCTTCGCCTTCCCACTCCAGTACTGTTCTACGTTGTATTTCATCGTATTTACTACATCATCCCACCTTATTTGGAACGAAAGGTCTTCTGCTTCTTTCCCGCTCACTGTAATCCCTTGATTTTTCAATGTCCACCATGTGACTGCATTAATATCCCAATGCCCTATATTCGCCTTACCATCTGCACAATACACGTACTCATTCATTTCATCATTGTATTTTCCTAAATCAGCAAGCGGAATATACATACCATCCATTCTTTTCCCTAACGTACTACCACTAAGTTTCTTATGAAGCTCTACAAGTTGCTGTTTTTCAGCTTCATTCACGGGATCACTTATTACCGTGACAAAATCAACATCGCTCGTTTCTGCATGAAATGCACCGAGTGCGATGGATCCGTAAATATACACCCCGACTATTTTTTCATCTAAAAAAATTTCTTTCAGTCCTACTATGTACTGCTCCATCAACTGCTCTACTTCTTTCGGTAACGCATGCTTTACTACATTCTCCACATCTATCCCTCCAATAAAAAAGCCTTTGCAAATTCGCAAAGGCTTCCTGCTTTATAAATATTTCTCGATTTCTTCGTAAACATCCTTCAAACGAGGATTTCCTTCTCCAACAATTTCTCCATTTACAAGAACGACCGGATAAAATAAATCTTCCTCTACTACGCGCTCCGCGAATGCTTTTTTATCTTCATCTTCTTGTTCTTCTTGAAAATCAATATACTCGAAATTAAATTTATTTTCTTGTCCTTCATATTTACGACCAATCGCCGCTTGTAGCCACTCAAACGTTTCTGTTGAAGATGGCATTCCAACGCAGCTCGCACAAATTACTTTCGTCCCATACACTTGCACATTAACCATTTCTTCTCCCCCACTTCTTGTTCTAACAGCATATTCAGATGTCTTATTACATAAGCACATCATTTTACAAACTTATTCCATACCCCTATACTGAAAAAACACGTTGTAAACATGATAAAAAATTTCGGCAATAAAACAAGAACAGAAAAAATAGATTTTCCCCTCTATCTTGATTATAATAAAACTGATGAAAGGAGTCGATAAAAATGGAAAACCCACATATGCAAGAACAAGTACTAGAAGTATTAGATAAATTACGTCCATTCTTACTTCGCGATGGCGGAGACGTTGAATTAGTAGACATTGAAGAAGGTATCGTAAAATTACGCCTTATGGGTGCATGCGGAAGCTGCCCAAGTTCTACAATCACACTAAAAGCTGGTATCGAACGCGCATTACTTGAAGAAGTACCAGGCGTTATCGAAGTAGAACAAGTATTTTAATTAAAAGCGGAAGCTGCTCGTTCAGAACAGGAGGTCATTGGAGCTCCTGACGAAGAGGCGCTTTTTGCCTCACAGGAAGGCGCGAAATGGCCGACTGTTCTAGCCACCGAACATTTTAGCCGCTAGAGCTAAATATTATCTAGCGGCTCGTTCAAAGCCACTTGCTAAAAGGAGACCAAATTTGGTCTCCTTTTTTTATACAAATCACATTTATCCGTTAACATCATAAAACAAAATTGGAAATCCTTCTCAAAAAATGCGATAATTGATACTATATAGTGAATCGTTCACACATATAAAGTAAAAAACATAGGGGGACGACACATGCCAAAAATGGGGAACACGTTTTTAACAATTCAAGAACTAGAAAAGAAAAAAGAGTATTTATTAGACCTTTCATCCGTTATACCGACATGGAATGCGAGCTATCAATTTTTATTTAAAGAAATCCAGCAAGAATTATTGAGTAAAGTAAATGAAAAAATCGAACAACATCAATTCATTTTAAATATATGTGCAGATCAACAGGTAGGGGCATAATGTATTACATACAATTGTGGTATATAAAAAAGAGACCTCAATCGGTCTCTTTTTTATATTTTTAAGACAGCCAATCTAATTTTCTAATCCCAAGCTTATCAACTGGTAAACGGAGTGAGCCATAAAAATGCTTCATAAATTGCTCAGAGCGGTTCACATCGTGTAAAATGGCTTCTAAACGATCTCTATACATGCTTTTTTGTTCTTCGTTTCCTGTTTGGTAATATCGTTCGACTGTTTCAAAATAGTGAAGCGGGAACAGGAGCCTTGCAAATAATAGGCGCCACCCAAATGAGGATAGCGAATAATTCCGTTCATAATCTGTAACAAATTGAACGATTGTTTTCTCCCAGTCTTTCTTTTTTTCAATCATCATATAACGGATTAATTCTGCTATATCTCGAGTTGGGTGATCATACACCCAATCAAAAGGGAGTTTGAGACGCTTCGTTTGATGCCATAATAAAGGTGTGAATCGTTCTTGGCAAATGGTTGCTGCATCCGTTAGTTGCGGTGTGTCATCCATTTCTGTATCAACAACATATTGAATGGCATTTTCCGCAACTCCTAAGTAATACGGGAAGGATTCAATAAACAATTGATCGAATACGTCTGTAGGGTGGTTCATCACTTGTGATTGCCAAAACTTTTCTAATTGATCGAGCCTTTTTTCCCATAATGCTTTCCATTCACCAATGCGGCTTAGTTGCTCAATTTCTTCTGGAAAGAATGCACCTCGTTTATGGAATATAGAAAGCTCACTTCCTAATGACATAGCATGTCGTTCTAACGCGCGCATACCTTTTAATAAGCAGTAATTTTGTTCTTCTATCTCACTTACATAGTAGCCGTGTATAGTCGGAACGAAAGTCGCTACAGTTATATCCCCTTGCTGGTTCATATAATCACTGAGCTTTTTCATCTCTACAAGTACTTCTTCCTCCATTTCTCCAATTGGAACAAGTACATAAATTTTGTTGCGAATCCAAAAGCTTTTATAGGGGCCAAGGGGGATTAATTCTTTAACATGCATATGATAATGCTCATAAATATGATGAATCATCGCAGTCGCCACCTATGGTTTTTCTTTATATATATGAGCTTGTGCTCGCCTTTCATTCCTATGCACATGATAAAGCAACGAAACGTATACAAATACTAAAAAGAAAAAAAGGTGATAAACATGAAAGAATCAAATCAACTACAAGAAAGAGCATTGCAACTATTACAAGAACGCGGTGTAACAATTGATGATATTGCTGAGCTTGTTCATTTTCTTCAAAAAAAATATCATCCAAATTTAGAGATGTCAGAATGCCGTTATAACGTTGAGCGTGTATTATCAAAACGTGAAGTACAAAACGCACTGATTACAGGTATCGAACTCGATGTTCTCGCTGAAAAAGGAATGTTAAGTGAGCCGTTACAAGATATCGTAAAACGTGATGAAGGCTTATACGGAATTGATGAAGTGATCGCACTTTCTATCGTTAATGTGTACGGCTCTATCGGTTTCACAAACTTTGGATATATCGATAAATTAAAACCTGGTATTTTAGAATACTTAAATGATAAATCAACTGGAAAGGTGCATACATTCCTTGATGATATCGTTGGCGGAATCGCTGCCGCTGCTTCAAGCCGTTTAGCGCACAGAGCTGAGCATTCGGAATAATAAAATATGAAAGACCGTCAGTTTCATACTGACGGTCTTTCATATTCCATAAGCATAAATTCTCTTCCGCGGCTCAAAAAAATAGGACCTTGTTGAAAACCTATTTTTTTATATAGCGTAATCGCTCTTGTATTAAATGTCGCTACGCTAAGTCGAAACGTTTTCGGCCTAAATGCTTTAATAGCAAAAACTATCCCAGCTTGAAAAAACACTTTCCCGAGCCCTTTCCCTGTTAACTCCGGCTTCATGCCAAGTCCGATATCCATTACATCTTCTCCACCATATAAATGAGCATCTCTTCCCCCTGGCACTTGTGCATTTTCCCCAAAACAAAAATATCCAATGAGTTCTCCCCTCTCATCACAACACCCATAATATGTCCCGTCCAGCAACTCTTCTATTATTTCAGCCCCTACTGAGAAACTATATACATTATACGGCTCCTCGTACGTCCACATCGCTATTTCCATCGCTTCTTCTTCTGTTAACTTATGTATATCCATCCCTCTCGCCCCTTATCGAATATTTTATATATGTACTCATTCATTTTTCACATCCGATTTCCCTTTAATCGTAATATGCATAATTACATACGCACACCTATAAAACAAATGGTACAATTTATTCGAATCGCTGTTGCTACACTTCTTGATCAAAGAAAAGGCGTTAAAACGGATATTAGCGCCTTATCAAACTCAAGCAATTGGCACATTTTGTCATCTTGAAAGACACTCGAAAGAGTGTCTTTTTTTCTATACCTTACAAGGACTTACTCATTTCAAAGCATAAACACATAAAATAATATAACTCTTTACACGCATGAATCCCTTTCTAAACGTTGCGAAGTAGACTTAAAATAAAAAAGCACTCTTGGCTAGAGTGCTTTTTACTTTCAAACAAGGAGGTTACATAATATGGATAGTACTCTCGTATTTAACTTCGGCATTGGTATTATCATCATTTTATTTGTTTTCTTTGTTCTTTGTATGAGCGGGGTGTAGAAAGACGATTTGAGGCGTCTTTTTATACATATGTATTACTTGACTTTCGTAAAAGAAGTAACAATAATGGTTACAGAGAAACCATTCACATATCCACAAATAGGAGGAATAACAATGAAACATGTAATCGTTTATGCACACCCAAATACAGAAAGCTTCAACCATGCGATTTTAGAAACGGTAAAAAATGAACTAGAAGAAAAAGGTCATGAAGTACGCGTTCGCGATCTATACGAATTAAACTTCAATCCAGTATTAGGCGCTTCCGATTTCATCTCATTTTCTCAAGGAAACACACCAGAAGATATTAAAGAAGAGCAAGAGCATATCTCTTGGGCTGATAGCATTACATTTATTTATCCAGTTTGGTGGGCGGGACTTCCTGCTATTTTAAAAGGATACGTTGACCGTGTATTTAGCCACGGCTTCGCTTATGCTTACGGTGAAAATGGCATCGAGAAGTTATTAAGCGGTAAAAAAGGCTTATTATTATCTACAATGGGAAATACGAAAGAGGCATACACAGCAGGCGGTATGTTTGACGCAATGAAGAAAACAGCGGATGTTGGTATTTTTGAATTTACAGGCATTGAAACAATTGAGCATACATTCTATACGAGTGTTCCTTCTGTGGATGACAGTGTGCGTAAACAATATCTTGAAGAGGTTAAAGATGTTGTGAATCGTGCATTTTAATAAAAAAACTCCGGTTTTAACAACCGGAGTTTTTCATTTCATCATTAATTTCGGAATATATCTTTGAAGAATGCTTTCTAATTCATTCATATCTCCCTGTCTAATAAGTAAATTCACATTGTCATTCATTTTTTCTCGCCCGCGATATAAAAATATATTCTCTTTTGGATTTTCCCATGTTGATGTTTTATAGCCCTGCAATTCTTCGTATGAATAAAAGTTTAATCCGTCTACTACACCTTTTTCATATATTTGTACACTTTTAATAAGATGGATGGCTATTAAAGTCATAAAACAACTTGCTACAGTATAACTCCCCGACTGAACAAGAAACTGTTCAACTGTATGAATATCTCCACTTACATACTGAGCATATATATACATACATTGTCCAATGAAATACGTTGGTCCAAGTAATGCAATCCAACGTCTCTTCACTCTTGGATATGTTGCAATAAGTTTTCCCGCACTTTTCTTCATTTCATTTATTTTATATATCTTCCATAGAACAAAAAATAAAACACATAATGTAAAAACAAACATAATACATGACATCCAGTACACTCTGATTTCCTCCCCACAATATCATTACATATAAATTTTACATTTTATATAACAATAGCACATATGCAATTATGCATAAAAAAACAGGTAACCTATTCCGGTTACCTGCATTTCATTACATCTTCTCAATCCACTCCGTCAAGTTATGCACAACTTGCGTCGGTTGAACTTCGTATTCTGTTAACTTCTCCACAGTTGTGACTCCAGTGTGGACAAGAAGCGTATGCATACCAGCATTGATTCCTGCTAAAATGTCTGTATCGTAGTTATCCCCAACCATTAAGGCTTCATTCTTTTCTATGCCAAGCACTTTTAAAGCTTGTTCCATAATGATTGATTCTGGTTTTCCGATAAAGATTGGATCCACACCTGTTGATACTGCTACAACTGATGTTAATGAACCGTTACCTGGTAATAATCCGCGCTCAGTCGGAATGGCAATGTCTCCATTTGTAGAAATAAACGTTGCGCCGTTACGCACAGCAAGACAAGCTTTTGCTAACTTTTCATATGTGATGTCACGATCTAAACCGACAACAACGAAATCAGGATTTTCATCCACAAGTTCAAATCCTTTTTCCACAAGCGCATCATGTAAGCCTTCTTCACCAATCATATATACAGTTGCGTCTTGTTTACGTTCGTAAATGAAGTTTGCTGTTGCCATACTCGTTGTGAATACTTGCTCTGCTTTCGCTGGAATATCGAAACGAACAAGTTTTTCTGCCACTTGTTCTGGTTTACGAGTTGAGTTATTCGTAACGAATAAATATGGAATGCCGCGCTCTCCTAATGCTTTTACGAAGTCGCTCGCTTCTTCAATTTGTTCTTCTCCGCGATACATTGTACCGTCTAAGTCAATTAAGTAACCTTTATACATCGATTCTGTCTCTCCTTCTATGCTAACGTTCTCACCTTATCATACCACTCTTATATTACCCGCTTTTCCAAAAGAAAAAAACGCTTTACCTTAAAGCGCCCCATAACGTTCATTTTTTCTCTTTTATTTGGTAAGAACAACTACAATCGCCCTCGCACATGTTTGCTAGCGTTTTTACATCTGCGTTCGCAAATAAACGATTATACATCTCTTTTTCATCTTCACACACTTGCGGGAATCTCTCAGCGATTTCCTTTAACGGACAGTTTTGTTTTTCAATTACGAAAGAGTTCTCTCCGTCTCTCTTAATTTGAACCATATAACCATTTTTCTCTTGCATAGCTGCTATCTCTTGCACTTTATATGCTAAATTCTTTTGATTACTCACGCGCTTTTGTAACTGTTCTTCCATTCGCTTCGTTCTTTCTTTTAAAACGTAACGAAGTATTTTTTCATCGCCCATTCGCGCTAAATCTTCTAGCATATCAATCGCAAATTGCTTATACTCTTTCGGGAATGTGTCTTCTCCCTTTTCGCTTAATCCATACAAATAAGTTGGTCTTCCGACATGTTGCCTTACCATCTTGGAATAGATGAAACCATCTTTCTCAAGATTACTTAAATGTCTTCGAATCGCCATTTCTGTA
Organism: Bacillus paranthracis; assembly: GCF_024296885.1. Classification (NCBI taxonomy): domain Bacteria; kingdom Bacillati; phylum Bacillota; class Bacilli; order Caryophanales; family Bacillaceae; genus Bacillus; species Bacillus paranthracis. Next base: position 4,685,670 of record NZ_CP101135.1, read on the forward strand.
ATCTCTAAAACTTCAGCTAGTTCCGCTACGGTGTGCTCTCCCTTTACTTTCAACAACTGCACAATTTCATCTTTCGTCGTACGTGCTTCCCCCATGCTTCACCCTTCTCCCTCACATACAATATAAGACCCCCAAAAGGCATTCTCTGGGGATCTTATAAGCATAATTATTCTGGTACAAATGCAGATACAGGTCCTAATTCCTTTTCTAAATAACTGCGAATATTTGCTGGGTATTTCCCTACCACCGCAATATGTTTTTGAATCGTCTTATATAATTCATCATGATTCATTTGAATATAATCTTGCGTAAGCATTTTTCGAAGAAGAATCACTTCTTTCATTCCTTGTCCTTCTTCTGCACTTATCACTCGCTCGTCCATTAAAATATCGATAATATCTTCATAGCTTCCTGGATCGCGCATAATAAATCCATCAATCATCGCATTCCCTACATCTAATACAGAATCAATCATTAGATGCGCTATGCGTTCTAATGCGTAAAATTCAAACTCGGTTTCATATATCTTTTTCTCTTGAAATGTACTTGTTGCTCGTTCTAAACATACTAGCATTTGTTCTATTTTCTTTCTGTCTACAAAATACATGAATGTCACCTACCTGGAAATTAAAGCATTTACATTTTAATTGTAACGCTTTCTTCTGAAAAAATCGACAATTTTTCGAATTCACCTTTTCCCCGTAATTTGTTATAGTTATATTTGTATGATTTTTGAAATTGGAGGAATGGAATCTTGGAACGTGAACTCGCACTAGAAATTGTCCGTGTAACAGAAGCAGCAGCATTAGCATCCGCACAGTGGATGGGCCGCGGAAAGAAAAATGAAGCAGATGATGCAGCAACTACAGCAATGCGTGATATGTTCGATTCAGTAAACATGGCAGGTACAGTTGTAATTGGTGAAGGAGAACTTGATGAAGCACCGATGTTATATATTGGTGAAGAACTAGGAACAGGTAACGGTCCAGAAGTAGATATCGCCGTTGACCCATTAGAAGGTACAAACATCGTTGCAAAAGGTCTTGCAAATGCAATGGCAGTTATCGCAATCGCAGATAAAGGAAACCTTCTTCATGCTCCTGATATGTACATGGAAAAAATCGCGGTTGGTCCAAAAGCAGCTGGTAAAATTAGCTTAGATGATCCAATTGAAAAAACAATTGAAATTGTAGCGGAAGCTAACAATAAAAAGATTCGCGATCTAACAGTTATCGTTCAAGAACGTGAACGTCATCAAGATATTATCGATCGTGTTCGTGCAAAAGGTGCACGCGTAAAATTATTTGGTGACGGTGATGTTGGTGCGTCAATCGCAACAGCACTACCTGGAACTGGTATCGACTTATTCGTAGGTATTGGCGGAGCTCCAGAAGGCGTTATTTCTGCAGCAGCATTAAAATGCCTTGAAGGTGAAATGCAAGCTCGCTTAGTTCCAATGAACGAAGAAGAAGAAGCTCGTTGTCGTGAAATGGGATTAGAAGACCCTCGTCAACTTCTAATGCTAGAAGACTTAGTGTCTGGTGATGATGCAATCTTCTCAGCAACTGGTGTATCTGCTGGTGAGTTATTAGACGGCGTGAAATTCCTAGGCGGAGATTTAGCTGAAACATACTCTATCGTAATGCGTTACAAAACAAGAACGGTACGATTCATTAAAACGCATCACCATTTAGATCATAAGCCACACTTAAACTTAGATATTTAATAAAAGGAGCCATGTGTATGGAAGAACGTTTCTTTCTGTACGACGACACTGTCGCTACAAAAACTCGTTTCGTTAGCTTTATGGGAGAAAATGAGCGTCATGATTTAGCGCTACTATACTCCGATCGTCATTACGGTAAAACAATTGTCCTTGATATGCAGCGTAATAAATTTGCAATCATCGGCGCTGACGATTTAAACGAACCAGGCTACTTAGAGCACGCATTTTCTATGACTGAAGAAATTGCAGAAGAACTACGCTCATTTTTATTTGAACTTATATAATTTATCTTAGGCACCAGCTTTTTAGCTGGTGTTTTTTCACTTTAATTATTTTGAATTTTCAATTATCCGTGTTATAATGAAAAATAAATCTATTTGGATAGAAAGGACGTTATCTACGTATGCCAACATTTACTTTGTAATGGACCAGCAATTGGATAGCATTACTCTCAAAAAAGCACCGTGCTTTTTCAAGGGAGTAGTCTGCCCATTCCCATTACAAAGGAGCGTAACTCATCTGTAGTATGATGTTTACGGAGGTTCCTCTTTGGGGAACCTCCTTTTATTTTTGTCTTTTCCTCATGTCTTCATACTACAAGACATCCAAATAGCTGTATTACGTTTCTTTGCCACTACTATAAGAGGTGAAGGAAAATGCAGAAAGTACAACTTTCTTGGAGTTTATATGAAAACGAGCAAAACACAATCGAAAAGTATTGTAAAAATTGCAGACGCACTACCCTATTTACCGACACAAATATTCGTAGGCATAACGCCAACGGAAAAAATATATATCGTTTTGCTATTTATAAATGCCCGAAAGATCATACGTGGAATCAAAAACTTCGTATTTATAAATCATTTACTGATCATGTGGAAACAGTCGATATGCCTCAGCAAGATCAAACGGAAACAACTACTACCATTTCCATTACACAGCATAAAGAAAGTGGCATAGCCGAAATCACAATTGTATTAGACCTCGTTTTCGGTTCCCACCGGATGGATAAAGCTTTATCCACATATATTTCCGACTGGAGCCGTACACGCATTGTGGATAAAATTAAAAACGGGGATATTCAATTGAACGGACAACAAATGAAACCAAATACAATACTTTCTGAAGGCGATCGTATCTCGATTTGTTTATAAATGAGAATATACAAAAAATCCTCTTACAATTGTAAGAGGATTTTTTTATTTCTTCACTTTTCGTAATACGAAGTGTGCACAACCAAAGTTACAGTACTCGTATAAATACTCCGATAACGTACTAATTTTCGTATCATATGTCGCACGCTGGTTACTATCATCAAAGAATCCGCGCAATCTAAGTTGCTCATAACCCCAGTCCCCAACGATGTAATCATATTTATTTAAAATTTCTGCATAGCGCTCTTTAAATGCTTCTTCACTAAAACCGTCACGAAAGTTTTTAATTACTTCGTACTGCACATTATTAATGCTCACCGTAGCATGAATCTCCTGCTTTTGCTCCATCATTAACTTCCTCTCTAAGCATTCTTCTTTTTATCGTATCACAAAGCATACCAACCAACAATTTCAAATACAAAAAATTGAAAATTAGTGCATGCTATGGAGAAGGAGGTGATACATCGTGAAAAAACAAATTATACTTTCTCTCCTCACTCTTTCCTTATTTGCAGGCTGCCAACCAACGAATAAAGCCGAAATGGAACGTGAAGAAGGAAGTCGTGTTCTTGTTTCCAACAAAAACGACATGTATCATACGGAAAATACAAATACACGATTAACGAGAGTCGGCTATTCATCTAAACAAAAGCATGAAGTATCTAATAAACAAGTAGGAGCCATTAACCGTGAGAAAGTTGCTGAAATGATTACAAGCATGACAGTCAAACTTCCTGACGTTACAAACGCTGCTACGCTCGTTACAGACGATGAAGTATTTGTTGTATACCGTGCAAACACAACGGATCCGAAACTCGTAGCGGATCAAGTATATAGAGCTGCTTTGTCCATCGTCCCTCGCTATTATAAAGCATATGTATCAACAGACCAAAAGTTGATTTCTCAAATTCAAGGCCTTCAATCTGGTGCCTTAAATGATACAGAATACACACAGAGCCTCGATATGTTAAAACGTGAAATGAGTAAAAATCCTCATTTGAACAATACAGGGGATCAGACTTTGAATGATATGATAAAAAAATAAAGAAGGTGGAGAAAACCTCCATCTTCTTTATTTTTTACTATTTCTTACGATTTGCGTAAACCTCCATCGCATCACACATAAACTGAGCTAATCCTTCACCAAACTTATCGATATTTTTCGTAAAGCGCTCATCAGCGACGTACATTTGACCGAGTCCTTTAAAAGCATCTAATGAATATTCACCGAAGTTTTGCAAGTAATCGTACCATACTCCAATTGCTTCTTGTGCCTCTTTAGAATCTGGTTCTCCGTGTCTAAGCGCCGCTAAGTTTCTGTAAATCGTATTAAACTCTTCTTGGTTTTCTTTAGACATACCTTTCGCATATTCATTCGCTTTATCTACAGCTCTGTCTCCCCATCTTTCACGCGCTTCTTCTTCGTACGGATTATGGCTGAAATCGAAGCCTTCAAATTTCTCTTTATTCGTCATTTCAATCTCTCCTTTTGTATGCTGAATTGTTTTATCAATCGTCGCAATCACTTTATCTAACCTAGCCCGCTTTTCAAGAAGCATTTTCTTATGAAGCTGCAATGCCTCTTTCCGGTCAAATGATGGACTCATGATAATTTCTTTAATTTTTTTCAAAGGGAAGCCTAGTTCTTTAAAAAATAAAATTTGCTGCAATGTCTCTAAATTTTCATTGGAATACAGACGATATCCAGACTCTGTCGTCTCATCTGGGGTTAACAACCCAATTTCATCGTAATGATGCAGTGTGCGCACACTAATTCCAACTAAATTAGCTACTTCTTTTACCTTCATTGCCATGTGTATCTCCCCCTTAATACATACGATAAAGTATGACGCAACGTTAGAGTCAATAAGTAAATTCATTTTCTTTATAAAATATTTCATGCATAATAGATATGTACATATATTAGAAAGCGGTGAAAATATGGTTTCAAATACTGTAATTGCCAGCATCATCTTTCAACTCATTGTCTCGATTCTGGTCCCAATTATTGTACTCGTTTATTTCCGTAAAAAATATAATATAAATTGGAAAGTAGTCGGCATTGGTGTTCTTATCTTTATCGGATTTACCCAAATTCTCGAAACACCATTCCACCTATTTATGCGCGGTAATCCAGCAATCGCTCCAATTTTAGAAAATCCATTTGTTTTCGCACTTTATGGCGGACTAACTGCTGGTATTTTTGAAGAATTAGGACGCTTCGTTGCCTTCTTCTTCCTACTAAAAAAATATCAAGAATATAAAGATGGCTTCGCTTACGGAATCGGTCACGGCGGAATTGAATCCATTTTAGTTGGCGGATTCTCTGCATTCCAAGCACTTATATTTGCGAATTCAATTAACAACGGTAGCTTCGCCCAGATGGTCGAAAAAATGCCAGAACTAAGCCGCCTACAAGACATGTTAATTCAGCAACCTGCCTACTTATACTTCCTTGGCAGCTTAGAAAGAATTATGGCACTCGTGCTGCAAATCGCCTTTACAATGCTTGTTTTATACGCAGTAAAACAGAAGAAGTATATCTTCCTTGTGTACGCTATACTATTCCACGCACTTGTAGACTTCTTCGCGGCACTTTACCAAACGAAAACAATTAACATCTTTGTTGCAGAAGGAATCACCCTTCTCTTCACAATTGGCGCTATCATTCTTATTCGTAAAATGAAAGAGAAATTAATGAGTGTGCCAAAGTAAAAATAACCCGCCTGTTGGTGGGTTATTTTTTATAAAGATTATCATAGCGATGATAACTTTTACCGCTTTGTAGCTCCTTCTTTGTTTCTGCATCTATAACGATGTACTTGTGTAACTCTTCTACTTCATTTTGAGAAAAGGAAGCGAAAAAATAAACTTGGCGATCAGGGTGAATAAAAGAATCTTGAAGCACTACTTCACCCCGACAACCCGCGGCTGTTTTTTGTAAAAAGGAATATTCTTCGTCGGGTACTTCTTTAAATAAAATCTTTTTTCGAACACTATACGCTGCATTATTGTATTCTTTATACATTTTCTTATCTAACTGTTCGTAAAACACATCTTCGCTCACAAATGGCTTATTTCGATTACTTGGATAATCTAACTTTTGATTGGATTGTGCATATGTTGTGGACAGTTGTGAGAGAAAACAAATCACAAATACAATACATAGCATTTTTTTCATCATTGCACCTCGATTTTCTATTATCCACATTACTTTTCCACATGATCAGATCATTATGTCCTTTCCAATAAAAAGGAATATTTTCCACATTTGTCGAAGTATATAGCGTCAACTTGAAAGATGGGGATGAATTATGAAGAAAATCATTGTAATACGACATTGTTCAGCAACTGGCCAAGAACGTGATGCCGAATTAACGACCGATGGAAAAAAACAAGCAAACACCCTTGCTACATTCCTTTTAGAAAACCAACTACAAATAGATCATATTATTTCAAGCCCATTTGTGCGAGCTATCGATTCTATTCGGCCCTATGCACTCCAAGCTAATTTGTCTATCCAAGAAGATGAACGCTTAGCTGAACGCATATTAAGCGACGTTTCAATGGACGATTGGATGCAAAAACTAGAATCTACTTTTACAAATATAGATATTGCCTTTTCAGGCGGAGAGTCAACAAAACAAGCAACGGACCGTGCTATATCGCTTATCGAAGACGTTTTAAAATTAAACCATACTACAATATTACTCGTTACACATGGAAACTTACTTACGCTCATTTTAAAGCACTTTGATCATACGATCGGCTTTCATGAATGGAGAGCTTTAACGAATCCTGATATGTACGAAATTACAATTGATGAACAATGTAGCCTAAAACGATTATGGAAAGCACCGTCCAAGTAATATCTCTTTCCAACACATTCAGTTGACGCCACGAGAAGAAACTGTACTAATAATAGAAAGGGGTATCACTCCATATGTACGAAGATGTACTTGCTTTACTACATAAAACAAATGTTTCTTATGAAAAATTCGAACACGAACCGGTACTCGATTATGAGACAGATCGGATCGTACGCGAGAGGCTTGGCCTACAAGGTACTCCAAGTAAAAGCTTATTTTTAAAATCAAAGGCTGGAGATTATTACGTATTTTTCACGTTAGAGGGCACAAGGCTTAACCGCGGAGAGATGAAAGAACTAACAGGAGAACGCTTATCTCTCTGTTCCGCTGATGAACTGCGAGACAAAACTGGTTGTACGCCAGGATGTGTAGCTCCTTTCGGGTATTCACACGATGTAACAATTATTGTGGATAACGCTATTTATACGTACGATAAAATTTTAATTACACCTGGTGTACCTGAATTTACAATTGAATTATCCACAGAAGAATTAAAAAAGATTTTATTAACATGTTCAAATACTGTTTTGGAGTACAAACAAAAAGAGAGCTAATCATTAGCTCCCTTTTTTCATTATTTTGCTTCTGCTGTGTTTTCTTTTGCAGAACGAACTTGCTCGTCCGCATGGTAAGAAGAACGCACAAGTGGGCCAGCTTCACAGTGGCTAAAGCCTTTGCTAAGTGCAATTTCTTTTAGCTCTGCAAATTCCGCTGGTGGGTAATATTTAAGAACTGGTAAATGCTTCTTAGATGGTTGTAGGTATTGTCCAAGAGTTAAAATATCCACATTGTTTGCACGTAAGTCATCCATTGCTTCAATTAAATCTTCTCTCGTTTCACCTAAGCCCACCATAATGCTCGATTTAGTTGGAATATCAGGCTGCATTTCTTTCGCTCGACGTAAAAACTCTAATGAACGATCATATTTTGCTCTAGCGCGAACTCGGTCAGATAATCGACGTACTGTTTCAATGTTATGGTTTAAAATATCTGGTTTTGCATCCATTAACATTTTTAAGTTTTCTTCTACTCCACCCATATCAGATGGTAATACTTCAATTGACGTAAATGGATTTTTACGACGAACAGCGCGTACTGTTTCAGCAAAAACAGCTGCTCCCCCGTCTTTTAAATCATCACGTGCAACCGCTGTTATAACAACGTGCTTTAAGCCCATTTGTACTACAGAATCTGCTACGCGTTCTGGCTCTTGTAAATCAAGCTCAGTTGGTAAGCCTGTTTTAACCGCACAGAAACGACAAGCACGTGTACATACTGCACCTAAAATCATGAATGTTGCTGTTTTTCTTACAGCCCAGCATTCATGAATATTCGGACATTTCGCTTCTTCACAAACTGTATGAAGATTCTTAGAACGCATCATTTTCTTTAAGCCTGTATAGTTTTCATTCGTGTTTAACTTAATTTTCAACCATTCGGGCTTGCGCTTATATTCTGTTTGTTTTGTCATGGTTATCAACTCCGCACAATATGAAATAGTTTACCGTGTTCGCTTCTTTCAATGTAACATATCTATTCTAACGTATGAAAGCGATTTGCTCAAATGAAGATTCTAAGATTTTTTCCAATCGTTCCCTATAATGAAATACTCCGTATATCCCACACTAAAAAGAGTGATGATGTGAAAGGAGTCTATTTCATGCTTCGAAAAATTTCTCTTTTGCTTTCGATTTGCTTTCTTCTCCACCAAAACATCGCTTACGGTGAAGATAATCAGCAAAGCATATACGAAAAGCGCATGGCACTATATAAAGAAACCGAGCAATCTTCAGGCATTCCGTGGTATTACTTAGCTGCAATGGATCAATACGAAAGAAATATACGGAGCGTAAGAAAAGATATTCCGAAAAAACCAGATGCCATCATTTCCCTTTATTTCAAACCAGAAATATGGGCTGGACCTGTTAATGGTAACGACACTCTCCCCCATACAATTGCTCTATTTGGCGGGTTAGGTTTAGATGGTGACAAAGATGGATTTGCAAATGCAAATAACGACCGTGATCTTTTGCATACAGCAGCAACGATTTTAAAGAAACAAGGAACGTCAGAAGAACGCATTAAAATCATGCTCTGGGAATATTATAGACGTGCAAAAACAGTTGATTTAATTACCGAATACGCCCAAATTTATAAACATTACGGACGTATTAATTTAGAAGGAAATGCGTTCCCTCTTCCAATTCGCAGTGACCATAGCTACCGTAGTACTTTTGGCGCTGGAAGAAGTTTTGGGGGAAGAAGGGTTCATGAAGGAACCGATATATTCGCAGGCTATGGCGTACCAGTAAGATCCACTTGCTATGGCATTATTGAAACAAAAGGCTGGAACCGCCTTGGCGGATGGCGCATCGGTATTCGTGACCTTCATAACAATTATCATTATTACGCTCACTTAGGCGGGTTCTCAAAAGAGATACAGCTTGGACAAATTGTCGAACCCGGAAAAGTAATCGGATTTGTTGGTAGCACCGGTTACGGTCCTCCCGGCACAGCTGGAAAATTCCCGCCTCACCTACATTTCGGCATGTATAAAGACAATGGTTATACAGAATGGGCTTTCGACCCCTACATGCACTTAAGTCTTTGGGAGCGAAAAGAACGCGCAAATACAAAACGATAACCGTAGCACATTGCTACGGTTATTTTTTCTTTATGACTAACTATCCGTTTTCTTTTTATCAGGTACAACAACACTTCCGCTTCCATAATACGTAGGCACTTCCCCTTGAACGATGCGCGTCGCAATTGGAACATTTTGTTTCACTTTTATTTCTTTCGTATGAAATGGAATAATGACTTGCAACGTAACTTCCATCTCCATAATAATTTGAATCGCTGTCGTATTGATTCCGTGCGGTTCAATTTTTTGTTTAATATCCGTATTTACATGACCAATCGTCGTGAAATCAATTGGAATATCGGGTCCTATATTTCCAAGAAGCGCATTATTTGTTACACGGCCAAACGGAACTGCCATCGTTGCCCCATTTTTTTCAGAAATACCTAGTCCCTTCAAATTCCCTTGTTCTACTTGCTGTAAATATTTTTCTATGTATGTGGTCGTTGACGTTACGATTTCATTTACTTGCTTCGTATTTAAATTAATTGTGGACACTTTCCCGTTTTTATCATTTTGTACTTTCATTAATGAATCGACATCGAATCCCTCATCGATCCTATCTTTTACCGCCTTCGTCATAACCGCTGTCGCCATTTTATGTGTCTCTACTTCTCCATATTTCATTAATGTCGGCTGAATGCTGCTATTCACAATCCATAATCCTTGCACGAGTAATATGACAAAAAGAATAAACGACATAAGCAGTATGTGCCGAAAGGAAATAGGTCCCCTTCGAAACCGCGAATTTTTCGAACGAAATATACTCATACAAAACCCTCCTTCTTATATCATTTCTATGCAAGAAGGAGGGACGATATATGCTTATCTCATTTTTAATAATGCTTCTTTTCCGATTGTGCCAGCCGTAATACCTAACGCTTCGGCTTCAATCGTTACTGATTCTAGCGGTGCTTCAAGAAGTTGTTCAATCGTTCTTACACCAACCGCACGGCCAGCAATAATACCTCGATCCCCTAACTTCTCATTTAAAAGACCTACATCTAATGCACCGCACATAATATATCCTTTATCGCTCATTACAGCTAGCAAATTTGTCTTTGGAAGTTTGACGCTAACCGCAATAAACGTATAATTATCGATTATAATTGGCTCTACATTAACCATAGTTCACACTCCTCTCTTTCTTATCTGTATGACAAGAGAAAAATGAGTGTTACAAGTTAACTAGCCTATAGTTTGACGGAAGATGTATAAGTTATTAACATGTCTGTTAACACATCTCTAAGTAGTTCTGGCATATAATATTGTTTGTTAGAAAGTGTGGATAGCTCTGGGTATAAGTAGCCAAATGTAAACATATCAATCGTTCCTACTGTATATATACGTTCTAATTCCAGCGATTCCCCGTTAATTAATACATCTTCCAGTAAAATTTTATTCCCGGGAATCGTATCTGGGATGACTTCTACACCAGCATAAATCATTTTCCCCATCACTTTCCCCCGAAATCCAAACCCTTTTACCTCAAGGTTCTCCATATTCGGGCGACGTGCTTTCAAGATCACTTCTCTTAACATTTTCCCCGGCACTTTTAATAGACATGGATTAATTGGATGTGGACAAATTCTGTGAATATCTCCACGCGTCACAACGCCTTCTTCTAATCCTTCAAGAAGTACACCAGCGTTCACCATGCCAATCTCTGCACCGCACCACGTTTTCAACGCATTTGCTAACATGTGCGGAAATGCTGTCTCATGAAACCAATCAACCGGTAATGATTCCTTTAAATGAACAACAGGTTCTTCCATAATATGTTTACTTTCTTCCTGCAGCGCCTCAATTGTGGATAACGGTTTGCTATAAGCACCTAAACGTTCAGTCTTAATTGCTCTACCATCCTTTTTCAACAGCTTCTTCGTCTCTTTATCCACAGTAAGCTGAACGTGCCCAACGTAACGTCCCCACTTTTCACAACAACAAAGTAACGTATGATTCATAAGAACACCACGCTCAAATAAATGATGCGTATGTGCCCCTAAAATAACATCTATATCATAATGTTCCGCCATATACTCATCCATACTTTTTCCAAGGTGAGAAAGGACAACCGTTATATGAGCCTCATCTCTCACTTCTTCTAAAATAGACTCTAAATGCTCGATTGGATCTTCAATATGCCAATCTAACATTTGATAAAACTCTGGATATGCAACCGTTAATCCGATAAAAGCAATCGTAATCCCATCTGTCGTTGTATGTAATTTATAAGGCTTTGCCCACTCTGGACGTACCCCTTCTTTTTCAAATAAATTCGCGACAAGCACCTCAAATCCAGCATCATCATATAGACGATTCAAATGCTCCTTCGCTAACGTAATTCCTTCATTGTTTCCAATCGTTACATAATCATATAACGCCTCATTTAAAAGCTTCGTATTGCCAAGCCCATTCGTCGCTTCCGAAATACTATGAAAACGATCCACATGATCGCCGATATCTACAGTCAAAACGGTCTCTCCCGCTTCCTGTCTTCGCTTTTTCTCTCCTTGTACAAACCGAGAAATTTGCGGCCAATTTTCAAAATGACTATGTATATCGTTTGTATGATAAAGGTGGATGATTGTTTCTTTATTTATATTCAGAGAAAAAACCTCCTCTCAGTTCCTTACTGCCATTTACGCTATGCGTACGCAATAATCCTGTAAATACTTTTCGTCTTTTCTTGCTATTTTACATTGTACTCGCATTGTGAGAAAAAGCAAAAGATTGTCCTTTTTCATATGAGAAACTTTACTTTTGCCAGTCTGGGGATTAGTTGGTAGAGCGGGGATTTGTCAGAAAGTTCAACAGGAGATTCGCAGGTCTTTTTTCAATTGGATTCACCAGTGGATTTGTCAGTATCTTTGCCTTACTTCCAGTCGGTCCCCTTTCATATAAAATGTTGCAAGGTATATGAAGAATTTCTTTTGTCGTAATTTGTTGATAAGTCGATATTCCTTGTCGAATCGTCGATATATTGAAATAATCGCCGATATATTCCGAGTTGTGATCGATATATTTGAAAAATCGCTGATATATTTATCCAGAAACCTACCTGGGTATCTCGGCTAACCCCACCCCAAGCCCAGCTCACACAATAAAAAAAAGCGCCCTGCACAGCAGGGCGCTTCCTTTATATATTATCCAGTTCCAGCGGCTAGAATGTTCGGTGGCTTCACTTCTTCCTATGAGGCAAAAAGCGCCTCTACGTCAGAAGCTCCATCCCCCTCACATTCTGGACGAGCCGCCTCCACTTTAAATATTAACCAATAGAACCTTCCATCTCAAACTTGATTAGGCGGTTCATTTCAACTGCGTATTCCATTGGAAGTTCGCGAGTGAATGGCTCGATGAAGCCCATTACGATCATTTCTGTAGCTTCTTGCTCAGAAATACCGCGGCTCATTAGGTAGAATAATTGTTCTTCTGATACTTTCGATACTTTCGCTTCGTGCTCAAGTGAAACGTAATCGTTTTTGATTTCGTTGTAAGGAATTGTATCAGATGTAGATTGGTTATCCATGATTAACGTGTCACACTCAATGTTAGAGCGAGAGTTTTTCGCTTTTGGTCCGAAGTGTACGATACCACGGTAAGTTACTTTACCACCATGCTTCGCAATCGATTTAGAAACGATTGTTGAAGACGTGTTTGGTGCTAAGTGAATCATTTTCGCACCAGCATCTTGGTGTTGGCCTTTACCAGCAATCGCGATAGATAATGTTAAACCACGAGCGCCTTCGCCTTTTAAGATAACTGCTGGGTATTTCATCGTTAATTTAGATCCGATGTTACCGTCAATCCATTCCATCGTTGCGTTTTCTTCACAAACCGCACGTTTTGTAACTAGGTTGTATACGTTGTTCGCCCAGTTTTGGATTGTTGTATAACGGCAATATGCATCTTTCTTAATGATGATTTCTACTACCGCACTGTGAAGTGAGTTAGTCGTGTAAACAGGTGCTGTACAACCTTCTACGTAGTGTACGTGTGCGCCTTCGTCTACGATGATAAGCGTACGCTCGAATTGTCCCATATTTTCAGAGTTAATACGGAAATACGCTTGAAGTGGTGTATCAACTTTCACACCTTTTGGAACGTAGATGAATGATCCACCAGACCAAACTGCAGAGTTTAATGCTGCGAATTTGTTGTCTGTTGGTGGGATTACTTTTCCGAAATGCTCACGGAAAATATCTTCGTTCTCTTTTAATGCGCTATCTGTATCTTTGAAGACGATTCCTAGAGCTTCTAGGTCTTCTTTCATGTTGTGGTATACAACTTCAGATTCGTACTGTGCAGATACACCAGCTAAATATTTTTGCTCAGCTTCTGGAATACCTAATTTATCAAATGTAGCTTTAATTTCATCAGGTACTTCATCCCAAGACTTCTCAGATTTCTCAGATGGTTTTACGTAGTACGTAATTTCATCGAAATCTAAGTCGTTTAAGTCGCCGCCCCATTGTGGCATTGGCATTTCATAGAACTTATCCAGTGATTTTAAACGGAAGTCTAACATCCACTGTGGTTCTTCTTTCATACGTGAAATCTCTTCAACGATCTCTTTTGTTAAACCGCGTCCAGCACGGAAAATCGAAACGTCTTTGTCTTTGAAACCATATTTATAATCGCCGATATCTGGCAGTTGCTTCGCCATGTTGGTGTGTCCCTCCTTAGATAACCTCGTTTTTAGGAACCTTTAACATTACTTATCTTCGTTTAAGCCCTTTTCTAACGCTTTCCACGCTAATGTTGCACATTTAATACGTGCAGGGAACTTGCATACGCCTTGTAATGCTTCAATATCTCCTAAATCGATGCTGTCATCGTACTCTTTTCCTAGCATCATGTCAGAGAAAATTTTAGAAAGCTGAAGTGCCTCTTCAATTTTCTTACCTTTTACTGCTTGTGTCATCATGGAAGCTGAAGACATTGAGATAGAACATCCTTCTCCTTCAAACTTCGCTTCTTGCACAATACCTTCTTCTACTTTCATCGTAAGTTGAATACGATCACCGCAAGTTGGATTGTTCAAGTTAACTGTAACACTATCTTCTAGCACGCCATGGTTACGAGGATTTTTGTAATGATCCATAATAACTTGACGATATAACGTATCTAAATTATTAAATGACATTTGTGAAATACTCCTTTGTCTTGATTAGCGATTCAACAAATGTATCAATTTCTTCTTTTGTATTATATAAATAGAAGCTCGCACGTGCTGTTGAAGAAGCTTTCAGCCACTTCATAAGCGGTTGTGCACAGTGGTGTCCTGCGCGAACCGCAATACCTTCTACATCTAATACTGTCGCTACATCGTGAGGATGTACGTCTTCAATATTAAATGTAACAAGACCAGCGCGATGCTTTGGACCATAAATTGTAACGCCATCTACTTCTGATAGTCTTTCTAAAGCGTATTGCGCTAATTCATGCTCATGCTTTTCAATATTATGAAGACCGATTTCTTCTAGGAAATCAATTGCCGCACCAAGTCCGATTGCATTACCGATAATCGGCGTACCTGCTTCGAACTTCCACGGAAGCTCTTTCCAAGTAGATTCTTGTAAATCTACGAAATCAATCATTTCACCGCCAAATTCAATTGGCTCCATATTGTTTAGCAATTCTTTCTTACCATATAATACGCCGATACCTGTAGGGCCGCACATCTTATGAGCAGATAATGCGTAGAAATCACAGTTTAAATCTTGTACATCCACTTTCATATGAGGTGTACTTTGTGCACCGTCAACGACCATAATTGCGCCATTTTCGTGTGCGATTGCTCCGATTTCTTTTACAGGGTTAATCGTTCCAAGTACGTTAGAAACATACATGATAGAAACGATTTTTGTATTCGGTGTAATTGTTTGACGAGCATCTTCTATTGAAATTGTCCCATCTGGTTGAAGCGGAAGATATTTTAAAGTTGCACCAGTTTTCTTCGCAACTTGCTGCCACGGAATGATGTTACTATGGTGCTCCATGTAAGAAATAACGATTTCATCGCCTTCTTTTACATTTTCAAGACCATAGCTAGCCGCTACTGTATTTAATGCAGTTGTTGTTCCGCGCGTGAAAATAATCTCTTCCATTGATTTCGCATTAATAAACTTGCGAACTTTCTCGCGTGCACCTTCATACGCGTCGGTAGCTTTCGTACCGAGCGTATGAACACCGCGATGCACGTTAGAGTTATATTCTTTATAGTAACGTTCTAACGTTTCAATGACTTGAATTGGTTTTTGAGAAGTTGCTGCACTATCGAAATAAACAAGTTGTTTGCCGTTCACTTTTTGATCAAGAATTGGAAACTGTTTGCGTATTTCATGAATATTCATTAGCGAACTTTCCTTTCAATTACCTCAACAAGCTGTGCCTTTACTCCTTCAATTGGAAGCTCATTAACTACAGGTGCTAAGAATCCATGGATGACTAAACGTTCTGCTTCGCGTTTTGGAATACCACGGCTCATTAAGTAGTATAGTTGAGTTGGATCTACGCGACCTACTGAAGCTGCGTGACCTGCCATAACATCATCTTCGTCAATTAAAAGAATTGGGTTTGCATCACCGCGTGCTTTCTCATCTAACATAAGAACGCGAGAAGATTGTTGTGCATTTGACTTAGATGCACCGTGTTCAATCTTACCAATTCCGTTAAAGATAGATGTTGCACTATCTTTTTGTACACCGTGTTTTAAAATCCAACCTTCAGAGTGTTTACCGAAGTGAACAACTTTAGTTGTAAAGTTTTGTGTTTGGTTACCACGGCCAATTGTTACTGTTTTCGTATCAGCATATGAACCGTCGCCCATTAAGTTTGTAACGTTCTCTGAAATTGTGTTTCCGTCATTCATAAGGCCTAGAGCCCAATCAACGCGGCCGTCGCGTCCAACAATACCGCGGCGGTTAACGTAAGTTGTTACGTCTTTCGCTAATAGATCAACCGCACCGAATTTCACTTGTGCGCCTTGTTCCACGATTACTTCTGCTACGATATTTGCAATACCTTTAGCATTTTCATTTGCAACGTAGTTTTCTACATAAGTTGCAGTACTGTTCGCATCAGCTACGAATAATACGTGGTTATATACGTTAGCTTCTTCGCCGTCTACTAAGAATACAGCTTGAAGTGGAGTTTCAAGAACAACGTTTTTCGGAACATATACGAATGCACCACCGTTGATTAATGCAGCATGAAGTGCAGTTAGACGATGCTCGTCTACCTTCACGCCGTCTTTCATTAAGTACTTTTGTACTAGTTCAGCATGCTCCGTTGCAGCTGTTACGATGTCTGTGAAAATAACACCTTTTTCTTTTGCTTCGTCTGCTAAAGAAACGAATGCAGTTGTACCAGTACGTTGCACTAATACACTGTTATTTTCATCGATTAAGTTTTTCACTGCTTCTGGAAGCTCTGTTAAAGAACTTACAGGCTCTTGCTTAGCAGCGTCGCCTTTTCCGATAAAGTCCCATTTGTCAATTTTCGTTTTATCAGGAGTTGGCATTGGAAGTTCAGTTGCTTGTGCAAGAGCTTGTAAGCGGAACTCAGTCAACCAAGCTGCTTCGTTTACTTCGCTTGCGCGTTGACGGATTGTTTCTTGATCGAAAGGTAATGTACCGATTGTCATGTTTATGCTCCTCTCTTACGCTTCTTGCTCTGTTGTTTCGTCTTCAATACCTAATTCTTTTTTAATCCAGTCGTAACCTTCAGCTTCTAGACGTTGTGCAAGCTCAGGTCCACCAGATTTAACGATACGACCGTTCATCATAACGTGAACGAAGTCTGGAGTGATGTAGTTTAATAAACGTTGGTAATGCGTAATCATTAGGCAACCGAAGTCTTCGCCGCGCATTTCGTTAATACCTTTAGATACAACTTTTAATGCATCGATATCAAGACCTGAGTCAATTTCGTCTAAGATTGCGATTTTTGGCTCAATCATCATTAATTGAAGAATTTCGTTACGTTTTTTCTCACCGCCAGAGAAACCTTCGTTTAAGTAACGTTGTGCCATTTCTGGATCCATTTCTAGGAATTCCATGTTTTTATCTAATTTACGGATAAATTTCATAAGAGAAATTTCATCGCCTTCTTCACGACGTGCGTTAATTGCAGAACGTAAGAAGTCAGCGTTTGTTACTCCGCTAATTTCACTTGGATATTGCATTGCTAGGAATAGACCTGCTTGTGCGCGCTCATCTACTTCCATTTCTAATACATCTTCACCGTCGATGATGATGCTACCTTCTGTTACTTCATATTTTGGGTGACCCATAATTGCAGAAGATAAAGTTGATTTACCTGTTCCGTTAGGTCCCATAATTGCGTGGATTTCTCCACCTTTTACTTCAAGGTTTACACCTTTTAAAATTTCTTTGCCATCAATTGATACGTGTAAGTCTTTAACCGTTAATGTAGAACCAGCCATCTCAATACCTCCATTAATCCTATATATACATTTTAAAAATTCCTAAAACGTTCATATTCTCATTTTATTCTCATTCTAATTTTATATCAAATAAAATGATATCGCAAACGATGAAAAAAAGTAACAATTTTTTCACAAATGTATATAAGTATTTCACTTGCATCCTTATATGATACACCTTTCTTCTTATTTATATAAAGAAAAAAGGACTGGTAAATTTCCAGCCCTTTCCTTATATTTATTCACTTACCGGAAGTACAGCACCTTTATATTCTTTATTAATAAAATCTTGAATTTCTTTTGAATGCAGTACTTCTACTAGCTCCTTAATTTCTTTTTTCTTCTCGTCACCTTTACGAACTGCAATAATATTTGCATACGGAGAGTCTGATCCTTCAATCGCAATTGCATCCTTTGTTGGATTTAGTTTTGCATCAATTGCATAGTTTGAATTAATAAATAAAGCATCTCCTTCATTATTTTCATATAACTTTGGTGAAAGCCCAGGCTCTACATCTGTTTTAAACTTTAAGTTTTTCGGATTTTCTACAACATCTTTTACTGTTGCTTTCACAACATCTACACCGTCTTTTAGTTTAATAACGCCGCCTTTTTGTAACAATGCTAGCATACGGCCACGCTCCGCTACGTTATTACTCATAATCACTGTCCCGCCATCTGGTAAGTCTTTTAAGCTTTTATATTTCTTCGAATAAATACCCATTGGCTCTAAATGAATTTTTCCCGCGTTTACAATTTTATATCCTTTTTCTTGGATTTCTTTATCTAAATAAGGAATGTGTTGGAAGTAGTTCGCATCAATTTCCTTATCCGCTAACGCTTTATTTGGCAACACATAATCTTGGAATTTTTTAATTTCTAATTTAATTCCCTTTTTCTCTAATATCGGCTGTGCCTTTTCTAAAATAACAGCGTGCGGTACGTTAGAAGCTCCCACAACAAGCTTATTCTCCTCTTTCCCTCCGCAAGCAGCTAATGTAAATACAGACAACGCTGTAACAACTGACAATAGAATCTTTTTCATATGATGTCCCCTTCTCCTGTATAATTATGTAGTTATAAAAAAGGCTGGCATACACCAGCCCTTTTACAGCAATTATTCTTTTACAGGAACAACTGCCCCTTTATATTCTTTATTAATGAAGTCTTCGATTTCTTTAGAATGTAATACTTCTACAAGAGCTTTAATCTCTTTCTTATCTTTATCGCCTTTACGAACAGCTACTACGTTTGCGTATGGTGAATCATTACTTTCAATTGCAATTGCATCTTTTTCTGGGTTTAACTTCGCATCAATTGCATAGTTTGAGTTAATTAGAACAGCGTCGCCTTCTTTATTGTTATACACTTGTGGTAATAAACCAGGCTCAATATCCGTTTTGAATTTTAAGTTTTTCGGATTATCCGCGATATCTTTTGGAGTTGCTTTAACTGGATCTACCCCATCTTTAATTTTTAAAATGCCTTCTTTTTGTAAAATTGCTAAACCACGTCCATGATCAGCAACTGAATTACTCATAATAATTGTTGCTCCGTTTGGAAGCTCTTTTAAGCTTTTATATTTTTGAGAGTATACACCAATTGGCTCTAAATGAATTTTTCCTGCTACTTCAAAATCATATTTTTTATCTTTAATTTCTTTTTCTAAATACGGAATGTGTTGGAAATAGTTTGCGTCTAAATCCTTATCTGCTAACGATTTATTTGGCAACACGTAATCTTGGAATTTTTTCACTTCTAATTCAATTCCTTTTTTCTCAAGTAACGGTTTTGCCTTTTCTAAAATTTCAGCGTGCGGTACGTTAGAAGCACCAACAACAAGTTTCTTTTCATCTTTATCTTTGCCGCCACAAGCAGCTAACCCAAAAATAGAAGTTGAAATAAGTGCTGTAAGTAATAACTTTTTCATTTGAAACATCCTCCCGTTTTTTATTATCGTTTATCTATTCGAGTCGTTACACGATCACCAATCCATTGAATGAAAAATACAACTAGTAATACACAAATTGTCGCAACGATTGTTACGTCGTTATTTCCTCGTTGGAATCCTTCTAAATAAGCAAGTGTTCCAAGGCCACCAGCACCAACAACTCCCGCCATTGCTGTATAGCCTACTAAAGCAATTGTCGTAACCGTAATACCAGATACTAATGCTGGTAACGATTCTGGAATTAACACCTTCAAAATAATTGTGCTTGTTTTTGCTCCCATCGCTTTTGAAGCTTCAATTACACCTTTATCAATTTCACGAAGGGCGATTTCAACCATTCTCGCGTAAAACGGTGCCGCTCCAATAATTAAAGCTGGAAGTGCTGCACTCGCTCCAAGAATTGTTCCAAGCAGAATCTTTGTGAATGGGATTAATAAAATGATTAAAATAATGAACGGTATCGAGCGGAAAATGTTTACGAACGCTCCAATCGCCGTGTTAACCGCTTTGTTTTCCCATAAATTATCTTTCGCTGTCATAAAGAGTAACAATCCTAAAATGAGTCCTAAAACAAATGTGGCAAGAGCTGCGATTGCCGTCATATATAACGTTTCACCCGTTGCTTCTAACATTTGATTCCAATCAACATTTGTGAGTAATTTATCCATGTGCAATCACCTCCAGCTCTACTTGATCTTGATGTATTCCCTCTATTGCTTGCTGAATCGCTGTTTCCTCACCATTTAAATGAACAACTAAACTACCGTAAGAGCCGTTATTCGTTTGTGCAATATTTCCTTGCAAAATGCTAACTTCTATATCACTGCGCTGCATTAACCTTTGAAGTACTGGTCTTTCTACCGCTTCACCGATAAACTGCAAACGAATTACTTTTCCATCTGGATATTTTTCAATTAAACTTTCAATCGTTTCATTTGTATCTTCAGAATCCGTTAACTGCTGTACAAATCGTTTCGTAATGTCTTGCTGTGGATTACGGAATACATCAAGTACTGGACCTGTTTCTACAATCTTCCCTTTCTCCATTACCGCAACACGATTACAAATCTTTCGAATTACGTGCATCTCATGTGTAATAAGTACAATTGTTAAGCCGAGACGCTTATTAATATCTAATAGTAAATCTAAAATTTGATCTGTCGTTTCTGGATCAAGAGCTGACGTCGCTTCATCACATAAAAGTACTTGTGGGTTGTTAGCTAATGCTCTTGCAATCCCAACGCGTTGCTTTTGCCCTCCGCTCAGCTGAGATGGATACGCGTCTCCTCTTCCTTCTAATCCAACAAGATGAATTAGCTCATCAACGCGTTTTCTTCTCTTCGCCTTATCAACACCTGCAATTTCAAGTGGGAACTCGATATTTTCACGTACAGTTCGTGACCAAAGTAAGTTGAAGTGCTGAAAAATCATTCCGATTTCTTGCCTTGCCTTACGAAGTTCGCTTCCTGTAATTGCTGAAATGACACGATTTGCAATTGTAATTTGGCCAGAAGTTGGTTTCTCCAACTGATTGAACAATCTAATTAAAGAACTTTTTCCAGCGCCACTATATCCGATAACACCAAATATTTCACCTTTATCTATTTTTAAATTGGCATTATCTACAGCAGTGACATCACCGCTTTTTGCTTTATATATTTTCTTTACATTCTCTAATAGAATCATGGTGTATCACCCCTTTTTTGTTTAGGTCGACTCCGCAATTTTTTATTTTTGATGCGTGTAGTCCACCGTTCTCATTACTTTTATTATTTGAATGTCCTCCACATTCAAACAACAAAAAAACCTTTCCGCTTTAGAGAAGCAGAAAGGTTTATATGCGTATATAACAACATTATCCCTCTCTCTCATCTCTCAAAGCATTTGCTTTGCAGGAATTGGCACCATTTCAACATAAGTTGACGGTTGCCGGGCTTCACAGGGCACAGTCCCTCCACCTCTCTTGATAAGAGAAATCAGATTACATTTTCGTCTGATTTGTAATTTATGAAATTGTCTATATTTTATGAATTGAATTGTATCAATATCCACACACCATGTCAACAGAAATTTTTGTAAAAAACGAAACTTCAGAATTTTAAGCGCCCACTGACATCGGTTTACATATATGAAACATCGATTCAATTAATAACATCGTTCGATACGTTCCCGAATATTGTATACGTCCATCGTTCATTAACGTTTGCAATCGTACATTGCCATTCACCAATTGTTTTACATCTTCTTCATCTACACAAACGATTTGCTCCGTTCCTCTTTCTTCTTTCAACAGTTCTATATAATCTCTTGAAATTTGTAACGAACAACTTTCATCTCCAAAGCGGAAATTAACAGTTTTTTCTCCTTGTCTTAAAAGCGGCTCTAAATGATATTGACCATTAGCGTAATTTACAAATGATTGAAGCAAAGAATATAATTCCACTCTAAATCACATCCTTCATATCACTTTCTATTACATACCATTCCCTCTCACTAAAGAGCAATCCTGTTACTTTCGCTCGACAAATACTGTAACCACCCTGCATCTCGACATATTTCCCAAGAAATATGTCGAGGCGGCAAAAACTTTGCCGCCTACTTTAATTCCGTATATAAATATTCAACCGAATGAAATGCATATATCTTCTTCATGAGTGTCCCATTTTCAAAAACAAGTAAACAAGGTACACTTTCAATTCCATACTCTTTCGCGAAATGCGGAGCATAATTTAAATCTAACATTCCAATTTTGAGGTCTTCAATTGTCATCTCAACGACTGTTAACATCTTTTTTGCTAATTGACATGTTCCACACATTGGAGTATATACATATAACACTGTTTTTTCTTCATTCTCTATTAAGGCTGTAGCTTCGGCTCCTGTCCAGTCAATCACTTCTATCATTCCTTACCGTAAATATTCTGTATAAACGTCAATGTCAGCTCCCCATAATACATTTGCTAAGTGTGAAGATGGCGCTGTTGCCACTTCCCGGTACGAGCGATCAATATAAATATGCTCTGCTTGCGGAAATTCTTTTCGAAACTGTTTCCTTAACTTTTCTCCAGCATCATCAGCATCCACTAGCACATACACTTCCTTATCAAAAAACTGATCAACGAGCTCATCCATTTTCGACAAACCAATTGTACCATTTGTACAAACAATTTCCACCGGTTCACGAATAATAGATTCAATCTTTCTTCTATCTGATGTACCTTCTACAATAATGACTTTTTCTACATAAATCATATGTCATCACCCGATCACCATATACTATACAACCTTTAACTTAGTATATAGTATATTCGTTATTTTCATGTTGTTTCCTGTTTATTTTTGCAAAAGAAAAGCGGAACCGACTGCTTAGCCCTGTTGGCTAAGGTTCTTTCGCACAGAAGACGCTTTTTGTCTTCTCGTGCGGAAGGTTCTTAGACATGAAGGGCTAGGAGGTGGAGCTAGACAATGAAAAGCGCAAGCGGCTCGTTCAGAACAGGAGGACACCCGAACTCCTGAACTAGAGGCGCCTTTTGCCTCAAGTGAAGGAGTGAAATGACCGACTGTTCTAGCCGCTGGAGCTGGATCATAATAAAAAGCGCAAGCGGCTCGTTCAGATTGTGAGGGGGATGGAGCTTCTGACGTAAAGGCGCTTTTTGCCTTGCAGGAAGAAGTGAAGCCACCGAACAATCTAGCTGCTGGAGCTGGATCATAATGAAAAGCGCAAGCGGCTCGTTCAGATTACAAAGCCCCATGAAACCTTATCGAAAAACATTCATTCCTATAATAGCTTATTCATTTGCGCTCGTTTTTAAATGCATTATGTAACACAAAATAAAAAAGGACAGCACAAAGGCTGTCCTTCAGTCGACTATAATTAGTCTTGGTTTGTCATTTCTGCATATTTTTCAGCAGTTAATAACTTCTCAACTTGGCTTGCATCAGAAAGTTCAACTTTAACCATCCATGCACCCTCGTATGGAGATTCGTTAACAAGTTCTGGTTGGTCACTTAATTCTTCGTTTACTGCTACAACTTTACCGCTTACAGGTGCGTATAATTCAGAAACTGTTTTAACAGATTCTACGCTTCCGAATGGCTCGTCAGCTTCGATTGTTGCACCTACTTCTGGAAGTTCAACGAATACGATATCGCCTAGCTCACTTTGTGCAAAGTGAGTAATACCGATAACAACTTCATTACCTTCAGTTTTTACCCATTCGTGTTCTTCAGAGTAACGTAAATTATTTGGAATGCTCATGACTGTACCTCCAGTGAATGTATTAATTATGTAAAAATACCTTATTGGTACTTTTTCCACACACTTTCAAACTGCTCTTCGTTAAAACCAAGTGTTACCTTCGTTCCATCTGTTACAATTGGACGTTTAATCAACATGCCATCAGATGCTAAAAGCTCGTACATTTCGTCTTCACTTGCATCTTTTAACTTATCTTTCAGACCAAGTTCACGGTAACGCATTCCACTTGTATTAAAGAATTTTTTTAATGGTAATTCACTTTTTTCATGTAAATTACGTAAATCTTCTTTTGATGGTGGATTTTCAACAATATGAATCATCTCATATGCTACATCGTTTGCCTCAAACCATTTCTTTGCTTTTTGACATGTGCCACACTTTGGATATGAATAAAATGTTACTGTCATAAATTCACCTACTTTTTTACTAACCTTTACCTTTATCATATAGAAAACGTTTTATTATTTCAAACGATTATTCGCTAAACTTTTACTTATTTCGTGATAATTTTTAATAATCCTGCAAATTTTTCTTATTTTTCCGCCATTTGTTAAGAAAAAATAAATATATAAATTTTTTAGATCCTTTCCCAATTCCTCGCCGAACATATATCTTAAACAAACGTTTGATTAAATTCCTATTTTCCCTTGTTTACCCTTGAGCTACATCAGTCTCTTCCTACCGAACATACATCTTAAACAAACGTTTGATTAAATTCTTATTTTCTCTTGTTCACCCCTTAGCTACATCAGTTTCTTCCTACCGAACATACATCTTAAACAAACGTTTATTTAACCAGTTCAGCCTATAGTCACAAAACCCGGAAACACTTTACATGACAAAGGCGTACAGATGAAAGGAACTAACGATTTTGACCGTAGTAGTGAGCCCATAAAAAAGTTATTAAGCCTATCATCAATAAAGCAAAAGTAACTGCTCCTGAGAATATGAAATTCAAATTACTGACTGTGCCCTTGCTTAGAAACAGGGTACTTCTTTTTTATCATCAATCTAAAGATAAACGTATCCTTCATTAAAGTAAAAATGTATAGTTCTCTACTTTTTCGTAATTTATTCAAAATCTTTGCGGAACCGCCACTAGCTCATTTACATCATTATCGTTAGCTAAGGTTAATTATATTTTTCTACGTACTACATAAAAAGCTAAGGAACCCATAATAATAGGTGCAACTAAACTAGAAGCATATGCACTAGTAATAGTAAAAAGAGAGAGTATAAATGTATAGATAAGAGCTAGTCCAATAAATACAGGAATTCCAAATCGAAACTTCCTACATTGTTTTATATTCCTGTAAAACACTTCTCCAATTAGACAAGCTACAAGATCTAATACACTACCAAATATGATGAGAATTACAATAAATCCAACTATGTTAGGTAAACCATTCTCGTTAGAATAACTAGGATCAGAAATATACGGTATTAAGAACCATATGATAGTAAAAGTAAGCAGGCTTGCAGCATAACTAATTAAAAATTTCCTCAACGTAATCATCCTCATAATTTTCTAATATTATCTTCATTGTATGACATAATGCCTTATTATTGATAGCAAGACTACCATCCACGAAATTGCTAATTGCATGAAATAAAAAAGACGCATTTAAATGGATGCGTCTTTTGGCGATGTTTCTTTTGTGAAATCATATAAAGCAATTGCTCCTAAAATAACCAATATACGTTCAGGGACATCTAACAAAATAGTTTTCCAAGTTTCTGATATTACCCATTTAATACCTGCCGCTGATTCAAGATATGCTTGAAAATAACCGATTGTAAAATCAATTACAAATAAACATACAAGTAATGTTAGACCGAATCGAATTAATTTCTTGTTTGTAAACATGTAACACCTCTCAAAATTCATTGGATATTTCTAAATTTAGTTCATTACATATAAAAATCTCTATATTTAATTTTAACATATAAAAATTCCAAATAAATACAATATGCACATTTGCATATTTCATGAATATTGAGGAATTACTGTTAATAAAAAAACCTACTAGTAACCTCATAACACTGGAATCATCTGGACCATTATATAACCAATTCCTAAATGCAAAATAAAGGAGAAACCTTGTTTACAGGCTTCTTCCTCATCTATTCAAATAATCTGCAATGGTTTGAAATACGACGATATACATATTATGAATACTTTCTTCTGTATTTCCGCCATTAGATAAACCAACTGCCCATTGTTGTCCTTCACCACTTCCGATATTTGCAAACCCTTGCGTATACATCGCATTTACATCTTTTCGGGCACTGTTATACTCTATCCCTTTTGTAATAAAAATCGAATATGATTTATCTTGTAAACCGATAAAAAATACTGGTTTCTTTAGTGATGAAAATACATTTTTATATTGCTCTGTTGAGGCTTCTTGAAAGTGATCTTTCATTATTAGAAAACCATCTACTTCCTTAGATTTCTTTTCCAGTTCCTCTAACTTCATTTCCTCAAACTTTACATTCCTAAACGTATCTTTCGGTTTTTCTCCAACAACTCCAATTACGAGTGCTCTTCCGTTATATTCTAATTTCTCTCCTTCTTTATCCTTTGCACACCCAGCACTCGCTAGGCATATGAATATAAAAACTAAGAAATACGATAAACGCTTCATTCAGCACCCTCCCCTTCTTTTCAGTCAAGTGACAAAAACGTAAGGTTCATTCAAGAAAATGTAAGTAAAATCGATAGCCCAAATTGCGTTTCTATATTATAATCAATTGAATTTACTTACATTACTAAACATAGGAGATTATCATGAAGAAATTTAAACTTTCATCTTTTCTTCCGTTAAGTTATATACTTCTACTCGTACTCGTAAGTCCCCTTTACGATGTATTAAATAAATCGACTGTACACGCAGTAGATGTCACAACTGTAGTAGATGATTGGATTCCATTTGTGAAAGCATTTATTATTCCTTATTTAATTTGGTTTCCTTACTTATACGGCGCACTTATTTATTACTGCTTTGCAGATCGAAAACAATATTATGTCACTTTAAGTAGTATCATTCTTGGAAAACTTGCTTGTTTTTCTATTTATTATTTTTGGCAGACAACTGTACCACGTCCAACCGTTGTTGGATCAGACGTGTTTTCCGAACTAGTCCGCTATATTTATAGTATCGATCAACCGGTAAACTGTTTCCCAAGCATTCACGTTCTTACTACATTTGTCATTATGCTAGCTGCCTTTAAACGTAGAGAACAACATGCTTTTGAATATTACATCCTTACCTTCTTCGGTACGCTTATTATTTTATCAACGCTATTTACGAAGCAACATGCATTTGTAGACGCCATTTCTGGAATGACGCTTGCAAGCACACTTTACTTCGGCGTTCAGCTGTTATTAGCAAAAGAAACCGTACGTGTTCCAGTAAAACAAAATCATAAAATGTAAAAAGCAGACTGTGGCTTCTCAGTCTGCTTTTCTCTATATAAAAGGAGATTTTTAAGTTAGGATTGCGGTACAGTCATATCACCAGAGTGAATACGACCTGCTTTTTTAAGAGCAATGTAAAGTATATAAGAAACAGCTACTGGAATGACGATATAAGTGATTACCATCGCTGGGACAACTTCCCATCCTTCGCTGGAAATTAAATTAATTGGTGCGATAAGAGAACTTAATCCAAGACCTGCAATTTCTTTTCCTGCTTCCAGTTGGAAAATTAATGCGGATACTGGACCAACTATTGCACTGGCGACGACAGTTGGGACGAGAATTATCGGATTTTTAGTAATATTTGGCAACTGTACTTTCGGAGTACAAAGTGCTTGAGCTAATATGCCACCTAAATTATTTTCTTTCGCTGAGATGACAGAGAATCCGATAAACTGAGCAACGCAGCCTGCAAGAGCAGCACCACCTGCAACACCGTCTAAGCTAAGTGCGATCGCTAACGCAGCTGATGAAGCTGGTGAGATAAGTAATAGTCCCCAAACGACTGCAATGACGATAGAAGCGATAAACGGGCTACCAGCTGAACTATCTTTAATGAATGCTCCAACTGCATTTAAAACAGGAGTAATATTATGAGATAACCAAATACCGACTAAACCAGAACCTAATATTGCCGCAAATGGAACGAGCATCATATCTAACGCAGTTTTTCCACTTAAACGTTTACCAATATATACAGCTAAAGTCGCTGTTAATAATGCACCGATTGGCTCACCTGTTTTAATGATTAGACCTGCTTCAGTAATTGAAATGGATCCGGCACCAATTGCTCCAGCTACCATAGCTGAGAAGATTACAAGTCCATTTGCACCGAGCATAAAAGCAATTCCAGCACCAATGGCTGGTGCCATAAGTGATTTTGCAACAACTCCGATTGTAATAAGCAACGGAATATCAACAATTCTTCCTATATTTTCGATTAGTAAACCAATTCCAAGGGATACGAAAATACCTTGTGCGATTCCAGCTGATGCTTTAAATACACGAGACATTATATATTCCTCCATTTGTTTCACCTTCTCCTATAAGTTAGTAGCCAATTGTTTTCATATAATCACGTAAAATGTCGTTTGATTTTGCGAATCGAGATTCTTCATCCTCTGTTAAATTTAGTTCTACAATTTCTCTTATACCATCTCTAGTAATAATAGCTGGCACTCCTGTACAAATATCATATTCACCATACTCACCATCTAAAATGGCTGATACAGCAATGACACGGTGATCATCGTTAAAGATTGAGTTTGCAATATATGCTAGAGAATTTCCGATTCCGTAATAAGTAGTACCTTTTCGTTTATAAATTTCCCATCCGGCTTTTGCAGTCTTCTCAACGATTTCATCTAAATCTATTTCACCAAATCGTTCTTTTTGTTCTTCTAATATTTGCAGAATTGGTTTTCCACCAACAGTTACGTGTGACCAAGCAACCATTTGAGAATCACCATGTTCTCCTAATGAATACCCATGAATACTACGAGGATCTACATGTAACATTTCAGATAAAATTGTTCGTAAGCGAGAAGAATCTAGTGATGTACCAGTACCGATCACACGATTTCTAGGTAATCCAGATAATTTCCACACTTGATATGTAATAATATCAACTGGGTTTGATGCAAGTAAGAAAATACCATCAAATCCACTTTCCATTACGCCGCCAACAACACTTTCCATAATCTTCGCACTCGCTCCTAAAGTATCTAAGCGACTTTGCCCTGGTTTTGGCGCTGGTCCTGCTGTAATAATAACGATATCCATATCTTTGCAGTCTTCATAGCTTCCTGCATATACTTTTGTTCTTGTATTTGTAAAGTTAATGCAGTGCGATAAATCCATCGCTTCCCCAACTGCACGTTCATGATTTATATCAATTAATAATAGCTCTTCGCAAATGCCTTGATTGACAATCGAATATGCACAACTTGATCCAACTAATCCAGTACCGATAATTGCAATTTTTCTTGTATGTCTTTTCATAGCCATCTCTCCTAATTGATCATATAATCTATTTCTTTTGTTCCTTACACTCCTAATTATAGAGGTTCCCACGATAGAAACCATGGATACTTTGTGAAATATTGAGCAAAGTTTTTGTCCTTTTTGTGAATTGTTATATTCCATTTTCGTCATATTTGTTACAACTGGAAAAATATTTATTATGTATTTATTGACATATACAAAAAGAAAACGAGCGAATCCATATTCACTCGTTTTTTCATCCTATTATTCAGCACTTAATTGACTCTTTAATTGCTGCACAATCATCGGATTCGCAGGTGCCGCTGGCTTGTAATAACTCTTTTGCTTTGCATACTCATACATATTACGTTGGCGCATTTCATCTTGATTACGAATTTGGATTAACGTTTGGTGTAACTGTTCATTATCAGACTGAGCAATATAATTTGCATAACTTGTTAAACTTGCATTTAATCCTGCTAAATAATCATTTACCATATCTTTTTCATTCATGTTCTGCTTCCTCCTATCCTAGAAAAGTCATTAATTGTTGCTTCGTATTTCGTGCATCTTGCGCATCTTTTTGTAGCATTTGTTTCAGTTGTGGATCTGTACACGTCTGTGCATACTGCTCCAATTTGTTAATAATTGTTGCGTGTCCACCAATTAAATGACGTAAGTTTTCTACTTCAAGCTCTGTTAAATTTTGCATGGAATACTCCTACCTTTCTTTATTCATTCACTGTTAGTATTTAGCTATTTTTTGATTGTATACATGAATTAACTTTTTCACGTGCATACAAAATAAAAGATGAATAGCTAAGCCATTCATCTTTTATACTGGTTATGTATTCATTTTTATAGAGATACGATCATACTTAAACTCACAAGTAAGTTCCATACAATGTGTAAAATAATACTAGGTATAATAGATTGCGTCTTTTTGTATAACATTGCAAATACCATTCCCATAATCGTTGCCGTAATTAGAAGACCTCCATGAAGAATTCCAAAAATGAAGGAAGAAATAATGATACTAACTAAAAAATTATATCTCTTTTCTAAAAATCGATATAAAATACCTCGAAATAGAATTTCTTCTTTAACCGGTGTAATGATAGCAACACTTAAAACATATATAATACTTTGTATGCTATTTTGAAGGCTTAAACTCCCTAATTGTTCCTTTTGTTCTACTGCACTTTCAAAACTAAACACATGTAACATTAAATATTGTGATACTGCAATGATAATAAAACCAATGAATAGATATAAATATGTCTTCCCACTCTTCAAAACGGATAAATCCCAAATAGATTTAATAAAATGAAGAACCGGTTTATAAGCTAATAAAACGATAGCAACAACAGATGCATCGAATAAGAGCAAATAATATCCTTCTAATTTAGTACTTAATGCTTCTTCTCCATAAATCCCAAAGGCTAAACCAAGGAATAATCCTCCTAGGAGTGAAATCCCTATAATCATTGCTATCATTACAAATAGATTTTTATATGTTATATTCTCTATTTTTCTTTCCACACTATACGATTCTAACACTGTTTCACTCACAGTATCCCTCCAGTTATTCTCATTTATCTCATTAAAATCCTTTAATTTAAATATAAAGATAATATAACAAATTTTACTAAAAGAATAATATGCAATTTTACATATTATAAAAACTTTATATTTTATAGTTTTAAGAATAGAATTGCTATGCAATAATTATTGTATGAAATTTCAAAAAACAATTCCTATCCACCATAACCCTCGCATCATATAAAACTTATTAGTTAAAGGAGCAATAAACATGAAAACACATGACTTCCTTACAGAAATCCAGAAGGGCTCTGAGCCTAGTCCATATCAAGATCCTATCGTATTCAGTTTCGTTTGCTTTTTCTTAGCAATATATACATTTTTCAAACCTGCAAAATAATATCATTTAACAAGAAAAAGCCTCTAAACCACTAGAGGCTCTTTCTCATCTAATATCTTCTTTTCAAAACTACAATAGTTAGAGCATACGAACAAAGCACTCCAGCTAATAAACATGCATTTGCTAATTTATACTGTTCGCCTGTTAACGAATATAGATTCCCTATTAAAAAGATAACTAAATATAGAAGTAAAAATACAAATAATGAAATTTTAGCGGCATTTCCTGTAATATGCTCGCCTCTTTCATCTTCCCCCTCATTCTTCTGAAAACGTGTGGAATATAAAACACCTATTAGTCCCGCTACTGAGATTATGATCCCTATTACAATGCTCATTCCATTTCCCCCTCTATTTTATATTGAAAAACTTCATGAAACTCCTTACCTAAAATATGTGCAATTTCAAAAGCTAAAATTAAAGATGGATTGTAACGATTCGCTTCAATTGAGGCGATCGTTTGTCTACTTACCCCTGCTTTGTTCGCTAAATCAGTTTGTGACCAGCGTTTTTCTGCTCTAAGTACAACGAGATTGTTTTGTAAAATTCCACTCTGTTTCATAACCTCTCCTTTTTACAATATTTTCTATATTTTGATTGTAATTTATTTTTAACATGATGTAAACTATTTTTAACATCAATAAAATGAAACTTTAATCCATTCCCCCCCCACCTACCATTCTTTTCGAATCATATGCACTAAAAAACCTTAGAAGCGCTTCTAAGGTTTCCGACTATCCATATTCAAGACACCATACTGATAAGTAACGAAAGAATTAATAATACAACTACCAATCCGCCAGTTAATCGTGCTATAAACTTCTTTTGTGCGCCCGCACTTGAAACAATAAAACGGCAGTATAATATACTACCTACCGCAATAAGAATACATTCCAATATGATACTAATAGCCGGAAATCTCCACAATCCAAAACCAAGCATAGGTAAGTCTCCGTAATTCCCTGGAAGTAACGGCAAAT
Organism: Bacillus paranthracis; assembly: GCF_024296885.1. Lineage (NCBI taxonomy): Bacteria > Bacillati > Bacillota > Bacilli > Caryophanales > Bacillaceae > Bacillus > Bacillus paranthracis. The sequence goes on from NZ_CP101135.1 coordinate 4,718,103, forward strand.
CAGCACGATGCACAAGTAAATCAAGAATCCAATGACTAAAAGCTACAGCACCAACAACAAAACCACTCCGCTTGCCCCAAAATCTCTTCCCCACTACTCCCGCAACAAAAGCAATAAACAGTGCTCCTATTAAAGAGTGTGTGTAATCCGCATGAATGATTGCTTCACCATAACTATTCCTATTAATAGGTTCAATTGTTTCTACCCCTAAAATGTAAAGCGGCAAAAAAATGACATCCAATAATTGTGTGCTTACCATAAGAGCCCAAATTGGTAGTTTAGGTGACTTGGCTTTTACTACTGCTGCTAAGCCAAAATGTCCTGCAAACATTTCACTTCACATCCTTTTGTCATTGTGCCTCCAGCAAACCGCATCCTACTATACAAAAAGCATGATCAGCAACACATTCATGTTGTCTCGCTTCTTATTCACTCTTTCATTCCATGTAATCCTTTAATAAACGTTTCCAATAATACATGTAAACTCGTATCCAGATCTAACGGCAAACCAAATCCACCCTGCTGTTCAATCGACGCAAATCCGTGACAAATGCTTCTAAATCCGCGTGTCGCATGAAGTGCATTCTCTCCTTCTAAGCCGTACTGTCGTAAAACTTGAAGACAAAGCTTTACAATCCCGTCACCTGCTTTTCTTACTTCTTCATCTCGTAAAAAGGTTGCTTCATACAGTCCAGGATGTTTACGTACGAATGCTACATACGCTTCTCCTAAAGCATGAATTGCTTCATCCATATGTTTATCCTCGGCCGCTTCTTCCAGCTTGTTATGCAGCTGTCGTATTCCGTAAATACCAAGATGTTTCCGTACATCTTGTAACCCTTTTACATGATTATATAGTGAGGGAGAACGTATCCCTAACCTTTGCGCTAATGAAGCTAACGTTACTTCTTGTATTCCATTTGCATCTGCAATTTCTGCTGCTGTTTCTACAATTTTCAGTAATGTAAGTCCGATTCTTGGTGACATAAATTAACCCTCTTTCCTACTTTCTATATTCCGCTTCGCTTCTTTAATAGCAAGCTCTATGAAAGCCACTGGATCGTTTATCATTTTTCCATGCCCTGCCGCAAGCAAGGACGGCTCATATTCTCTTAACTTCTCTGCACTTTGTAATGATATGTCTTTACTCCACGTTGCCATCGCCGGAAACGGAAACCAAAATTTCATTTGTCCTGAAACAGCCATACCTCCTCTTGTTTGGAATGCATCCCCGACAATGAGAGCTTTATTTCTTACATCAAGAAACGACATGGAGCCTGGCGTATGTCCCGGTGTCATAATCGCAAGAAGCGATCCAACTCGGTCGCCATCTTCTAATAAAACATTAGGTACCGTTTTTATCTTTTTAGGTACACCGCCTTTTATTGGCGTATTTGGTTCATCCTTTTGTAACGTCGTATCTCCTTCTAACAGCTTTGCGTCTCGCTTAGAAATATAGACTGGAACATGAGGAAGTACTTCCTTTAATGCGTCTAATGCACCGATGTGATCATCATGTGCATGTGTTAATACAATATTCGTAATTGGTTTTCCTATTTTCTCAGCCGCCTGTAAAATCCCTTTTGCGCTATATGGCAAAGCAGCATCAATTAAAGTTAAACCATCTTCTTCCTCCACAAAGTAACAATTTACAGGAAACACTCTTGGCAAAAATGACAATTGATATACCGTTTTTTCATGTATCATTCTCATATTTCCATCTCCCTTTTCACGAAAACTAATGCTATTAGTTTCATTATACTAATGGCATTAGTTTTATGTCACTAAAAATTTCTTTTTTTCAAAAAAAAGAACAGTAGTCGTATAAACGACTACTGTTCTTTAAAGATATTAAACTGTGTAACGCTCATCTTCTAAAATTTTCGCAGCGATTTCACGTTTCTTCGGAATTACGTTAAGTGGTGTATGGCGAGTTAATTTACGTAATGATGATAACATCATGCGTAGCATGTCGCCGTTTTCAACTGCGATAAGTGTTTCTTTCGCATGTGCTTCGATTTCGTTGAATGCTTCTTGGCAGAATACTTCAGTGTATAACACTTTTTGTTTATTCTTTTCAAGACCAGTTGTTTTAATTGCTTTTTCTGTACGAAGAACAGCTGACTCCATTGCGTATAAGTTGCTTACGATGTCAGCGATATTCACAAGAATTTCTTGCTCTTTATCTAATGCTTTACCGTATTTTTGAGCAGCTAATCCAGCTACCATTAAGCCGATTTTCTTCGCGTTATTTACTAAATATTTTTGAAGTGCTAATGGCTCATCGCCTACTTCTTCTGGCATCATCATCATTAACTCTTCTTGTAATTTTTGTGCTTTTTGAAGAAGTGGTAATTCACCTTTCATCGCTTTACGTAAGAACGTACCTGGTACGATTAGGCGGTTAATTTCGTTCGTCCCTTCAAAAATACGGTTAATACGAGAATCACGATACATTCTTTCAATCTCGTACTCTGCCATAAATCCGTAACCACCGTGAATTTGAACACCTTCATCTACTGTATAGTCTAACACTTCAGAACCGAATACTTTATTTAAAGAGCACTCGATTGCATATTCAGCGATAGAAGCTGCTACTGCTTTACCATCTTTTACTTCTTCTTCAGATAATGTGCTCATGCGGCTTTCGAATAAGCCTACTGTACGATATACAGAACTTTCAGCTGCATATGTTTTTGCTGCCATATTCGCAAGTTTCTCTTGAATTAATGGGAAGCGAGCAATTGGTTGTTTGAACTGTTGACGTTGGTTTGCATATTGTGCTGAAATTTCTACTGCACGTTTCGCCGATCCAACTGTACCAACACCTAATTTATAACGACCGATATTTAAAATGTTAAATGCGATAATATGCCCTTTACCGATTTCACCAAGTAAGTTTTCTTTCGGTACTAACGCATCTTCCAAAATTAACGTACGAGTTGAAGAACATTTAATACCCATTTTCTTTTCTTCTGGGCTTGTAGATACGCCAGCGTAGTCTTTCTCTACGATAAATGCTGAGAAGTGCTCTCCATCGATTTTTGCATATACAATAAATACGTCAGCGAATGCAGAGTTTGTAATCCACTGTTTTTCACCGTTTAATACGTAATGTGTACCTTCTGCATTTAAACGTGCAGTTGTTTTTGCGCCTAATGCATCAGATCCTGAACCCGGCTCTGTTAATGCGTATGCAGCTAATTTTTCACCAGTTGCAAGTAATGGTAAATACTTTTTCTTTTGCTCTTCGTTACCGAATAACACGATTGGTAAAGATCCGATACCTACGTGAGCACCGTGAGTAATTGCAAAGCCACCAGCGCGAGAGAATTTCTCTGCGATTAACGCTGAGCTTACTTTATCAAGACCAATTCCGCCGTACTCTTCTGGTACGTCAGCGCCTAATAAACCAAGTTCCCCAGCTTCTTTTAAAAGACGAACAGAACGATCAAACTCATGTTGCTCTAAATATTCAAGCTCTGGAAGAACTTCATTTACGATAAAGTCCTCTGTCGTTTTTGCAATCATTTTATGCTCAGATGAAAAATCTTCTGGCGTAAACACTTGATCAATCGTAATCTCATCTACTAAAAAGCTACCGCCTTTAACCGCATTTCCTACTGTTTTTTCCATGAAAATTTCCTCCTTCATATTTTCATAAGCCGCTTCTTTCATTTCGAAAGAAGCTGGCTCTTCCGTTTATTTTTTATAAACCTTTGTTGCTTCCATTCTTTGCATTGGTGACGTCTCGTTCTGAACGAGCCGCTTCCACTTTTTATAGTAATTCAAACACTCCCGCTGCTCCCATTCCGCCGCCGATACACATTGTTACGATACCGAATTGTTCGTTGCGGCGTTTCATTTCGTGAATAAGAGATAGTGTTAGTTTTGCTCCTGTACAGCCAAGTGGATGTCCAAGTGCGATTGCACCGCCATTTACGTTTACTTTTTCTTCATCTAAACCAAGTTCACGAATAACTTGGATCGATTGAGAAGCGAATGCTTCATTTAGTTCGAATAAGCCAATATCAGATAGCTCTAAGCCAGCTAATTTTAACGCTTTTGGAATGGCAGCGATTGGGCCGATTCCCATTACTTCTGGTGGTACGCCAGCTACTGCAAATGAACGGAATTTCGCAAGTGGTTTCATGCCATCGCTCACTGCTTTTTCACGATCCATTAATAGTACAGATGCTGCGCCGTCACTCATTTGTGAAGAGTTACCAGCTGTTACAGAACCGCGAACGTTAAATGCTGGACGTAATTTACCTAAAATATCTAGCGTCGTTTCAGCTCTTACACCTTCGTCTTGCGTGAAAGTGATTGTTTCTTCTTGCAGTTTGTTATTTGCTCCAACAGTACGTAACGTTACATCTACAGGTACTGTTTCATCAGCAAAGTTCCCTGCAGCTAATGCTTTCGCAGCGCGTTGATGACTTCTTACTGCAAATGCATCTTGCTCTTCACGAGAAATTCCATATTTCACAGCAACTTGCTCTGCTGTATGTCCCATACCCATATAATATTCTGGAGCCGCTTCTACAAGGCGACTATTCGGACGAACGACGTGTCCCATCATCGGAACTAAACTCATTGATTCCGCTCCGCCTGATAATACCGCTTCCGAGTGACCAAGCATAATGCGCTCTGCTCCGTAAGCGATACTTTGTAAACCTGAAGAACAGTAACGGTTAATTGTAATAGCTGGAACATCGTAAGAAAGTCCTGCTAATCCGCCGATATTACGAGCCATATTTAAACCTTGCTCTGCTTCTGGCATCGCACAACCGAAAATTAAATCATCGATTGGTCCTTCATAATTCGCACGCTTTAACGTTTCCTTTACTACTAACGCCCCTAGATCGTCAGGACGAACTGTTTTTAATGAACCCCTCTTTGCTTTTCCAATTGGTGTTCTTGCTCCCGCAACAATGACAGCTTCTCTCATGAACGATATCTCCCCTCGTTATTAGTTACGTAATGGCTTTCCTTTTACAAGCATGTGCTGCATTCTTGCTTGTGATTTCATCTCACTTACTAAGCTAATAAATGCTTCACGTTCTACATCTAATAAATACTGCTCATCAACTTCTGTTCCGTACGGCACTTTTCCGCCCGCAATGACATATGCAAGTTTCTTCGCAATGTGAAGATCGTACTCTGAAATGTAACCAGATAAGTGCATTGCTTCTGCACCAAGTGCAAGTGTTGCATATCCTGTTTCACCAACAACCGGTATCTTTTTACGAATCGGTGCTTTATAACCAGCTTCATATAAAGCAAGTGCTTTCTGTTTCGCATCGTATAGTAAGTGATCACCATTCACACTAATACCATCTTTATCACCTAAGAAGTTATGAGAAATCGCTTCTTGTCCTGAAGTTGAAACTTTCGCCATTGCGACTGTTTCAAACACTTTATTTGCAACTTTTTGCAAGTCAAACTCTACGCCATTTGCCATTTTATTTAAGTGTTTAATGTATAGCTCTTTATTACCGCCTCCGCCAGGGATTAAGCCAACACCAACTTCTACTAAGCCCATATACGTTTCACTAGAAGCTTGAATGCTCGCTGCTGGTAAGCAAACTTCTGTACCTCCGCCAAGCGTCATACCATATGGCGCTGCTACAACTGGCTTAGAAGAGTATTTCATTTTCATCATTGCATCTTGGAAGTTTTTCACAACTAACTCAATTTCAAAGTAGTTGTCGTCTTGTGCTTCCATTAAGATCATTGCTAAGTTCGCACCAACGCAGAAGTTCTTCGATTGGTTACCGATAACAAGACCTTTATAATTCTTTTCTACTTCATCAACAGCGTAGTTAATCATTTGCGTAATATCCATGCCGATTGCATTGCTCTTCGAATGGAATTCTAAGCAAAGGATGCCGTCGCCTAAATCAATTAAGCTCGCTCCACTATTTTTCTTTAATACGCCGTTTTTCGCTTTTAATTGTTTAAGAGAAATGGCCTTTTTATTACGCTCAATTAGCTTATATTCGCCATTATCGTAATAGTAGCTATCTCCGTTATCATGTTTGTAGAAAGTAGTGAAACCTTTCTCTAACATTTCTTTCACCCAAGTCGGAACAACTACGCCGTTTTCTTCCATCTTTTGAACGGACTTTTCAACGCCAATTGCATCCCAAACTTCAAACGGTCCTTGCTCCCAGCCGAAGCCCCACTTCATCGCTTGGTCAATTGCAACGATATCGTCAGCAATTTCTTTATGAAGTTTTGCAGAGTATAAAAGAGTTGGTGTAATGATGTTCCATAACAACTCTCCTGCGCGGTCTTTCGCGTATACAAGCGCTTTCAATTTATTCGATAAACCTTTTTCTTGTTTACTTAACTCGATCGATGCAGCTTTTAATTTTTTGCGAGCTTCGTACTCCATTGTTTCTGGATTTAATTCTAAAATTTCTTTTCCTTGTTTTAAGAAGAAGCCTTGATCTGTTTTGCTTCCAAGCCATTTTTTATCAAGCATGTCATGCATGAAAGCTGGTACTTTAAATACATCGCGCTCTTCTTCTTGTACGTTTTCATATACGTTATTTGCAACGTGTACAAATGTATCTAAACCGACAACATCTAATGTACGGAACGTTGCACTCTTTGGCCGACCAATAAGTGGGCCTGTTACAGAATCAACTTCCCCAATGCTATAGCCGCGTTTTACCATCTCTTGAAGAGTTACTAATAAACCGTACGTACCAATGCGGTTTCCAATAAAGTTTGGTGTGTCTTTCGCGATAACAACGCCTTTTCCAAGAACGTCTTCGCCAAATAGTTTCATGAAGCTTAATACTTGTGGATCAGTTTCTTTCGTCGGTATTACCTCTAGAAGTTTTAAATATCGTGGTGGGTTAAAAAAGTGTGTGCCTAAGAAGTGTTTCTGGAAGTCGTCTGAACGACCTTCTGCCATTTTTTCAACTGAAATGCCTGACGTATTCGAGCTTACGATAGAACCCGGTTTACGAACAGCATCTACTTTTTCAAATAGTTTCTTTTTAATATCTAAGTTTTCAACTACTACTTCAATAATCCAATCTACATCAGCTAGACGCTCAAGGTCATCTTCTAAGTTACCTGCTTCAATCAGTGCTAAATTTCCTTTCACTGTCAGAGGAGCTGGTTTTTGCTTTAATAGTTTTTGTAGTGCCGTATTACTAAAACGATTTCTCACACTTTTATGTTCTAATGTAAGTCCCTTCGCTTCTTCTTCTTTCGTAAGCGCAGGTGGTACAATATCAAGCAATAATGTCGGAATACCAATATTAGCTAAGTGTGCCGCAATTCCTGAACCCATTACGCCTGACCCTAGAACAGCAGCCTTTTTAATTTGGAACATCCAATTCTCCCCCTATTCTTGAATGAATGCTCATTCAATTTTTCGACATAAGTCGCAATCAATGAGTGAGCCTCTACTAATAAATATATGATACTGTTTAAATTTTCGCAATATATTTATTGATAAAATTTTCTGAAATAAATATTTTTCTTTTATTTGCCCATGCTATATATGTATTTTCTTCACTAAAATACACTTTCCCTTTTTATAATCTGACGAAACTGGAGGAATATATATGGCAAAACTTAAGAAGAACCCTTCAAAGGCTGGAATTAGTGCAGCGAGTGTGACTGGAAACGCTGGACCAACTGATCGAGGCGTGGAAAAAGGACGTCAAGGTAATAACCAACAATATAAAGTGAAACTTTAATCAGTGGGGCTTTTGTTCTTCCCCACTGATTATTAGTTGAACCAATCGGGCTTTTATGGGCAGTTGACCTCCCACCTAACCTCTTTGTTTAAGCCGAATTTTAAGGTGGGAGTCTTACTGCCCGTTAAAGCGGGGTAAGAAGCATAATATGGGCGAAAAATAACGCTATATTTTTGGGCAGAGAACGTGGCATAATGGGTAATGGCTGCTTTTTCTGCCCAATTTATTTGTAACAAATGAGGGAATTATAATGAAACGAACAATAGTTATGATTGTAATGATTGCCACACTATTTACAGGGATGATTTTCTTCTCTTACGCACAAAGACAACAAGCTGTAAGAGCCGATCAACCTAGCATCACTGGGCAATACGGGATTACAATCGATGCAGACACAGGTGAAATTTTGTATGGCAAACGAGAAGACGAACGCTCTTATCCGGCTAGTATAGCCAAAATGATGACAACGCTTCTTTTACTAGAGAATGTAAAAGAGGATGAGGAAATTACAGTTACAGAAAACGCAATTAAAACAGAAAGTCAAAGTAAGAAAATTAAACTTCGTGCTGGGGAAAAGTTAAAACGTGATGAGGCATTAAAACTGATGCTTATCATTAGTGCAGATCCAATAGCTGAATCCATCGCAGAACATATCGCAGGATCAAAAAATGAATTTGTAAAAATGATGAATGCTAGAGCGAAGGAACTCGGTACAAAGCATGCGACTTTCAAAAACGCAAGTGGTGCTGATGCACTAGGAAACAAAGTATCACCATATGACATTGCTATAATTACGAAAGAAGCATTAAAGTACCCAGTTGTTTTAGAATATATGAATTCAACGCGTACAACTCTACATACTTCAGAACGCTCTCCAAAGATTGCAAACTATGGACGAGAAGAACTATATGACGATCCATATGCAATTGGAAGTAAAAGCGGTCTATCAGCACTCGGAAAATATACAGTCGTAACAGTGGATGAGAAAGACGGTAAACGCGTCATTAATGTTGTATTATCTTCTACTCGCAAGCAACTGTATCCTGATACGAAGAAAATGGCACATTACGCATTTCAGCAATTAAAATAACCAAGGAGTATTTTCTCCTTGGTTATTTTTTAACCATACCTTTTAATACGAACGCAACGTTTGCTGGACGCTCTGCTAGACGACGCATGAAGTAGCCATACCAGTCGTTTCCATAAGGTACGTAAACACGCATTTTGTAACCTTCTTTTACTAGCTCAAGTTGACGCTCATTACGAATACCATATAACATCTGGAATTCAAATTGGTCTCTTGGAATGTTGTGTTCTTCGGCAAGTTTTTTCGTATATTCAATAATCGCTTCGTCATGTGAAGCAATTGCAGTATAATTTCCATTTAATAAGTGCATTTTAATAATCTTTTTATAATTGTCATCTACATCTTTCTTGTCCGGGAACGCCACTTCTTCAGGTTCTTTATAAGCCCCTTTTACAAGACGTAAATTAGGATTATAAGCATTTAAGTCCTCAATATCTTTTTCTGTACGATATAGGTAAGCTTGAATAACAGTACCAATATTATCGTACTCAGACTTTAACTGTTTAAAGATATCAATTGTCTTTCCGCAGCGTGTATAATCTTCCATATCAATTGTAACGAACACACCATTTTCTTTTGCCGCTTCTAAAATGCGGCGCATATTGTTCATTACGATTTCATCAGAGATATCTAATCCCATAGAAGTCATCTTTAAAGAAAGTTGCGAATCAAGACCTTCTCTTCCAATTGCACGGATTGCTTCAATCGATTGGTTAGCCATTTCATTTGCTTCCGCTTCATTATCAACGAATTCTCCTAAATAATCGATTGTTACGCAAAGTCCTTGCTTGTTCAATTGTTTAATAGCTGCTGTCGCTAATTCAATTGTCTCCCCTGCGACAAAGCGACCTGCACCAAAGCGTAAACCGTACTTTTTAGCCAGTTTTGTTAGCGCTTTATTTTTAGATAAGAAAAGAAACGAATTTCGCATTAATTGTTCCATGTAATTCACCCCTATGACTTAATTTATCTGTTTTTTACCCCTCTTCAAAATTATATCATTGTTTAAAATTATTGGATACAAATAATTATTTAGATAATTTATAAAATACTATAAAAACATTTAAAACCCTATATTCTCGCTTATAAATATGCCCGAAATATTTTTCGACATTTAGAAAAATAGAGTTTAATAGGCACAAAATAAGCATGTCGAAAATATTCGACATGCTTATAAAATCCTTTATATTCCATGTAAATTATATGAGGATATTAATACAGAAAACTTGAGATTATATTTATCCCAAGTTTTTTTATTGTTCATTTCTCTTTTCTTCATTCAGCCTTTTAATATCAGTAATTAACTGCACCATCTCTTCTTTCGCATCGGGATACGTCTCATTCCAATGCTTCACTAAAGCCGGCATCGTCTTTGCTATGTAAGAATACAGTGCCCACTTCTGTACCTGTTCTTTTCTCTCTTCATTGCTCTCTCCAAGTAATAGTTCCGTGTATTTCTCTAACAACCCGTCAAACTGTTCGTTAAATTTTTCACTCATCTTATTACCTCCTATATGAAAAAAGCAGCGAAGATCGCTGCTTTTCTTTATAATTTTGATCGAACAGAGTTTAATTTTTTCTCCATTGTGCTTACTTTATCACGACGATCATCGATACGAATTGTTGTTGCAACGCGCTGTGCACCTTTCGTATATGGAACTTCATGCATTTGTTGAATAACTTCTAGAATGACAGGAAGATCTCCTTCAATAACTGTATTCATTGGTGTTAATTGATACTTCACGCGATCTGCATTTTTCTCTAACACCTTTTGTACTTCTGCTACATATTCACTAACACTTGGATTACCTGTTCCTACTGGAATAATCGATACGTCAACAATTGCCATAGTAGTCTTCCTCCTATAATTGCTTCTTATATATCCATTGTCTATTTTACCGAAATACTCATCATTTTACTAATTTGTTATTCCTCTATTTTAAACTGCTCAACCAATCTTTCCAAGTCTCTCATATGCTCCGTCAAGCTTTCCATCGTATGAGCCACCTTTTCTAGATGATTCACTTGTGATTCAGTTGCAGCATTTACTTCTTCCGAAACAGCTGCACTTTCTTGACTCGTACCAGCAATTGTATGCATGACCGCTGTAATTTCTCCTTGCTCGTGACCGATGTTATGTACCTCTTCTACAATTTGTTCCACTGAAGTACTAATCGTATTTACAACTGACATAATTGTACGGAATTCCGTTTCTGCCTCTGTCGTAACTGTATTTTGTATATCCGCGATATCTTTCAATTTACTTACAACTTCTACAACTCGCCTTACCTCTACTTGTACATCACCAATCATCGTTGCAATTTCTACTGTTGCTTCTTTTGATTGTTCCGCTAATTTTCGAACTTCTTCAGCAACAACAGCAAAACCTTTACCTTGTTCGCCTGCACGTGCCGCCTCGATTGAAGCATTTAAAGCAAGTAAATTCGTTTGATCCGAAATCCCCTTTATAAGCTCTACCACATTTTGAATCGAGCCAACTCTTTGTTCTAACTTTCCGGATGCTTCCTCTGTATGAACAACAATCGAAGATGATTGACCCCTTGTACGAACTAAATTACGCATCGTATTTAGCCCTTGCTTAGATGCCTCTTCCGCTTTGCCAGCCACCCCTTTTATTTCACCAACAGAGTTATTCATTTGTTCCACTGACTGCGCCATATTCTCAAGCTGCTCTGAAACTTCATCTACACTATTAGCAAGCGTAGAAGCTCCTCCGCTCACATCATCCATTGCCCCTGATACTTCTCTACTAGCGGCTACAGTTTCATTCGTTAAATAATGTAGATTATTCGTTGATTGTTGCACGGTTGATACACTATTTTTAATTTTGCTTACCATTTCATTCATTTGTTCAACCATATGATTAAAATGGTTCGTCAGTTCTCCAACTTCATCCTTACTTGTCACTTTCATTTGCAACGTTAAATCACCTTCTGCTACTTTTTGAACGTGATTCGTTAATAATTGCAGTGGTCTTGCTAATCTTCGTGAGAACAAGTATGAAGCTACGATTCCAACGAATAGGCTAATACATGCCATTATAATGACTGTATTTCTCGTACTATGTAATAGCCCATCAATTGTTTCTTTCGGATAAAAAATTCCTATCTTCCATTTCATCAAATCAAATGACTGACTATATGCAACTACCTCTTCACCTTTTAATGTAGTGACAGCATATTTTGTTACATCTTTATTTAAACTCTGCACAAGTGGCTCTTTCGAAACATCTTTCCCTATCTTTTCCGGGTAAACAAGAGCCATATTTTTATCATTTATAATAAACATTTCTCCGCCGTTATTGTATTGAATATTATGAAGTAATTTCTGAATTGTTCCGAGCGATACATCCATCGCCACAACACCTAATACAGATCCATCGTGAGCTGTAATTGCTTTAGAAACTCCCACGCTTAACTTACCTGTTGCAATTTCATACATAGGTTGTCCCCAGTGAACCGTTTTCACATCAGCTTCTGAGTCTTTATACCAAGGTCTTGTCGTTGGATCATATCCCTCTGGCACTTTTCCACCTTCAGCAAGATTGGCACTTAATGTTTTTTTATCTTTCGTACCAATATATAAGTCTAAAATGCCTGGATGATTTTTTTTATACTCCGAAAACTCTTTCGTCAAAAATGCTTCCTCTTCTGGAGTAACTCCGTCTTGAAGCATATTACGAATCATCTCACTGTTCGCATAATACCCCATATCTTCATCCGTTCTTTGAACAAATGTCGTAAGTTGCTCTGTCACAAGATCCATCGTATTTTGAGAATACTGGTCTAAGGAGCGCACTTCCTTCTCTTTCTGTAATTGATACATAGCTGTACCTAATATTACGAACATCATAGAAATAAGTACCGAAAATACTACCGCAATTTTTAAACGTAAACTTCTTAACATATCCCCCAAAGCATCCCGATACGATAAACTTAACTAAATCTATACAATTCAATCAAATTTACACAAGTTAGTGCTTCAAAGTGTTCTCGCAACCCCGAAGGGACGAGGGGTATAACACTCCACACGAGGCAGTATCGTTACCTCCTATTATCAAGCATTTATTTTACCCATCTTGATAAATTTATCGCAGCATTTAAATCCCTATCGTGATGGCTATTACATGAAGCACAACGCCACTCACGTATTTTTAAACTCCACTGTCCTTCTGGTTGAACTAAATGGTCGTATTTTACTCCGCAACATGAACAAATCTTGCTTGAGGCGAACCATTTATCAGCTTTTACATACGCAATGCCATACTTCTCGCACTTGTATGATAAACATTGAAAGAAGAAGTGTAATTTTTGAAAGGAAAATGCTTTCGATAGTTTTTTGTTTTTTAACAGGTTTGAGATAGATAAGTCTTCCACAACAATTCTCATTGGTTTGGTTTTCACCAATTTAGCTGTTGCTTGATGGATATGGTTATTTCGGATATTCGTAATTTTTCTAGATAACCGCAGGTGCTCCGCTTTCGCTTTTTCATATCCGGCAGATTGAATTTTTACACCTTTTTTAAATCTCCTAGACATATCTCTTTGCGCTGACTTTTTCCTTCTCAAAAGTTTTTTAACCTTAGCATCTTTGTTTATATTTCGTTCTTTCATACCATTAGAAGCTACAAAAAGTTCTTTTAAACCAACATCCACACCAATCGACTCATTCGTTAGTTCTTGTGATTCAAAGTCTTCTTGGAATCCTACACTCATCCACCAGTGACGACCATCAAAGGTAACTCTTGGATTGGATGGTTTTTTATTTCTTGGTAGTTGTTGGCTTGTTTTCACTTCTCCAATAGACTGAATATGAACTACTCTCTTTCCTATAATCAGTCTTTCATAATTGGCATAAAATCCTTGAATCAAATCTTTTTTGGATTTATAAGAAGTGTGATACCCATTTTTGTACTTTTTGAACGAATGTTTTCTCGCCGTATCAAAATCTTTTGAAGCCTGTTTGGGCACTTGTGCATTGATTTCTTTTAACCACTCATACCTCTTTCGCTTCTTGATCTTTGTAAATCGTTTCTGTAAAGCTAACTGTGAAACAGATTTTCCAAATAGCTTATAATATCTATCACTCATTCTTTTACAATAGTTATAAGCGAATCTTGCAGCTCCAGCATGGTTTCTCAGCACTTGTTCTTGTTCAGGCGTTGGAATCAGTCTAACTTTCTTCGCCAATATCATCAGAATGTAACTCCTTTAATGAAAGATTTGTTCTTCTGAATCGTAGCGTGTTCCACCAGCATTCTCCTTAGACTACTCGGATGCAAACCTGTTAATTTTGATACTTGACTAACTCGTGAAAATTTCATTATTATTCTCACCTCATTAAACCTAACATAGCACGTATGTTCGATACTTTCAATGAAGTTTGATAGATTTAATAAAATTTATCTTGTTCAACTAAGGGCGCAATTCCTTAGCCAGTTCTCTTATGAACTTCTCATGTTTTCACATGAGCGCAGACTATATGTTTATCTCTTTAGAGATAGAGGATTTTTCCACCACCATAGGCTTGTGGTGTACTCTCGTCAGTTATACGAGATAGTCGTTGAACGTTCATCTTATCACTTTTGACTTAGATGATTCGAGGCGGAAGACCCATTGTTCTAGTGTTTAGGATTTAACCTTGCACCATCTAATTGATTTTTTCTGCTTTCGCGACATTCACGCTCGCTATTTCTAGCCACGTTGTAGTTCAATCAGCTTTAGGGATTGCCCGCAGTTAACCCTCACTACTAGCCAATCACTTGACTAGCAGGGCTTACTGATATATTTAATTAACTTTCATTATAATTGGTTAAATAAATCGTAACAGTTAGTTACCCTTCTCGTTGTATTGTAATCATATTAATCACTATATTAAGTATAATAGATAAAATTAAAAAATTGAAATTAATTCTCACCTTAATACAATTAGAAAACTGACTACCACTTGTGCAAAAACAAATAGTTCATTATCCTTAAACTATAATCTCATTCGTTCGGAGGGAACTATGTTACAAAAATTCGGTTTCTCACAATATGAAAGCCAAGCTTACGAAGTTGTCGTATCAAGCAACGAGCCATTAGATGCTACAACGATTGTGAAGCATTCTGGCGTTCCAAAAGCCAAAATATATGAAGTACTTGCACGTCTAATTGATAAAGGAATGGTAATGGATTCTGTTTCGGAGAAGAAAAAGATGTATACAGCATTACCACTCAAGCTAGCAATTGAAAAATTAACAACAGAATTTCAATCCAATATTAAAGAATTAGAGACAACTATATCGAAAAAATCATTTACAGATGACCGTGTGTGGAGCTTAAAAATGCAATCTTCTATTCGCGTTCAAAGTAAAGAGCTCATCGAAAGTGCAAAAGAATCAATTCGCATTTCAGCTTGGAACGATACTCTTTTAGAATATCTTCCGTTATTAGAAGAAAAAGCAAAACAAGGCGTCAAAACCGAAGCCCTTATAGTTGGAAAAGTAAAAACAGACTTAGAAAACATGCATTTTCTAATCCCAGCCGAAGAGCCTAACGCGCTAGAGCGATACTTACTGCTCATCGTTGACGACCGTGAAATTTTATTTGCTGGTGTAGAGCAAGAGTCATGGCAAGCGATGAAAACAATGTCACAACCTTTCGTAAAGTTCTTTACAGAATTTTTCTATCACGACGTTGCACTTGCAAAGATTACCCAGAAACACCATGACCTCTTTATGGAAGATGAGGAAATTAAGAGTTTATTGATGAAGTTGAGATACTAAAAAAACGCCTCTATTACAAGGCGTTTTTTTCTACATTTCTTTTCTATTTTTCATCTTTAACACATAAGCTCCTGCAATAATAAAACCAAGTCCTAGAACAAATAAAACCGTAAATTCATTGCCGACGCCGCCAGTAGCTGGCAAACGTACTTCATTATGAATATTAGGTTGTTGCATCGGCTTCACATCAGCGGAAGGTTTCACTTCTCCATTCGGTGTTGGCTTATTTGGCTTAGAAGGAAGCGATGCCTTTTCTTCTTTCTTATTTTTCACAATATGTTTAATAATTTCTCCATTCTCTTTTATTTCAAATGCGAATGTCTCTTCATTTATTACATATCCATTTGGTGCTATTGTTTCTTTATACGTGTACTTTCCGTATGGTAGTTTGAATTTCGCTACACCTTTTTCATCCGTTTTTCCTTTTACTACTTCTTTCCCTTGTTCGTTGTAGATTGTAAACTCTGCATTTGGTAATTTTGTATTCCCATCCGCTATATCTACTTTCGTTATTTCTAACTCACCTTCTACTTTCTTATCTTGAACGATATGTTTAATAATTTCTCCATTCTCTTTTATTTCAAATGCGAACGTCTCTTCATTTATTACATATCCATTTGGCGCTATTGTTTCTTTATACGTGTACTTTCCGTATGGTAGTTTAAATTTCGCTACACCTTTTTCATCCGTTTTCCCTTTTACTACTTCTTTCCCTTGTTCGTTGTAGATTGTAAACTCTGCATTTGGTAATTTCGTATTCCCATCCGCTATATCTACTTTCGTTATTTCTAACTCACCTTCTACTTTTTTATCTTGAACGATATGTTTAATAATTTCTCCATTCTCTTTTATTTCAAATGCGAACGTCTCTTCATTTATTACATATCCATTTGGCGCTATTGTTTCTTTATACGTGTACTTTCCGTATGGTAGTTTGAATTTCGCTACACCTTTTTCATCCGTTTTTCCTTTTACTACTTCTTTCCCTTGTTCGTTGTAGATTGTAAATTCTGCGTTCGGTAGTTTCGTATTCCCATCCGCTACATCTACTTTCGTTATTTCTAATTCACCTTTTACATTTTCATTTTTAAGCTCTAATACAGCTGTTTCACCAGTTTTCACTTCAATTTTTTTAACGCTTCCGTCTAACACATATCCAGCTGGCGCTTGAATTTCTTTGACGCTATATATACCGATTGGAAGATTACCTAACTCCGCAATCCCCTTATCATTAGTCGTAACATTTTGTTTAAAGTTTTCATTAGAAACTTCAAACACCGCTCCTTTTAATACTTCCTTTTTTTCTCCTAATTTCATAATCTTTAAAGAACCTACTGATTCCCAATTTACAACTAAATCTGTACTGATTTTCTCACTATTTCTTTGTAACAATACCGTTGTATTTTGAACTTTTTCCGATCCTTTAAAAGCTATTGCTTGTAAATTTGTTAAAGTAGACTTCACTTTCATTTTAAAGTTACCACTACTCGTATTTTTCGGGATTAAGATTTTGAATTTTTCGTTAATTGATAACGTACTTTTCTCTTCACCATTTTCATTTACAATTCGAAGCCCTTTAGGAGCATTTTCAGGAAGAATTGTATAAGAGCCAGAAACCGCATTTGTTTGCACTGCATAAAATCCTGTTTCTAAATAATCACCTTTTTGTGTAGCAGTTTGTGAATCTACAGGATTAACTTTAAAGAATACATCTTGTGATCCAGTTTCTTTTTTTGAAGCCTCTACTAAACGCTTCATAAGATTATGTACACGTTCATTTTTTGCAACTAAATCTTCTTCCGTTAATTCATTTGCTGCAATCCATACTGCTAATTGTGTAGCATAATGCGCCTCTTCCGTTGTCGCTACACCTAATTCAGATGGGCTTTTTTGAGGATATCCATTTAATAAAATACGATATACAGCATCGGATGTTTTCCCCATCTCAGGCAAATCATCCCCATTGGGCGAACGTAAATCAGGCGTTAAACAATACGCAATACTACCCGAAGCCGTTTTAATTATTTCTGTCTTTATTTCACGCTGTTTCGAATTACTATAGCTCCAATCCATCTTATATGTTTCTCTGTTCATTACTTCTGCCTTTACTTGTGGCATTGCAATTCCTAATAAAATAATAAGAGCACTTAAAAAACTAAACCATTTTCCTACCATCTTTCGTTTCATTCTCTCCACCACCATATATAAATTTCTACATGAAGCAATCTTACTGTTTCATTGTACTTATAGTGAAAAAAAGAGAATAGGTGGTTTTTTTGTAGTATCTTGTCGAATTGTTGAGAAAGTTTCACAGTAATAAGCCATTTTAAAACGTTTTGTTGTCATGCTGCTATTGACAAATAAACATTACATGTTTCCAATTTTCAAACATAATAAAAAAGGCACTTTATAAGTGCCTTCATATCTTACGAGAAACAAATTTCAAATGAATACATATTACTTATCTTTTTCCTTTATCTCCATCAACAGCTCAATAATCTTCTCATTTTGCTCCACTTGTTTCTCTGAATTTTGATAGATGAAACGAACCCATCTTAACACAAAAACAACTATCAATATCGGTAGTAGCGCAATTATCATGCCGAATACCGAGAAATTAGACATCATTTTCCATCACCTCGCTATATACACCTTTCTCCATTTACCCACCAAATCCTTCCATTTTTTACAAATAAAAAGAACCTATCAAACGATAGATTCTTCTTTTGCAAACTGAGTAGAACGTCCTCTCGTAATCGAGAAAATTGCACAAAGCAGCGCTAATATAATAAAGCCGCCTCCTACCCAAGCATTATATATAACAGATGATTTCTCAATAACAACTCCGCCTACTGTTGAACCGAGCGCAATTCCTAAGTGAAGAGCAGAGTTATTTAAACTTTGCTGAATACCAGCTGATTCTGGTGCAATTTCAATCAAATAATTTTGCTGTGCTGGCGAAATAGCCCAGCTCAGCATACTCCAAATTCCCATCATAATAATGAACAGTGGGAATGAGAATGTCATCATCGGCAATAGGAAAATCGCACACGCAAATACGATAATAATTGAAATAATACTTTTCTTCGATCCCCATTTATCAGCAAGCCAGCCTCCGAAGCCGCCCCCAATTACTGCTGCGATTCCGAAGATGAAGTAAAATACACTAATCCAATTCGCTTCCACATGCATAACATCTTTTAAAAATGGTGTTAAATATGCATATAGTGTTAAATGACCCGTTAAAAATAAGAATGACGTTAACTGTGCACTGACGATTTTTTTATCTTTTAACGTAGCAATTTGCTCTCTTATTGATAATACCGATGTCGGTGGTACTTTCGTTAAGAATAATGAAATACAAGCGATTGCTATAACTGTTAAGATCGAAATGAGTACAAATGGTGCACGCCATCCGTATGCATTTCCGAGTACAAGTCCAAGCGGTACTCCAAGTACAAGTGACCCACTAATCCCCATGAAAATGATTCCAATTGCACGCGCACGAAAATGCGGTTCTACAACGCTAGAAGCAAGTGTTACTGACAGTGCAATAATAAGCGAACCACTCGCCGCACAAATCACCCTTGAGAACATTAACATCCCGTAATTCACACTAAATGCTGAAATAATATTTCCGATTAAGAAAATTGATAATGCCCCAACATACAATGTTTTTCTTTCAAATTTCCCTGTTAAAGCTAGTAAAACAGGACCTGATAAAGCAAATACTACTGAAAATATTGTGATAAGCTGACCAGCTGCACTAATAGATACACCTAAATCGTTGGCAACTAAATCGAGCGTTCCTCCTATAATTAGCTCAACCGTTCCGACTACGAAAGCCGCGATAGCTAAAATATACACACGAAAATTCAAGTCTTTCCCCACGCTTTCTATTTTGGTTACTACGATTATAGTAACCAAAATAGAAGTTGAACACAAGTACAATTTTTTTACAGTAAAAAAGGTAGGCACATTATACGCCTACCCTTCAGTCATGACACTTCATTTTTATTCTTCTTATTTAAATACCAATATACCGGCAGCCCCGTAAACACAATTCCAATTGATAAGAAACAACTTACCGGATCATTGATAATGGCACTACCAATTACAAAGAGCGAGCCGAAAATCGCAACGATTGGTACGATTGGGAATAACGGTACACTGTATGCACGCTCTTTATTTTTATTACGTTTTCTTAAAATGAAGACACCGATAAACGTCATTACGTAGAAAATATAAATAATGAATACGGAAATCTCAGATAGCTTATTCGGATCACTAATAATCATTAAAATAATTCCTAAAATGATTTCAACAGTAATCGCATTTGCTGGTGTTTTAAATCTTGGGCTTTCCTTCGCAATAAACTTAGCAAATGGAAGTTGTCCACGTTCTGCCATCGACATCGGGATACGTGGGAACGTTAAAATCTTTCCATTTAAACAACCGAAAATAGAAACGATAATACCGATACTAATAATTTTCCCGCCATATTCTCCAAGTAGCATTCCTGCAGCTGTCGCTGTTGCATTTTCTCCAAGTTCTACAATTTGCGTTGCTGGTAATACATTCAATAATGCCAAATTAATTAATACGTAAGCAGCTGTTACAATTAAAATCCCAACTGTCATAGCTTTCGGTAATAACTTTGTTGGATTCTTCATTTCTCCACCAATCGAAGCAAGTAAAATCCAACCGTCATAAGCAAATAACGTTGCTAAGATTGCCATCCCGATACTTTGATTTTCTGATATCGGCACAACTACGTTAAAGATATCGCTATTCCCTTTCCAAAAACCTAACACAACAATTAATACGATTGGAATCATCTTCCCGATTGTCGTGATCGTTTGGACGATACCTCCGTATTTTGTTCCCATACTATTTACAACGCCAAGGAACACAACTGTTCCAATTGCGATTGGTAAATTCCATACTTTATCTAAATAGAAAAAATTAATCATTAAAGAACTAAAGTATAACCCTAATGTTCCAATAATAGCTGGCCCATACACAATCGTTTGCATCCAGCCTGATAAATACCCCCAAAAACTTCCATAAATCTCCTCTAAATACGTATACAACCCACCATTTTTCGGGATTTGCGCTCCAATTTCAGCTACTGTTAAACCACTTGCTAACGTTAACAGACCACCAATTACCCAAGCAAGAATCGCCATATTAGAACTCCCCGAGTAATCTAATACGCTCCCTGGTTTCATAAACACACCAGACCCAATAATCGTTCCTACTACGATAGAAAGTGCTACCGTTAAACCAATTTTGTTCTTCTCATCATGATGCATGCTTCTTATCCTCCTTCCAATTCTAGTGTGATGCAAAAATGAAATAAAAAAACACTCCTCCCTAAAAAAGGGACGAGTGTTATATTCGTGGTTCCACCCTTGTTTCAATTCGCAAAGTAACACACTTCACCAATTTCTCAAGTCTAAAATAACGGTTTTTGCCGGCAAGCAATTACTAGATGTTCGTTCACTGCTGCAGTTCAGAGGTGGTAATCCCTTTTTCCGTATTAGGAAGCTCACAGCCAAAGGCCTCCCTCTCTGAGAATCGTAAAAAATTGATCATGTCCTCATCATCACTTCTTGATGTCGAATTTTGTAGTTATTGTTCATTATATTGAATTGTTAGAAAAAATCAATATATTTTTTTATATAACATACGAAATATTTCTCTTCTTATATTATAACAGAAGTTACGACACTTCTCTAATTTCCTAAAAACGGTATAATTCATATAGGAGGTGCACCAATAATGATTGCTGTTTTTTGTATCATCGCTACATTTCTTTCTGTTCTATTCGCTATCATGCATCGGTACAAGTATCCTGGTTATAGCATTTTAGCGGTAGCTATTATACCAGCTGTTTCCTTCTATGTATTAGGTAAATATCAATATACAGAAGTATTTATCGGTTTTGCAATCTTCTACTGCGTCTTTGGATACATACTAACTATGAAAAAAATTTTATTAAATCATTAAAAGGGACCGATTTCTGCTGACAGAAATCGGTCCTCGCACGTACCTTCCGGTTGCCCACACGAAAGATACGAATTCATTCAATTATTTCTCATCTTTTTTCATAAAAAACTTATGGTGCGGTAAATCAACATTCAATGCCTCTAATTGTTTCTTTTCATTGTCTAAAATCTCTTTTGCCTTTGTTTTTGTTGCCTCATCTAATCCCGCAAAGATATCTTCATGCTTCTCTTTCTCTGGGAGTTTCACGCCTAACTTCGTTAATTCTTCTTTTGCTTGCTCATGCGTTAATTTGCCGGACTTAACTTGTTCAAAAATTGACTTCACTTTTTCTTTCGCCTGTTCATCTAAGTTAGCAAGCATATCTTTACGCTTACCCTTCTCCGGCATTTTCACGCCTAATTTCGTTAATTCTTCTTGCGCTTGTTCACGTGTTAATTTGCCGGATTTCTCTTGCTCTAAAATGGATTTCGCTTTTTCTTTCGTTTGATCATCTAATCCCGCAAACATTTCTTTGTGTTTACCCTTTTCCGGCAACTTCACTCCTAGTTTTGTCAATTCTTCTTTTGCTTGTTCTCTTGTTAATTTTCCAGACTTTTCTTGCTCTAAAATTGATTTCGCTTTTTCTTTCGTTTGATTATCTAATCCCGCAAACATTTCTTTACGTTTTTCTTTCTCTGGAAGCTTTACACCTAACTCCTCCAACTGTTTCTTTGTATCGTCCATAATTGTTTTTACTTTTTGTTTTGTAGCATCATCTAAATCTTTTTTCGCCGTTTTTGCAGACTGATCCACTGCTGAAGTATTCGTTGCCGCGAATGCCGGAATACCGACTCCTCCAATGATTCCGAATGATAAAGCACCTGCAATCGCTAAATACCCAACTGTTTTCTTCTTCATAGGAAATTTCCTCCTTCATATTTCTAATGCATGTACACTTTCGTATACAATGCCTATAGTAATGTCGGTTTCTTAACATTTCCTTAACGACTTAACAAAAAAACACCGCTCGTGATGAGCGGTGTTTCTCTAAGCCTTTTGTAATTGTAATTCTTCACGTTCCATTATTCTTCTTAATACAATTGTTTGTGTCATTGTAAATAAGTTACCTGTTATCCAGTACAACACAAGTCCTGATGGTGCCGCAAATCCCATAAATAAAATCATTGCGGGCATCATAATTTGCTGCATTTTTAGCATCTGTACTTGTTCTCCAGGTGTAATATTAGATTGGAAAACTTTCATCTGAATAAATGTCGTTAACGCTGCAATAATCGGTAATATATGATACGGATCTGCATGTCCTAAGTTCACCCATAAAAACGAAGATGTGCGAATCTCTTCTGTTCGGCTAATCGCATAATACAAAGCAGAAAAAATCGGCATTTGTATTAATAGAGGCCAGCAACCAGCAAGTGGATTCCAACCGCCTGATTTCATTAGTTCTGACATTTCTTTTTGATACTGTTTTTGTTTTTCAAGATCTTTACTTACATCACCGTATTTCTTCTTTAGCTTCTGCAATTCAGGTTGCATTTTCTTCATTTTCGCTTGGCTACGATATTGCGAAACAGCTAATGGAATCATCGCTGAACGAATAACGAGCGTCATAATAATGATAGCAATCCCGAAGCTAGCTCCCGGTATATGATGAGCAACAAATTGAATCATAAACGAGATTGGATAGACAAAATAATGATCCCAAATTCCCGTACTATGTGCATCAATTGGAGCTGCATTACTGCAACCAGATAAAACAAAAACAAGTAATAATGATAAACTAACGAGCACAGCTCGGTATGATTTTAACATGTTCATTCCTCCAATGTTTCGTAATTATTTAGCGAAACATTGGTGTATACGGACCGACCTCGTCATTCTCTTCACTTGATTCTTGTCTGCGTACAGAACGAATCATTCCATATTTATAAAAAATAGAAAATAGCGGTACATTCCCCGCACTATCTTCACATGTATCAACTAACGCAAATGCTCTTTGTCTACCGCTCGATGCTTGCTGACGCACAAAGCGAGAAACGTTAACAAGGAAGAAAACTTCTAATAAACAAAGTGCTGTCGTTACAAACGATATATATAGAATTGCATCCTGCAATAAAAATTCCATCGCTTCACATCCTTAATAAGGTCATTTTAGCACATTCGGCAAACATTCTCTATTTCCTTTTATCGTCAAAAAAAGTATTTTGCATATTTTCTCAAGAAAATAATAATTAAGAAACATTGTATTCGCTTTCTTTAGTATATTCACACACATCAATGAATAGGCTTGATTTATTAGAAATTTATAAAATTTTTGCATTATAATAAAACTATTGCCAGTTTTTGAAAAAACCTTTATTCTCTTCTTGTAATCAAAAATGAATATGGAGATGAAACATACTATGGGTCAACTAGGAGACGCCGATTACGTTCCCGACACCGCCTTTTTATCCTTCCCAGCAGCTAAAACATTTCACTTAGAATTTATCATACAGTTGGTTGTTATTTTCGTAGCTTCTATTTTGTATGCAATTTCTATGAATATGTTCTTTATCCCGCATAACATGATTAGCGGTGGATTCGCTGGAGTAGGGATGATTATCGGTTATTTAATGCACTACAATATCGGTGCACTTATCTTTTTACTAAACATTCCTCTTCTTATTTTAAGTCACTTTTACTTAGGCAAGAAGACAACCTTTTTAACAGCGTACTTTGTAGCTGTATCATCGTTAGCGATGAACATTATCCCTGTACACCAAGTTTCAGACGATATTTTACTATCTTCTGTATTCGGCGGTGTAATCTGCGGAGCAGCTTCAGGAATCATATTCCGATTTGCTTCTTCAACAGGTGGTTTTGATGTTGTTGGATTGATTGTAGCGAAATATCGAGATGTTTCAATTGGAGCAATCATATTTGTATTCAACTTAATCTTACTTGTTGTAGCAGGATTTATTTTCGGATGGGATATTACACTTTATACGTTAATTAGTCGATTTGTAGTCAGCAAAGTGATCGATGCTGTGCATACAAAACATATTAAATTAACGATAATGACAATTACAGAAAAAGGCGAGGAAATAAAAAGCGCCCTACTACATCACGGCATACGTGGCGTGACAATGGTAGATGCTGTCGGCGGCTATACAAACCATAAGAAAAAAATGATTTACACTGTCGTGACTCGCTATGAGTTAGGCGAAATGAAACGTATTATCCGTCAAGTGGATAATAAAGCATTTATGAACATTACTGAAACAGTTGAAATTGTCGGCCGTTTCAAACGTATATAAAAAAGGTCAATACATGAAAGGGCATCACATATTATATGTGATGCCCTTTGTTATTCAACTCACGCACCTTTTAGCATAATACAATCACTACGTTTATTACTACAAATCGGAGGATAGCATTCCATATACAATACTATCTGTCCATTCATCTTTATTCCAGAAATCTTGTATGAAATGTGCTTCCTTTCTCATGCCTATTCGTTCACACAATTTTTGTGAAGCTGTATTTCGTGCATCAAGATTAGCTTGTATACGGTGTACATTACATTCATGAAATAATTTAAATACCAAACGACTTACTGCTTCTGTTGCCAAACCTCTTCCAGTTACTTCATTTGAAAAACTATAACCAATCTCGACAGTGTCTTTCATATTTGTGTACCATACGGATAAATCACCAACTACTTTCGTTTTGTATATAACCGCCAAACTTAATACTGATTCTTTAGTAAGCACATTGTTTTCTAGTTTCTTATTAAATCTTTCCTGCATGTCTTCATAAGTCCACTTATTATGTAATAGGAACTTACATGTATCCTCACTATTATAAATAGCAAATACATCCTGTAAATCAGTACTTTTAAAAGGTCTAATTATTAATCTTTCTGTTGTGAACTCCAAGTTAGCTCTCCTCCCTTACATTACATGCATGCCATAAAACATTTTTTATCATATTTAAGTCTACTTAGATCTCACTTTGATTACATATTTCATCAAAATAAATGAAACTCCTTCTTCTACTAAACCGCACCGTTAATGGTATTTCCTTGCGTTTTTTATTTTTTACACTTATTACAAAATCAGATAATTCTATTATTATGTCTCTAAATATGTTATAATGAAAACAGACGCACAAAAAAAGAGTATATAGACTTGGAAGTTTCTCATATTTTACAAACAAAAAGAAACGAGCAGTCAGGTATATTTCAGACACCATACACGTAACGGTTTAAATAACCGATCATCTTAGTTACTCTTCAATGATCTTTTTATAAAAAGATACGTACAATTAAAACTCACTTCAATATACTATACCTACCTTTTTGACTTCCAAATCATCTTATTACATAAGGAGATGAACATATGAATCAATATATACGATATACAATAGCTGTCCTGTTTGCTATTATCGGCGGAACAATCTGCTTCTGGACAAACACTCAGCTTGGAGAGAATATCATTTTTAATGGAATCGAAACACTTGTAAGCGCTTCAATTTTAGGTGGATACATTTTCTTCCTCTTTAATCCAGAAGAAAATGCGCAAAAAACAATGTTATTAACAATGATCGGAATCGTTGGTGGATGTATTTCCTACTCAATGACTAACTATACATTACCACTTCAATTAAGCTCAGCTTTCTTCCACGGTCTATGGACTTGGTTCATTGCATTCTGTCTAGCAGATGTATTCAACCTATTACAAGACAACGAAGAAGAAAACGGTCGCCAAATTGAAAGTAACTCGTAAGCTGGAAGAGATTCTTCCAGCTTTTTTTATGTTGGTTTGCATACCCTGATTGGTATTTACCGGATTATATCAGCGATTTTTCAAATATATCGACGATTTCTCCACTTATATCAGCGATTTTTTCATTATATCGACGGTTCGACACAGAATATCGACTTACCGACATTCTTCGACAATCAAGACGATCAACATACCCTATCCCCCAAGCAATTTACTGCCGAACTCTACGATTAAAAAGATAATTAATAGAATCGCGAGTATTTTTAATGCTACATATGCCACTTTAAAAACAGCATAAATGAGCAAGACGATCAAAATAATCGTTAAAATTTCCATCTAGAATTCCTCCAAGTTTTGCTCTTCTTATCTTATTTTACTCGCCCCACACTTTTTATGGAACGGCATAAGACGACATAGAAAAAAGAGGATACCTCACCCATCGTAAGATACCCTCTTCTTTAGCTGCTCAAACCATTCTCTTTCTAATTGTAAATATCCCATTTCACTCTTCTCGGCGCTCTTCAATTCTTTATCCGCTTTCCTCATATAAACGTTGGAAGCTTCCATATCGCCCTCTACATATTTCACAATTCCTTGTGTACGATAATACCCATGTAAGTCTATTTTTGTAATAGCCTTCCCATGTTCTTTCGCTTCTTGCAGAGAAAGACTATCCATCTGATAAAGAGCTTTATATAAAAGATACCAACTATGAAAACTACTAACGAAAAATTTATTTTCTTTCGTTACAGGTTGTCGAACAATTGGTTCTATATATGGTATCGCTCTTTCCATTCCTTCTTGATCGGCTCTGGTATAAAAAACGAGCATAAGCCCACTCATTATATCTCTTATACTTTTATCTTCCTTTAATTTTTCCTCACTAAGTTCTATTAATCTCTTATCCCAAACTTTCGGCCTCTTATAACTAAATAACTCACTCGATACTTGAATGTTATATAAATGCTGCCTCGCTTTTTCATCATCTTTAATTAAAATGAGAAATTGCATACCATCACTCAAAAACGTTCCTTTTATCGGTACGATTGTAGCTGCAAAAATGACAAAGTGTAAAACAGAAAAATATAAAAGATATTGATAGTAACTCACCATGTATATGTAACCAGAAGTAATACCAAATAGTAAACTCACAATCGGTCCACCTAAAGTGAGCCACGCCCATTTTTTCGAAAGATTTGGTGTCTCTATGGAAGGAGGCACTAACATCGCCACGCCTCCAAAGTACATCCACAATTTATTTTCTCGAATGCGTACTTTCCCCTTCTCTTTTTGAAAAGTAATCGGCCCTACTGTCATAAATTTAAAATGTAAACCACCTATTAAACCAAACACTACATGTCCTAGCTCATGAATAGCTAACACCAATAAAAAAATTCCAAATAATGCCCATATATCCAACATTATTTCTAATTTCTCAGTTCGGATTACTCCGTATAAAATGGACAAAACTAACGCCGCCGTCATAGAACCAGCTGGCCTTTTTAAAATATCCACCTTTTTCTCCCCTTAATAAATCATTTTTCTCTGCATTTCGTACATGAACTTTCCGAGATGCAATATCCAAATAAATGAGATTAAGCCAATTAATACAAAGTCGATATCACTAGCCGCCGTATATATAACGGCAGCCCACCATACATATGCCAATATTGTATTCGTAAATTCATACGCTTTATATCCAGCCTCATGCACAATGTGCTTTAATCCTTCATCTGCGTTTTTCGTCCACATTTTCATAGATTCCATATATGTTACACCTTGTTCAGGATATAGCTTGTTATAACGATTTTTTGTTATGAGCCCACTAATCACTACAATAGTTAAACAAACAATAGAAGCTACTAAATTCCACACTGCAAATGAAACATTTGTATCCTGCAACAGTGCACGTCTACATGCAATAACTGCATATACAAACCATGCCTGCGTAACTATATCACCTACACGTAAATATATACTTATAATGCCTAATTTTCTGCCTTGTACACTCTCTTCTTCATCGCGTGCCTCCGCTAACATACGTGTATTCTTCCAAGTATAGTACATCATTAAGATTCCAAAAATAGTACATATACCTATAAATGTATTAGATGATAACTTTCTCGGTTCATCCGAGAGTAAATCTAAAGCTATATAAGATGTTAAAAAGCCACCCATCATACTTAATGCCATTTTCCCCACAAAATCAAATTGTTTTTTTCGTTTACTCTTCATCATCCTCTTCCCCCTCCACTAACGTAAATATTTCCTCCACCGGTACATTGAAAATTTGTGCGATTTTTAACGACAATACGATAGATGGTGCATAATCCCCGCGCTCAATTAAACTAATCGTTTGCCGCGATGATCCAATCGCTTTCCCTAAATCCCCTTGTGATAAACGATGCTTTGCTCGTAATTCTCTCACCCGATTTTGAAGCTTCATATCTTCCCTCTTTTTCATTTATTTAATTAAAATTGTAAATAATATCCTTATTTTTGTCAATTATAATTGTCATTTTGACGTTAATAATTGACAAGGTAATCTATAAATTTTTAAACAGGTAAACAAAAACTTATTAAAATAAAAAAGGCAGTGCTTCTGCACTGCCTTCCTAAATTCTGACATAGAATGGATTCCATATTAACTTGCGTTTTGTAATAATGCTCGTTTTAACTGTTTACGGAAACGAACTCCTAACGTAATTGCTACAATCGCAATCACTCCAAAAATAATTTTACCGATATGACCTTCTAGCGCTCCAAAAATATCATGTAAATTGCCACCTAGCCAGTAACCACCGATTAAGAAGAATGATACCCAAAATAGAGCACCTGAGTAAATTGTAATTGCAAAACGGCGGAACGGTAAGTTAATAATTCCCGCAAAGTATCCTGTAAAGTGACGTACACCAGGAATAAAGAAACCGATAAAAATCAAGAAGTATCCATACTTATCAAACCACATTCTTGTTAAGTCGATTTTTCTTTGTGTTAAAAATACGTATTTCCCATACTTTTGAACAAAGGGCATTCCTAATTTATTTCCTAAAAAGTATTGGATCGTCATTCCTACACTTGTCCCAATGAAGGATAGGATAATTAAAATCGGTAAACTTAAATCACCCTTATGTGCTAAAAATCCCGCATATGCTAACGTTGGCTCTCCCGGAAACGGAAGTGCAATATATTCTAACAGCAAGCCGACAAGTACAACATAGTACCCGTATTGCTGAAATAATTCATGAATCCATTCCATGTCATCTCTCCTTTCAATCACGTGCAACTTCTTACTAATATTGTATAAAAAAATTGTCGAAATAACTATCACAATAGCTTACATTTTTATTACATTTTTGTAAGGCTCTCACTAAACTTTTACGTTCTTTATTTACTTTCATTTTCAGACAACTTAACAAGTATATAACGTGAGAAACCAAGGCCTTAATATGCATTTTTTATCCATTTTTTAACACTTAAAAATCGTTATATTTTGTTCTTAATAAAAAACCACTACAAACTCATACGAACTTCATATTAGCTTCATATACGTATTGTAAGATTATATCGGAATTTGTTTAAAAATTTAACTAATATATGACTAAACATTAATTTGAATAAATATTAATCGCTTTTCGAAATTGAAAAAAGGGTGAATACGAAATGGAAGCTTATAAGATGCACGATTTTATTAATACAAATGTTGAATCTCACCAAAATGAAACCGTTTTTAATTTACACATATGTGAAACAAATGAATTTGACGTAAGTTTAACAAAGTCTACAACACTGTCTTTTATCGTTTCAAAAAAGAACATTAAGATTGTTACGAAAAAATGGATTAATTCAAATCAAGAAAGCATGATTGGCAAAAGCTACATCATTCCAACGAAAGCTTTTCACTACTTCTTACCAATTATTTCTGAAACGGAAGATGAATTAAATATTCAAGTTCAAAGTTTTGGACTACATGGCGAACTTTTATTAAATGAAAGATTACTTATTGATAAAAACAACAAACACAATGCCAAAATTACTACTTTCTTTGAAACATTAGATGAAAATGTAAATAAAGTATTACGAGGATTGCAAATTCATTGTATGTAAGACTATTACAATAGTAAAAAGGAGAATATAATGAAAAAACTATTATTAGGCGCACTATTATCATTAGGATTTTTAACTATTCCATTCACAAATGCTGAGGCAGCTGCAACGAAAGATCAACTGATTGTAAACACACAGTTAAATAAAATGGATTATTATCAAAACGGAAAATTCATAAAAAGTTTTACTGTCGCTACTGGAAAAGCAGCTACTCCTACACCTAAAGGTACTTTCCAAATCGTAAATAAAATTAAAAATCGTCCTTATTACACAGGCAAAATTAAAGGCGGCGATCCACGTAATCCGCTTGGTGACCGTTGGCTCGGACTAAACATGGCAGGAACTTACGGAACAACTTATGCGATTCATGGTACGAACAATAATCAGGCAATTGGTAAGTGGACAACACTAGGTTGTATTCGTATGTATAACAATGATATACACTGGTTATTTGAGCGTATTCCCCAGCAAGCTACTGTCACTGTAAAATAACCTCAAAGCGCGATTTACGTGTAGCCAAGAATTTTATGTCTTGGCTTATTTTATTTCTTCATTTACAGTAGCAAAACAACTGTATTTACATATATAATAGGAATAGATTGTGTTAGGTAACATCCAAACATTGATAAACATGGATATTAAAATTATACAGTTATAATATTTTATAAATTTTATAATACATACTATAATAGAATTACTGTAATTCTTAAATATTCAGTTTCACTAAACAACTCCCCTTGCTACTTTCATGATTATTTTATGGCAGGGGCTTATTATATGTATAAACAATCTGAGTCATCGAAAAAATGATGAATTCGAATATTGCAGTTAAAAGCGTTATTTAGGAGGTGTTACTATGACGCATATACTGGTGATTGAAGACAACCCAGATATACAAGAACTAATTCGTGAATTTCTAATGGCACAAAACTTTACTGTTGATGTCGTTGGTGCTGGGACAGAAGGTATACTTCTTTTCCAAAAAAATTCATACGATCTTGTCCTCCTTGATGTGATGTTACCAGATATAGATGGCTATAGTATTTGTAAAATTATGCGAGGACAATCTGATGTACCAATCATTATGTTAACAGGCTTACATAATGAAGAAAGTGAAATTAAAGGATTTGAATTAGGTATTGATGACTATATTACGAAACCGTTCCATTACACCGTATTTATTAAACGTGTAGAAGCTGTATTAAGAAGGGCAGCAACGAAGGAAGCCGAAGCTGCGACTATACTACAATTCCATGAATTGATGTTAAATTCTACAGCATACGCCGCTTATGTTCATGGTAATCAAATTGAATTGACAACAAAAGAATTTGAAATTATTTATACTTTACTGCAAAATCGAGGAAAAGTATTATCAAGAAGTGATTTGTTGAATAAGGTATGGGGCTATGAACATTATGGTGATGTAAGAGTTATAGATACACATATTAAAAACTTACGAAAAAAATTAGGAATTCCTTATATTAAAACGGTGAAAGGCATTGGCTACAAAATCGAATCGTAGCAAAGACAACATCACCAAAAATATTTTCATCAAAACCTTATTATTTTGTATTCTTTTATCACTTTGTCTTTATCAAGTTATTTACTTCTTAGCTTCAAACTACGATAAAGAACGTTTTGCGAAAGAAAATGGAACGCATACTACAGAACAAGCGGATTCAGATAAACAAAACGATCAAAGTAAAACGAATCAAAATAAAGCTGTATCACAGGGGGACATGTTTAATTTCCAATCTGCTATTATAGATTATAATTCTCTCTCTACAGCTATCAATCACCTTTTGCAGCCTAGCCAAACTGCAAAAGCAAAAGAACATACTCAAAATATTTCGGGGAAAAATAGCGCTTCTGCTCCACTTACAGAAACGGAAAAGCAAGTCGCTACTAATGATGCCTTACATAAACAAAATGCAGCAAGTAAAGCAAATGATGCACAAGATAATCCAAAATTAACAGATGTACTGCAGCAATTAGCTCCACATATTGGCGCAACAATGCTTGCACTCTCTCTGCTCGGATCTTTAATTTATGCAAAACTAATTGCTAAACCTTTTCAATATATGAGTGATGCTTTAAAAGATATTATGAATCTTGATTTCTCAGATAAAAAGCTACTCAACAAAAATGCAGATCAAACAGATTTTAATTTACAAGTAGCTGCTTCACAAATACCAAATATAGTGAAGAATTTACATGCAAGCAATCAAGATTTAAGAAATGAACTCAAAAAGGAACAACAATTAGAACAATCTCGTAAAGAATTTATGTCTATGGTTTCCCATGAATTAAAAACACCAATCGCAGCCGTTATGGGACAACTAGATGGCATGATTCACGGAATTGGAGCTTATAAAGATAGAGATAAATATTTAAAACGTTCCTATGAAATGATGCAAGACATTAACATATTAACGGAAAAAATGTCGGAATTATCCAAAATACAAAACCCTCAATTTAAACCTGATTTAAAAGTTATCTCATTAACTAATATTATTGAGGATGTTATGAAGAAAGTAGATTATTTCGTATCTGTAAAGCAGTTAAATGTTCAATCTAACATTAAACAAGATGTACAAGTTTTAGCTGATCCTAAATTTATTCAAACTGCCATTTTTAACATTATTTCAAATGCAATTCATTATACAATTGACCATCAGCATGTATATATAAAGCTTTATGAAAAGCCAAACGGTTACGCATTAGAAGTATTAAATACAGGTTCACAAATAGATGAGGATAAACTTGCTCATTTATTTGAGCCATTCTATCGCGCAAACCCTGACAAACACGGCTTAGTACAAGGTAGTGGTCTTGGGTTATACATTGTAAAACAAATACTAGATAAACATCAATTTCCTTATGGTATACAAAACACGCCTCAAGGTGTAAAATGTTCTATTGTATTCCCAAAAGCAATGTAAAAACCTACTACAATTTCATATCCCAAATTCATACTTCGTATGAGTGGCGGAATTTTGTAGAGTATATGACTCTGTTTCGTTCGCCCGTTATCCTTATTTGGATAGCGGGCGTTTTTTATTATGTAAAAGGAGGATTTTCATGGAGAAATTTAAGTATTCATTACTCGTTTTATTCGGAGCTTGTAGCTACGGCGTACTTTCAACTATTTTCAAACTCGGATTCATTAATGGATTTTCAGCACATCAACTATTAGGAGGACAATATATCTTCGGATGGATTGGTCTTCTCCTGCTTGTTCTTTTCGTTTCACGTCATAAAGTAACAAAAAAGCAATTCTTTTCCTTACTAACAGTTGGTACAACGATGAGTATGACCGGTATCTTCTACGCTATTTCTGTAGAAGAACTACCAGCATCTATCGCTGTCGTCCTACTTTTCCAGTTCACATGGATTGGTGTCGTTATTGAAGCAATTGCAAACCGAACATTTCCAAGCCGTGAGAAAGTTATATCTATCATTATTTTATTTGCTGGAACATTGTTTGCAGGCGGTGTCTTTGAAGGTCTCGGACAAAACTTTTCCACGAAAGGTATGATCTTTGGTCTATTAGCCGCTGTTTCCTTTTCATTCTATGTTTTTGCAAGCGGGCGTGTCGCTACAGAAGTTCCACCTTATACGAAAAGTTTTCTTATGACAACAAGCGCTACGCTTATCGTATGCCTATTCTTCCCACCAACCTTTTTAACAGATGGTGCCCTGCAAGCTGGCCTATGGAAATATGCTTTCTTCCTCGGTTTGTTCGGTGTTGTCGTACCTGTCATTTGTTTTTCAATTGGCGTACCGAAAGTAGGAACAGGACTTGGTACAATACTAGGTGCAGCTGAATTACCAACAGCCATTATCGCTTCTATTACACTTGTACATGAAGTCGTAACGTTTATGCAGTGGATTGGGATTATCGTTATATTACTTGGGATTTTCACTCCTCAACTTCTTACAGCTAGGAAAGAAAAAAAACGTAATCGCGTGTATAGTGCTTAAAAATATTAACTTGCTTATAAATGGAAATAAAGTTACAATGTGGTATAATTTCAAATCTATTTGGAGGTATAAATGACTATTTTAAGCGTAGCCTTTTTTGCCATTATGTGTATCTTCTTCCTAATAAGATATATGAAAGAAAAGAAATTTTACGATGTGCTCGTCATTCCTATTTGCATATATTCTGGAGCAGTCAAAACCCCTTTGGTGGAGTACTTAAACTTTAATACCACATTCAAAATAACATATGATATTGCAGCTATTATTCTCGTAATCCTTGCTGTGCTGTTCTTCTTAAAGGATAAGAAGGAGAATCCTACTGCATAACAAAAGACCTTTCATTTACTTGAAAGGTCTTTTTCTCTATCTCACTTTACCGCTCCATATAATTTCTCTACCTCATGCTCAATTTGTTTCACATCAATCCGTTCAAATAGTGGCTGCACGCTATCAATTCTACTTGGCAACGTATGTTGAGACTCCCAATTTCGGTTCACAATCGATAATGTGTTTCTAATTCTTTCACTTGAAAATGGTAAAAACGGTTCAAGAAGATTTACAAAATTAGCGATGAGATACACACAATTATAAATCGTTTCTTCGCATGAAACTGGATTATCCTCCCTTTGTTTCCAAGGCTGCTTCTCATCAAAGTATTTATTTGCAAAACGTACTGCATCAAATATTGATTCTAGCGCTACCTTAAATTTAGTTTGCTCAATCGCCTCTCCTACATGTTTATATAATCCTTCTACTTTATCTTTCAGCTCTACATCAATACTTCCCTTCGGCACGATACCACCATAATACTTTTCAATAAATTTTAATGTCCGGTTTACAAAGTTTCCGTATGCCCCTAACAATTCACTATTATGACTGTAAATAAATTCCCGCCATGAAAAGTCAGTGTCACGATTTTCTGGTGCGTTGACGGTTAAAAAGTAACGAATAGAATCTGGATCATAGCGTTCTAATATGTCAGGCACCCATACCGCCCAGTTTTTACTTGTAGATAATTTTCTTTTTTCCACTGTTAAATATTCATTTGAAACGATATGACGAGGAATTGCCCCTTCTCCTATTCCAAGCAATACCGCTGGCCAAATGACGGAATGAAACGGAATATTATCCTTTCCGTGTACATAATATGTTTTCGCTTCGCTATCCCAAAACTCTTGATCATCTTCCCCTGTTTTTTCAGCCCAATGTTTACTCGCTGAATAATAGCCTGTCACTGCTTCAATCCACACGTAAATTTTCTTATCTTCATACCCTTCTACTGGAATTGGTACCCCGATTGGTAAATCTCGTGAAACCGCCCTATCTTGTAACCCTTCCTTTACATATCTTTCTGTTAGCTGAATCGCATTGTCGCGCCATGTTCCTGTTTGTTTGACGTTTTCTACAGCCGTTTTGATTTGCTCCTGAAATGTATGCAATGCAAAATAGAAATGCTCTGTTTCCTGTACGGATGGTGTACTACCACATAACTTACATTTCTTTTCTAACAAATCGAGTGGATCTAAAATAGCTGAACACGCATCGCATTGATCTCCTCTTGCTGCTTCATGGCAATGCGGACATATCCCTTCTACATAACGATCAGGTAAAAATTGTGTACACGTTTCGCAATATGCTTGTTCCACTGTTTTTTTATAAATATGTCCCTCTTCTAATAAACGTAAAAAAACATTTTGAACCGTTTCATGATGGTGCTCACTATCTGTACGTGTATAGCAATCATACGTAAAACCAAGGTTACGAAAACATCGCTCAAACTCTTCATGATACTGATCAGCAATGTCCTTCGCCGTCACACCTTCTTGTTTTGCCCGAATTGCAATTGGTGTTCCATTACAATCACTTCCCGAAACATACAACACATTCTCACCTTTTGCCCGGTAATAACGTGCTAAAATATCACCAGGTAACAAACTCGCAATATGTCCAAGATGTAACGAACCATTTGCATACGGCCAAGCGCCCCCAATAAAAATACTCATCTTACATTCCTCCTTTAAAATATAAAAAGCCCCGCCCTTATCTAAAAAAAGATAAGGGCGGGGCTGTATAAACAGTCGCGGTACCACCTTATTTCGCCAATTACTCACATAATTAGCCTTAACAAGTACGGAGCTATATGCTCTTATACTGTGGTTTTGATAACGAGTACCAACTCTCGTCGCCGCCTACTATTATCATTTGATAAGTTCAGGACGAAGCTCAAAGGCCATTGTTCAAATGAATATTCTTGCTTCTTCTCAGCTACCGAAGCTCTCTGGAAAGAATGTGTTCATCCTACTTTTCCTTTTCAACGCTTTTGTATATAACACGTATTTTACGACTTAATAACAGAAAAATCAAACTTTAACTCAAGAAAAACAGGAAATCTCATCTTCCCGCCGAATACCTATACGTTCACAAAAGGAGTGATATGATTGAATCAAAAACAACTAAGCACACGTAATGAAAAAAGCTGGAATGCAGCTGCTTATGAAGCTTGGACGAATCGTCACGGGGCACCAGCTGATTATGCGAAAAAAATCATAGAAGACCCTATGCGTGAGGTAGATCACTATTTACCTTACATACAATCTCCGAAAGGAAAACGTATTATTAATTTACTTGGATCAAAAGGGAATAAAGCTGTTGCTCTCGCTCTTTTAGGAGCTGACGTAACAGTTGTTGATATTTCAGCAAGTAATGCAAAATATGCAAATGAACTTGCGGAAGCAGCAGATGTCTCTATCGAGTATGTCGTTTCTGATGTATTACATGTACAGCTCTCACAATCATTTGATATCGTATTGCTGGAACTTGGTGTACTCCATTACTTTTTAGATTTAAAACCGCTCTTTCAAAAAATTGCTACTTTACTTAAAGAAGATGGAATGCTGATCCTTCGTGACTATCATCCTGTTTACACGAAATTATTAGGAGTCGACCACCCATCATTTCAGGCCAATGGAAATTATTTTGATAAAGAATTAATTGAAGAGGATGTTGCTTATAGCATTCTTCTTACAGAAGTGCAGAAAGAATCGTTACCTAAAACAACCATCCGTCGCTGGACGTTAGGAGAAATCATTACAACACTTGCCGAAGAACATTTTAAAATTGAAAAACTAGTTGAAGAACACGGGTCACATCAAAGATGGGTCTTCCCTTCTACTGCACCGGAAGGAATGGAAGAGCGTGTGCCAGGTCTCTATACATTAATTGCGACAGCATGCAAAAAAGGATCCCTTCACGGATAGGATCCTTTTTGCATGCTCACGCATATAAGTTGAGGTTGGAGATTACCATAATTCTGTAGAATAGGACACAAGATATTTCAACATTTCGTCTCTGACTTACGTCGTCAAAAAGGGGTATGACCAACATAACGAAGAGTAATGTCTTTAGTTGATACTGATAATCGTTATCAACTAATTAGAAGTATACATGATGTTATTTCAAATTACAATAGCATTTCTTATTTTTATTTATGAATTTTTTGATATGCAAATGTATACATTTTAAGAACATTTACTCATATGAATCTGCCATATTCCATTATCTGCTATAATTTTTATTGAACAGATTAATAACTTCATAATGATGTTTTTATTAATTCTGCTCTAAATATTTATAAATTATAATAAACAGTTTTTAAAAGGCAGGGGTAACGATGAAATATGTTAGTATTCGAAAAAAACTACTGTTCACACTCTTAAGCATTTCTTCTTTATTTAGCATTGCTCTTATTGTTATTCTTTCATTCGCTATGAGCCAAGCGAGCGAAATTGAAACGTTAAAAAATGATGTTTCCAAAAGAGCAACCATTTTAAAAGAACGTGGCGATTGGTTCCAAGCACAAGTTGCTGGTTTACAAGAATATTTACTGTCACATGATCAAAAAGGATTGGATAAATTCAACCGAGAAGGAAAAAAACTAGCTGATACGAGAGAAAAAGTAACCAGTGATAAAAAACTTTCGGAAGGAATGAAAGAAGCCATTTTAATGGGCGGAAAATGGCGAAGCGTCATAGATAATGAAGTCCTCCCTCTCGCTCGCGAAGGAAAATGGGACGAAGCATCTAAAATCGCTTTAGCTCAAACTGATTACGTAAACGACCTTTTAAGTCGTTTTACGAAATATGCAAATGAAGAAAATGATAAACGTGACGCATTAATTGCTGACGTAGAATCTTCTTCATCCCTTATTCAATATATTATTTTCTTCTCACTTATTACATGTACAGTAACATCTATTTTATTAGCATGGTGGTTCTCTGGTAAGCTCGTTAAACCGATACGACAAATTGATGAGAAATTAAAAGAATTAGCTTCGCAAGATGGTGATTTAACTGCTAGATTGCATGTAACGAGTAAAGATGAAATCGGTGATATCGCCAATTCCTTTAATCAAATGCTCGCTAATTTACAACGTATAATAAAACAAGTGCAACAAACATCAACAAGTGTAAAAGAAGCATCTGAAAATGTGTTTATCGAAACAACTGCTTCTATGGAAAATACCGCCAAAACTGAAGAGACTATGAATGCTCTTGAGCATAATATTCGTTCACAAGTTTCCAGCATCGAAGAAAGTTCAACTGCAATGGACGATATGGCAACGAGTGTTCAACGTATTGCAGAATCCGCCTCTTCTGTTGCTAGCCTAGCTGTTACTACTTCAGAAAAAGCTGATAGTGGGAATAAAGTCATTGAGAAATCTATTACACAAATGCATACCATTAATGAAGCTGTGAACGCTACATCACAAGTAGTAGAACGACTCATTACACATACAAATCATATTGATACTGCACTTCAATCTATTTCTAATATCGCAGAACAAACGAATTTACTCGCTTTAAATGCTTCCATTGAAGCGGCTCGTGCTGGTGAACATGGAAAAGGCTTCGCTGTTGTTGCCGATGAAGTACGAAAGCTTGCTGAACAATCTCAGCTAGCAGCAACTGATATTAACCATTTACTTCATCAAATTCAAGCAGATACAAAAATAGCAAATGAAATGATGACGCAAGGTCAATCAGAGGCTTCTGAAGGCATTACAGTCATTCGTACTGCTGGATCTTCATTCTCAGAAATTGTTAACCACATTAACAAAGTTTCTACACAAATGCAGGAGGTGTCTGCAACTGCTGAAGAAATGGCCGCAAGTTCTGAAGAAATGAACGCAGCTTTAAATAACATCGCTTCTATTTCAAATGAAGTTGCCGCCGAAACATCACAAACAGCAACTTCAGCTGGTGACCAAGTAAACAAAATGAGTGTCGTTGCTAAAAAAGCATCTGAAATGAAAACGACCGTACAAGAACTTGAAGTTCTCGTTTCTCATTTCAAAACAAACATTTAAAGCGAAACTTTCATTTATATTTTTAGAAGTTCCAAACTATTAAAAAGAGGGATTTACAATCTCTCTTTTTTCACTTTAAAATATCTCTTTCTATCTCTCATTCCGTCTGCTATAATTCCTAAAGGAAAGAAGAAAGCTTTATTCCAGACGGAGTAAAGCTTTCTTTCAATTTTTTACATTAATTAATTCTAATACTATGATTTCACAAAGGAGGATTTTATTATATGAGTTTTATTAGCATTCGAAAAAAACTAATGTTCATGATGGGAACAATTTGCGCTTTATTTGGAATCGCCTTAGCTTTTATTTTATTTTTTGCCATTGATCAATCTCGTCAAGCTGAAGCATTACAAAAAGAAATTTCTCCTCTAGCAACACAATTAAAAGAGCGCGGGGATGCTTATCAAGTACAGCTCTCTGCTTTAAGAGGTTATTTATTACAACATGATCAAGTTGAATTTGACAAATTTAACGAAATGAGTAAACTTCTTGAAGATAAGAAGGATGAGCTTCTTTCAAATCCTAATCTTTCTCAATCTGTGAAAAGCACAATGGAATCAGGATTGGCTTGGAGAAAATTTATTGAAGAAAAAGTTTTCCCTCTTGCAAAAGAACAAAAGTGGGAAGAGGCCCTGCAAGTAGCTTATGCAGAAAATGGTACTGTTTATAAAGTAATTGGTGACTTCACAAATTACAGTAATGAACAAGCTAAGTTACGTGATCAATCTATTAAAAAAATTGATCAATCTTCACTACAAATTGAATATGTTGTTTTCTTATCACTTGTTATTTGTATTATTGTAGCTATGATTCTTGCATGGTGGTTCTCTGGTAAACTTGTAAAACCAATTCAACAAATTGATAGTAAACTAAAAGAATTATCATCTCAAGAAGGTGACTTAACAGCCCGCCTACAAGTAAACAGTAATGATGAAATTGGTACGATCGCAACATCATTTAATAAAATGTTAGAAAACCTACAACATATCATTAATCGTGTTCAAAAAATATCTGTAGAAGTACAAAACGCTTCTGAAAACATGCTAGAAAAGACGAATATATCACGCGAGGCAACGATAAAAGTTCAAAGCACAATGTCCAACTTAAATGAGAGTATTCAATCACAAGCCGCTAGCATGGAAGAAAGCTCAACTGCAATGGACGATATGGCAGTAAGTGTTCAGCGCATTGCTGAATCTGCCACATCTGTAACTGAACTTGCTGTAGCTACATCTGAACAAGCTAACGATGGAAATACTGTTATTCAAAAATCTGTTTCACAAATGACAACGATACACGACGCTGTAAATGCTACGTCAGAAGTGGTCGAACGTCTAATCACCCACACGAAATATATTGATACAGCTGTACAATCTATTTCTAATATCGCGGAACAAACAAACTTACTTGCTTTAAATGCATCTATCGAAGCAGCTCGTGCTGGCGAACAAGGAAAAGGCTTCGCTGTCGTAGCTGACGAAGTTAGAAAACTTGCTGAACAATCTAAAACTGCTGCAACAGATATTAACCAATTACTACATCAAATTCAACAAGACACTGAAACTGCGAGCTCTATGATGTCACAAGGCCGTTCGGAAGCATTTGAAGGCATTCATGTCATTCGTGAAGCTGGAAATTCCTTCACAACAATTGTAGAACAAGTAAACAAAGTATCTACTCAAATGCAAGACATCTCAGCAACTGCTGAAGAAATGGCTGCAAGTGCTGAAGAAATGAACGCTTCACTGAATAACATCGCTTCTATTTCGACTGAAGTATCTAGTGAAACAGCGGCAACAGCACAATCTGCTGAGAAAAAAGTCGTTACGATGAATGAGATGACACAAACAGCTAAACAAATGAAACAAACAGTTGAAGAATTAGATCAACTCGTATCACATTTTAAAACTGAATAGCCATTCCAAAGATATTCCTCTTCCAAGAGGAATATTTTTTTGAGCTCATTTCCTGCACTTTATACATATATCCGTTATAATGAGAATCGATATCATTAATATGTAGGGGGTGCTACACATGTCACAACAAGCATTTGAAGAAAAGTTATATGCAAACTTAGAAGCTGTTATTGACCCTGAACTCGGTGTTGATATTATTAATCTTGGATTAGTTTATGACGTTACAGCAGATGAAAATAATAATGCTGTCATTACGATGACTATGACTTCTATCGGTTGTCCAATGGCTGGGCAAATTGTATCAGACGTAAAAAAAGTATTATCAACGAACGTACCTGAAGTCAATGAAATAGAAGTAAATGTCGTATGGAATCCGCCCTGGTCTAAAGAACGTATGTCACGTATGGCGAAAATCGCATTAGGTATTCGCGACTAAATACAGAAAGACCTGACATCTTAGTCAGGTCTTTTTCTCTTATTATTTTACGCCTACTGCATCGTAAGCTTTCGTTACAGCTTGTACAGCTTTAGAGTTTTTACCATATAAATCTTCAGCTGACTGAAGTGCTGCTTGGCGCATCATCTTAAAGTCAGAGTTTGCAGTTAAATATTTCGTAAGAGCACGGTAATAAATTTTCTCTGTCGCTTCACGGCCTACTCCTGTTACTTTCACGCCGTAATGATCTCCACCTTCAGATACTAAGTATGCAGCTTTATTGTTAATACTGCTGTTAATATGAACGCCGCCATTATCAGCTGTTCCAGTGTAGCGCTTATTGTAATGATCTGGGTAACCTTC
This sequence comes from Bacillus paranthracis, assembly GCF_024296885.1. NCBI lineage: Bacteria > Bacillati > Bacillota > Bacilli > Caryophanales > Bacillaceae > Bacillus > Bacillus paranthracis. Next base: position 4,760,647 of record NZ_CP101135.1, read on the forward strand.
ACCTGGTTTTAATGGATTTGGAATAGATGCTGGATCTTTCAGAGAACGAAGTGCATCACCAGGTTTTCCAGGTGTATAAATGTCAGCACCTAAATCCCAGCTCTTCTTCTCAACCATGACACCCATAATATCAGATAACGATTCATTTAACGCACCTGACTCATTTTTATAAACAAGATTTGCTGTATGCTCAGTTACAGCATGCGTTAATTCGTGACCGATAACATCTAGTCCAGCAGATAATGGAATGAATGTTTTTCCATCGCCATCACCATACATCATTTGTACACCATTCCAAGCTGCGTTATTCCAGCTTTCTCCAACGTGAACAGTCGAAATAAGCTTCGCGCCTTTATCATCGAAAGAGTTACGATTAAATGTCTTTTTGTAGTAATCATATACTTTTCCTGCGTTTACATGCGCATCAACTGCAGCTTTATCTTCGAAGAACTTAGATTTACTTTCAACTTCTTCTCCTGTATATCCAAGCCATTGTGAGAATAAATTAAACAAGTTTTCATCCATATTTTCTGCATCAAATGTATGAATACCTTGTCCTCGTTTACCATCAAACAAATTGAATTGTCCTGTTTTCGTATCTTGAGCAATTTCAAATGATTGTCTAGCACCTAATACGCCGTAACCAAATCCAGTAATGTTATCTACAGCATTATATTTCTCAATCACATTTCCATTTGTCGCATCAACAAAGTAATGCCAATACCCTGGAGCTGGCTTTGAAATCGACGCTTTCACTAAATATGCAAGATAGTAATTTCCATCTTTTTCATACACAAATAAATCTTTTTTCACACCGTCATAACTTTTTACTTTACCAACTTCTTTTTCAATATCTGCCTTTGCAATTGTTTCTGCTTGTTCTGCACTAATACTTGCAGCTGCAGGAATATTTTTATCCTCTAAATTCGGAATAACTTGTCCGAAGAATGCTTTTACATTATTTTCTTTATCTAGTGTAACAGTTTGATCTGAACCATACACAGGGATGTTATTATGTTTCTCAACTAGCTTCACGTGTGTTGTACCGGATTCAGCATCTTTTTCTTCCCCAACGACATTAAAGTGTTTATCAATATTTCCTGCTAATTTGAACATATCTTTCTTACTCTCTAAATATTGAAAGACCGTCTCTTTTTTATCTAATCCTTCCGGTGCTTTCCATTCTTCACCTATGTATGCAGGCGTTTTAAATTCTTGATGGTATTGAATTTTTTGTTCTTCCGCTTTCGTTGTCGTTGCTCCAAATGTTCCAAATCCCCCGGCGATAACAGTTAACGCTAATGCTGATGAAATGACTTTCTTTTTCACTATAACATTCCCCATTCCCATAAAGATTTTTGACACTTTTATACAATTCTTGTTTTTCAAGTGGATACCTTTACCTAAAATTTGAGAAAGTTTTTTCTGACAATTCCACTCAAAAAAAGAGGACATCCTATCGGACGTCCTCTTTTTTATAAACATTTTATTGCTTTTTCAATTCAATTGCTAAATAGTGTGATTGCTCTTTCGCTTCAATATGAATATCTTCTTCAATCGCTTCTGCTGCATCACGCATAACAAGTGTCTCACCATTGATTACACTACTACCTTCAATTTGTACAACATACAATTGACGGCCTTCTTTCACTGGAAAATGAATTTCTTTTCCTGCTTCTAACGATAAAGAATATAAATTCGCATCTTGATGAATTTGAATTGGTGCCCCGCCTTCTAATGGAGATACCATATGGAACCATTCGTTTTCACGCTTGCTCCAATCAAATTTAAACTCACCATAGTTTGGCTTATGATCCTCACGGTCTGGTAAAATCCAAATTTGTAATAAACGTAGTGTTTCATTTCCTAAATTATGCTCACTATGAAATACACCTGTGCCAGCACTCATATATTGAACATGTCCTCGCTCAATTGTTCCGCGGTTCCCCATGCTATCTTCATGTGTTAAAGCACCGTCTACAACGTACGAAATGATTTCCATATCGCGGTGTGGATGCATATCAAAACCAGTTTGCGGTGCTACTAAGTCATCATTAATTACACGTAATGCACCAAAGTTCATGTTATTAGGATTATAGTAATTGGCAAAGGAAAAATGAAAATGTGTATTTAACCAACCGTGATTTGCTCTTCCCATATTTTTATGATCAACTTTTCTAAACATACCGTTCACCTCATATTATCTCGAATTCAAGATTTATTTTAAAATTTTTCTCACTGTAACTTTTTTAGTAATTGTAATAATTGATGTTGTTCTTCTACATTTAAATTTTGAAACTGCTCCGCTTGGAATGTTTCTTGAGGCGGGACGATTTCTTCATATAAAGCTCTTCCCTTTTCTGTTAATGAAATATATTTTGTAGTACCTTCTTGTTCACGACGAATCCACTCAAGCTGCTCCATTTTATTTAAAAGCTGCGTAATATTTCCCTTCGTAACAAATAGCTTATTTCCAAGCTCTTGCTGCGTCAAACGATCATGCCCTCCAACTTGAGCTAGTACATCAAACTGAGCGGCAGATACATTCCATTCTTTCAAATGCTGATTCGTCTCACGAATACTTTTGTTATAAAAACGTGATAAACGAAACCATAGGAGTAAACCTAGTCTATCTTCTGTTTTCATTTCATCACCTCGCTCGTTTCATACCATTAGTTTAGAACTAAACTTTATAAAAGTCAATTACTTATTTTTAGTAAGAAGCAAAGAAAGCACAGCGTCATTTCTCCACTATGCTTTACATTAACTTTCTATTTTTATATTCATCTAACTTCCTCTCCGTGAACTTTCTCGCATCTTTCTCAATCCATCTATCTTCGTACAATTCACTTCCAACATGCAATACTTCGCTCTTATGCTGCATTGCATGACGAAATTCATGCAGTAGTGTTTTAAGGACTTGCTCATACTCTTCCCACATACAAACAAAAATTAATTGTTTTTCTTTATGATAAAAACCACCTACCGGGAATAAAAATTCCTCTTCTTCTTCTCCTAATGATAAAAGGACATGATTCGCATCACACGTATCACAAAAAATAACCGGTGTTTTACATACTTCAATCAGTGAAAATAAATCGTCTCTAAGCCTTTTGACATCCCAAGGAAGCTCCGAATCCAACACATACCAATTCTCCACCTGTTGATATACATTTTGAAACTGGAGTTCCATTTCTCTTTATTCCCCTTTCCAAGCATCCTTTTTCTATATGTATGCCACAATATGGTAAATATTAAACGTATTCTTTCATCCTTGAAAAAATGCCAATCAAAAAGGAATCTATATCGACATAGATTCCTTTTCCGTAATCACTTTTTCATACATATCTTTTACTTTTATTTTTTTAATTTAGTTAGTCTTCGTATCCCACTTAAAGACTTTATTTAAAAATTTATATACATTCTTTGACTCTTTCGTCAGAAGTGGACCTAAGATAGATAGTATAAGCACGTATAGTGCTGAAAATGGCTTCAAGACTGACATTAAACCACCAGCGATACCGATATTGGCCATAATGATGGAGAATTCTCCTCTTGAAACGATTGTTAATCCAATATTTGTTGATGCTTTATGAGATAATCCAGCTTGTCTCCCAGCAATCATCCCTGCTATAAAGTTTCCGATGATTGTAAGAAGGACAGCACCTAACGTTAACCATATCGCTCCGCCCAGTGAGAACGGATCAATGCTTAATCCGAAACTGAAGAAGAAAATAGCTCCGAAAAAGTCTCTAAATGGAACAACGAGATGTTCAATTCTGTCACTATGCTCTGTCTCAGAGAAAACTAACCCTAAAAGAAGTGCTCCAATTGCTTCAGCAACGTGAATTGTTTCCGAGAAACCTGCAATAAAGAATAATGAGGCAAATACTACAATAATGAAAATTTCATCCGAACTAATATTGAGCAATTTATTTAATAACGGCGTCGCCTTTCTAGCTACAATAAAGAATAGAAGCATATATCCTAAAGCAATTCCAATTGAAGTAAGGGCACCTAAGAATGAAGCGTGATCCCCTAGAACTAATCCAGAAACGACTGATAAATATACAGCCAGGAATATATCTTCGAACATGATAATTCCTAAAATTAATTCGGTCTCATTATTACCAGTTCTTCTTAAATCCACTAACACCTTTGCAACGATAGCGCTAGAAGAAATCGTAATAATACCCGCAATAATTAAGATTTCTAGTAAAGGGAAGCCCATTATAAATCCGTATAATAAGCCAAGTGAAAAGTTAATTAAAATATAGATCGTTCCGCCAATTGCAATAGAACGTCCAGATTTAATTAGTTTTTTCATTGAAAATTCTAGTCCTAGATAGAACAGAAGAAACAGAACGCCAATCCGTCCAAGAAACGAAATTACATTTGCACTTTCAATAAATTTGAAATCGATCACACCTATTGTCGGCGCATGTGGTCCCACTAGCATCCCAAGAACAATTAGAAATGGAATAACTGAGAATTTAAACTTTCCAGCAATTACTGCCGCAATTGCAACTAATACTAACGCTGTACCAACTTCAAAAATTAACGTATCCATCTAGTCAGTCCCCCTATTCGAAAGTAACTCATTAATAATTTTTTTAATTTCTTCTCTCTCGCCTGAAACTACAAGCATATCGCCTTCCTCAATTACTGTTTCTGGTCCTGGATTAAATAGCTTTTTCATATTCTTTTTCATAACTGCAATAATCGTTACGCTATATGTTTTTCTTATTTCCAGATCGCCGATTGTTTTTCCGATTGCTGGCGCTTCCTTCTCCACTTTAAACCACTCAATCGCCAACCCTTCAAAAACCATTTCAACATTTTCTAATGCTCTAGGCTTATATACCATTCCGCCTAATATGGCTGCAATTTGTCTTGCCTCTGAGTCGCGTAATGAAATACTTGAGATACTTTCTTCATGGTCTGAATCAAAATGATACATTTCTCTACGTCCGTCATCATGAATTACAATTACCATCTTTTCATTACCTTTCGTAACGATTTGAAATTTATAGCCAATACCCGGAAGTTCACTTTCTCTAATATTCATATTTAGCTCCTCCACAATGTTTTTTATTTGAATTTTCTGTTTTTCTGTCTTTTATTCAACCAATCAACTTTAGAAATTCTAACCATTCAGGATACCTGTGACTTGGAAATCTTTTATTGTAATAATAAGTGGCTCCTAAAAAGATACTTAAAGATGTAACGATAAAAAATATATTACTTCTCATTTTCAAACTTTTAAGGCTTACTTTCCATAAAGTTTCTTCTTTCAAATTATCCCCTCTTTCTTGCGTTACATTTAGTTTTTTAAAATGTAAATAATTCTAAAAATATTACGATGTAACATAATCATAACATAAAATAAGTTTAAGTAACATGATTTTTTAGAAAAATTGATTCTCGTATATTTTTTGCATATAATTTTCTTATTACGGAAAAAAGGAAGTGTATTATATGGTTGATATCTTTAGCAGATTCCTTGAGGTAACGAATAATATTTTATGGTCATATATTCTTATTGCAATGCTAATCGGCTTCGGTCTTTATTTCTCTTTTAAATTAAAATTTGTCCAAATTACTCATTTCGGTGAGATGGTCGGATTAATTAGTAAAGGATTTAATCGAAAAGAAAAAAAGAAAGATAGCATCTCACCGTTCCAAGCATTTTGCTTAAGTGCAGCTGCACGTATCGGTATCGGAAACTTAGCTGGTGTAGCATTAGCTATCTCAATGGGCGGACCTGGCGCAGTATTTTGGATGTGGTTTATCGCTATCCTTGGAGCAGCTACTAGTTTCGTAGAATGTACGCTCGCGCAAATTTATAAAGTAAAAGATGGAAGCAGATTCCGTGGTGGCCCAGCATATTATATGGAAAAAGGATTAAACAAACGCTGGATGGGTGTTTGGTTCTCACTTCTTATTACAGTTGCGTACGGATTAATTTTCAACTCTGTACAAGCAAACACAGTAACAATAGCATTTGAAAATGCTTTTGGACTAGAGCGAACGATCGTAGGAGCTCTATTAGCTTTATTAGTTGCAGTTATTATTTTCGGTGGTATTAAGAGCATTTCACGTATTACGGAAATGATTGTTCCTCCAATGGCAATCATTTATATTGGTGTGGCTATTTTTGTTGTTATTAACAACTTTACTATGTTACCAAGCATTTTTATGGAAATATTTAATGGTGCATTCGGTTTAGACCAAGCCATCGCTGGTGGTATTGGAGCAGCAATTAAGTTCGGAATTCAGCGCGGTCTATTCGCAACAGAAGCAGGTATGGGTAGCTCCCCTAACGCAGCCGCAACATCAGATGTATCTCACCCTGTAAAACAGGGGCTTGTTCAAGCATTAGGTGTTTTCGTAGACACGTTCTTAGTATGTACATCAACAGCATTTATCGTATTATGTTCGGGCCTTTACAAAGGAACAAACTTACAAGGTATCGAATTAACACAAAATGCATTAAGTTCACAAATCGGACCATGGGCAAGCACTTTCTTAGCAATTATTATTTTCCTATTCGCGTTCAGTTCTTTACTAGGAAACTACTATTATGGTGAAACAAACATCGCATTTATTAAAGAAAGCAAAACATGGTTAATGATTTATCGCGTTGCCGTTGTCGGAATGGTATTCTTCGGATCAATCGCTGCCCTTCAAACAGTTTGGAGCTTAGCTGATTTATTCATGGGACTAATGGTATTGACAAACTTAATTGCCATCTCATTCCTAAGCAAATTCGCCTACGCAGCATTAGTAGACTATATGAAGCAAAAGAAACAAGGAAAAGATCCTGTTTTCGTTGCAAGCTCTATCCCTGGCTTACAAAATACAGAGTGCTGGGATGGACAGGATGTAGAAGAGAATAAAAAAGCTGTATAACAGCTAAACGGTGAAGCGGCTCGTTCAGAATCGCAGGACACTTCAAGCTCTCGACCTTGAAGCGCTTTTTGCTTCGAGCGAGAGAGCGAAATGACCGGAGATTCTAGCCGCTGGAGCTGGATAGATTAAAAGCGGAAGCGGCTCGTTCAGAATCGCAGGACACTTCAAGCTCTCGACCTTGAAGCGCTTTTTGCTTCGAGTGAGAGAGCGAAATGACCGGAGATTCTAGCCGCTGGAGCTGGATAGATTAAAAGCGGAGATGACTTGCTCAGAACAGGAGGGCATTGGAGCTCCTGACAAAGAGACGTTCTTTGTCTCACAGGAAGGCGCGAAATGACCGACTGTTCTAGTCACCGGAGCTGGATATCATTTAAAGCGGAAGCGGCTCGTTCAGAACAAGAGCTATATATCAAACAAAATCCCTATTACTCTACAGTAATAGGGATTTTTATTTACACAGTTCATAATTTGTTCAAATTAATTCCAGCAAAAGGGTTGATTTATACGAATTACTAGATTATAATAATTATAAATTAGTAATTGATATCACATAACAACTCAAAAGGAGATTGATCATAATGAACAAACAAGTAATCGAAGTATTAAACAAACAAGTAGCAGACTGGAGCGTTTTATTCACAAAACTACACAACTTCCATTGGTACGTAAAAGGACCTCAATTCTTCACATTACATGAGAAATTCGAAGAACTTTACACAGAATCAGCTACTCACATCGATGAAATTGCAGAACGTATTTTAGCAATTGATGGCAAACCAGTAGCAACAATGAAAGAATACCTAGAAATATCTTCTATTCAAGAAGCAGCATACGGAGAAACTGCAGAAGGGATGGTCGAAGCAATCATGAAAGACTACGAAATGATGCTAGTCGAACTGAAAAAAGGCATGGAAATCGCTCAAAACTCTGACGATGAAATGACATCTGACCTACTACTAGGAATCTACACAGAACTAGAAAAACACGCTTGGATGCTACGTGCGTTCTTGAATCAATAATAGACTTTAAAGCGGAAGCGGCTCGAATGAAGGAGTGAAACAACCGACTGTTCTAGCCGCTGGAGCTGGATATTACTTAAAAGCGGAAGCGGCTCGTTCAGAGTCGCTTTTTTCTATGGAATGGTCGCGCGTGCTGGTACATGAAATTTATATCAACGATTTTCCCTATATATCGACGATTTTTCAAATATATCAACGATTTTTTCATTATATCGACGATTCGACATAGGATATCGACTTACCGACAAATCACGACAATATTAGCACCTCCCTATCCCCACTTTCATCAATATATTACAATCTCTTTTATGCTAAAATATAGGTAACACCCTTTAGTAAAATAGATCCAAAAAGCTTTTCCATATTCATCATTTACTACTTAAATGGCGGGAGTGGTTCAGTTGAAAGACTACTTAATTAGAGCATTTTTTGCATTAATAACAGTTGGGATTGTCTTACTTATAGCTAATATTTTCAACATACGTATCGAGGTGAAAGACTACGCTTTCCTCGTTGTAGTAGCAATTGGTGGCGGCTGGGGTGGCTGGTACTTGTATAAAAAACAAAGTAATCAAAATGATAAAGGCATTCCAAAGTAATACGGAATGCCTCCTTTTTATTTCCGCCTATAATAAATAATGAAATTCAAACCGCTAATACAAACTATCCCAATAAACATATCAAACGACACCGAATCTCCACCTAAATTATACTCATCAACAATAAACCCAGACATAAACAACGCGATCGCCGAAACACCGATACACAATATCGAAATAAACCAAAGCGAAAACTCATTAATCAGCTCTTTCTTCTGTGTTGAAACAATTAGCATAACAAGAATAGATGCCGCTAAAACACATTTAAAAACCGGCCTTAAAAATACGAATTCCTCCATCTATTTCTCCTTTTCCAAAAACATTACACCTTAACATTAACATATTTAACCAAATTAAAAACACATGCCTTTTCAAGATAAAATGACATGTGTTTCCAAAAATCTCTATAAAATTGTATTATGATAGTTGCTTCCACTTCGTTCCTAAAACAGGACGCTCGTAATTTTGTATTTTATGAATGAGTGCATCTGCCGTCTCAGCGGCAACGATTAACTCTTTATTCGATGGATTCATAAATCCTTCTTCTGCTGCACGTTCAACCATTTGCAGAATTGGTCCGTAGAAGCCTTTTATGTTCAATAAACCAACTGGCTTATTATGTATACCAATTTGTGACCAACATACTGCTTCAAATAGCTCTTCAAACGTTCCATATCCGCCTGGTAGTGCAATAAAAGCATCCGCAAGCTCTGCCATTTTCGCTTTACGTTCATGCATCGTTTCTACTTCAATTAATTCTGTTAACCCTGTATGAACGATCTCTCCTCGGAATAGACCGCGCGGCATAACACCTGTTACACGGCCACCTAAGCGAAGAACTTCGTTTGCTACTTCTCCCATTAATCCGACGCAAGAACCACCGTATACAAGCTCATAATCATTCTCAACAAACATTTTACCTAATTCAATTGCCTGCTCTTTGAACTCTGGTCTCTCCCCTAAATTGGAACCTGCAAACACACAAATCTTTCTCATCCTTACACCCCGAAACTATATATTGTTATGATACAATGAACATTGTACAACATATTGAGGGGATGAGAAAGAAATGGATATCGTTGCATTTCAAAGATGGGTTGAGGAATTTTACGAAAAACGAAGCTGGTCACAGTATAATGCCTTTATTCGCTTAAATTTCTTAACCGAGGAAGTTGGGGAAGTTTCACGAGTCGTTCGCGCTATTGAAATCGGCCGCGATCGCCCTGATGAAGATGCGAAAACAGAAGAAGAGCTAAAACAAGAACTAAAGGAAGAACTTGGTGATGTACTATCTAATCTTATTATTCTTTCGCAAAAATATGATTTAGACTTACAAGACATTATGGACGCACACGTAACAAAGCTTTCGAAAAGGTTCGAGACATCTAAATGAGAATATTATCAATTATGGTATAATATTCTTGTCACAATACTAAGGGGGATTTTATGTTATCTAAAAAATTGCACGACGCACTAAACGATCAGATGAACTTTGAGTTTTACTCTGCCCACGCTTATATGGCAATGGCTGCCTACTGTACGGCGGAGAGCTATGATGGATTCGCTAACTTTTTCCTTGTACAAGCTGAAGAAGAACGTTTCCACGCAATGAAGCTTTACAACTACATTAATGACCGCGGTGAGCGCGCTATTATTACTGGATTTGATAATCCAAATAACGAATATGAATCTGTACTGAACGCTTTTGAAGTAGCACTTGAGCACGAGCGTGAAGTAACGAAACGTATTTACAACCTATCTGATATCGCCTGGGATGAGCGTGAACACGCAACAATTACATTCTTAAAATGGTTCGTCGATGAGCAAGTAGAAGAAGAAGCTTCATTCGATAGCATTATCCAAAAATTAAAACGTATTACAAGCGATTCAAACGCATTATTTATGCTAGATGCTGAATTAGAGAAACGTACATTTACGCCTCCAGCTGAGTAGTATTTCAATCACCTTAATGAATGGATTAAGGTGATTTTTTTATTTCTTCTCTAAGTTGAATAACCCTCGCCACATCCTTTTTATAGAGCCCAGAAACCTTTTCAACAAAGTCACTATGAGTAAAAGTTCCATCTCCTTCTTCTACTATGCTCAAATATCCATGTATAAATTTCAAAAACGCTCTAGCATCTTCTCCAGTTAAACGATTAATGTTATCTATAACCTCATCAAACTCCTTTAAAATATCCTGTTCTTCCAACCTAATTTCCCCTCTCTGTATTATTTATCATACCAAAACAAAAAAAGCCGTTCATCCCTCTAGGCGAGAGATAAACGACCTCTTTACTATTTATTAAAGCATAACCCCAACGATAACCGCTGATAATATACTTACTAACGTTGCACCGTATACAAGTTTTAATCCGAATGATGATACAACGTTTGCTTGTTTGCCATCGATACTCTTCGTTGCACCTGCGATAATTCCGATTGATGAGAAGTTCGCAAATGATACAAGGAAGATAGATAAAATACCTACTGTACGAGCTGATAAATCACCAGCTACTTTACCAAGGTCAAGCATTGCAACGAATTCGTTCGTTACTAATTTCGTTGCCATAATTTGTCCTGCTGTTAGCATCTCTGATGTTGGGATACCCATTACGAATGCTAATGGTGAGAAAATGTATCCTAAAATGCTTTGGAATGTGATTCCGAAAATTGAATCGAACACACCATTAATTGCTGTAATTAATGCTACGAAACCGATTAACATCGCCGCTACTGTTACAGCGATAGAGAAACCAAGCATAATATATTCGCCTAACATTTCAAAGAATGTTTGCTTTTTATCTTCTTGTAATTCTAAAATGTCGTCTTCTTCTTTCACGTCATATGGATTAATAATATGAACGATAATGAATCCACTAAATAAGTTTAATACAAGTGCCGTTACTACATATTTTGGATCAATCATTTTCATATAAGAACCGACAATTGACATCGATACTGTAGACATGGAAGATGCACAAAGTGTGTATAAACGATTTTTCGGTAATTTGCTTAATTGATCTTTTACTGTAATGAATACTTCCCCTTGACCAACAATCGCAGCTGCTACTGCATTATATGATTCTAGTTTTCCTAAACCGTTCACTTTACTTAATAGGAAACCGACTGCACGAATGATAATCGGTAAAATTTTAATATGTTGTAAGATCCCAATTAATACTGCTAAGAAAATGATTGGTAATAATACCGTTAAGAAGAATGGTGCTTGTCCATCATTTGCTAGACCACCAAATACGAAATTAACCCCTGCTTCCGCAAATTTTAAAATAGCGCCAAACCCATCTGCAATCCCTTTTACTAATACAAATCCGACCTTTGTATTCAGTAAGAAATATGCAAGTACCAATTGAATGACAAGCATAAGTGCAATTGGTTTATATTTAATTTTCTTACGATCTGAACTGATAAGGAAACCTAGTACAAATACTACAAGTAAACCGACTAGAAACATTACTATTTTCATATGTGAATCCTCCACTTCTCCCACGAGTTATTGGTCGTATAACGTATAACGAATGACGTCTGACCATTGATGTTAAAAAAATTTAAAACCCCTAAATACTATTCAACTGTTATCTAAAATCAGTAAGCGTTTACATAAATTGCAATTTATTAAAGGTAGCCTCTTCTCTCCTACCATACTTGAAAGTCTGAAATTGATACCACCTACAAATCAAATTGTAAGCGTTATCTAACTGAAAAGCAATATAAATTTAAAAAGATTTTTATATGTTAATATATTCCTAATTAATTGGTTTTTCTATGCAAATTTACCATAAAAAAATAGCCCTAGCTATGAGCTAGGACCATCTTTTTTATAACATAACACCAACGATAATCGCTGATAGAATACTTACTAATGTCGCACCGTACACAAGGCGTAGACCGAATGATGATACAACATTTGATTGATTTTCATCGATACCTTTCGTTGCACCTGCGATAATTCCGATTGATGAGAAGTTGGCAAATGATACAAGGAATACAGAAAGAATACCAACTGTACGACCTGATAAATCACCAGCTACTTTTCCAAGATCAAGCATCGCAACAAATTCGTTTGATACTAATTTCGTTGCCATAATTTGTCCCGCTGTTACCATCTCTGCTTGCGGAATACCCATTACGAATGCTAATGGTGAGAAAATGTATCCTAAAATAGCTTGGAATGTAATACCGAACATAGAATCAAACAAGCTATTGATTGCTGTAATTAATGCTACGAAACCAAGTAACATCGCTGCTACTGTTATCGCGATTGTGAAACCAAGCATAATGTACTCGCTCAGCATTTCAAAGAACGATTGTTTTTTCTTATTTTCTAATTTCAGTGTATCTTCTTCTTCTGTAATATCGTACGGGTTAATAATATGAATAATAATGAAACCACTAAATAAATTTAATACAAGTGCTGTTACTACATATTTTGGTTCGATCATTTTCATGTAAGAACCGACGATTGACATCGATACTGTCGACATAGAAGATGCACATAATGTATATAAACGGTGTTTTGGGATTTTACTTAATTGATCTTTTACTGTAATAAATACTTCCGCTTGCCCAACAATGGCAGCTGCTACTGCGTTATATGATTCTAATTTTCCTAGACCATTTACTTTACTTAACAACGTACCAATAGCACGAATAAATATCGGTAAAATTTTAAAGTGTTGCAGAATTCCAATTAAAACGGCAAAGAATACGATTGGTAATAACGCTGTTAAGAAGAATGAAACCTCTCCTTTATTAACAAGGCCACCAAATACGAAAACGATTCCAGCTTCTGCATATCCAAGAAGCGCGCCAAATCCATCTGAAATTCCTTTTACCAAAATATAACCAACTTGTGTATTTAATAAGAAATAAGATAATGCTAGCTGAATAATAAGCATAATTGCGATTGGTTTATACTTAATCTTCTTTCGATCGGAGCTTATAAGAAAACCGAGTACAAATACAACGAGTAATCCTACAAGAAACATAACAAACTTCATTAATAAAATCCTCCATTTAACTCTTCATTAACGTTGAACGTCTGACCACTCAAAACAAGAAATAATCCGAACTTTCCATTTCTCCTCCAAAACCTTCAATCGTATAGGAAAAATCATAAAACCTCTTGTTTCAAAGGCATTTTCCATTCTAACATAAATCACATCTCATATCCGCACTTTTCTTAAAAAAATTACATTTTATTATGAAACATCAATTAATGTTCGTCTTTTACTTCTAACAAATAACTAACTAAAACAAAAAAATGAGCATCAAGTTTCACTTGATGCCCATTCCATTATACCGCTTTTTCTTTATCTGCTACTTGCTCTTCCCAGCACTCTGTATTTTTCAGACCTGGAATTGAATTCGCATAGAAGACTGGATCTTTTCCTTGTTTCTTTTGCTTTACATAATCTGATAATGCCGCAAAAGCGTACTTAGAAAGGAATACGATTGCCACTAAGTTAATAACAGCCATAATACCCATGAATAAATCTGCTAAATCCCAAACGATTTGAATTGTTGCTACAGAACCTAACATAACCATACCAAGTACAGCAATGCGGTAAGCTGTTAATAGCACTTTACTTCCATTTAAGAATTCAATATTCGTTTCACCATAGTAGTAGTTACCTACTAATGAACTAAATGCAAACAAGAAGATTGCAACTGCTACAAATATAGAAGCCCATGGACCGATATGTTGACTTAACGCTTGTTGCGTTAATTGAATACCATTTAAATCAGCTGCATTATGCACATCTGATAAAAGAATGATAAATGCTGTACAACTACAAATTAATAATGTATCTGTAAATACCCCTAAAGCTTGAATGAAACCTTGTTTAACTGGGTGCGTTACGTTTGCAGTCGCAGCTGCGTTCGGCGCACTACCCATACCTGCTTCATTTGAGAATAATCCGCGTTTTACCCCTAATAAAATCGCAGCACCTAATCCCCCGCCTACTACTTCTTTAATTCCGAAAGCATGTAAGAAAATTTCTTTAAATACATACGGAATTGCCGTAATGTTTGTTACAACAACGAATAATGCCACTGCTACATAAATGATTGCCATTACTGGAACGATCATTTCAACCGCGCGAGCAATTCGTTTTACTCCGCCGAAAATAATAACTGCAAGTAGACCAGCCATTACAAGACCTACTAATCTACTATCTGTTTTGAATGCCCCATCAAAAGCAGCTGCTACAGTATTAGATTGTACAGCGTTAAAAATTAATCCGAAACTTACTGTTATTAATACAGAGAAAATAGCTCCAAGCCAGCGTTTATTTAAACCCTTTTCCATATAATACGCTGGGCCACCACGGAACGTATTCCCATCTTTTACTTTATAAATTTGCGCTAATGTGCTCTCTACAAATGCAGAAGCACCCCCAATTACCGCGATTAACCACATCCAAAATACTGCGCCTGGTCCACCTGCTGAAATTGCGATAGCTACACCAGCTAAGTTACCAGTACCTACACGAGAAGCTGTACTCATACAAAATGCTTGGAATGATGATACACCACTCTTCTCTTTTTGCGCTTTCCTCGTTTTCGAGCTTGCCCCATCCCCAAGCAATCGAATCATTTCACCGAAGTAACGAACTTGGACAAATTTCACACGGAATGAAAAGTAGAGTCCTAACCCAATTAACATCGCAATAATGATATATGACCAAAGGACATTATTCACATCCCCAATTACCTTAGCTAAAAAATCCATAATTGCATTGCCCCCTCTTCCTAACAATAAGAAAATTATATTCTAAAAACTCTTAGTAATCAAGAACTTTATGTCAGGTTTTCTAACATAAGAAAGTTAACTTACTTAACATATGTGTTTTTTACGCAAAATTATAACTAGTACGCGCATGTATCCAATACTAAATCACTCATCCTATGCGACCAGCCCTACCTTTAAGACAGTACGTTCCCTACAAATAATATGAGAAATGAACAAACAAAAATTATATTAATAATTACCTCTCACCCTTTTCATCCTTTACTACAACAAAAAAAGGCGAGCATCGAATTCAACTCGATGCTCGCCTTTTCATTTACACTGCTTTTTCTTTATCCGTTACCGCTGACTTATCCCAACACTCTGTATTCGTTAAACCAGGAATAGAATCTGCACGGAAGACTGGATCTTTTCCTTGTTTCTTTTGCCTTACATAGTCTGCCAATGCCGCATACGCAAATCGGCCAAGAAGTGTAATCGCAATTAAATTTGTGATTACCATTAGACCCATAAATAAGTCTGCCATATTCCATACAACTTGAAGCGTCGCAACAGAACCGAATAATACCATTCCCACTACCGCAATACGGTAAATTGTTAACCAAGTTTTACTTTGTTTAATGAATTCAATATTCGTTTCACCATAATAGTAGTTTCCTAAAAGTGAACTAAACGCAAATAAGAAAATAATAATCGCTAAGAAGCTACTTGCCCATGGGCCAATTTGTGAACTTAATGCATTTTGTGTTAGTTCAATACCTTCTAAATTCGTTGCTTTATATGCACCAGAACATAGTACGATAAACGCTGTTGATGTACATACTAAGAATGTATCTACTAATACGCCAATTGTTTGAATAAAACCTTGCTTTGCCGGATGCGTTACATCAGCTGTTGCTGCCGCATTCGGAGCACTACCCATACCTGCTTCGTTCGCAAATAATCCGCGCTGAATACCATATTTCATCGCAGCACCGATACCGCCACCTACAGCTGAATCTAAACCGAATGCACCTTTAAAGATTTCTGTAAACACATCTGGTATTAAATAGAAGTTTTTAATGACAACGAAAATAGCTACCGCAATATAAATAAGCGCCATTGGCGGAACAATCATTTCCGACATACGTGCGATACTTTTTACACCACCAAAAATAATAACTGCAACTAATACAGCTAATACAATCCCAACAATATAACGTTCTAAACCAAATGCATTTTTAAACGCTAATGTAACTGTATTTGCTTGTACTGAGTTGAAAATTAAACCGTAACTAACTGTAATAAGGATAGAAAACCAAATTCCCATCCAACGTTTATTTAAACCTTTTTCCATATAATAAGCAGGACCACCACGGAAGCCACTGCCATCTTTTACTTTATAAATTTGGGCAAGCGTACTTTCTACAAAACTTGAAGACGCTCCAATAATCGCAATAACCCACATCCAAAATACTGCTCCAGGTCCTCCCATAGAAATCGCTAAAGCTACCCCAGCTAAGTTACCGATACCAATACGGGCTGCTGAACTCATACAAAATGCTTGGAAAGAAGATACACTACCTTTTTTACGCGTCTTTCCAGTTAATCCATCACTCATTAATCGAACCATTTCCCCTAAATGAGTAATTTGTACGAATTTCAATTTAATAGAAAAATAAAGACCTAAACCAATTAACATTGCAATAAGAATATACGACCAAAGAATTGTATTCGTCGATGAAACGAATTGTTCCAAAATATTCATACAATTAACCCCTCCTTTTCTCCATAAAACGAATTATATTTAAAAAATATTTAAAAATCAACATTTTTCGACAATTTTCGATTTCCAAATATTAGAGGTTTCATGACTCCTCTTTTTAGCAAATGTACATACTAAAACAAAAAAACAAATTCCTAAACAACCCATTGACAAAAATACTGACCTGTAACTATAATGATTACAACAGGTTGTAACAAACCTAATTACAATACATTCATTCACTTTCAGATATACACTTTAACAAAACACTTTGGAGGGATTTATTATGAAAATCGGAATTATTGGAGCAACTGGTAAAGCAGGAAGTCGTATTTTAAAAGAAGCATTGGATCGCGGACATGAAGTAACTGCAATCGTAAGAAACGCTGCAAAAATTACAGAAGAAAATGTAAAAGTTTTAGAGAAAGATGTATTCTCTCTTACATCTAACGACCTACAAGCATTCGATGTAGTTGTAAATGCATTCGGTGCTCCAGCAGGCGAAGAACACCTTCACGTAGATGCAGGAAATGTACTAATTGAAGCTATGAAAGGTGCACCTAACACAAAATTACTTGTAGTTGGCGGCGCTGGAAGCTTATTTGTAGACGAAGAGAAAACAACACGTGTATTTGATACACCAGGTTTCCCGAAAGAATACCTTGCAACTGCTCAAAACCAAGGCAAAAACTTAGAAATCTTACAACAAACAAATGACATCACTTGGACATTCATCAGCCCTTCTGCACTATTCGCATTAGGAAAACGCACTGGTTCTTACCAAGCTGGTAAAGACAACCTCCTTGTGAACGCAAAAGGTGATAGCTACGTAAGTTACGAAGACTTCGCAGTAGCAGCACTTGATGAAATCGAAAGTCCAAAACACGTAAACGAACGCTTCACAGTTGTTTCTGAAGCTGAATAATAAAGAAAAGCTCGTAAAACATAGTGTTTTACGAGCTTTTTCTTATTATTGCACTTGCTCTAATCCATTTTGAGTAATCTTAAAGGATATTTCTTGCCCCTTCATCGCATCCTCTTTTTTAACTAACTCATTCTTTTTGTACCAATTCAAACGACTCGGTTCCGCATGGTATACTTTCAGCACATCTCCATACTCAAATGCCGTTCCATTTACTTGCCCAGCAAAATTCTTTGAAGTCTCTTGTCCTTCTGCCGTTACATGCTTTTTCTTATTTCCATTTTGATCATAAATCGTAAGGCCTATATACTGCTCATTTACAAAGCGATAATGAATCTCCTCATTTGTAAATGTTGCATGTAATTTCTTTTCAGCGTGGTTTAACGTAACAATTGAACGTGTAACATCGGACACACCTTGATAGACTAGACTATCCCCATATGTCACTTCTACAGGAACTTCCGTCACCTTCTTATTTCCAAATCGATCTTTCGTTTCTACTTTCACTTTTTGCTGACCAATTTTTGTCGTATCTATTTCCCCTACAAAACCTACTACTTCTCCACCCTGTACTTCAACAAAGTTCTTCGCGTCTAGCGTTTCGCTATTTGTTCCGATTACTACTTGCTGCGGATTTGCTTTTACTGTTTGCTCACCGTCTAATCTTTCAAATCCATTTTCAGTTATTTTGAAGACTAATTCCTTTATCTCTTTACTTTTTCCTTCGCCCACATATACATCTTTTTGATACCAATGTAAACGAGAAGATTCCGCATGATATACTTTCACTACATCTCCATACTCAAATGCAATTCCATTTACTTCCTTAGCAAATTCTTGCGTATTCTCTAAACCTTTTACTGCTATATTTTTCTTCACTCTTCCTTCTTTATCGTACAATGTGAATTCAAAATACTTTTCATCTTTAAAGTAATCATGAATTAGGTTCTTTGTATCTGTCGCACTCAGTTTTTTCGTATCATGATGCAAAGTTACAATTGATTTCAAGTCACCATCTCTATAGCTCAGTCCATATACAAGTAGGCTATCTCCATATGTTACTGTTAGAGGAACTTCTGTCACTTTCTTATTTCCAAATCGATCTTTCGTTTCTACTTTTACTTTTTGTTCACCGATTTTTGTTGTATTTGGTTTTTCTACAAATCCAACTACTTCTCCATCTTTTACTTCAACAAAGTTTTTTGCATTTATTTTCTCTACATCTGTTCCGATTACTACCTTCTGTGGTACTGCTTTTACCTCTTGTAAAGTTTCCATTCTTTCAAAGCCTTTTTCAGTTACCTTGAAGAATAATTCTTTTTCTACTTTCGCCTTACCTTGGCCAGCAAGGCTATTATTTTGATACCATTTCAAGCGGTCCGGTTCTGCATGGAATACTTTTACTACATCACCATATTCAAACTGCATTCCACTCACTTGCTCCGCAAATTTCTTTGAAGTTTCTTGCCCTTCCGCTGTTACACGCTTTTTTGTGTTCCCATTTTGATCATATAGCGTAATCCCCATATACTCTTCATTTACATAACGATAATGAACAGGATTACCTGTAAACGTTGCGTGCAGTTCCTTTTTATCATGTTGCAATGTTACAACCGAACGTATTGCATTATCGTTAGCATGAAATACTAAACTATCTCCATAAATTACTTCAAGCGGCACTTCTGTTATCTTCTTATTTCCAAAAGCATCCTTCGTCTCTATTTTTACTTTTTGTTCTCCAATTTTTGATGTATTTGGTTTTTCTACAAAACCAACCACTTCTCCATCTTTTACTTGTACGAATTCTTTCGGATCTAGTTTGTCTACATCCATTCCGACTACTACTTTTTGCAGTTTCGCCGTCACTTCTTGTAAACTATCTTTTAATTCGAACCCTTGCTCAGTTATTTGGAATAATTTCTCTTTTTTATTTTTAACTTTTCCTTGATCTACAAGTTCGTTATTTTTAAACCACTTCAAACGGCTTGGTTCTGCGTGGAATACTTTTATTACATCACCATATTCAAAATCCAATTCATTTAGTTCCATCGCAAATCTTTTTCCCGTTTCTTGTCCTTCTGCTGATACACGTTTCTTTTCAATCCCATTTCGATCATATAGCGTTAAGCCCATATATTCTTCTTTTTCAAAACGGTAATGTATTTCATTATTAGTAAAGTTTACATTTAATTTCTTCTTATTGTGGTGAAGTGTCACTGTCGACATTACATCATCTGAAAGTCCTTGAAAAACTATACTGTCATCATAAAATCCGTTAACTTGGACAGGAATTGAATTTTTATTTCCTTTCTCATCCCCAATTTCTACCAACACTTCCTGTTTCCCATTCTCTAATTTAGGCCATACAATCTTTCCTGTTACTTTTACATTCTCACCTAAATTTCGAACAAGCTTACTTGCTTCATTCTCGTCAGAATCTGTACCAACTAAAAGATTTTGTACTTCATTAGCAGGTTCACCATATGGAACCTTATACAGTTCAACTTGCTTCTCACGAATATCATTACTATCTGTAGCTTTCCAGATTTCCTTTTCTAATTTAGGTAACTTTGATTTTTCTATTTTCTCTCTAATATCATCATTTGGTGTTAATCCCCACTCCTCAAAGAAAGGAATTAAATTTTGCCCTGCCACTTTTGATGTCATATAAATAAATAGCTGCTTTTTCTCTTCATCAGAATGAGGCATTTCACTCTGAGGTAACAAACGATAAGCTTGATGTAACCTAGGATAAAAATGTTCTCCATACACTACATTTAATTGCCAAAACATTGTAAGAGGATTAATGTCATCAATGAATCTTTCTGCTTTAGGCTTCTCTAAATACTCAAATGAGTTTTTATAGTGCTCATCCATTTCTAATTGATTCCCTAACGCCTTTTGAACAGCTAATGAGTAAATATTTACTGTTACTTCCCTTACTTTAGACCACTTCCACGGTTCTTGCTGATGTAAATGACCAACTTCATGCCACGGTCCCCATCCATCCTTCTCAAGTACCTCTATATCTAAAACTCTATTCATTGCAGTTGGAATATATCCTGTATGATAATGTTTCGCAAACATAAAGTCCCCTTTAGCAGGCTTCCGTTTTTCAACAAACTGAACATAATGAGTTGGAGATTTTGCAACCCCAACACTGTCCTCAGATAATCCTGCCACTGCGTTTTCTAAACGGATAATCTTATCATGCAATTTCATTAAATCTGTTGGATCCGTATTCTTCATATATTTCTGCACAGAATCGTAAGTAGTAGTAATTAAGCTTCTCTCACCTTTTAATTCAACTGCATAAGGATCCTTATATTTTTTTAACATTTCATCCCAATCTTTTTTCGTATGCTTACCTAAAATAAATAAAGGAAAGTGACTACCACCATTTGTAACGGAAGCTGTTACTTCTCCTTCGTTATTCATATTATAAAAATATAAAATACCGCCTCTTGAAGATGAAATAACATTTTTTCCTGGTTTTAAATCAAACTCCTCTGGGTCCTTTTCATCATAAGATCTCGTTCCAATAAAAGCTTGGATAGACTGCGTTCCTTTTATGTCAATTGTAATCTCTTCATTTGGCTCTGCATAAATTCCAGTCGGTTCATTAGCGGAAAGTTTCCAAGTAACTCTTAAACGATTATTTTCTTCTTCTACGCTACCTTTCCCCGGCAACTGAAATACCCTTTGCTCAAACTTATTCTCTTGAACCTCTTCTAAATTCCCACCCTTATTCTCTTCCAAAGGCGCCGCATATCCTTTTGATGCTTCAAAAGCTACTGGTGATAATAATGTAGATATACATATACCTGCTACCAATACCCTACTCTTTTTCTTCTTCGACATAATCTGTGTCCCCTGTTCCTTTATTTAGAAAAACCATCCTATATATTTATTTAATGAAAAATCCTATTATTTTTATAAAGACATTTAATAAATAGACGAACACCTCGCGCACCTGTATCTATTACTACCGCATTTCCCTCCATGTATTCGCTTTCTTACATTTGTAAAATTTTTATGTAATATGCCCTCCTCACTTCTCTCTATTTGTGATGAGTTCTCTTTGTACATAAAAAGAGAATAGTAAAAGATACACTTTAGTATTGTCATCTATACATCTAAAAATAAAAATAGTAATAAAACCTTACATTTTCTTTATATTTGACCATCTATAGGTAGTTTTTCCAACTGAATTGTACACGCTTTACACTTTGTTTGATAGACTTTTCAATTAGAATAATGTTACAATTTTGTGAATTTAATCTGTTAATCTTAACGTTTGGATTTTATTATATTTTGTTATTTCCAAATAGCTTTTAAAGTACAAACACAGTGTTTTATTTAGTTAATAATTATCTTAATATAATTTAAAATTTCATATATAAAAAGCATTGGTTAACACCAATGCTTTCATCCTTATCTTTTATATTGATTCGGTTTATGCGGTTCGTTTGGAGTATGTGGTTTATTATTATCATGACCATTTCCTTTTTTCCAGCTCACTGATAACTCCGGACTTGTTTCTTCTTCACTGCGCTCAAGTAATACGACTGCATTTTGAATTGTCGGTGTGCCTTTATGCGCAATGCCTTGTAGTTTCGTTAATTTTCCTATTACTTTAAAGCTAAATCCACCAGCTGGTGTTTGTTTCGGAACTAAAATGCGGAACTTTTCTCCTACATTAAATTCTGTTTTTGCTTCGCCTTTTTCATTTACAAATTTGGCTCCCGTTGGTGCACCTGTTGCTTGCACTTTGTACGTTCCGCTTTTTGCATTTGTGTCTACTGTATATAAGCCTGTTTCAAAGAAATCATTTTTTAATACTGCTTCTTGTTCTTCTGTAGGAGTTACACTCATCGTAATTTCTTGTAACTCATCACTAGCACTTGCTTTTGCAACGATATCTTTCGTTACCTTTTCTACATTTTTATTGCGGAAATCTAAATCATTAATATCGATTTGCTTTAACGCATTCCATACTGCAAGCTGCGTTGCATAATGTGCTTCTCTCCAATCAGAAACACCTAATTCTTGTGGACTCTTTTGTGGATATCCATTTAATAATACACGGTATACGTTAATATCCACTTTCCCCATTTCCGGTAAATCTTGACCGCTTGGAGATTTCAAATCTACATTTAAGCAAAAAGCAATTTTGCCATCTGCCGTTTTAATAAGCTCTGTTCGGATTGGTTTCTTCTTGGACTTACTATAACTCCAATCCATTTGATACTTTGTATGGTCCATCACTTCTGCGAATGCTTTTTGAAGTGGGAATAACACAAATAAAACACTTAAAAACATAGCTAAAAGTTTGAACGATTGCTTTATATTCATGTTTACAGCCCCTTAATAACAAACTTAATACTAAGTAGTATTTATTTAGAAACTGTTTTTATGCACAAAAAAAGAGCGCTTTTACGCACTCTTTTTTCTTACCTTAATCTTAGAAATCGAAGTTATCAGGATCTGGACCAACGCGGTGATTTTGATTTAACGCATCGATTTTTTCCATATCTTCTTTCGTTAATTCAAAGTTAAATACATCAGCGTTTGCAATAATGCGGTGTTCTTTCGTTGATTTTGGAATTGTAATTACTCCATTTTGAAGATCCCAACGTAAAATAACTTGCGCTGTTGTTTTACCGTGTTTCTCAGCAATCTCTTGTAATGTTTCGTTATCTAATAATTGACCTTGCATTAATGGTGACCATGCTTCCATTTGAATACCTTGTTCTTTACAGAAAGCTTGTACTTCTTTTTGTGTTAAACGAGGGTGGTATTCTACTTGGTTAATCATCGGCTTGATTTCTGCATCTTTCATTACATCTTGTAAGTGATGTACTTGGAAGTTACTTACACCAATTGCACGTACGCGCTTTTCTTTATAAAGTGTTTCTAACGCTCTCCATGTATCTTTATATTTTCCTTCTACAGGCCAGTGAACAAGATACAGATCTAAATAATCTAGTTCTAATTTTTTTAAGCTCTCTTCATATGCAGCAATTGTTTCTTCATATCCTTGATCTGCGTTCCATACTTTTGAAGTGATGAATAAATCTTCTCTTGAAATACCAGTTGCTTCGATACCTGCACGGATTCCTTCACCTACAGCTTTTTCATTTCCGTAAATTGCAGCTGTATCGATGCTGCGGTATCCTGCTTTAATCGCTGATTTTACAGCTTCTACAAGTTCTGGTCCTTCTTCTACTTTAAATACACCTAAACCGAACCAAGGCATTTCTACACCGTTATTTAATACTGCTTTACTTTGTAAGTTTTTCATTTTATTTTCTCTCCTTTTATTTTACTTGATCTCTTTTTTCTAATGTCATGCTCCACGCTGTTAAAATCACAGCGGCTACTACCATAAGGCCACCTACCCAAGCAGTATGGATTAATCCTAAAGAATTCGTTACAAGGCCACCTATATAAGAACCTAAAGCGATCCCTCCGTTAAATGCGGCAATATTAATTGCTGAAGCAACATCCACCGCACTCGGAACAAAGCGCTCTGCCAATATAACTACATATACTTGTAGCCCCGGAACATTCATAAATGCGAATAGTCCCATGAAAATAATTGTGATTAATCCAGCTACTTTAAATGGCGCTGTAAATGTTAAAACAAATAATATAATCGCTTGAATCAAGAACATGTAAAATAGCGCTCGAATCGGATTATGATTCGATAATTTTCCGCCAACCATATTCCCTATCGCAATTGCAATTCCATACACTAATAAAATGATGGTAACCGTACTTGCTTCAAACCCTGTTACTTCTTGTAATAGTGGTGATAAATACGTAAATGTTACGAACGTACCGCCGTATCCAAGTGCAGTAATAATGAAAACAAGTAACAGTCTTCCATTTTTAATTAATTTGAATTGATCACGAAACGATACAGGTACACCATTTTTTAAATTAGATGGGACGAGTATGCTGTTCGCAATGAAAGCAATAATTCCGATTACAACAATCGCCATAAATGACGCTCTCCAGCCAAACTCTTGACCGATAAACGTTCCAATTGGCACACCTGTAATAGTTGCAACTGTTAATCCAGTAAACATAATAGCAATGGCACTAGCACGTTTATTCTCTGGTACGATTGCTGCCGCGATTGTAGATCCAATTGACATAAACACACCATGTGCAAATGCAGATACAACCCTTGCAATAATTAATATGGTGAAGCTTGTTGCTAATGCCGCAATACCATTACCAATAATGAAGATAACCATAATCCACATTAATAATGTCTTTCTCGACATACTAGCCGTTAACGCTGTTAAAACAGGAGCTCCTACTGCCGCTCCTAACGCATATAGAGAAACAGTTAAACCAGCTGTTGTAACAGAAACATTTAAATCTTTTGAAATAGATGGTAATAAACCGACACTAATAAACTCGGTTGTACCAATCCCGAACGCACTAATTGCTAGTGCTAATAAAGCAAACATACTTCTTCGGTTCGTCTGAACTTCTGAAGATGGTACTGTATATGAACTCAATTGAATTCCTCCTTATTACAAGAAATCCAATCATAATAGTGCGATAAAAAGGACCTTTTATCTTCTAAAAAATATATTTAATCTCTACAAATGCTATTATGAATGGTTTCATTCTTTTTTTGAAGAACGCACTTTAAAGTACGATAGGCACCAAAAAGTAACATAGTCACTTTTCAGTACCGTACTACTCATTTGCCTCTTACATGTGCTATTATGAAACATATTTAACATGATAAAAAGTACGTACTTTAAAGTGCTATAGGTACTAAAAAGTAACATTTGTATGATTTAACTTATTTTACTCACAATGGGAGGGTTTCATATGAAGCAATACAATATTCCTGTAGAGGCAACTTTAGAAGTTATCGGCGGCAAATGGAAAGTTGTTATCCTTTGTCACTTAACGAAAGGTACAAAGAGAACGAGTGAATTAAAACGCTCAATGCCTGGTATTACACAAAAAATGTTAACACAACAATTACGTGAATTAGAAGACGACGGCGTTATTCAAAGAAAAGTATACAACCAAGTCCCACCAAAAGTAGAATATTCTCTTACTGATTACGGTTGGTCTTTAGAATCCATTCTTGATTCTCTTTGTTCTTGGGGCGAATGCCATCTTGAAAAAGAAGGTAAGACATCGATGCTAATTGCGGAAGGTGAATAATAGGAAAAAGGAAAAAACGAACATGAATTTGTTCATTTTTTCCTTTTTTTCTTATTATATATGTACATTTCTAACTGAAACAAAATATTTTATACGCTTTCATACCTTGTCAGTACTACGTTATACGCTCGATATGAAATAATTAGGAATCATTTTTATGTTAACATAGGTGTATATAGTATATAATATAGGATATATATTATATACACTTTCCGGTAACGGAGCTTTTCCATTATGCGGACAAGCCATATATCGGACAGTTCATAAATAATAAGTAAGACGTTATGGTTTTAGATTTATGTTTGCAGCTTACTTGCTGTCATAAATTTAAAGGCATTTTATTGTGTTTTGTGAAACTTTGTATAAAGTTTCGTAACCGTTTACTATCTTACTTATCAAAAATAAGAGTATTGCTATCGTAAAGGAGAATTGGAGATGCCAGAAACTATGACTCAAACAAAGCCAGAACAAGAAACTGTACAAATTTCTGCTAGCCAAGGACAACTTGATGTACTTGATCAGTTGTTAAAACCTGAGGTACAAGAATCATTAACAACACTAGTAGAACAGCTTCCAAAATTAACTGAGCTTGTTAACATTTTAACTAAGTCTTATGACTTCGCTCAAACTGTTGCTACTGATGAAGTATTAAAAAGCGACACTGTTGGTGCAATCACAGAGCTTGTAGAACCTGTAAAAGATACAGTGAAAAGCATGGCTGCAACTGCAATCGAAGCGAAAGATCGTGCTGACGAAAGCAACGAAGTTATCGGCCTATTCGGTCTTTTAAAATTACTAAAAGATCCACAAGCACAAAAAATGTTCCGCTTTGTGAACGCATATCTTCAAATTAGTGCAGAACGTAACAATAAATAAGTTAACTTATAACAACAATTAGTAAAGACGGGGGATATCATACTATGTCAAAACAAATTGTCATCTTAGGCGCTGGTTATGGCGGTCTTCTTGCCGCTTTAAACGTACGTAAATATTACAGCAAATCAGAAGCACAAGTTACAGTGATTAACCAATACCCAACACACCAAATTATCACTGAACTACACCGCCTTGCAGCTGGTAACGTGTCTGAGCAAGCAGTTGCAATGCCACTTACAAAGCTTTTCAAAGGTAAAGATATCGATCTAAAAATCGCAACAGTTGAGTCATTCTCAGTTGATAGCAAAGAAATCAAATTAGCTGGCGGCACTACTTTATCTTACGATGCACTTGTAGTTGCTTTAGGAAGTAAAACTGCTTACTTCGGTATTCCAGGACTAGAAGAAAACAGCATGGTATTAAAATCTGCTGCTGATGCAAACAAAATCTACAAACACGTTGAAGACCGTATTCGTGAATACGCGAAAACGAAAAACGAAGCTGATGCTACAATCGTAATCGGTGGTGGCGGATTAACTGGCGTTGAGCTAGTTGGTGAGCTTGCTGACATTATGCCTAAACTTGCAAAAAGCCACGGCGTAAATCCAAAAGAAGTGAAACTTCTTCTTGTTGAAGCAGGTCCAAAAATCCTTCCAGTATTACCAGACCACTTAATCGAACGTGCAACTACTAGCCTAGAAGCACGCGGCGTTACATTCTTAACTGGTCTTCCTGTAACAAACGTTGCTGGCAATGAAATTGACTTAAAAGACGGTCAAAAACTTGTTGCTAACACATTCGTTTGGACGGGCGGCGTTCAAGGTAACCCACTAATCGGTGAATCAGGTCTTGAAGTAAACCGTGGTCGTGCAACAGTTGATGCATACCTACAATCTACTTCTCACAAAAACGTATTCGTTGCTGGAGACAGCGCTGTTGTCTTCGCTCCAGACGGACGTCCATACCCACCAACTGCACAAATCGCTTGGCAAATGGGTGAGTTAATTGGATACAACTTATACGCAGCACTAGAAGGCAAAGCATTCGAAGAGTTCGCACCTGTAAACTCTGGAACACTTGCTAGTCTAGGACGTAAAGATGCGGTTGCTACAATCGGAGCAAGCAATACTCCACTTAAAGGCTTACCAGCATCATTAATGAAAGAAGCAAGTAACGTTCGTTACTTATCACACATTAAAGGTCTATTCAGCTTAGCTTACTAATCTGAATATAAGCCCGAATCATGCACTGCATGGTTCGGGCTATTTTTATCCATAATTTTCTCTAACTTATTTATTCGGCAAAAAAATTATATACCCTTTAAATTTATCTAAATATACTGACTTTTTATAATGAAAGCTGTCCCGTTCGGAACAGCTCTTATTGTCGCTTTTTGTCGGTAAATCGATATATCGGAGAAATCGCTGATATATTTCGAAAATCGCCGATATGTTTCGAGTTACGGTCGATATATTCAAAAAATCGCCGATATAATTTTTAAACCTTCTTCATTATCCTAACTTCACAAGGCTGTAGTTCTTCTTCCCTTTACGAATAATAATAAATCGTCCATCAAATGAATTCTCTACCGTAACATCCGTACCTACATCCGTTACTTTTTCGCCATTCATAGAGATAGCTCCATTATTAATATCTTCACGTGCTTGTCGTCTAGATGGTTCAATTCCTAAATCAACTAGCCATTCTACGATGTTTTTCGTCTCTTTTGAAGACTGGAATGTTGGCATTTCTTTAAAGCCTTGCTCAATTTCATCAGCTGTTAACGATTTAATATCTCCGCTAAATAACGCTGCTGTAATTTTCACAGCTTGTAGGAATGCTTCTTCTCCATGAACAAATTTCGTCATTTCTTCCGCTAATACTTTTTGCGCTTCACGTTTATGAGGCTCTGTTTCTACCTTCACTGCCAATTCATCGATGCGCTCTTTCGTTAAGAATGTAAAGTATTTCAAGTATTTAACTACATCGCGGTCATCTGTATTCACCCAGAACTGGTAAAATTCAAATGGTGTTGTTTTTTCAGGATCAAGCCAAACTGCACCACCTGCTGATTTACCAAACTTCGTACCATCTGATTTCAATAATAACGGAATCGTCAATCCAAATACTTTTGCTTCGTGCCCTTCTAACTTACGAATTAAATCTAAACCACTCGTAATATTTCCCCATTGGTCACTACCGCCAATTTGCAGTTGAACATCTTCTTTCGTGTATAAATGATGGAAGTCCATCGCTTGCAAAATTTGGTACGTAAATTCTGTGAAAGAAATTCCTGTATCTAAACGACTTGCTACGATATCTTTTGCTAACATGCTATTAATGCTAAAGTTTTTCCCGTAATCACGTAAAAACTCAATAATATTTATTTCATGAGTCCAGTCATAGTTATTTACCATCTTTACTTCGCTATTTCCGCCAAAATCAAATAGCTTTTTCATTTGAGCTGTTAACGCATCTACATTATGCTGCACTACTTCTAACGTTTGAAGTTGGCGTTCTGATTGACGTCCACTTGGATCACCAATTGTTCCTGTTGCTCCGCCAATTAAAATAACTGGATGATGACCAGCTAATTGAAATCTTTTCATCATCATAAACGGAATCAAATGTCCGATATGCATACTATCGCCAGTTGGATCAACTCCGCAGTATAGCGAAATCTTTTTCTCTTCTACTAGCTTACGTAAACCTTCTTCGTCAGTCTGCTGATTAACGGCGCCGCGCCATTCTAATTCATCAATAATGTTCATCTTTTGTCATCCCCTTTATTTTTTAAAAACAAAAAATCCCTATGTCTATGACATAGGGACGATGATTCACCGTGTTACCACCCAGTTTGTATAAATAGCATAGCTACTCATACCACTCTTAGCAATAATATCGATTGCCAATCCGCTTAGCATTACCTAAGATACTCCAGAGTGTAATTCGCAAATTTGTTTGTGCTAGGTTCCAGCATCCCCTAGCTCTCTCGTTAACAGTGACAAACTGCTACTGGGCTCTTTCAACGTATGTTATTTGTTAAATTATTAGCCATTATATTGAATTGCAAACGAATTGTCAACAATACCCAAATATTATTTTAAAATAATTCGCAGTTTCATACGTATATATTATTCTTTATCTTCTCCAATAATCCTTACTTCGCGCTCTAACTTCACGCCAAATTTCTCTTCAACTGTTTTTTGTACGAAGTGAATTAAATCGATGTAATCTTGTGCTGTTCCGTTATCAACATTCACCATAAATCCAGCATGTTTTAGAGAAACTTCCACTCCGCCAATTCGCTTACCTTGTAATCCTGATTCTTGAATCAATTTACCAGCAAAGTTATTTGGTGGGCGTTTAAATACGCTACCACATGAAGGATATTCTAGAGGTTGTTTTGACTCACGTTTAAACGTTAAATCATCCATTTTTGCTTTAATTTCTTCATATACACCTTCTTCAAGTTCAAATCTCGCTTCAAGAATAATGTAATGGTTGTTCGCAAATACACTCTTACGATATCCAAATTCAAATGCTTCTTTCGTCAAAGTACGTAGCTCTCCATCACCTGTCATTACGACAGCTTCTGTTAATACATACGAAATTTCACCGCCGTATGCACCTGCATTCATATATAATGCTCCGCCAACTGAACCTGGAATACCACAAGCGAACTCAAGACCCGTTAAGTTATGGTCTAACGCAATACGTGATACGTCAATAATTGCTGCACCGCACTGTGCTACAATTGTCGTTCCTGTTACAGTAACACCTGTAATATGAATTAAACTTACTGTAATCCCGCGAATTCCACCGTCTTTAATAATGACATTCGAACCGTTCCCTAAAAACGTAACTGGAATATTATATTTGTTAGCATATTTAATAACTTTTTGAATTTCATCATAATTTGTTGGCGCAACGAACACATCTGCTTTTCCACCAACTTTAATATGCGTATGATTCTTTAACATTTCATCTTGTTTCACATGACCTTCAGGCAATACCGTACTTAAATATTCATAAACCTCTTGCATATTCATTTTACGATTCCTCTATTTCTATATTCTTTTTATCCCGTTATACGGGCCCATAATATCCCCACATACATGAACAAACCTAAAGTGGTGGATACAGTGTACCCAAAATCAATTCGAGACACCTATTAACCTCTTAATTTATAAGAGGTGCCACTCATATTAAAATATATATTGCATAATAAAGCAACCCAAATGGGCTACTAAACTTGACATGTCATCAGAAAGACAACAATTTGTAAAATATATTACTTTTTCAAAACACTATCCTTCAGTATCTTACTATACCATACGAAAATAAAGTGGTATTTTTTTGTAATTTTTACTTTGTTTATGACATATAAGAAAATCGATTGAAAGCGGGAGATAAGACTCTCATGAAGATACTAAGTGAGATACAGGAATCAAAGGATTTAACGAAGGAATTTTAAGATGAAGTGGCAGTTGTGAAAGAGAAGAAAAAGCCGTGTTAGAAGTTTTGGTAAGGTTTGTATATAAACTACAAAAAGGTAGAAAAGTATACTTTTCTACCTTTTTGATTAGTGGAATAAAGATAAACCAATTTTTAAACAATGTTATTAGTTTTTAACCACTTTTCAAAAATTAATCTAGATTGTTCTTCAGTAGCATCTTTGTCATCTATTGTAAATATTTTTAAACCGCATCCAGTAAAATATTCACCTAATTTATGTTTGCTAGCAAATTCATATAAAAAACCCGCTTCATACTCTTCAATAAATACATCCCAAATAGGTTTGTTTATTTTTTTATATGCAGTGACTTCTAAATCATAACCATCTTCATAATAGCCTATATGCATATGCTGGTGTGTTTCATAGTTACACATAATGTGAAATAACCTCCTCTTTACCAAATAATATGATGATCATTTAAATTTGGTGGAACATGATAATGTAAATATGGTCCTTTATGATATACCGGGCCATAATCTAACCTAAATATAACTTGTTTCGTAGCTTTAGATCTTACTTGAATAATTTTTGTTCCAGATGGTCCTTCAAGGATATATTTACTTGGTGCGTTTAATGCTTTTTGTACATATGGTCTTGCTATCTTCCAACCTTTATCGGCAGCTGTTCTGCCTACTTTTGAAGTTAAAACCCTTAATGCTCCGATAACAAGAGCTGGTAATATTTCTTGTTTAACTATTAATTCACCTGTAAGAGGATTTTTTTCAATAACATATTCAACTCTTGGTTTACTTAGTTCTCCTTCTAATTGTAAAAATACAGGATCAGTTACTAAAAAATCATATTCATTCTCAAATTTTTCAAAATCGAAGTTAGAAACATCGACATTAGATAAATCAATGCCACCATCTTGTTCAGGAACATATTCTTCGACAATCGTATCATCATTTAATTCAACAGTTGCATCAACAAATGATGGCAATGCAAAACTAAACATTAACACGAAAGAAAGTATCCCAGCTATAATTCTCATCTACCGTTCTCCTCTCAAATCTTATAATAATGAGAAATAGCTAAAATTTACATTTCCTATTATTTCTCACTATTAAAGAATAAAATAAACAAAATTTTCTAACAAGACTGAAAATAAAAGTCCGAATTTGTTATTATTAATTTATATAAAATAATAACTTAATAAGATTAAAAATAAATTAACTAAAAATATCTTCCTCTATACTATAAAGCTAATAAAGCATCTCCCTAAAGATACAATACTGTATCTTTAGGGAGATGTTAGTGCAAACCATTCTAAGACATACCAATCAATTTTACCAATCCACCTTTACCCCATTGGAGATGGGATATAGTAATTTTTAAATCGTTGTAAGGTTAGATTTAAGCCTTTCACCATATCATTTAGTTGTAAATATAGTGTATTTCTTGGCTCTGTATACTCCTAAATACTCTCCCATTTCTATAAACAGAAAAATTACTTTATCACAGGGCTCAATCGTAGGATTTCTCCACCAGCTGACTGGACACGCCATAAAAAAGAGCACATCCCACAGAATGTGCTCTTTCCATACTCTTTATATTACTTTTCGTTCTCTTCTTTTTCCTTATCAAACCATAACAGCTCATCGTTATCCACTTCACCATTATAATTGATTAAAATTTCTTCTCCCGCTTTTATATCTTTATAAGCATAGAAGTTAAACGTATGGTTCTCGAAGACAATATCATACGTTGCATTCGGTGTATATGAATGATTGAATAACATACCGTATCCTAAAAGGATTGCCGTATGATTAATCCCATACTCAAATGCGTAGTCAGCAAGTAATGTTTTCTCAATGTGTTCATGCTGTTCATTCGGATAAGAGATAACCGGCGCTGCGTGTATCAACTCACCTTTTTTAATATCACGAGTTGCAAATACACCTCTATTAAATTCTCCATCACTAAGTTCAGAAGTCTTAACTTCGATCATATGCGTCACCTATTTAATTCTTTCTTTGAAGTATTTTAATTCCGCTATTAGCTGAATTTTATCTTCTTAAGCTTGGCAGAAAACGCGCAGAAAAGCAATTAAATTCCGAGCAAGTCTTCATTTAAATGAAAAAAGAGCACAAACATTGTACTCTTTTTAAGTGATATTACTTTTCTAAAATATCTTCTAACAATTTCACTTGCTCGCTAACAGTATGTAATGTCTTCACAGATGTATCGTTTCGATGTTTTTCTTCTTCCACACTTGCTAACACTTCTTCTGTAGCCGCAGAAGTTTGCTGTATTACATTGGAAGCATGTGTAACATCCTTTACGATATTCGTCGTTTTAACTTGGAAACTTTCTTGATGACCAACGATTTCTCTCATTACATCATTAATTTCATCAATAAATTTCCCTAAATCCGTTACATTTGTTAAAACACTTACTAACATTTCATTACATTCTTCTTGTACTCTTTCTGATTTCTCTACCTGCACTTCTACCTTACTTGCTTGATTACTAAAATCCTTCAAAATCCCTTGAATTCTTCCCGCAGAACGATTCGATTCTTCTGCAAGCTTTAATACTTCATTCGCTACAATCGCAAATCCTTTCCCATGCTCACCTGCTCTTGCAGCTTCAATATTTGCATTTAAAGCTAGCAAACTCGTCTGACTTGAAATATTCGTTATTACATCTACAATTTCATTAATTTGTTTCGATTGCATCATTAAATCTCTAAATATAACTCCTGATTGTGAAACAACATCATTTAAACTTTTCATATTTGCTTCAAAGTTTCTTAAAGTATGTACACTACCCTTTGAAATTTCTAAGCTTTCATCAATACGAATCGATGCATTTCTTACTTGAGAAATAATTTGTTCAATATTTCCCTCCATATCATTCAATACTTCTACCGAACGATGCATCATCTCTGATTGTGATTGCGTACCAACTGCTACCTCTTCAAAAGCGAAATTGATTTCACTCATTGACTCCATCGATGTATTCATATTTTGTCTTAAATAATTGAAATTATGATCTAGTTTTACAACCGTTTCCTCAATAAGTCTTTGCGTTTCTTCTAATTCCTGAGCTTTTCTCATTACTTCTTGCTTCTCATCACTTAAACGAGCTAGCAAGTTAGAACCAATTTTCGTGACGCCCCACATAGCGATTGTTACGATTGCTAACAAGCTTGCGAAATTTGCAGCTTCAGATGCAGCTGTATAAGCAAAAAATTGCTCTGGCCAATAACTACAAAGAATAAATGTGATTACAACTGCCACTCCGCCTAGAATTACAACGAGACGTTCACTTAAATAAATAAGTGAAACGGCTAGTGTAAAATAGACCATTTGAAATACAGCTGGGCTTTCATTAAAAGCTTGTACCATAATGAAAGACATCATAAGTAACATAAATGTCATGATATATTTATACGTCGTTTCCATGCTTTTTATAAAAGTAAGAAGTGTTCCAAATACAACGACAGAAATGCCACAAACCCAAAACGCGATTGCTCTCTCTGTAAAAATATATCCGTAATACCCAATTGCGATGATTCCAAGGAAGAAACTACAAATCGTAATAAACAGCAATAAATGATTTTTCTGTGATTCTTTCTCAAGGTTAGAAAAACAAGTTTTCTTTAACCATTCCATATATAGTCCCACCTTCTGCACTTAATTACTTCAGCTTAAATACCGCACTCACTGGGTTATGATCACTATTTTCAAACTTTAAATCTTTTCCTTGCACATTTACAATCTCAACATTCGGTGAAACGATAAAGCCATCAATAATCGTGACGAAGTTTTCACCTTCTACATATTTCTTCACATCGTCTCTCACCGTCATAACAGAAGGATCTACCGCCCATTTAAAGCCACCATCAGTAAAGTCCTTCGGTAACTCTACTAGCCACTCAGGACGCTCCTTCACAAACTTTGGATCACTTAATTGAACATCAGAAACTAATTGATTCCAATCTCCGCCCATTATTACGTAATCACCATTTTTATAATGCTTGTTCATATATTCTTTTAAAAACTCTACTTGCTGTTTTCTAATTTTCCCGCCTTCATCATACGCAGACAAATGTAAATTTACGAGTCTAACAAACTTCCCATTACTAACAGGAATTTTATGCTCAACAATCGCTCGATCTAAATCAAACAAACGCTTCGGCCAAGGCTCCATTCCAGGAAGTTGGAACCTCTCCGCTGTTTGAACTTTATATTTAGAAAATGTACTTAATCCAGCCTCCGCATATCCCATTGGACTTGTAATTGGGACAGGGACCCATTTTGTATCATAGTTCTTTCCGAACGATGAAGCATAATCAGGTAATCCATTTTTCAAAAATTCATGCCCATTTACATCAAAAGATCGCATTGATTTTATATCGACTTCTTGTAATAACGCAAAATCACTATTCTCATTTTGTAAAAACGAAAGCATATTCTTTAGGTTAACTTCCGTTTGCTCTTTACTACTTGAACCAGACCCCTTTCCTCCATCCATAAAGAAGTCTTGGTCCTTATCTAATCCGGCATATCCAATATTAAATGTTGTAACTTTAAATTCATTTCCTGTCGCTAATACGCGCTCTTTATTATTTTCCACCTTCAAACTTACAACATCAGCAGGCTGTTCTTTAGTAAGTGTCATATACCCTAAAAAACCACCTACAACTCCTACCCCTACTAAAATACATATAAGTACTATTTTTAATAACTTCTTCAAATAAACGCCCCTTTTCTAAAACACATAACTTAATTATCTTTATTTTCAGTTAAATAAAACTGAATGACAGACATAACAAATATTTTATCATATCAAAAACCTTATATCACTATATTTAGTTTATAAACAATAACTCTTGCTCTTACATTATCAAAAATACAAAATCCCCTAACTCCTTCACTGGAAATCAAGCGCAATGTTTAGTACACTATATGTAATAATTATAGGCGATGGAGTTCGCCATAAACGCTGCTTAGCTAATGACTCCTACCAGTATCACTACTGGTAGGAGTCTATTTTTTTGAGCAAGCTATTTAAAGAGGTGAGAAAATTGATTTATATTATCGTTGGCATTGCCGGTATATTAGGGGCGCTTTCTCGTTATTATTTAGGTCTTACGATTCATGAATTTTGGCATCATACATTTCCACTAGCTACATTACTCATTAACTTAGTCGGCTGCTTCTTATTAGCATGGCTGACTACGTATATCGCCCAGCGAAACATCTTGCCCTCAGAAATTATCACAGGCATCGGGACTGGATTCATCGGTTCCTTTACGACGTTTTCAACATTTAGTGTAGAAACTATTCAATTGATTAATCATTCTGAGTGGAGCATAGCCTTCTTATATGTATCATGCAGCATACTTGGTGGCCTCATTATGTCTGGACTTGGCTATACATTAGGTGATTTCTTAATTAAGAAACATCTTACGGAAGGTGATCACTTATGATAGAAGCTTTATTAGTAGCAACAGGAGGATTTTTCGGTGCGATTACACGATTTGCAATTAGTAATTGGTTTAAAAAAAGAACTAAAACTTCCTTTCCAATCGCTACATTTCTCATTAATATAACAGGAGCGTTTTTACTCGGATATATAATTGGCAACGGAGTCACTACAGGTTGGCAATTATTGTTAGGCACTGGATTTATGGGGGCCTTCACGACGTTTTCAACATTTAAGCTAGAGTCCATTCAGCTTTTCAATCGTAAAAACCTTAGCATACTATTTCTATATTTAAGTGCTACTTATATCATTGGTATCCTCTTTGCATTCCTTGGAATGCAGCTAGGCGGAATATAAAAAAAGCGACTCTTATCAGTCGCTTTCTTTTTATAAGAAGTAAGTCCCGCCATATGGAATGGAAAGTAACCCCGCTGGATGCACATCATAATGCACACTTTGCATTGGAGGTTGTGAGTATGGCATATACTGTCCTTGCATCATTTGTGCCAAATATGCTTGTTGCTGCATTTGAATCACTTGATTCACAGCATGAATGGTTCCCTGTGCGCCAGCCAAAGTAATAGCTGCTCCTACTTGTCTTCCATTATAAAAATGATGGTTCATCATGATTCATCTCACTTATTCTTTTTCTTCCATATGGTATGTTTCTATCTCATAGTGAGTGTTTTGTCCTTATTGGTAGTCCCTATCTATTGCCCTTTTTCAGCTTTGAAGTAATAAATCCAAATAATAATACACCAATACCGCTAAAGAACAATACATAACTTATTGGTACTAGGAAAAAGAAAGGTTCTTCAAGGAATCCATTCGCTCCTACTTTACTGTTTGAAGCATGTATAGCTAAAGTAATAATCGCTAAAATCATGAAAGAAATAGCTACTACGTATGTATTTTTCATTTCACATTCTCCTCTATTCATATAATTACCCTTAGATTGTTAACATCATATTACCCAAAACAACATTATAAGTCAATAATTATTTATTGTTTTACAATAAATAATTATTGACTGATATAAATGAAAAGGTTTGCGAAGTATCTTAAATCGCCTCACAAACCTTTTCAAACATCAATATTTACACTTCACATCTCTTACTTACTACAACATAAATCGCACACAACAGCACAAATATTCCAGCATAAATTAACAAAATTTCTACACTAAACATATCAGCCAATGGGCCAAATATTATCATTCCTAAAGGAAGCGCGCATGAATTCGCGATTTGTACAACACTAAACATCCGCCCATGCATAGAAGGTTCTACTTTTTCCTGTAATAACACGGTAACTGGTGTATTGAAGCACGGCATTGTTATACCAATTAAAAAATTAAATAGTAAATACATAATAAATATTGGTGCAATCCCTAATCCAATCATAAGTAGTCCATATAACGCACAAGCTAGCGCTGTTGTATGCATACGATTACGAAAGCCACCCCACGCCGCAATTAATACGCCACCAGCTGCTGCCCCCGCACTAAAAGTCATCTCGCTCGCAGTAAGTCTCCACATTTCTGCACCGAAAGAACGAGTTACCATTAAAGGTGTTAAAAAGGCAGCTGGACTTATTAAAATCATGACAATGATTAATAAAACGAGTAGCCTTTTAATAAATACATTTTCTTTTAAATAAACAAAACCTTCTTTTATACCTTGCAGATTAGATTTTTGCTTACTCTCTACATTCACATGCCCTTCTACTTGGATGATAAACATAATACTAATTCCAATCATAGCTGTCATAACATCAATAAAAAATGTTGTTTCAATGCTAGCGATAGAAAGAATTGCAGCACTTGCTGCTGGAGAAAGAAACATAATTAAAGATGTAATACTGCTATTGATCCCATTTACTTTCATAAGAAAGTCTTTTGGAACGATTTGTGGGATTAACGCATTCACAGCTGGCGTTTGTATCCCTGTCCCAGCAGAACGAATGAGTAGCACTATAAAAAGTAACCAAATACTTTTATATCCTGTTAAAAAGAAAATCGCCAAAACTAACGTAGCAAACGCTATAATCCCATCTGATAACATAATCATCTTTTTACGGTCATAACGATCAATCCAAACACCTGCAAACAAAGATATCGCGATTTGTGGTAGGAAACCACAAACGGTTGAAATGGTCAACATCACTCCTGATGATGTTGTAAGGGTGATATACCATATAATCGCGTATTGTACGAGAGATGAACCGAACAACGAAATAGTTTGCGCGGTCAAAAATAATATAATTTTCGTTTTCCAATTGTTTTCACTCATATGTTTCAAACCCCCTTAACTAATCCTGTCTCTATATTAAAAATACTATCTGCCCAATCAAGATAAAAACTTGCTTCGTGAGATACAAGTATAATGCTCCCCTTAAACTGTATTAACGCCTTTTGCAAAGCTTCCTTCGCTTCTGCATCTAAATGATTTGTCGGCTCATCTAAAATTAAGAAGTTACAAGGTGATAGTAATAATCCACACAGTTTCACCTTCGATTGTTCACCACCACTTAACGTACGAATTTCTTGCGAAACGTGCGTATCCTTCACTCCACACGCAGCTAAATGATGGCGTATTTCCTTCATATTCAGTTTAGGAAACTGTTCTGAAATAATTTGAAGCGGCGTTAAAGAATCATTGCTCCAATGTAAATCTTGCTCATAATATCCAATGTTTATTTGCTCTGAAAAGTGAAACTCTCCAGAAATACTAGCAATATTTCCAACGATTGTTTTTAATAAAGTAGATTTCCCTACTCCATTGAATCCTGTAATAACAAGTTTTTGCCCACCCATTACTGAAAAATTCAACTTTGGTAAGAGAGCAAAGTCGTAACCAACTTCAAGGCTATTTACTTCAAGAACTGTCTGAACTGAAATGGGAAGTTCCTGAAAATGAATAGACGGTTTATAAGTAAAACTTGGTGGCGCAATTCTTTCCATACGCTGCAACTGCTTTCTACGTCCTTGTGCTATTTTTGAATTCACCCCAGCAATATTTCTACGAATATACTCTTCCGTTTTTTCAATTTTCTTTTGCTGTGCATAATATTGGCGAATATAATCTTTTCGCAAATGCTCCTTTTGTCTTACAAAATCTGAGTATTTGCCGTAGTACTTCTTCACCGTTCCAAACTCTACATCACATATACAAGAAGTCACTTTTTCTAGAAAATCAAAATCATGCGACACGACAATAAACGCCCCTTCAAAATTCATCAAATAATTAGCAAGCCATTCAACATGCTCTTTATCAAGAAAGTTTGTCGGTTCATCTAGTAATAAAATATTAGGCTCTTCTAATAAAAGCTTTGCTAAAATTACCTTTGCACGCTGCCCTCCGCTTAATTCACCAATCACACGATTCATCCCAATCGCATCAATACCTAAACCAGCTGCCACCTTATTTATGACGCTATCTACTGAATAAAAATCACGAGCCTCGAGCAGTCCTTGAATTTCTGCCGCTTGTAATAGTTGATTTTCATCTCCAGTCATCGCGCTTTCTTCATATAACCTGTTCATTCTATCTTCCATTTCATACAAATCATTAAAGGCTCTCTTTAAATATTTTGAAATGGTATAACTCTCATCAATTTCTGCGTATTGATCAAGATGTCCAATTTGAATATTAGGTTGCCACTTAATGCTCCCCTTATCAGAAATAATTTCCCCCACCAATATTTTCATTAATGTACTTTTTCCTGCACCATTCTGTCCAACAATCCCCATATGTTCCCCTTTATACAAATCAAAAGAAGCATTTTCGTATAATACTTTATCTATAAAACTATGTGATAAACTTTCAACTTTAAGTAAACTCATTTTTATTCCTCTTTTCCTGAAATTAAAAAAGCAGAGAGATAGCGTCATTCGACACTAGCCCTCTGCTTCGTGGTTTTCCCATACTACTCCAATTTACAGTAAAAGCTCATTGGAATAATATACACAAAGGGCCATAGACAAAGCATTGTCTATGGCCCCTTAATCTATTTTATGCATCAGCTGAATAACCATAACGAAATAAGCATAGGTAAACTATACTTTTTTCAAAAAGTTATTCAACCGATGAATATAGGGGATTTATGCCCCTTGATTAAGCTCCGTACAACGCTTCACCGTATACATTTGTGCGGAGCAAAGTTTTCTAATGAGTTTTACAAATTTTATATAAAGCATGTTCTGCACCTTCCTTAATACTTAAATGGGATTTTAGCATACGTTTTTACGAAGCGTCAACATTACTTCCGAATCTTTCAACTACTTGTTTTCAAAATATTGCTTCTGAAACATACACATTCTTATCGCATTATGATAGTTACCATCAACGAAAAACTCATCGATAAGCTCACCTTCTACCATAAACCCAACTTTTTTATAAACATGTACTGCCTTTTCATTTTCCTTATCCACAACTAAATAAATCTTATGCATATTTAATACGGAAAAAGCGTAGTCCATCGCTAACCGCGTCGCTTCCGCTGCATAACCGTATCCTTGATAATTCGGGTCAATAATGATTTGGAATTCTGTTCTACGGTGAATATAATCGATTTCCACTAACTCAACTAACCCAACCATTTCATTATCTTTTTCAACGATAAATCGGCGTTCACTTTGATCGTGTATATGTTTATCGTATAAGTCTTGCAGCTCCACAAATGCCTCATACGGCTCTTCAAACCAATACGACATAATATGTGCATTATTATTCAGTTCGTGTACAAACTTTAAATCTTCTCGCTCTAATGGACGCAATTTCAATTCCTGACTCATTTCTATAACCTCCAAGTAAAAGAAACCTCTTCATTTAATTTCTCAATTTTTTTCAATTTCAAACGCCCTAATTTCATTGTAAACTTTCAAGTAACTTTAAGGTCAAGGTATAAAAAAGTAGTGCAAACTTATGTCTGCACTACTACTCTTTTCTCAAATCTCTCATATTCGATATGTATAAAGCAATAACTAAAACAAGAATTGCTCCTGCGTATAATAACGTCTCCATCGGTTCCTCATGAGACACAATAATCAATCGA
Source organism: Bacillus paranthracis (assembly GCF_024296885.1). Lineage (NCBI taxonomy): Bacteria > Bacillati > Bacillota > Bacilli > Caryophanales > Bacillaceae > Bacillus > Bacillus paranthracis. Next base: position 4,802,703 of record NZ_CP101135.1, read on the forward strand.
ATTAAGGCTGTAATTCCGATATAAATAAAATAACGTAACGGGAAATGATAGTTCGATTTAAAATACTTAATGATTAATGCTATGAACTCGAAGTATAAGAAATAGACGATGATACTTTCAACTAATTTATATGACGTATACTTCTTTGCTGAAAATATGTATTGAATAAAAGTAATCGTCTCGTTAATTAAAAAAATAGATAAGACAATGGATAATATAATTAACGCTATATTTAATATCCACTGTAAAACGCTCGCGATAAAATGATCAATATTAAATGATTTCATTTTCTCATTAAACTCCCCTTCGTATAAGTACATATTTATTATAGCAAAATTATAATTGGAGGTGGGTTAAATCATAGGTTCGTCCTTTGTTGGTGCCAGTGTGTGGGATGTTCATTGTTTGGAGGAGTCTTTTGACAGTCGCACTCGATTGAACGTTAAGAAATTTCTTCAACTGCATATTTGTACAAGTGTCACCAATAAGAAGTACGTAATCTTTTAAAGCAAACTCATGCGCCACTTTAGAGATAGCTTTACAGTTCGAACAATACCAGCCTTTTTTCAATTTAAACATTGGTAGTACAGAACATACCTCACATTGTACACCGTGTAACAACTCTTCTTTTTTAATTTTAAATTGTTCAAGAATATTTTGCCGTAATGGAGCATGGTTGGCTACTATTTGACGAATAAGAATATCTACATTTTTTATAGCTTTTTTCTTATATTTACTCTCAAACCATTTGATTTTATTAGGTAAATTTGCACTGTGGATAATTATATTAAGGAGATTATCATCTGAAGCTTTAATAATAGTTCGGGGGGTACTAATCACAACAAGTGATTCAATTGGAAAACGAGAAAATCCATTTAGACTCAACCATTTCCTAAGCTGTTCCTCTTGTCTTTTCACTTGTAGAATTGGATCTGGAAAGCCTTCTGAATTTCCCTCTGATATTCTAATAAGTTGATTAAACTTTGAATCAAATAGTAACGTACCTGCTATATTTTTTATTTCGAGGAAAAGAAGAAAATATGCTGAAATGATAATCGTATCAATTTGAAAATGGTAATTTTGATCAAACAACCTTATATCGTGCAAAATACGATATTTTTCCTCCGAGAGAAAACTTAGCGGATAATTAATAGCTTGTTCACCTTTATAACCAGCCTTATGCTTCGCCAAACTTTCTACAATCATATCTCGTTTCGGATGATGAGCTGGTAATCGCCTAAATAACGCTTCTAATTGCCGTAAATAAATCGGCATTTGCCGTTCTTTCACAATCATCTTTAGCCCTCCCCAAAATATATCGACGATTTTTCAAATATATCGACGATAACTCACAATATATCAACGATTTTTTCATTATATCGACGATTCGACATAGAATATCGACTTACCGACAAAAAACGACACAACAAGTACTCATAAACAGTATATCACCACATCTAAAATCGCACTGTAAGCATAATGTTACTCCTCTCTTTTGATTACGACATTTTAAAAACGAGAGAATCACATTCACCTTATGTAAAATAACTTTTTTATAAATGCAATCGCAAAAAAACTGCTGCCTACAAAATATAGACAGCAGCTACAGTATACATTTTATAACTAATAAACAGCAATCGGCCCATAAGGACCTTTAATAATCTCTATTTTTGTTTCAAAAATATCTGTCAAAAGTGTTGAGTCCATAACTTCTTCTACTGTTCCAAAAGCAGCAATTTGTCCATCTTTCATCGCACAAATTTTATCAGAGTATTTAGCTGCAAAATTTATGTCATGCATAACAGTCAAAATTGTTCTTCCAAATTCATTAGCCGCACGTCTCAAATGCTCCATCATTTGAACAGATCGAGCAACATCAAGGTTATTTAGCGGCTCATCCAAAAGTACATATTCAGTCTCTTGGCACAATACCATCGCTACATATGCCCTTTGTCTTTGACCACCAGAAAGCTCATCTAAATATCTATTCTCTAAATTCGTTAAATCTAGGAAGTCGATATATTTAGAAATAATAACTTCATCCTCTTTCGTTAATCTTCCCTTTGAATAAGGAAAGCGTCCAAATCCAACTAATTGTCTAACCGTAAGCCTCGTTACAAAATGATTTTCTTGTCGCAATATAGTTAAAACTTTTGCTAAGTCTTTTGATTTGGATTCAGAAACATCCATATTTGCTACTTGGATTTGACCTTCATCCATATCTAAAAGTCTTCCTATCATCAAAAGTGTCGTAGACTTTCCAGCACCATTTGGTCCAATTAAAGAAGTAAAGCCCGCTTTTGGTATTTCAATATCCAAAGGTCCTATTTTTACCTTATCAGTATAGAACTTTTTAACATTATCAATTTTTATCATAAAGCCCTCTTCCTTAAAACTATAGTTAAGAATATAATTCCACCAAATAATTCAATAATAACTGAAACTACACCTTGAGCATGGAATACATGATACATTAAAAAGTATGCGCTCGTCATTATTAAAAATCCGATTGCAAAAGCCATTGGGAAAATATATCTGTGATCATACGTCGATGCCGCCTGATAACTCAAAGTTGCTACTAAAAATCCATAGAAAGTAAGTGGCCCAATTAGAGCTGTTGAAATAGACATTAAAATAGCTACTAATACAAGCGTATAAATTACACTAGGTTGATATTTAACTCCAAAAGAAGTAGCAACATCCTTTCCTAGCGACAAAACATTCAAATTCTTAGAATGAGCAAAAATTAATACTGCTACAATTATGATCATCGGAATTACAATAGGAAAATAGGCAGGATCTGCATGATTAACAGAGCCAAATAATTTCGCTTGCAAAATATCAAACTCTGAAGGCGCTAGTAGTTTTCTCATGAAAGTTGACATAGAATTTAGTCCAGTGCCAATGATAATCCCAACTAAAAGCATAAGTTGTAAATTCCCGTATTTACCGGAAAGTAGCCATCCATAAAGTATCAAACTCATGAGGACCATAACAACGACTTGAAATAAAAATGATCCAATTCCATTAAAATTGATCAATGCACTAGCACCAAAGAAAAATATTGTGCTCGTATGAATTGCTGAATACAGTGATTCGAAACCTAAAAGCGAAGGAGTAATAATCTTATTATTCGTAATGGATTGGAAAGCAACTGTCGACAAGCTATGGCAAACAGCTGCAATAATCATTGCAACAATAGCTACAATCCTTCTCTTAACAACTGGGATAAAAGAAGGTGAATCTATCGGAACTGGATTGTTATACACTAAAAGTCCATATGAAGAAAGGAGGCCTAAAGCAATCAATGTTATCAGTACAATCCAATAACGTCTTGCTTCCTTCTTAGAACGAAAAGCGCTAGCTGATCTACTTTCATTATGAAGGCTAGAATCGACTTCGACATTTTCTTTATTTCTATAATCTAATGTGATCATCGTAGCCTCCTTGGTTTTCTTTTTCTCAATAAAATAGTAATAAACACGACTGCTCCTACTGATGCAAGTATTAAAGAAACAGGTAATTCAAAAGGCTTTATAATTGTTCGAGAAATGATATCACAGGCAGTTATTGTCCCCATTCCGATCAGACACACCCAAGGTAAATTACTTCTAAGATCATCACCTCTAAACATGGAAACAATATTTGGAACAATTAACCCTAAGAAAGGTAAATTTCCAATAACAGCTGCAACAATTCCAACGGCAAAAGAAATAAGGGCCGTTCCAAAAAGAACAATTCGGTTGTAATTAACTCCAAGGCTTGTTGCAACATCTTCTCCTAGTCCAGCTAAAGTCAATCTATTCGCATACATAAAAATAAGCAAAGTAACGATAACAATCAGCCATAAATATTCGTATCTTCCCACCTGAATGTTAGCAAATGAACCTACAAACCAAGCTTCAATACTTTGCGTCATTTGAAAAAGGAGTCCCAAAAAAGTAGACACTGCAGAAATAACTGCTCCAAGCATCAATCCAATAATCGGGACAATTAAAGACGAACGGAGCTTAACTCTTCTTAAAAATAGAAAGAAAATCATAGTTCCTATAAAAGAAAAAATGATTGCACCAGTCATTCTTTGAACTAAAGTTGGGGCAGGAAATAGTAAATACACAAAAAGCAGGCCTAAGCCTGACCATTCAATAGTCCCCGTTGTAGTAGGTTCAACAAATCGATTTTGTGTAATAAGTTGCATGACGAGCCCTGCCATCGCCATTGCAGCTCCAGTAAGCATTAATGCAACTGTTCTCGGAACACGAGTGATGAAAAACATCTCCATTCCGTCCTCTTGTCCACGTATATCATAAACGCCAGTAAACAGTGATATAATCCCTAAAATTATAACAACTATAATCGCTATTATAAAAGATTTTGTCCATAATTTATTGTGATTATAAAACTGGGGTTGAGAAATATTCTCAACCCTAGAAATTATATTTTTTGACACTGCTTCGTACTCCTTTACACTACTTAGCTAAAGTTTTTGCAAGATTTCCAAATAACTCTATATAAGTTTGAATTGATTCATTTGTGTAAGTATCTGCTGGTGCATAAATAACTTGTTTTTTAGAAACAGCAGTTGTGTTTTGAAGAGCTGGTGATTTAGAAATAACATCCTGAGCAGGAGCTGACTTAGCTGCATCAGATGTTGCAGCATCACGATCTAATACGAACAGCCAATCAGGATTTGTTTGTGCAATAGCTTCAACAGAAACGTCGTCACCTTTATGACCTGCAGTAGAATTAGAAACTTCTAATGCTGGAGTCCAACCGAAAATTTCATACATTGGTCCCCAAACACGGCCAGAGTGCGGCGCAGCAAAACCGATATTACCACCAGTAACGATAACACTCATAACTTTATCTTTTCCATTATAAGCAGATTTTGCATTTTCAATAGATTTATCAAAATCAGCTACTAATTTTTTAGCTTCTTTCTCTTTATCAAAGATTTTTCCTAAAGTAACAGTAGAATCCTTAAGTCCTTTTACTAAGTTTTCTCCAGGCTTAGTAGCCTTCTCAGAAACATCAACATTAAGATCAATAACTGCTGCATTTGGTACTAATTTTTTGATTTCTTCGTAATGGCTAGCAAATCTTTGACCAACAATTACAAGGTCAGGGTTTGCAGCGGCAATAATTTCAAGATTTGGCTCACGGTGATTCCCAATATTTTGAACTTTTTCATCCTTTTTATATGCTGAATCAGCAGGCATGATATCCTTTGGAGCAGCCGCTAATTTAATTCCCCAATCAGCTAAAGTTTCAAACGTTCTATTATCTAAAGCAACTACATTCTTTGGATTTACAGGAACAGTAACTTTTCCATGCGCATCAGTGATTTCAACCGTTTTTGGCTTATCACTACCATTATCTTTAGTAGCCTTCGAAGTTTCTTTACCTGAATCTGAGCAAGCTACTAACATTAAAGTGAAAATTGCTAGAATACTTACTAATTTTAAAAGCATAGTTTTTTTCATACGTATACTCCTTATTATGTAATTTATTTCGAAAATGATGACTTCCAAAGATTGAATTAGATAATAACTGCTATTCACCTAAATCAATATTGATAATCATTTTCATTTGAATATCCTGTAAATAAGTATAGTCATTAATTATGTGAAAATCTTGTGAATGGTGTGAGTTAATAAAATTAAAAATAAATTTGATACAGTCTCAACTAATGCGCAGCAGATCCATCCCCCACACCTTATAAAACATGGTTTCTACTGCAAAAAAATGACTATTTCCTGATAGCAATCTTCTTTTTATAGTTTCTGTCTTTTCATATTTCACAGAAACTACTTTATGATCTTATTTTTATCATTCAACCATTGAATAGCCTCTGCCATGTATTGTTTGAATATATCTATTTTTCTTCTCACACTTTAACTTTTTTCTTACATACCCAATATATAAGTCTACTACATTTGGATTTACGACTACGTTATGTCCCCAAACTTGGTTCAAAAGCATTTCACGGCTCAATATTGTATTTTTATTCTTGATTAAAAATACAAGTAAATCGTACTCACGCTTCGTAAGCGAGAGATTTTTACCACCTTTTTTCACAATATTGCTAGATGCATCAACAAAGAGATCTTTAAACTGATAAAAGGTTATCTCATTTTGCTGGTTACAGTTACTTCTCCTTAAAATAGCTTGCACCCTTGCTACTAATTCTTCTTTCGCAAATGGTTTTCTTATATAATCATCAGCTCCAGCTTGTAACCCTGCTACGCAATCCTTGCTAGAAATATTGTCGGTCACAATAATGATGGGTGTCATTTTAACAAGTCGTATTTTCCTGCAAATTTCCGGTCCAGATATGCTTAATGAATCCCAATCTAATATAATAATATCCCAATCTTGTTCATATGCTATATTTAAACCTTCGTTTTCATTGTGAAGTTTTAAAATGAAATGGCCTTCTTCCTTTAAACCGCTTACGATTTTCTTTGCTAAAGACCGTTCATTTTTAATTACTAACACCTGCCTCACCGATGGTTCACCTCTACTTCAATATAACTTAGTTACATAAAAAATTATTTAAGATTTATAAATATTAAACCCCTAAAAAATCCATTAAAACAGCTTATTAGGAGAACTCTATATAATCTTACAATAGGTATAGATAGAAACACAAAACATATTAAGATTTGAATAAATTGATTTTATTGATAGAAACTCACCAATCGGGCGTTTACGATCAGCTATAGTATCTACCTGCTTATCATCCATAACCATTTCTTCATTTTCTATTTCAAGAAACCAGCCCCATTGCAGAAAACTAAAAAACAAACATTTGACTGGGTGGTGCAAAAGAAAAATCAACCGTAATTTTCTCTAAACTAATTGGGAAAGAATATAAAAATATATCTGTTGCGTAGTGAGATACACGTTTTTCTACTTCTAAAAACAAAAAGAACTATAACCTCACCAACCTGGCAAAGTTATAGTTCATATCATACAAAGTGTAACTCTACCCAAAAGTTACCACAAGTACAATAAAACAATACTGTTATTCTGTCACCTCCAACCATAAAAATACCGAGTAGGATATACTCGGTATTTTTTACTATCGTTCTTTCGGAAGAACAATTCCTTTATATAATTGAACTGTTACGAAATAGTAAATGGAATAAATAACTACAAAAATCAGAATTGGTAACCAAATACGGAAATATGGATCGATTAATATAAATCCTAAAATTTTCATACCTAGTAGAACATGTACAATTCCTACTATAGCTGGGAACAAGAATACAAAGAATAACTCTTTATAGATAGACTTTGTTAATAATTCATGGCGAACACCAATTTTACGTAGCATTTCATAGCGCACAATGTCTTTTGAAGCACCGGAAAGTATCTTAAACATTAAACAACTTGCCATCATCGCAAGGAAAGCAACGCCTAAGAAGAAGCCCATAAATATCGTTCCGCTAGCACTAGCATTTACTATATTATACATTTGATATTTACTAAATATATCCTCAAGTTTGACGTTTTTATATTTAACTAGCTGCAACTCGTCAATTTTTTTCCATTTGTCTAAATATGATTCAAAATCATCCGTCTTTCCAATTAACACTATGTTTTCTTTTTCTTGTATTTTATCGTACATTTTTTTATCTACTATTTTTTGTATTTTGTCATTATAACCTAAATAACTTGGATAAATGCTATATAAGGCTTGATTCCACTCATCTGGAATGATACTTATATTCTCTTTATTTTCTACAGCGTATTTGGGAATTGCTCCTACGGGAAGATTTTGAGAAACTCGTTTTACTTTCCCTCTATCTTCTTTTTTATTTCCAAGATTCACAAGTGGACTTTTTTTCTCTAGATCTTCTTTTAAACTATATATATATTTCTCATCCACTTTATAACGATATTCATTCTTTTCATTAAATGTAATACCATCTACAATTTTCTTTTCTTCTGTTGTTGGATTATGAATGACTACATCGTATATCACAATATCATCAGTTGATTTCATTATATTATTTTTGAACGCCATTCCACCTGAAATTGCTCCGGCACCAAGTGCTACTAACATTGCTACTGTCGCAAGTACCTTCGTTAAACTGTTAATACGGAAGTTTAATTGAGCAAATGTAAAAGCATTAAGGCCTTTTTCACTATAATTTTTATTGCTTTTCAACTTCTTAATAATAAGCGGAAGAACAGAAGCAAATAACATATACGTTCCTGCGGTAGTTGTTAACATTGCAATCATAAAGCCTTGCTCTTCAAGTTTATTTATATAAATCATGGAAGCATAGCCCGCTCCTAATAAAAGAACAGCAAAAAATGAAATTACCCAAGTCCACTTTCCATTGCTTATTGTACGTTCTGCTGAAGCGTCTGCATGTACAAGTTGCAGAACAGAAGTTCTTGATAATTTCACACTATTCATAATGGCAGATAGTACGAATATCACCAAGAAAAACATAAAGGTAACTAACATCGATGGTAGGTAAAACGCTTGATAACCATCTATAGTGAAATCTAATTGCTTCATAAGGAGCTTACCTACCCCTTGCGAAAACCCTATTCCTACTGTTAGTCCAATTACTAAGGATACTGCGCCGATTACAATTGTTTCCAGAAACATAAGCGTTGTAACCTTATGCTTTTTTGCCCCTAACATCATATACATCCCAAATTCTTTTTGGCGAAGAGACATTAAAAAAGAATTTGCATATAGAACATAAAAGAATGTAATGATTGCTAATAGGACTGTGCCAGTTTGGAAAACAGGCTCAATTGACCGAAAAGAAGTACTTGCTTTAACAAATGCCTTATTTAAAGCTAACGTTTGAAACATGTAAAAAATTGAAATTGACATAACAAGACCAACTAATAAGACAATATAATCTTTTAGTTTACTTTTTAATCCTGACATAGAAAGTTTAAATATCATAATGTAGTTCCTTTCTTATTCTTTAGATGTACCAAAATCCGCCAGTACATCTAAAATTTCTTTATAAAATGATTCTCGTGTACTATTACGATGAATCTCTTTGTACAACTTACCGTCTTGAATAAATAATATACGCTGGCAATAACTCGCACTATATGCATCATGAGTAACCATCATAATGGAAACATCTTGTTTTTCGTTTAAATTTTTCATTGCTTCTAAAAGACTTGTTGCATTTTTTGAATCAAGCGCTCCTGTCGGCTCGTCCCCTAATATAATTGCTGGTTCATGCACAAGTGCACGTGCTGCTGCCGAACGTTGCTTTTGTCCACCAGATACTTCAGATGGATACTTTCGAAGAATTTCTGTAATCCCTAACATTCCCGCTACTTTTTCTACTTTTGGTCCAATCTTTTTAGAAGCAATACCTTGTAATGAAAGTGGCAATGCAATATTTTCATAAATTGATAGATTTTCGAGCAAGTTAAAATCTTGAAAAATAAAACCTAATTTTTGAGAACGGAAATCTGAAAGTTCTCCTTGTTTCATTTTTGTGATATCGATACCAGCAATCTCAATAATACCTCCAGTTGCTGCATCTAACGTTGAAATTACATTTAATAATGTTGTTTTTCCTGATCCGGATGGTCCCATGATTCCAACAAATTCACCTTCTTGAATCGAGAACGATACATCTCGTAAAGCATGCGACTGATTCTCGCCTTTTTTACCGTACACTTTTTGAACATTTTTTACGTTTACAACTGATTTGCTCATTATATTCTCCTACCTTTTCTTTTTACTTGAAATATCCATTATTTATTGTTTTAGTTTTTCCTTTGCTTTTTCAGGAACTTTTTCTTCTTGTACTTCTTCGTATTTATAAACATACTTTCCTTTTACATGAACTTTTAAATAGTTATCTGGAAACTCATCTTTTCCATTAACACCCACTTTAATTGTGTTCTCATTACCTGATTCATCAACCCCGTTTAACACATAATAGAATCTTCTACCCTCGTGTTCAGGATCAGGTTTCGCTTTACCTTCTGTATGAACGTATACATCTTTTTCTTTTACCAGTGGATTAAATCTATCTATTGTCTCTCCACCTACATAAGTTAATAATCCACCTCCTACAACAATTAATCCTGAAACTGCAATCAATGCTTTTTTCATTTTCTTTTCCACCTTTTTTCTTATTTGATTTATTTTGTTATCATCTATTCTTTTAGAATGAATATACTCTCTAACACATTTTTTAGTATAAAGAGTGTTTCTTAACAAAAAGTGAGATAGTTTCTTAAGTTTTTCTTAACAAAAAATTTCACATTAAAAAAAAGAACTCTTTTTATAAGAGTTCTTTTTTTGCAATACAAGTACATATTTAATTTGTTTCGGCTATCTTGAATAATAATAGAAATACGCTGTTAATCTGCAGCAATAGGTAGCGAAATAATAAATTGTACCAGTCCATCTTCATATTTTGCTCGAATATCTCCACCTTGCATATCAACTATGCTTTTAGCAATCGCTAGTCCCAGGCCAGACCCCTCCGCGACTCTACTTCTTGACTGATCCTTTTTATAAAAGCGTTCAAATAAATGTTCCAGCTCTTTTTTTGTAAATTCTTCACTTGGATTTTTCACAGAAATTTGAATGGTTTCTTTTTGTCGTTGTAGAGAAACTTTAATTTCTCCTTCATCCTTACTGTATTTAATTGCATTCATTAATAAATTATCAAATACACGAACAATTTTCTCCGGATCAACTACAGCATGTATTCGTTCTTCTGGAAACTCTTTCGTAATTGAAAGACCATGTTCTTCAGCTTGGGGAACCAACTCTTCAATTAATTGATCTAACATTTCATTGATACATATCTCTTGTTTTTCTAGCACAATATTCTCATTCGTTAATTTTGTATACTCAAATAAATCTTCTATTAAATTTTTGAGTTGTTCAGATTTTGAAAAAGCAATTTTTATATACTCGTCATATTGTTCCCTGTTTTCATACTTTGCATCTTGTAATAAACGTAAATATCCCATGATAGAAGTAAGCGGTGTGCGTAAATCATGCGAGACATTTGTAATCAATTCATTTTTTTGTCGTTCAATTTCTCTCTCTTTTTCTATATTCACCATAAGTCCTTTGGCCATTTGATTAATATTTTTTGTTAACAAAGCCATTTCGTCTTGTCCCTTCTCTTCAATTCGATATGCTAAGTTTCCTTTTGCAATTTCATTTACGCCTTGTACCATTACTTCAATCTCTTTCATTTTTTTCTTAGTCATATAAAAGAAAGAAAAAATAAATACAATAACTCCTAAAAGTGTTGGGAAAACTCCCTCTTTTATATCATAAGTAATAGATCCTTCTGGGATTCCGCTTACAAACATATATAAATTTTTACCTTCAACCGTTATTGGATAAAAGGTGAGGAACTCTTTACGCATTTCCTCTTTATTTGAAGCATCTTTATTAAATCTAACTTGATTTACTGCAAAATTCATTACATTGCTAATTGTATTATGCAAATTAATTTCTACTTCTTGTGCTTGCTTCGTTTTATATAAAACCTTTCCAGTTTCATCTGTAATCAATACTTTTAAAGCAGTTGTATCCTCTTCAGCCTTACTATTAATTATTTCTTGTAGGCTATTTATTTTATTCTCGCTTATTGCTTTTTCTGCAATTTGCTTTGCTTGAAAGTTAATAATCTTCATACCAGTACTGTAGTCAACATAAGCTGTTGAATTTACTCCTTCAGCAAGTGGAGCTGCGGCCCTTGATACAACAAACCCTAGTAATGCACAGAGAAAAAAGGTTGTAATGAGCTGTATTCTAATACTTTTTAAAATATAACATTGCAATTTTTTAAACATCCTTTTAATTTTATTATTCAAAGGATGAAATAATTTAAATATCTTTTTCAATTTTATATCCTACTCCCCAAACAGTTTTAACGTACCGAGGTTTTCTCGGGTTTTCTTCAATTTTTTCACGTATTTTCCGAATATGTACCATCACGGTATTATCAGATTGAAAAGCTTCCTCTTTCCACACTCTTTCATAAATTTGTTCTGCACTCATTACCATTCCTTGATTGCGAGCAAGTAATTCTAAAATAGCAAACTCCCTCGGCGTTAATTTTACTACTTGATCAGCGATAGTTACTTTATGTGTCGTTACATTGATTTTCATATCTCCAATTTCAACTTCGTTTTCATTTTGTACGCTTATTCCACCATTCATTTTCATGTATCTTCTAAGCTGTGACTTAATTCGAGCAATGAGTTCTAATGGATTAAAAGGCTTTGTAACATAGTCATCTGCACCTGTTGTTAGTCCTAAAATTTTATCCATATCTTGCGTTTTTGCAGATAACATAATAATAGGCATTTCTGCTATTTCTCTCACCTTCATACACATGTGGATGCCATCAATTTTGGGCATCATAATATCAAGGACAATTAAGTGCACCTCGTTTTTCTTTAGTAGTTCTAACCCTTCTTCTCCATCTTCAGCTTGCAAGACCCTATATCCCTCATTTTTTAAATAGATGGCGATGAGTTCTCGAATCTCCTTCTCATCATCCACTACCATTATTGTTTCTTTACTCATAAAATCTCCTCCGATGTAAATTCCAAAACTTATGCTTTTCTCTATTTACTTACCGTAGTACTTCGTTTTTGTATATATACATACCAAATACAAGCAACGATAAGGACAATACCCCCAAAATAAATACCATATTCTGTCGTAATTTCTACAATTGTTTCTATATGATTTCCAAATAAGGAACCAAGTAAAAAATAAACAAGTGTCCACACAAAACCCGTTGTATATGAATATAGAGCATATTTTCTATAGGACATGTTGTTCATGCCTACTAAGTAAGGGATAATGTGTCTAACGACAGGTATAAAGTAGCTGGTTACTAATGCATAATGTCCGTATTTATCAATCATTTTTTGTGATTGTAGCAAATACTTTGCCTTTTTCTTTTTCATTAATTTATCAAGTACCTTGGTACCAAATACTTTGCCCAATAGATAACCTAAAGAAAGTCCAGAGACAACTCCTAAATAAGTTAACAAAAAGGCTGGAATTACACTTAATATACCCACTGATGATACAAAACCACCGCTCATAACAATCATTTCATCTGGAATTGGCATACCGACAATACCGAGCCATAAACAGAAGAATAAAGCGGTGTAACCATACTGCTCAATATAAGACAATAATTCATGTAATTCCATTATGCATATGTCCTCATTACCGATTTTTTACAGCTAAAGACATAGGCTGGTGGGAAGTTAAACCAAACTTTTTTTAATTGGATATCTGGAAAAAAGGCTTCAATAAATCCTTTTTTGACAAGTGAATATTGAAAGGTAATAAACTTTCCGTTCTCACGTAACGACTCCATCACATTATTTAAAATACGTGATGATACTTCTTTTGGCAAGGAAGTGAAAGGTAATCCTGATAATACATAATCCACACCGTTTATTTGTAACTCTTCCACATACTTTTGAATATTTTCAGCTGATCCATGTATGACTACGATACTTGCATCATCCTCATATTGCTTCTGTAACTTTTTGAAAAAAACTTCATTAATTTCAATTAGAATAAATGTTGTTCTTTTCTTTTTCCTCTTCATAATCTCTTTCGTAAAAGATCCTGTTCCTGGCCCTAATTCTACAATACATTTTGCCACGTCAAAATCGATTGCATCTACCATTGCTTTTGCTAATATATTAGAGCTTGGTGCAATTGCCCCTGTGTTTTTCGGATGTTTTATAAATTCACTTAAAAATGTAATAAATTGCATCTCTATCTCCTCGTTCATTTGATTTGGTGTGAAGTAGATTTCAGTATAAATTTTAATTCTTAACAAATATCGAGGAGGATTCTTAAGTTTTTCTTATTTTTTTAATTTGTACTAAAAAAAGCATTCATCTAATTAATAGATGAATGCAAAAAGGAAAATGTAAACATATAAACTACAACTCTTACAGTAGTTCTTATTTAAGTACAAGAAAACAGTTAGTTCGTTGACAAATTGTGCTTAAACGAACAATTTGCTTTATTTGACAAGGTAATCCATTGCCCATCAACTCATGGATATAAAATCGCTTTATTTGATAGGCATGTTGTGAAATGCTCACAAGAACAAGCTTTATTAAAAGTCTATATACCTCTTTCAAATGGGTGCACTCTTTGCTTCAGAACCAGATTTACTATTGATACAGAAATACTATCATTGAATCATCATGAAACACACAATAGTAAAGATATAGCATATTATATGGTAATAAAGTATATCTGTAGGAGGTAGTTTCGTGTTTGATGAAAACAAAATACTTCAAGCTAATATATTTAATTCAAATTTAATTGGCCCTACACTTCCACCAATTCCACCATTTACTCTACCAACAGGCCCAACGGGAGAGACAGGCCCAACTGGGGCAACAGGCTCAACTGGAGCAACAGGCTCAACTGGAGCAACAGGTCCAACTGGGGCAACAGGCTCAACTGGGGCAACAGGCTCAACTGGAGCAACAGGCTCAACTGGGGCAACAGGCTCAACTGGAGCAACAGGCTCAACTGGGGCAACAGGCTCAACTGGAGCAACAGGCTCAACTGGAGCAACAGGTCCAACTGGGGCAACAGGCTCAACTGGAGCAACAGGTCCAACTGGGGCAACAGGTCCAACTGGGGCAACAGGCTCAACTGGGGCAACAGGCTCAACTGAAGGTTGCCTTTGTGATTGCTGTGTTTTACCTATGCAGAATGTGTTACAACAACTTATTGGGGAAACTGTGATTCTTGGCACTATTGCAGACGCACCCAACGTTCCCCCTCTTTTCTTTTTATTTACTATCACTTCCGTAAATGATTTTTTAGTTACAGTTACAGATGGTACCACATCCTTTGTGGTCAATATTTCTGATGTAACAGGTGTAGGATTTTTACCACCAGGGCCATCTATAACATTACTTCCGCCTGTAGACTCAGGATGCGAGTGTGATTGTCGTGAACGACCAATTAGAGAATTACTAGATACGCTTATTGGTTCTACAGTGAATCTTTTAGCAAGTACTGGTTCTACTGCAGCAAGTTTTAACGTGGAACAAACAGGTCTTGGTATAGTTCTAGGTACTTTACCTATAAGTCCAACTACAATCGTTAGATTTGCTATTTCAACCTGCAAAATTACAGCTGTGAACATTCTCTAAAATCTAGAGATGTATAGTGAAAATGGAAGCAAATACTCATCAGGTTAAAATTTTATTACACCCCCAGAACGAAATTTTTAGGCTTTCTTATAACGAAAAAGCTTATTTCTCGTTTTGGGGCTTGATGGATGGGTGGTGCTACCCATTCTAGTGAAGGTCCTTGCGTGAACCTACTTACACAGGTCTTTACGTACTCAAAAAAACAGTCTATTGAAATAGTCCGTTCTTAGGTAAACGATATAATTTTAGATTTTTTACACTAGAACCAATTGTTTATGGATCGTAGTGCGAGTCCATTTCTTATTTCCAGTTTTCTTGTCCTCCTTCAAAATGATCAATAAATGGGAGCGGATGATGTTGACACTCCATATAAATCATATTTACGTTAATCTTCTTTCGGAAGTAAAATTCTTTTATACAATTGAACTGTAATCAAGTAGTAAATTAAGTAAATCACTACGAAAATGACAAGTGGTAACCAAATTCGGAAGTACGGATCAATCAAAAGCGGAGCGAACATGTTCATACCAACTAATATATGTACAATACCCACAATTGCCGTTACTAAGAATATGAAGAATAGCTCTTTATAAATCGATTGTGTTAATAATCCCCGGCGGACACCGATTTTACGAAGCATTTGATAACGTGTGCTGTCTTTCGATGCGCTAGATAGAATTTTAAACATTAGGAAACTTGCCATCATTGCTAAGAACGCAATTCCAACGAAGAAGCCCATAAACATGAATCGCTGGCCATACCATGACTCTGATTATACATTTGATACGTAATACCTAATTCTTCCGCTTTTACATTTTTATATTTCGCTACCTGTAATTCATTAAGTTTTTTCCATCGTTGAAATTACATTTAATAATGTCGTTTTACCAGAACCAGATGGTTCCATAATTCCGATAAACTCACCCTCTTGAAGTAACGGTTCTTTCAACTTAGGTGATTATTATAACGTTTCTCCAAAATAAAATACAAAAGCTTATAATGGTTCAGGTGCATCTAACGTTGCTTTTGTTCTCAATACATTTAACGGTGTTAGTGTTACAAACACATTCGACTCTGATGTTGCCGTTCAAAGCCAAGTTGGAACTGCCTAAATTTATTCATTTCTTTCTTCTAACCTTGAATTAAACTCACTATTCCGTTAATGCTGTAAATACAGTTTCTGATTTCCCTTCATACCCGAGGGCTTAGCGGCTAGTTTTTACTAGCTGCTCTTTTATTCGGTTATTGCTTCTGTTTCTTAAAGAAATTCTTTAACTATATTTCCCTATTAAGGACAAATTCTTTAATAAGTCTCGAATAAAATAAATAATTTGACATATAATATCTATGCATCTAGATTATTATCTCTGTATGGAGCAGTTAGGCTGGGCTAACTGTTCTTTTATTGAATAAATTTCTCAAAAGTGTTAACAATATAAGTACACCAAGGTTGAATACGAATGACCATTTCGTTCTTCTTATTCACCAGGGCAGTTAGCTCTTGCTAGTTGCCTTTTTTAGTTTGCCCGAATTAAGTCTCAAATTATGTCCCATACTAAAAATGAGTGATACAGCTTGAATTCACAGTGGTCTCTGTAATGTTCTTTCCCTTTCTTTGAGGGATGAGCAGTTAGCGCTTGTTAACTGCTCTTTTGTGTTGAGCAAATAATGAAATTTTGTTCTTATTTCTTTTTCAAATCATATACTTCTAACCTAGACGTTACGCTCATAAGAGTTACCTCCTATCTGAAAGAGCACTGATGCATGGTGCTCTTTTTTAAATTCCTTATTTTTACAAAATGAAATTTTTATTATATTTTTCAATTCAAATATCCTTCTCATCAATGTATGAAAAATATCACTTCTTCTTTAAGCATCTTTATGAACAAAATTTATAACCTTTACTCCACTTGGATTTATATTAAAAGTAATAGTTTCTATGCCATTCGGAGGGTTATGAGCCCCTATATAAGTTTTATATTGAACTGTAACAATAAAATTAAAGTTTTCTTCTGGGAAACGTTCAATTTTTATAATTTTTGTGTCCGTTAAACTATACTGATGATCTGGTCCAAGCTTGCTTCTGATTACTTGACTTGCATATGGTGCTAATAAAGTATTATAAGAATCATAAAACTTTTGATCATTACTATTAACCGCTTTGATATCTAACGGATTTAAAAATGAAACCGTCATTACAATTCCAAAAAACAAACCTATCACTTTACCTTTTAACACATAATCACCCTTATTTAATTTGGATATCCGTTAACCTCTCCAGCATAAGAGATGACTATTCTTCATCCTTATCTAACTTCTTTTATTCAAATAGCGTTTTTATTAAACATTTTTTCACACTTTATTTTTAACTCCCATATACTTATACGGACTATAAAAAAACACACAATTTAGTTCTTGGTCAAAGAGCGCCATACGCCCTAATGGTGCTCTTTCTATTCAAATAAGGATTTTGTATAAAACTGCGTTATTAGCACAAGCCATTACTTCACATAAATAATAAGGTATTTCTATATTCAGAATACAGAAAGGAATGTTAAACATGTTCTTTGCAGCTACGCTTCAAGACATTTACGAAATTGATGATGATTATCTTATAACTTGTAAAATAGATAATCATTCTAAATTTAACTTTGTAATTTCTAAAGATAAGGTGCATGGCACTCCATTTATAGGTGCACATATTTCAGGTAACTATGATGATAATAAAGAGATAACGAATATCTTTATTGGATAAATGACATACATTTTTTGATATCAAATATTAATTTTGTTTAAACTTCATTAACCGTATTGATTCCTTTGCATACATTACAATCACAAGGAATTCTACAGGTTTCCCTAGGCCAGTTACCTTGCATTCCTTGTGGAAATAACCCGTTATAACTAGCGGGTTATTTTATTTTTGATTACAAGATAACTATTTTGTTAAATTTCATAAATTCAACCGCTTGTCCATTTCACTTTTCTATATCATTGCATTTACTATTAGTAGAACGATTTTTTTGAGGTGAATTATATTGGACGAGTTTTTATCCTCCAATGCATTAAATCCGGCTTCAATAGGACCTACACTCCCACTGGTTCAACGGGTACTACTGGCGCTACTGGACCTACTGGAAGTACTGGATTGACCGGGCCTACTGGATTTAATCTTCCTGCCGGAACTGCTTCTATTACCTTGACTTCTAACCAAACTACAGCGTGCGTATCCACCCAAGGAAATAATACTTTATTTTTTTCTGGTCAAGTATTAGTAAACGGTATTCATACTCCAGGAGTAGTAGTCAGCTTTTCATTTAGTAACCCGGCTCTTGTTTTCGCGGTTCCTCTTGCCGTTATCACAAATGCTTCAGGTAACTTCACTTCGGTATTTCTAGCGGCTAATGGACCTGGAACAATAACTGTTACTGCTTCACTACTTGATTCTCCAGGAACAATGGCTAGCGTCACTATTACCATTGTAAATTGTCCATAATGATTGGACTAAGAAATCTATATAGTAAGATGGGAACTGTAAATCAGTGCTCTTTTTTCATCTGGATATTCCTTTCAAATGAAATCTTTAATTTAAACTTACTTAATAAAATTCAACTTTGTCTTACTTCGTTCCCGTAGATCCAAATCCGCCAACACCTCGTTCACTAACCAATAGCTCGACCACCTTAACAAAATGAGCTGTTACCACTGACGCTATGACGTCTTGAGCGACGCGTGTACCTTTTTCAATTACATGAGCTTTCATAATTAAACTTAATGGTCTTTCAGTGTTATCTACCAACACTCCAACCACTCCATGATAGCCACTATTCCATGTTCATACACCCACGGTAATTTTTAATTTAGGTATTGAAATTCTCTAAATCTCGATGTATTATATCTTTGTATTTTCTCAGTTCCTAGGCCGAGAAAAGATCATCACTTCTGAAAGGCCCCAAACTCCAGAGGTTCCTTTTTATTTACTTGAACCCATTTTCAAATTATTGTATTATATTTTCAGGTCTTACTTATATAAATCATTATCAGGAGAATCTGCAGGTTTGTAGGTTCTTTTTATATTTTTTCAAATATAAATTAATGTGGTGCTATCCCAGCTATATTTATTTGGAACATCTAAATGTGGAGGTGCATTATATATGAGGGAATTATCTTTCTTCCATCATATATAATGTCTTGGTCAATTGGAGAAGGCTACGGAAACAGTCGGTCTTCATACGAAAAATGAATCATAACAAAAGCATTACTTGAAGTATGCTTTTGTTATGATTGGTAAATTGTTTTTTCGCGAGGATTAAATATTAAAAATTCGTATCATATCCATTCTCATATATCAATAATGTTTAATATCCCTAATTTAAATTTATTATTTCAACGGATGGAAAATAACGCTAATTTTATTTTAGTATAACAGGAACCCAAAGTTCATGCCTTGGTTTATGTTTTGGGCCGTAATAGCATTCTATACATGGTAAATTTGCAAGTTCATACTTAGAAGTTGGGACCCACTCAGAGTATAAACGTTTCCATGCATCCACTATATTCGGGAAAACTGCCCATGTACTTACTGGAATAACAAGGGTCTCCATATCAGTTGGTACTTCTCCATCGTATCTTACCCCCATAAAGTAGGAAAACTCTTCATCTGTTATAGCAGCATCTTTTCCGCAAACCCCCAAAAGACTTTCCAGTTTGCATTTTGGATCTTCCCATGACATATCTATCAATTCTTGCATAAACCCATCTTTTTTCGCATTGTTCCAAAGTGTAGGGATTTTTTTAAAAGCACTGCTTGTCTTTACGCTCTTACTTTTGCCTACAATTCTTAGTTCAAAATCAAGGTTTTCAATCCTGTACTCCATCTCGGTATCTCCTTTTATAGAAATTTGAAAGGAAATTTTCGGAAAAGCTTTTAACTGTACTCCTTTATTACGAGCGTTAGAAGGAGTTATTCCATGCATTTTTTTAAAAGCACGCGAGAAAGCATCAGAAGAAACATAACCATATTTAATAGCTACATCAATAATTCGAATATCACCTTTTTGAATTTCAAATGCTGCAAGAGTTAAACGTCTTCGTCTAATATATTCCGAAAGTGATACACCTGAAATTGATGAAAACATCCTGGAGAAATGAAACTCAGAGCAACTAGCTGCCTTTGCAATTTTCTTATAATCTATGTCTTCATCCAAGCTATTTTCGATGTATTCTAATGCATTATTCATTCTTTCTAGCCAATCCATAAGTTTACTTCCTTTCAAGGATTTACTTTAATACATAACAAACAATAATAACCGACATTTCATGCCTAAAAATGTTGGTACAAAAAATACACTCTTTAATATATAGTGCATTCTTTTCAGATGTTTTTTTCTTTATCTGAAGAAACTATTATTCAAGAAAAGGTCTTAAATATTTTACCTATAAAGTTTATAATCTACCCACTTATCATAACTTTCTATAATTGCATCTAATTTGTTTTCATACTAACTTTTGAACATATCATTTATGTTTTGAAATTAAATTTTGACATTTATTTGCGCACCTTTACCTAGTGTTGCTAATACAGCGATAATTAAAATTTTGTCACATTAGGTTACTGTGGCTTCCATAATTAGCTTTGAAAGAATTTGAATAATATTTTTTTGGCTTTTATATAATACATATTTCCCATCTTTTTTACTGGTAACTAAATTCGCCTTTTTTAGTACTTGAAGGTGTCTAGAAACCGCACCCTCGCTCAAATGACAAATTTGTGCCAAGGATTGTGTAGTTAATGAACGTTCCTGTAATATCCTCAAAATTTGCAACCTAGAAGGCTCCCCTAAAGCTCGATAAATATCTACCATTTTTTCAATAGGTTGCTCTGGAAATGCCTGTTTTCTTGCTACTGAAGAATCATAAACAATAACAACCCCCTCTTTTATTTCGTCTACAAAAAAATGTGGCCAAACAAAATAACTAGGCATAAAAATAATAGATTCATCACTTTTCATCTGATAAATTGTTTTAAATGGTTTGTGAAGATACAATTTATTTTTATTATCAATCCAATAAATGCGCTCTGAGGATAAAGAAGCAATAAATGCTGAAAATCCTTTTGTTTTCAGTAAGGTAGTTTGCTCTACAATTTCATTTAATAATTCACTCTTTAAATCTTCCCATATAGCCGAGAAAATTGTTTGATAATAATCTGTTAGAAAATTTAGCAACCTATGGAATACAAAGGTTGGTCGCCTCTTTAAATCTTCGAGTATATCACTCTTATTACTGAAAGCAAAATCTGTCCATTCAATCCCTTTAGCTAAACTAGGTATAAATCGATTCTCCCTGTGTTCAAAGACAAGTGTTAACTCATGTAGAATCTTACGAGCATTTTTAACAGTTAATTTTTTAGCAAGTAATTCTATCTCCTCTTCAATTGTGAATACAGATTTGTAGATTCCAGGAAGAAGCGTGGGTGGAACTCCTAGTTCAAAGCATAGATTAAAATATTGTAGATCCTTCTGCATATCATTTGTTAAGTTTTTTTTAGCTTCAATAACCCATGGTAAGTGGATCCCGTGATGTTTTGGATTGTTTAATACATGCATGCTTCGAAACATTTCATTCAAAGGTGAAAAGGAAAACTGAATACGTTGTAAAAGTGTTTCCTTATTATTTGCTATATAAGGCGGAAATATAATTTCAATTCCCATTTCATTGATCTCTCCTTAAACGATTTGATAAAAACGAAATCGATAGATTATTAAGATAATTTTATTTTATCATTACATTGAAAGCAAAAACACTTAAGGAGGAAAATTATTATGTTGAAGCAAAATGAAAGACTTATGTACAAATCTGAAGCATTTGATAACGCGATGTATTGGGAACGCGTAAACCGAAGCCTTGGATGGCTAGGCAGTACCGAGGAAGAACAAGTACAAAGACAGAAAAAACTACGTGATGCTGTTGTTGGAATTGCAGGAACTGGTGGTATCGGAGGAGCACTTGCCGCACGTCTTGTTAGAATGGGAGTAAGAAATCTGAAACTTGCAGATCCAGATTCATTTGATGTTACGAATATGAATAGACAAATGGGTGCTGATTTGGATCATCTAGGAAAAAACAAAGCTGAAGTTGTTGCTGAAATGACTTACAATCTTACGAAAGATGTAAACATAGAGGTATATCCAGAGGGGATTACTCCTGAAAGTGCTGAAGAATTTATGAAGGATTGTGATTACGTTTTAGACCAGATGGACTTTTATGAAATTCGTAACCGATATGCATTACATCGTGCTTTTCGAAAATCCGATCGTTGTAAATTCATGTTAAAGGTTCCTACAGTTGCACATGGTACATATATTTATAAATACACAAAAGATTCTATGCCTATCGAAGAAGTATATGGAATTCCCGAAGATGCTACAATGACTCCAGAGGTTATTAAAAGACTTATGGAACGCCTTATCCCTGAAATGCCTTCATATCCAAGTAAAGAAATGTTAGATCATTGGTTTATCGACTTGGAGAGAATGCCTATTTTTGCTGGATGCCCACCGCTTGCAGAAGGTGTTTTAGCAGAGCGATTAGCATTAGCTATTACAGAACTTGATCAATTGCCAGGTGCTCAGCAATTACCAGTTCAACCTGGATACGCTATGTTTGATACTATGGCTTGGCAATCTAAAATAGTTCATGGTAAGTGGTGGTCTGAATGATCCAACCTGTAACTAAAGTCGTTTTATTCTCAGAAGTAAATTCGAAATTTGGTTTACCGTTTCTTCAGGAATTAATACAAGAGCCTTCTATTTCCGTAGAGGCTCTTGTAACTAGTCCCGAAGGAAAGTTATGTTCTTATTATATTGGAGAACCTGATCAAGTTGATTTAGAAAAAGAAGCCAAAGACATTGGAATTCCCGTGTTACGACCGGATAAACTGAATGATTCTAACACAATAGAATTATTAAAAAATTATAATGCTGATTATTTTATTATTGCTAACTACCAAAAAATATTAAAAGAAGATATTTTATCTATCCCAAAAGAAGATACTATAAATTTTCATCCAAGCCCATTACCTAGGTATGCTGGATTAGCACCTTTTTTCTGGATGGCTAAAAATGGAGAAAAAGAAGGTGGTGTTTCATGTATCCAAGTTGTGCCAGAGATTGATGCTGGTCCTATTTTAGCTCAAATGCCTGTTGTTATGTCAGGGACTGAAACATCTTTAGAAATTCGAGAAATACATTTTAAACAATCCATTATTTTGCTAAAACAAGTTCTTCAAAAAATTAAAAATAAAGATTTCACTTCAAAATTGCAGTTATTATCTGATCGAACCTATTATAGTCAGCCAAAAGAAGAAGATTATTTTATAAATTGGGAGCTGGATACAGAATCCATACTCCGTACTATTCGCGCTGGGTATCCACAAGGGGCTTTTGCATTTAATCAATATAATGAAAAAATCCGGATATTACATGCTGAAAGAACAGATTATCCACAACAAATTCAAAGTATTGGTATATTTCGTGAACATAACGATAAAATTCTTGTTTCTACAAAAGATGGATGGCTTCATTTACAAACGATTATTAATGACGTTTTATCAACCAGCACACAAATAGAACATAATGAACAGGTAGTGTCAATTTAATGGATAATACAAATGTGGTTATAAATCGTAAACTTTCTCTTTTTAGTGAAAAGTTAGTCATCCTGATTGCTGGTATCGGGATGTTTTTATCAACTTTAGATACAGGGATTATTAACATTGCTCTACCTTATTTAGAAAAAGAATTTCATTCAACAGTAACTATAACAGCATGGAGCGTTACCATATATGTTATGGCACTGAGTGCAACTATTCTTTTATTTGGAAAAATTAGTGATCGTGTAGGTCGTTTTCGAATATGTTTATATGGTTTTTTCATATT
Organism: Bacillus paranthracis; assembly: GCF_024296885.1. Taxonomy (NCBI): domain Bacteria; kingdom Bacillati; phylum Bacillota; class Bacilli; order Caryophanales; family Bacillaceae; genus Bacillus; species Bacillus paranthracis. The sequence continues at coordinate 4,826,834 of NZ_CP101135.1, forward strand.
TTTAATTAGCTCTATACTATGTGGATTAGCTCAAGAGATGTGGCAGTTAATTGTATTTCGTGCTATTCAGGGTGTTGGTGCTGCTGCATTACAGGCTACATCTGCTGCACTTATTACAACTCTTGTCAGTCCTGAAAATCGCAATCACGCATTAGGTACCTTAGGAGTAATGATAGGTTTAGGACCAATTTTAGGTCCTACAGCAGGTGGGCTTTTCATTTCATTAGGAAGTTGGCGATGGATTTTTTGGATTAACATCCCATTATGTTTAATAGGTTTGTGGGCTTGTTATAAACTTTCTCGATTTATAAAAGAAGAAAAACATCCAGCTCCTATTGATGTGTTAGGAAATATATACTTTACTTTAAGTGCCTTGCTATTTCTTTTCAGCTTATCTCATGGAGCAAACAAAGTAATGGGAAGTATACCTACTTGGGGGTATATAATCGCTTCTTTTGTTTTATTAGGTATTTTCATATTCCATGAATCCAACACTAAGCATCCTATTATAGATGTACATTTATTTCTTAAGTCAACCTTTATTGTTCCAATACTTGCAACAATAGGATTCGGGGTGGCATCAGCAATTATATTTATCGTCCCTCCATATTTTTTACAGAATTTTACGTCATTAACTCCATTACAAACAGGTTTTGTTTTACTATCAGCCCCACTTGGGCTAGTAATCTTCTCAAGAATAGCTGGGAAGTTCATGGGTCGCTTTGGAACAACCTTATTTATGAGAGTAGGTTTAGGAATTATGTTTATAGCATTTGTCGGCCTAAGTTTTATTGAAGCGCAATGGTCACCATATCTATTAGCTAGTGTATTGTTTCTATACGGTATTGGAGGCGGCATTTTCCAACCAGCAAATATTGCTTCAATCATGGCATCTGTTTCAAAAGAAAAACAAGGATCCGTTGGAGCCGTACAACGCATGTTACAAAATGTTGCAATTGCCTTTGGTGCAGCAGTTGCCGCAACATTCATGAGTACACAAAGCTATTTAGGAACAGACGGGCTTATCCAAGCCTTTCGATATTCATGGTATATCGCAGGGGGATTATTACTCTTCAATATCTTATGCTTCTTAGGATACCGAAAATCTTAAAATCATAAAAAGCTTTTCAGTAACAAAAACCGATTTACCTAGAGATAAATCGGTTTTTGTTTAATTAACTGTTTTGTAAAAGTCTATTCAACTAAAATTATAAACGCTTGAATTAAATATCACTTATTTTTTATGAAGAAATCCCATCATATCTTCATAGGATATAACTTCATTAGTGATGGTTTCATACTGTCCTTTCGTAATTACTTCCAATGCAAGTTTTCGTAAAGTAGAAATAGTAGCTCTATATGCTCCAGATCCAAAACTTATTCTACTAACCTTTAAACATTCTAAATCTGTAATAGATGGTGTAGAGTCATGAACCAAAACATTAAGTGGTAAATTTATTTTTTTAGTAAACATGTGAATTTGTTCTTTCTGAGCTAATCCAGGGATGAAAATTCCATCTGCCCCAGCATCTTTGTATGCTTGTGCACGTTTCATCGTCTCTTCAAATCTATTATTGTTAAGTATGTATGCATCCGTACGTGCATTTATAAAGAGAGGAACCCCTTCTGAAATAGACACATTTTTAATACTCTCAATTTTCTTTTGCTGATATGCCGTATCGTATAAGGAACATATATGATTTTTCTTACTATCTTCTAAGTTTATCCCTACAACACCGCTAGCTATAATTTTTCTTACATTCTCTAATACTTTTTCAATTGTTTCACCATATCCAGATTCTATATCTGCACTGACAGGAATATTTACAGATTGAGTAATTTTCTCGATAACATCAAGCATGGATTCAAATGGCAGTTGCTCACCATCACTATAACCTAAGGATGCCGCAATTCCTGCACTAGTTGTTCCTATAGCTCTATAGTTTAAGTCTTCATATATCTTTGCACTCATAACATCCCAGGCGTTTGGTAAAATTAATATGGAAGAATCGTGATGATAATCATTAAATATCTTTGATTTCATTAACATGTCATTCAATTTATCTTCCCCCTAAAATAATAATCTTGTAACAATTTTACCATTTTGGAAATTAGGTTAGCATGGAAATATACTTATTTTATTAGGAGTGTGAAAAATGGATATTTCTAAAGTGGATTTATTACTTCGTTCTGATTCAAGAGTACATATATTAGCCTATTTATTAGACGGTAAAGCCTATCCTGCTAGTGAATTAGCTCATGTTGCCAAGATAAAACCTAAAACAGCTACCTACCACCTATCAAAAATGAAAGAGGAAGGAATCCTTTCTATAGAAAAACACGGAAAACATAGTTATTACAGGCTTTTCAATTCCGAAATATCAAAAATTCTCGAATCACTTCTTATAATTAGTCCTCAAGAAAAAATCAAACCATTGCGTCAATCATCTCAATCAAGCGAATTAAGATGTGCTCGCACCTGCTATAATCATTTGGCTGGAAAGTTAGGTGTGGCTATTACAAATTCCCTGTTAGATAAAGGATACTTAATCAAAAATGATTTATATTTTCATATAACGAAGACTGGTCAAGAATTTTTTAAAGAACTCGGGATTGATTTGAATGAATTTAAACAAAAGCGTAGCATCTTAGCAAAGGCTTGCTTAGATTGGACTGAAAGAGAACATCATCTTGCTGGGAGCCTAGGAAATGCACTTTTAGAAAAATTATTAGAATTAAATTGGATTCAAAGAGTATCAAAGTCACGAGCAATCAAAGTTAATCCAGATGGTAGAAAAGAATTAGAACAAATATTTTCTATAAATATTACGCAAAATTAACTTTATGTTGTAAAGTTTTTTCTTAGTGTGCTTTTTTCTGAAAATACTGATGGTATACCTGTTAATAAAGTTTCATCCCGTATGTTTTTAATAAACAAATTCATTGAAGATGCCATTACCCCAAGCCAATATTTTGTAACATTCCTTATCCTACTTATATTTCTATACTCATAAGGCTTTGCAGATTACAAGAAATAGTTACTAAAAACATTCCCAAATAGCTTTCAGATAAACTGTTATATGTTGTGCACATGTAATTAATTTTGACCAGAATTGAAATCTTCAAATTCATTCTCTTACTAAATACAGGTACGAAAAATGATTAGAGAAAAAATTTACCGAAACAATTCGAGAAATACTGGACCTTGTAAACTTGCTTAAATGTGACAAGAAGAAATAATGTTGTAGTTGAAAGATTTTACGTATATTAGTATCTCATCTTTGGAAACTAAATAAAAAGATGAAATTATTTATCTGAATTTCACCTTTTTACTTTAGAGGTATGTTTTGTTTTTAACGTAGCATTAATTTAAAGGTTTCTTCTATGAATTAAGAAGCTTTAGATGTTGTTTTCCATGACCAATAAGTCCATTTTCGAAGTAAGTTCTCCAACGGTCCATATTTATATTTCTTTACATATAATGAACTGATAAAACATTGGATAGAATAGATTATAAACGCAACAAAAATCAAACTGATTGAATCTAAATTTTTGAATAGCCCAATATGATATCCACATATAAAAATAACAGTTTGCATAATATAATTTGTTAATGAAGTTTTTCCGACATTTTCAAACCATTTAAAAATTTTCATTTTAGAGAAATGGATAAATATCAAAGAAAAAGCTGCAATATAACCTATTGCTAAAAGTAATGAACCAATATTCAATACGAATAATGACAATTTGTTTTCAAAATGCATAATTCCAATATATTTCATAATCAAAGCGATTGGGATTAAAATAAGTCCTCTTTTATACCATACAAATTCTTGTTCTACACATACAAATACATTCTTTTTTGCAGCAGCCATGCCAAATAAGAATAGTGGCATTGTTTGTGAATTAGTAATTATTGATAGTAAAAATAAAGAAATTCCGATCATTATTAAAGTTCTTGGTTTCTTTTCAATTATGAACAACAGTAAAAAGCCAATGATGCCATATGTGAGAAGAACATCTCCTTGCCATAAAGTAGCATGAAGAGTACCTAATAATATAAGCATTGCAAATCTTCTGGTTAGATGCCATCTTACGTGCTTGTTCCTTCTTTTTAAAGATTCCACTAGTTTTATAAGGGAGTATCCAAATAGAAATGTAAAGATTGGCATAAAACTGCCTTCCGTTAGAATCTTAATAAATTTTTTTACTTGATCATTAGGTGTATCTAAGACACCATAACTGTAAATTACAACATTTGCTAATAAAATTCCTAATAAACTAAAACCTCTTAAAGCATCTATTATTCTAATTCTTTCTTTTTGCACAATGAATAATCCTCATTTCGTTTTTTTTTCATAATAAAATAATCTTCTTATTATTTTTTTTTGTTTTTCTTAAGAAATCCTTAACTTTATAGTAGCTGTATACTGAAGTGAAAAATTGTTTGAATTTAGAACCATAAATTTATCGCAATTATACAACGATATTAAACAAAAATTATTGTACTCGTTGTAATCACCATTAATTAGGAGGGATATATGTTACTATATATTTGTAATTCACAAAACAATAAGAAAGAAGGTGTTATTGTGGAAACAAGGATTATAGAAACTGAGAAGAAAATTGATTCAAAATCTCTTTTGGCTTTGGGGTTATTAATCATTTCCGGCATTGTATATCAACTTTTTTCATTTGTAGGGGGTATACCTGGATTATTAAGAATGATTATTGAAGCTTCATGGAATCTTATATTATGTGGAATTATTGGATACTATTTTTTAGGTAAAATATCATTAGAGCAATTTAAACATTTTAATTTTAAGACATTACTTTGGGGGATACCTTTAACGATTATCGTGGGTATGGGTTCCACCTCAATATTCAACTACATTTTTGAACCTGCAACTCAAAATTCTGTCGCTGAAGTAATAAGTATTTCTATGATTTTATTCCGTGTACCATTTATGTTAATGGGCGAAGAGTTGATTTGCACGAATATAATTATTGCATTACAAAAATTAGGATTGAAATTTGGTACAGCATCAATAATATGTAGTGTTTTATTTGCTTTGTGGCATATTCCTGCCTATGGTTTCGTGCCACTGCAGTTATTAATAACTATAATCCCAGCTAGATTAGCACTAAATTATATATGGAAAAATTCAAAGAGTGTTTGGGTAAGTTGGATTTGCCACTTTGTTTTCGATATTTTAGGTTTTTTGCCAATGCTTTTTAAATAAAAAATAACTCTACTTATAAATAACAAACAATAACATAAACAAAAAAAAGAACCTTAGGGTTCTTTTTTTACTTATTCTTATTCAGAACATGTAAGGATAGCATCATATCGCTATCAAGCTAATAAAATAAAGGTATGCATTTTCACTATTGGATTCCTATCTTTGGAACCATAAATTTGCCACAAACAAAAAGAACCATAACCTCGCCAACCTAGCAAAGTTATGGTTCATATCATACAAAATAAAAAACCACCAAATATGTATTGGTGGAGACGGTGGGAGTCGAACCCACGTCCAAAAATATCGGCACTTAAGCTTCTACGAGTGTAGTCGATATATTAGCATTTCGCGAACTCTTCGGCCTATCGACAGGCTTCCAAGTTGCTAGTCTGGTTATTCTCTTCCTTTGTCCTCAGACGGCGAACTCCGGCGTAGTCCACTTAGTTTGAGTCCCTTACCCTACCACATGGACGATGGAGGGAGGAACCTTTAGTGCAATTAAGCAGCTAAAGAAAGATTGTTTTGTTTGCCAATTATAGGCTTTGACGTTTTAACGAGGCCGATCCCCTCGACTCGCAACCTAAGCTCGAACTATCCCTGTCGAATCCGTAACGTCCCCATGATAAAAATGGAGCATACGAAGAAAATTTCGTGATAGCTACTAAGAGCTGTTTTTCAATGTGCAACAACCTTACATAAGTTATTATAACATACGCGCGCCGTTTTACAAATGTAAATATCTGTATTACATCTTTTGACGATCACGGAACGCGCGTGCAATTTCACGTTTTGCTTCTTTCTCTTTTAAATCGTGACGCTTATCATATTGTTTCTTACCTTTTGCTAAACCAAGTGCCATTTTCGCAAATCCATTTTTCAAATAGATTTTTAGTGGAACTAATGCATATCCTGTTTCTTTTGCAGCTCCTGCTAATTTATCAATTTCTTTTTTATGCAGAAGTAACTTTCTCGTACGAAGCGGATCGTGGTTGAAACGATTTCCTTGCTCGTACGTACTAATATGCATATTATGAACCCATACTTCACCATTATGTACACGTGCAAACGCATCTTTCAAGTTCACGCGTCCAGCGCGAATCGACTTAATTTCCGTTCCTTGAAGGACAAGCCCTGCTTCGTATGTTTCTTCGATGAAATAATCATGAAATGCTTTTTTATTTTGTGCGATAACCTTACCTGAACCTTTTGGCATATAACGTCCCTCCTCTATTTTTACTATTGTAACAAATGTAAACAAAAAGCGAAAGTGGCTCGCTCTCAAGTCACCAATAAAAAGAAAAAGGCCCCGCTTTTCATCAAAGCGAAGCCACCCTCTTCTTACTTACGCTTTTTCTTCTTCTTCTTGAATCCTGGTACGTTTTCGAAGAATGCTTTTTTCTTCTTGCCGTTACCATCTTTTTTCCCTGGTTGGCTAGCGGACGCGGATGCAGATCCTCTTCCTTTACCTTTGCCACCACGGTCAAATTTTCTACCTGTGCCACGTTCTCCGCCGCGCTCATTACTGCGCTCGCTACGTCCACCGCGTTTCTTTCTGCCTGTTCTTGGCTGTTCGATAACGACTGGGCGGTCTTTGAACTTACGACGAGGCGTACCTTTCATACCAACGATTTCAAAGTCGATTGCACGCTCGTCTTTGTTTACGTTAATAACGCGAATTGTAATTTCGTCACCGATGCGGAATACGTTACCTGTACGTTCTCCAATCATTGCGAAGTGCTGCTCATCATAACGATAGTAATCATCCGTTAAGTAACTAACGTGTACAAGACCTTCAATTGTATTTGGAAGCTCTACGAATAAACCGAAGTTTGTTACAGAGCTAATCATACCATCATACTCTTCACCGATCTTATCGACCATATACTCTGCTTTTTTCATTTCGTCTGTTTCACGTTCTGCTTCAACAGCACGGCGTTCCATATTAGAAGAATGATCTGCAATCTCAGGTAATTTTTCACGCCATTTTGCTTGCGTTTCATTATCGACTTTACCGTTAATGATATATTCACGAATCAATCTGTGAACAATCGTATCTGGGTAACGACGAATTGGTGATGTGAAATGTGTGTAGAACTCAGTTGATAGACCAAAATGTCCTAAGCTTTCTGCATCGTAACGTGCTTGCTTCATAGAACGAAGCATTACTGTCGAAATGACTACTTCTTCTGGTTGCCCTTGAACCATTTCAAGAATTTGTTGTAGCGCACGAGGGTGTACTTCATTTGCACGTCCTTTTACTGCATATCCGAAGTTCGTTACAAACTCGAAGAAACGCTCTAACTTATCTTCTTTCGGATCTTCATGGACACGGTACATAAATGGTACGTTCATCCAGTGGAAATGCTCTGCTACTGTTTCGTTCGCGACAAGCATAAATTCTTCAATTAACTTCTCTGATACAGAACGATCACGCATAACAACGTCTGTCGGTTTTCCTTCTTCATCTACTAATACTTTCGCTTCTTTAAAGTCAAAGTCGATTGCCCCGCGGCGCATACGTTTTTCACGTAAAATTTTTGCTAATTGCCCCATCTCTTTAAACATCGGTACGAGCGGCTCATAGCGTTTCATTAACTCTTCGTCCTCATCTTCTAAAATGCTTCTTACGTCAGCATACGTCATACGCTCTGTCGTTTTAATTACACTTTGAAAAATCTCGTGTTTAACAACGTCACCTAAATTATTGATTTCCATTTCACAAGATAACGTCAGACGGTCTACTTTCGGATTTAATGAACAAATACCGTTAGATAGACGATGCGGAATCATCGGGATTACACGGTCAACAAGATACACACTCGTCGCTCTTTCTGCTGCTTCTACATCAATTGGAGAACCTTCTTGAACGTAATGGCTTACATCCGCAATGTGAACGCCAAGCTTATAGTTACCGTTCTCAAGCTTCGTTACTGTAACAGCGTCATCTAAATCTTTCGCGTCTGCACCGTCAATCGTTACGATCATTTGGTCACGCAGGTCACGGCGATCTTTTAAATCTTCCTCTGAAATCGTTTCTGGTACACTGTTTGCGTGTTCCATCACTTCTTCAGGGAACGCTAAAGGCAAGTGATGTTTATGAATAACAGATAAAATATCTACTCCTGGGTCATTTTTATGACCTAGAATTTGAACAACTTCACCTTCAGCACTTAAACGATTCTCTGGATAGCTTGTAATTTTCACAACTACTTTATGACCTTCTACAGCACCCATTGATGCGCTTTTCAATACGAAAATGTCACTTGTCCAGCGTTTATTGTCAGGTATAACAAATCCAAAGTTTTTCGATTCTGTATATGTACCAACTAGTTCTTTCGTTCCGCGTTCTAAAATGCGTACAATGGAACCTTCTTGACGCGAACCACTTGATTGGGAACTAAGGCGTGCTAATACTGTATCGCCATGAAGTGCACCGTTTAATTCTGTAGGCGGGATGAAAAGATCATCATCTCCTGTTTTCTTTTCGTCTGGTACAACGAATGCAAAGCCACGTGCATGTCCAATTAACTTACCACGTATTAAATTCATCTTTTCAGGAAGACCGTAACGGTTGCTACGAGTACGAATAACGAGTCCCTTTTCTTCCATCGTTACAAGTGCTTTTACGAAATCTTTGAAGCCCTCAGAACCTTCAATCCCAAATGCCTCTTCTAACTCTTGTATCGTTAGCGGTTTATACGCTTCTTCTCTCATAAATAATAACAACTTATCAATATGTTCTTGTATGATTTCTTCCAAGCAAAAATACCTCCTTTAAAACCTTATATTATTTAGTGTATCCGAAAGATAGGGGATGTATAAAGCGAAACTTCAATACGCCCCTTATGATTTTTACAGTTTTCACAAAAAATTCCTTATGAAAAAAAGAGGCAACTAGATCTTACCAATCTAGTTGCTCCAAGAAGTTATATACATCCTCATGTAGCTCGTCACGCTGCTTATCAAGTGTAATGACATGCGTAGAGTCTTCATACCATTTAATGTCTTTTAACGTTGATTCTACACCGTTATAAATAATGTTCGCACTATCTGTATTAATCATTTCATCATGACGCGCTTGTACAACAAATGTTGGTGCATAAATCATGTCCACATTGTTACGTACGTCAGCAATTAATTGTTGTAATGCTTTTAATGTATTCATCGGTGTCTTTTGGAATTCCAACATTTCTTGTTCTATTTGCTCTGGTGATTTTTGCTCACGCTTTTTATATTCGCGGGCATATGCCAATATACCTTGGTACATCGTTTCTTCACTCTTAATATACATTGGTGCACACATTGGTACTACACCTAAAACCGGTACTGTATAACCTAATTTTAGTGAAAATACGCCGCCAAGTGACAATCCAACGACAGCAATTTTCTCAAACCCTTTATCTTTTAAAAGCTGATATGCCTCCGTTACATCTTGCCACCAATCTTCAGGACCTGTATGAACAAGCTCTTCTGGCGGTACTCCGTGCCCTTTATAAATTGGCGCATGACAAGTGTAGCCTTTCTTTTCTAAGAAACGCCCTAACATACGTACATCAGCTGAGTTTCCTGTGAATCCATGTAGTAATAAAACAGCGCGGTCTCCACCCTCAAATGTAAATGGTTTCGGAGATGCTAATTTCATCATGTACTTCTCCTCTTTCTCTTCTGTAATCTAGTCGTATTCTTTCTATATCTAGTGTACCATATTTATATTTCTATAATCTAATTAGAAACATCTTTCAAATGGCAAAACAAAAAAAGAAGAACCATTAGTACATCTTACTAACGCTTCTTCTTTCAATTCTATAAGTTTAAGTACGTAACACCAATTGTTAATGCGAAGAACAATACAGCTAAAACAATTGTAATACGGTTTAATACCGCTTCAATTCCACGTGCTTTTTGCTTACCAAATAATTGCTCTGCACCGCCTGAAATTGCACCTGAAAGGCCTGAGCTATTACTAGACTGCATAAGTACCATAACAATCATTAAAATCGATACAATAATAAGTAAAACGGATAATAACGTATGCACTTGGCGTACCTCCTACAAAGATTCAGTTATTGTAACTGTAGCATAAATTCTATAGAAAAGCGAGAGCTATAAGGTTGCTCTCGCTTTTCTTCTATTACATGAACATCATTGCAAATAACGGCCCGAGCAAACATGTCAAAATGGCTGTTAATGTCATTGTTACCGATCCAATAACACCTTCATGTTCATTATTTTTCATCGCTCTCATCACACCCATAATATGAGAAGCACATCCAAATCCGATCCCTTTACCAACTGAGTTTGTAACGCGGCTCCATTTTAATAAAAGTGGGCCCGTAATCGTTCCTGTAATACCTGCAATAACAACGAAAGCTGCTGTTAATGAGGGCACACCACCAACTTGCTCTGAAACACTCATCGCAACTGGCATTGTCACTGACTTTGGTAAAGAAGATAAAATTAAGCTTTTATCTGTTCCCATAAGTGAGGCAATAGCAAAATCACTTGCAATGGCAACTGTTGTACCTACTAGTACCCCACCGGCAATCGGTACAACATATTTTTGCAGAACGTGACGTTGTTTATAAAGAGGAATTGCAAATGCTACAACACCGGGTCCAAGCAGCTTCGCAATCCAGCCACCACCACTTTCCATATAATGTTGATATGGTATATCAAGCACGATAAATAAGAAAGCCATTAACCCTGTTGCTACAAGCATTGGAATGGTGAATGGTGTTGGAAATAATTTATAGATTTTTTTAGATAATTGATATAATAGCACCGTAAAAAGAACCCAACCGATCCCGATTAATATTTGACTCATCGCGACTCTCTTTCCTTTCTATTCGCAAGATATTGTCCTGTATGTCCTGCGACAATAATAATTAAAAATGTACTCGCTACAACTGTAATGAAAAGAGAAATTCCTTTACTCATAAAAAAAGCACCGTAATTCATTAGGCCAAGCGTTGGCGGAATTAATAAAAACGGCATAATAGCAACGAGTGTTTCTGCTCCTAAATCGAACCATTTCACTGGAAGAACTTTTAGGCTAAGTAAAACAAGTAAGAGGAACATTCCAATCAAACTTCCTGGGATCGGAATATTTAACATTTCTTGTACCCAAGTTCCAACCATATAAAAAACGTAAAGAGCAGCAATTTGGACAAGAATCTTTGTAAATTTCATGTTCATCATCCCTCTTGTTTATACGATCTTCTGTTAATATCTTTATCATAGTATAAATTGTAAAAAGCTGCAATTTATCAACTTGACAGCAAAAAATGCCTATGTTATACGCTTACAACCTTGATATGACTACATTTTCAACAGAAAATTAAGTCAAAAACCTTGACCTAATATAAGAAGTTTTTATTTTCTGAATTTTAAAGGTTATTATTTCAATAAAATAATCTTTTTACCTTTAAGCTTACATATATATAAACAAGATAGGTGGTGAACATATGCCCAAAAAAGTTCTTATTTTTTGTGATCCTGGCATTGATGATACGATGGCTCTCCTCTTAGCATTCTTTATCGATGAAATAGAAATCATCGGTATTGTTGCTGATTACGGCAATGTTCCAAAAGAGATGGCCGTACAAAATGCTCATTTTCTTAAGAATGAAACAAGGAATAGAAATATTAAGATATTTGGTGGTTCAGAACGCCCTCTTACTGGTGCCCCGCCTGCTTTTTTTACAGATGTACACGGGAAACAAGGACTTGGGCCAATTATTCCAAATGGGAATGTGACTAACGGAGAAATGGAGAATTTCTTTGAAGTGATTCCTCTTATTGAACAGTATAAAGATGAATTAATTATTGTAAGTTTAGGAAGACTTACCTCTCTAGCAATTTTATTTATCATGTGCAAACAGTTAATGAAACAAATTAAATCTTACTACGTAATGGGCGGTGCCTTTTTACATCCTGGTAATGTCACCCCTATTTCTGAAGCAAACTTTTATGGTGACCCTACTGCCGCTAATATAGTCCTTCAATCCTCACCTAACATGTACATCTATCCATTAAACGTCACCCAATATTCCATCATTACACCAGAAATGGCTGAGTATATTGAAGCAAAAGGAAAAGCCCCACTCGTCAAACCGTTATTCGATCATTATTACTACGGCTATTATAAAAATGCTCTACCACATTTAAAGGGTAGCCCCTTCCATGACACAATGCCAATACTCGCTTTACTTGATAACTCTATGTTTACGTATCACAAATCCCCTATCGTTGTCATGACAGAATCCTCTGCACAAGGAGCAAGCATAGGGGAATTTCGTTCTTTAGTGAACCAAAAACCATTTATTGATTGGCCGGGTCATCAAATTGCAATTGATTTTGATTATAACAGTTTCTTTAAACATTTCATGTCACTTATGACAGGAGAACAATTTTAGCATAAAAAAAACAGACCGTGATTTCTCACGGTCTGTCGTTATTTTCTACAATTATCGTTTGATGTTGTAGAAAGATTTGATACCATCGTAAACAGCGATTTCGCCTAGTTCGTCTTCGATGCGTAATAATTGGTTGTACTTAGCAATACGGTCAGTACGGCTCATAGAACCAGTTTTGATTTGGCCAGCGTTAGTTGCAACTGCGATGTCAGCGATTGTAGCATCTTCAGTTTCACCAGAACGGTGAGATACAACTGCTGTGTAACCAGCACGTTTAGCCATTTCGATAGCTTCGAAAGTCTCAGTTAAAGTACCGATTTGGTTAACTTTAATTAAGATTGAGTTAGAGATACCTTTTTCGATACCTTCAGCAAGTTTTTGAGTGTTAGTTACGAATAAATCGTCACCAACTAATTGTACTTTGCTTCCAAGACGCTCAGTTAATAATTTGTGACCATCCCAGTCGTTTTCGTCTAAACCATCTTCGATAGAGATGATTGGGAAGTCTTTGCAAAGCTCTTCGTAGAAATCAACCATTTCTGCAGAAGTTAAGCCAGTACGGCCTTCGCCTGCAAGGTCATATTTACCAGTTTCTTTGTTGTAGAACTCAGAAGAAGCAACGTCCATTCCTAAGAATACGTTCTCGCCAGCTTTGTAACCAGCTTTTTCAATAGCTTCGATGATTACTTCTAATGCTTCACGGTTAGAACCAAGGTTTGGAGCGAATCCACCTTCGTCACCTACTGCAGTGTTAAGACCTTTGTCATGTAATACAGCTTTAAGTGCATGGAATACTTCAGCACCCATACGGATTGATTCTTTGAATGTTGGAGCACCAACTGGTAAGATCATGAACTCTTGGAAGTCTACGTTGTTATCAGCGTGAGAACCACCGTTGATGATGTTCATCATTGGAGTTGGTAATTGTTTTGCATTGAATCCACCAAGGTAACGGTATAATGGAAGACCTACGAAGTCAGCTGCTGCGTGAGCTACTGCCATAGATACACCAAGGATAGCGTTAGCGCCTAGTTTACCTTTGTTTGGAGTGCCATCTAATTCGATCATAGCACGGTCGATACCAGCTTGGTCAGTTACGTCGAAACCAACGATTTCTGGAGCGATAATTTCGTTAACGTTGTTTACTGCGTTAACAACACCTTTACCAAGGTAACGAGATTTGTCACCGTCACGTAATTCTACTGCTTCGTGCTCACCAGTAGATGCACCACTTGGTACGATAGCGCGTCCGAAAGCGCCGCTTTCTGTGTAAACTTCTACTTCTACAGTTGGGTTACCACGAGAGTCAAGGACTTCGCGAGCATAAACATCAATAATTGTTGACATAATAAATTCTCTCCTTTTTATATAAGCAAATTATTTAATAATTGTTTTACCTGTCATTTCTTTCGGTTGCTCAACACCAAGAAGTGTAAGCATAGTTGGAGCGATATCACCTAAGATACCACCTTCACGTAATTCTACGTCGTTCTTAGTAACAATGAAAGGAACCGGGTTAGTTGTATGAGCTGTCATTGGCTCTCCGTCAGAAGTTAATTCTTCGTCAGCATTACCATGGTCAGCAGTAATAAGTGCCACACCATCTTTTGCAAGAATCGCTTCTACAACTTTTCCTAAACATTCGTCAGTTGCTTCTACTGCTTTAATTGTTGGTTCCATCATCCCAGAATGGCCAACCATATCACAGTTCGCAAAGTTAAGAATGATAACATCATGTTTATCATTTTCGATTTCATTTACTAAAGCGTCCGTTACTTCGTAAATGCTCATTTCAGGTTTCAAGTCATACGTTGCAACCTTCGGTGAGTTAATTAAGATACGCTCTTCTCCTGGGAATTCAGCCTCACGACCACCGCTAAAGAAGAATGTAACGTGCGGATACTTTTCAGTTTCCGCGATGCGAAGTTGCTTTAATCCCGCTTGCGCAACAACTTCACCTAAAGTGTTATCAAGGTTCATTGGCTTGAATGCCACGTAACCATCTACTGTTTCACTAAAGTGTGTCATACATACGAATTCTGGAATGTGAGGTACTTTTTCACCACGATCGAACTCACGGAAGTCTTCGTTTGTAAATACACGAGCAATTTGAATTGCACGGTCTGGACGGAAGTTATAGAAGATAACTGCATCATCATCATTGATTGTTGCAACTGGCGTGTTATCTTCGTTAACAATTACAGACGGCAATACGAATTCATCGTAGATACCATTTGCATAAGAGTCTTCTACACACTCTTCTGCTGATTTATAAGTAGGTCCTTCACCATTCACCATAGCACGGTAACATTTTTCTACGCGATCCCAACGCTTGTCACGGTCCATGGAGTAATAACGACCAGAGATAGTCGCGAATTGTCCTACTCCTGTTTCTTTAATTACTTCATTTGTTGCATCAATATAGCTTTGTGCTGTTTTTGGTCCAACATCGCGGCCATCTAAGAATGCATGAATGTATACTTTCTCAACGCCTTCTTTAGCTGCTAAGCGAAGAAGAGCAAACATGTGGTTCATGTGACTGTGCACACCACCGTCAGAAAGTAAACCGAATAAATGAAGTGCAGTACCTTTTTCTTTTACGCTTTTAATTGCACTTTGGAACGTTTCGTTCTTATCGAACTCACCTTCACGGATTGCAACGTTTACGCGTGTTAAGCTTTGATATACAATGCGGCCAGCACCGATATTTAAGTGACCAACCTCAGAGTTACCCATTTGACCTTCTGGAAGACCTACTGCCTCGCCACAAGCTGTAAGCGTTGTGTGAGGGAATTTGTTCCAGTAACCATCAAAATTAGGTTTCTTAGCTTGTGCTACAGCATTCCCGTAAGTTTCTTCACGAAGTCCGAAACCGTCAAGAATGATTAAAGCTGTTGGCTTTCTCATTTTACCGCCCCCAGAAGACCTAAGAACGAAGCAGGCTCTAAGCTAGCACCGCCAACTAAAGCGCCGTCGATGTCAGATTGTGCCATGTACTCTTTAATGTTTTCTGGTTTTACGCTACCGCCGTATTGGATACGAACAGCTTCTGCAGCAGCTGGAGAAACAGCTTCTGCAACAACTTTACGGATGTGCGCACATACTTCGTTTGCATCTGCAGAAGAAGAAGATTTACCTGTACCGATAGCCCAGATTGGCTCATAAGCGATAACAGTTGCTTTAACTTGCTCTTCAGTTAAACCTGCAAGTGCTTTTGTCACTTGACCTGCTACTAGATCAAATGTTTTTCCGCTTTCGCGCTCTTCTAAAGTCTCACCACAACATACGATTGGTGTTAAACCATGTTCAAATGCTGCGATAGTCTTTTTGTTTACTGACTCATCTGTTTCAGCAAACATTTCACGACGCTCAGAGTGGCCAAGTACTACATAGCCAACTTTTAAGTCGCTAAGTGCTACTGGGCTAATTTCGCCAGTGAATGCACCATTTTTTTCGAAGTGCATGTTTTGTGCACCTACTTGTAAATCAGTTCCTTCAGTCGCTGCTACAAGGCGCTCTAAGAATAGAGCTGGAGAGCAAACTACTGCATCAACAGCTGAAGCTGCTGGGATTTGACCTTTAACTTCCTCTACGAAGCTAACTGCTTCAGATAGAGTTTTATTCATTTTCCAGTTACCTGCGATAATTGGTTTACGCATGCTTTGCACCGTCCTTTTTCTTTGGCTGCTACTTATTTGTCGTTAAGACAAACTACACCTGGAAGCTCTTTACCTTCCATGAATTCTAATGACGCACCGCCGCCAGTAGAAATGTGGCTCATTTTATCAGCCATACCGAATTTTTCAACAGCTGCTGCAGAGTCACCACCGCCGATAACAGAGTATGTACCTTCTGCATCTGCTAATGCTTGTCCTACTGCTTTTGTACCTTGTGAGAATGGAGTCATTTCGAATACACCCATTGGTCCATTCCATACAACAAGCTTAGAGTTTTTAATTACATCTGCATAAATTTCACGTGTTTTAGGACCGATGTCCACGCCTTCCCAGTTAGAAGGGATAGAGTCGATACCAACGATTTTAGTTGTTGCAGTTTCAGAGAATTCCTCAGTGATTACAACATCAACTGGCATGTAGAAGTTTACGCCTTTTTCTTTTGCAAGTTGCATAAATTCTTTTGCTAGTTCAATCTTGTCGTCTTCACATAGAGATAGACCAATTTCATGACCTAAAGCTTTAACGAATGTGTAAGCAAGTCCGCCACCGATGATTAAGTTATCTACTTTGTCTAATAGATGACGAATTACACCGATTTTATCTTTTACTTTCGCACCACCGATGATAGCTGTGAATGGACGATCTGGGTTAGAAAGTGCTTTTCCAAGAACATCTAACTCTTTTTCCATTAGTAAACCAGATACTGCTGGTAGGTAGTCCGCGATACCTGCTGTAGAAGCATGAGCACGGTGAGCTGCACCGAATGCATCGTTTACGAAGATGTCAGCAAGAGCTGCAAATTCTTTCGCAAGTTCTGCATCGTTCTTTTCTTCGCCCGCATAGAAACGTACGTTTTCAAGAACTAATACGTCGCCTTCGTTCATTGCTGCAACCATTTCTTGTGCAACTGGTCCGAATGCTTCGTCTGCTTTTTTAACATCTTTACCAAGAAGCTCGCCTAAACGTGCTGCTACTGGAGTAAGACGTAATTCTTCTACTACTTGACCTTTTGGACGGCCTAAGTGGCTTGCTAAAATAACTTTCGCACCTTGCTCTACTAAATATTGAATTGTAGGAAGAGCTGCACGGATACGAGTTTCATCTGTAATTTTGCCTTCTTTCATAGGTACGTTGAAGTCAACGCGGCAAAATACACGCTTACCTTTTAAATCTACGTCACGAATTGATTTTTTGTTCATTGGATTTCCCTCCGACTACTAGTTAGGATTGACAAAACCCACTCAAAAGCTTAACACATTTGCTTTTAAAACGAAAGAAGAGAGAGAGGGAACAAACCCTCTCCCTCGTTTTGTCATTGATAACTTATATAATTAAGAATTAAAGACCTTTTGAAGTCATGTAAGCTGCTAGGTCTACTACGCGGTTAGAGTAACCAGTTTCGTTATCGTACCAAGAAAGTACTTTAACCATGTTACCTTCCATTACCATTGTAGATAATGCATCGATTGTAGAAGAAGCTGTACATCCGTTATAGTCGATAGATACTAATGGCTCTTCGCTGTATCCAAGGATACCTTTTAATTCGCCTTCAGCTGCTGCTTTGAATGCTGCATTTACTTCTTCAACTGTTACTTCTTTATCAAGTTCAACAACTAGGTCAACTAGAGAAACGTTAGCAGTTGGAACACGTACAGCGCCACCGTTTAATTTACCTTTAAGTTCTGGTAATACTAATGCTACTGCTTTAGCTGCACCAGTAGATGTTGGGATCATGTTTTCAGCTGCTGCACGAGCACGACGTAAATCTTTGTGTGGTAAGTCTAAGATTTGTTGGTCGTTAGTGTAAGAGTGAATTGTTGTCATCATTCCGCGTTTTACGCCGAATTTTTCGTTTAATACTTTAGCGAATGGAGCTAAGCAGTTTGTAGTACAAGAAGCGTTAGATACTACGTTGTGGCTAGCTGCATCGTATTGTTCGTGGTTAACACCCATAACTACAGTGATATCTTCGTCAGAAGCTGGAGCTGAGATGATAACTTTTTTAACTGATCCACCTAAGTGTTTTTCAGCGTCTGCTTTTTTAGTGAAACGGCCAGTAGATTCTACTACGATTTCTACTCCGTAGTCGCTCCATGGTAATTGTGCTGGGTCACGCTCAGCGATAACTTTAATTTCTTTACCGTTAACAACGATGCTGCTTTCGTTAGCAGATACTTCTGCGTTTAAAGTTCCGTGAACTGTGTCATATTTTAAAAGGTGAGCTAAAGTTTTAGCATCTGTTAAGTCGTTGATTGCTACTACTTCTACCTCTGGGTTGTTAAGTGCTGCGCGGAATACGTTACGTCCGATACGTCCAAATCCATTAATACCAATTTTAGTCATTTGAATTTCCTCCTTGGGGGATTATATTAAAGGGTAATACCCTTTGTTAACTGTTTTGCTGCACCTTCATCTGTAATTAGAATTGAAGTGTGCCCTTGTTTAATTACAGCCTGTATTGCCTTTGCCTTTGAAGAACCTCCAGCGACTGCAACAACGTGAGATACATTTTGTAAATCCTCTAGTTGCATACCAACTGTTCTTACTTTATGAACAACATTTCCTTGTTCATTAAAGTAGTAACCGAAAGCTTCGCCAACTGCTTCGCTTGCCTGAATCTTTAACCAATCTGCTTCTGAAGTATTTCTGCGACGTGCCATTGTTAACGCATCACCTATTCCATGAATGACGATATTGGAAGATCGAATCAACTCAAGAACTTCTTTCACGGAAGGCTCTGTCACAATAGACGCATATGCTTCGCTGCTAACATGGTCTGGAACATACAATAAGCGATAATTACTCATCGTATTTTGCGCCATCTTGGCACAAATAGTATTGGCTTCTAACTCGACGCCTTCTCCAATTCCACCACGTGCTGGGACAAATAGCATATGTAAATCTTTGCAATCAAGCTGCATCATGTCCGCAACAGCAGCTAGCGTAGTCCCTCCAGCCACAGCAACGATATTATTCGCTGTCAGACGGTCTTTTATACAAGTCACACAAGCACGGCCCATCTCCAGTTTGACCCAAGGTGATTCATCACTATCACCAGGGACAACGAAAACTTCATCCAAGTCTAATGTTTCCTTAAGTTGCTTTTCTAAAACCTTTAACCCGGAAATTTCTTTCATAAAGTCTTCCAAAGCAAGAACTAAAGCTGTTCCTTCTTCTGTCAATGTCATTCCAGAAGAAGCGACGTGAACTAAGTTTTGTTCTTTCAAAACTTGAACTTCACTTCGCAATACTCGTTCTGTCATACCGAGACTTGCTGATAAGTTTCTTCTTCCAATTGGCTGCATGAGCCTAATGTATTGAAGAATTTGCATTCTCGTTTGCATAACAGGTAGCAGATCAGGTAATAATTTTTTTGTGTTCTGAATCCATGAGCGCATATCTTTTCTCCTCACTACATCGGTTCATTTTCCCTCGTGGTCACTTTACGTCCCGTAGTGACATTTTGTGTCCCACATAGGTTAAAAAAATAATCCCTGCTACGTGTATTATTGTAACAGGAGATAGAAACTTATTCAACTCTTAACTGCATTCTTTATATAGTTTATTATGACACCTTTGTGAATGTTACCATATTCTACTTGTTTTCCGTCTATTTCTACAACCGGAATCATTAGGTGATATTTTTCTAAAGGGTCATTATCTTCATATATATCTATTTCCTCAATTTGAAAAGAATATTCACATTGTACTTCCTGTAAAACTTGTTTCGCCTTCACGCAAAGGCCACAATCATTTTTTGTATACAGTACAACTTTCATCTTCTTCACCTATCCGATTGTTTTTCGTAATGACGACGCTGGGATGTGCATTTGCTCTCTATACTTCGCCACTGTTCTTCGAGAAATAACGATTTCATGCTCTTCTTCTAACAATTTTGAAATCTTTTGATCTGAAAGTGGCTTTTTCTTATTCTCTGCCTCAACAAGCGTTTGAATAAATTGTTTTACACGCTTTGTAGAAACTGCTTCATCTTCAGTAGTCGAAACGGCATTACTAAAGAACGATTTCATCTCAAATAAACCGTGTGGTGTTTGCACATATTTATTTCGCGTTGCACGACTAATTGTCGATTCATGCACGCTTAACTCTTCTGCTACTTCTTTTAAAGCAAGTGGCTTTAAATACTCCGGACCTTTCCAGAAGAAATCACGTTGTTTTTCCATAATAATGGTCATTACTTGCAAAAGCGTTTGTTTTCTCTGTTTCAAACTACGCATAATCCACTGCACATGCTGATACTTTTCTGAAACGTAAGATGCTACTTCACTTTCACTATTATTAAGAAGCGCACTATATTCAGAATGAATTTCAATTCTCGGCATATTTCTCTCATTCATTTGTAAAACGAGACGATCACCATCTTTTTTCACCGCCATATCAGGCACAATATAAAGTGGTTTATCAGAAGAAAACGCAAGACCTGGTTTCGGCTGTAATGACGTAATACAGTTCACCGCCGATTGCAATTCCTCATTACTACACTTCAACACTTGAACGAGCTTTCGCCAATCTTTCTTCACGAAATAAGCGAAATGGTCTTCTACAACCTCTTCTGCTAATCCATTCCGTCTTTGTAAGCGCTTCAATTGTAAAGTTAGACATTCCTGAATATTACGCGCTCCTACCCCTGCTGGCTCCAGTGATTGGACAAGCTCTACAGAGCGGTCGACTACATGAAGTGGTACGGAAAGAAGATTTGCTAACTCTTCATTCGTTTCTTGTAAATACCCATTTCCATCCATGTTCATAATAATAAAAGAAGCTACTTTTCGCTCTTCTTCCTCTATTTTATAATACTGTATTTGATTTAATAAATGTTGCTGAATCGTTGTAGAATCCACACTGTAGATTTCCATCTGATTCTCGACTTGTTTGCTGGTACTTTTACTGTTGTTAGAGCTCTTTTTCTTCTCCCTCTCAAAACCACCTAACTCAATAAGGGGATTCTCTAACGATTGCTCATACAAAAACTCCGATAATTCTTGTACATTATACTGGAGCATTGTAATCGCTTGCCTTAACTCTTGTGTCATTGCCAAACGTAAGCTTTGTTCTTGTAAAAGACTTGCCTTCAAACTAATCTCCCCCTTGTTTCTATTGTACAATAAGTTTGGTAAAAGGAGAATGCTATCACAGACACCCATTCCAAAATATTATTAATTTATATGTATTAATGAGATTTACAACTTACAACCGAAATTTGAATAATATTGAAAGAAAATATTAAACTTATTTTTTATTACCACGTACTAATAGTAACTTTTAATTTTATATATAACAACATTAAATTTATCTCTTTTCAATCCCAAAATAAAAAGAGCAGTTTAGGTATAGTGACTCTTCACTATGCCTAACTACTCTTTTATGATTACTATTAAGGAAGAAACCTCTTATTTAAAGCTAAGGAACTTTGATTCCTAATTACATAGGAATCATAGAGATAATCGTTCGATTCACTAGACGCTCCTTGAATTCCTCTCATCTCTTCCACAGATAACTCAACTATTTTCTTCGCACTTCTCTCGCCACTACTATCCATCATTTTTTGTTTTCTTTTCGAAAAAAATCTCATTATTTATTCCCCCTACAATTAATTATTTTTTAACAATTGACTAAATTTAAGGCTCTTACCACTTCTTAATACACCTTTTGGATAGACCTTCGCTGCAAACATAGCAATTAAGCTGATGCTAGCCAATAATACAACCATAGATGTAATAATTTCTAAATTCCCAACCGATCCATTAATAATCCTAACTACCATACTAATCGGAGCTGTAAACGGTACATATGATGTCACCCTTGATACTAGCCCTTCAGGGTTATCAAGTACTACTAATAACTCCACCACTAAGCTTCCCATCAATATAAGGGTGATTGGCATCGTTGTTCCGGATAATTCTTCTGGCCTGCTTACCATCGAACCAAACACTGCGAAAAGTGCCGCATAAACGAAGTAACCGAGAACAAAATATAACAAGAAATATGCAGCGTGCTCACCTGTAATCAAATTCACATCAATATTCACTCCAAAAAACGAATCCGACACCTTAAAAATTCCAGATTTAATATATAGCGCCATACTAAGGAAGAAAATAAATAACTGTGTCAAACTAGCAAGACCGACTCCTAAAATTTTCCCGAAAACCATATGGACAGGAGATACTTTTGTGACCATCACTTCCATAACACGTGAGGCCTTCTCTGACGCAACTGCTGTCGCGATAGCATTTCCATATGAAGTGATCGCTAAGTACATAATCGCTACTAATAAATATACTAGTAAGAACGAACTTGTTTCTTCGTTATTTAAGTTTTGTTTTTTCGCTTGCACGTTCATCGTCAGTGATTTCACAGCCTCTTCTGATAACTGTTGTTTAACTACCGCACTTTGAAAATACTGATTTTGTACAAATACCTGTGCACTTTGAATCAACTTCGGATTATCCAGCTTCATAAAGTAATCTAATACTGGTTCAGCGCCCACGCCCTCTTTTAATATAAAGAGCGCTTCGATTTTCTTATCTAACAATTCTTGCTTATATTGATTTAATTTTGTTTCATCTCCTAAAGACCAATCCCATTCCGGAAGAGCTTTACTAAGATTAGATTGATCCACCGTAACATTAGGTGCTTCAGAAATAAATACAACCTTTGCTTTTTCTTTCTCTCCAGAAAACTTTTGTACTAAAGTTGGAAAAGAGAATAAGAATATCCCTCCTCCTATTAATAACAATGTCATCCCAATAAATATTTTCGTCCTCACACGATCCCAGTACGTTTGCCCTAAAACAATCCAGAAATTCCTCATTACTTATGCACCCGCCTTTTCAACAAAGATTTGATGTAAAGAAGGTTCTTTAATAGAAACGTCTCGGATATATTGTTTCGTTTTAATATCTTCAAGCAGCGAAAATGCATCCTCTCCATCATTAACTTTAATCATGAACGTACGATTAACTTTTTCAAAATTGAAATTTTTCTTCTTAAGAATCGGTTCAATATCCCCTTCCGTTTGCAACGTCATATATTTATATTGATAACTTTTCTTAATATCTGACAAGGCACCCGATAATACAATTTGACCGTTTTTCATAATACAAATTTCCTCACAGAACGTTTCTACACTGTCCATTTGATGACTACAAAAGATAATCGTTTTTCTTTGCGCGATTAACTCAAGTACAACATTTTTTAACATCTCTGCATTTACAGGATCCAATCCACTAAATGGCTCATCTAGTATGATGAATTCCGGATTATGCAATATCGCTGAAATCAATTGGATTTTTTGTTGATTTCCCTTTGACAATTCCTCTGTTTTCTTCTTTAAATGTGGTGTCATTTCTAATTTTTCTAGCCACTGTAACGCATGCCTTTTTGCAAGATTTGCTGGCATTCCTTCTAACTTGCCAAAATACACTAATTGCTCCACTACATTCATTTTCGGGTATAATCCACGCTCTTCTGGTAAATAGCCGATAGACAAGTCTTTCTTTGAAAAAGGGCGATTATTCCATAGAATTTGGCCGCTATCCGGTTTGATTAAATCTAAGATCATACGAATTGTTGTCGTCTTACCAGCACCATTCCGGCCCAACATCCCTAAAATTCCACCTTCTTCTACACGTATATTTAAATCATCAACAGCTTTATATTCACCAAATGTTTTATTTAAACCTTGAATTTCAAATGCCATATATAACATCCCCTTTTACTGTTTAATAAAGTAAATAACTGCCATTCCTAAAGCAATTCCGCCAATCATAAGTAAAAACTTTTTAAAATTCATCCCTATCTCTCCCATTTTTTAAAATTTGTATTTCGAAAATCAAGTGCACCCTTCGCATTTACAATGCCTTTTCCAAAGTATTTTTTCCCGTCACCCAATGCCGGTTTAGCCCCCTGATATAACCTCGTTTTAACAAATCCATTACTAGGCTTCAGCCTAAACTTTTCTTTATATTCCGCAATTACAAGTGCAGCTGTAGCAGATACTTTAGGAACTGCTAGACTCGTTCCAATCATCAGCTCATATCCTCTATCAAATCCTAACCATTCACTTAGTTGAGATTGTGGAAGATTTGTAGGATACGTGGTTAATACCATAGCTGTTTCATCTCCCACTTTTTCACTTTCCCACAAAGATCCATAATCTCCTGATGGAGCAGCAATATCAACATTTGTTCCATAATTAGAGTAATAAGATAATCGATCCTCTTTATTTGTTCCCGCAACAGTGACTACCCCCGGTAACCCCCCAGGCATATGAAGTTGCAAGTCGTTTTCATATCCTCTTTGCTTAGCTAATTGAAAAGGATTTGAAATATCGAATCCTTCTGTTCCAGAGGAAGCCACTAGCAAACTCCCTTTACTATTCGCATATTCTATTGCTCTTTTGTAAGCTAAATACACAGCTCCTTCTTCTGGGTCTTTAATGGACTTGTATGTTCCTAAACTTAAATTGATAACATCCATACCATCATTTGCAGCCTCTACAATAGCTTTAATAATCCAACTTGAATCTGCAGAACTACCTTGAAATACTTTATATGGTACAATCCCAATTTTGGGCGCTACCCCCTTTATTTTCCCATCAGCAGCTATTAACCCCGCAATCATTGTTCCATGACCAATATTATCTTCAATTGATTCTACATTCGGAACTAAAATTTTCCCCTGACTAACTATATTTCCCTTTAACGCAGGATGATTTACATCAATCCCACTATCAATAACACCAATCTTTACACTATGATTTCCTTGTTCAATTTTATAGCTCTCCCCATTTTCTGTTACCTTATCGACATCCCATTTCCATTTGCTATAATCGGCCTCTTCTTGTTCTAATTGTGAAGGTGCGTATTTTATTTTATTTGAAGGATTCTTTACTATAGTGGGCGGCTTTAATTCCACTACATCCTCTCTACCTGCTTTTTCAATTATCCCTTTATAATTTTTTAATAAATGCTGCTTCGCTTCTTGTACTCTTTCTAAATTATCACCTTCAATATTCAGCATCTTAATTTCTTTTATTACTTCTAGCTTTAAATCGGGATATTTATCTCTAATTTCCTTTATCATCTCATCCGTATTTTCACCTTGCCTCAATGTAAACACATACGAATTTTCTTTAATTTGATTATGTTTCATTTCTTCAGCGCTTATCGTACTAACTCCAACTATAGGAAGGTTTAATAATAATCCCACAGTAATTCCAGCACCTATTTTCGCTATTGTGTTTCGATATTTAAGCCAATCTTTCACTTTTAATCCCTCCTTTTACTTCCTGAGCTTTTGACAATTGATAATAATATCCTTGCTTCTCAAGTAGCTCTGTATGTGATCCTATCTCTACAATTGCTCCCTTATCCATAACAATAATCTTATCTGCATTCTTAACCGTGCTTAATCTATGTGCAATGACAATCCTTGTACATAACATATCAGTTAAATTCTCATCAATAACTCTTTCAGACAATGTATCGAGTGCACTTGTCGCTTCATCCAATATTAAAATAGATGGGTTTGTTACCAATGCTCTAGCTAATATTAACCTTTGCCTTTGCCCACCAGAGAAGTTAACTCCAAATTCAGATACCATCGTTTGAAAATTTAATGGTAGCATCATAATATCTTCTAATATATTTGCTTGCTTTGATGCCTCAATTACTCCATTTGGAGGTACACCTTTCCTTTGTGCAATAATATTTTCTCCTACCGTTTTGTTAAACAATCTCGCTTCTTGGAAAACAACGCCTATTGATTTCCTTAAAAATTTCAAATTTAACTTTTCACTTTCAATCCCATCAAATCGGATTTTCCCCTTCGTTGGTGTATATAGTCCGAGAAGCATCTTTACAATTGTACTTTTTCCAGAACCGGACGCCCCAACAATTGCGACCTTCTCACCAGCTTTGATTTTAAATGAAACATTCTGAATTGCATCTTCACTGAAATAATTGTGACGATAAGAAACGTTGTCAAACTCAATATCACCATTCAGTTTCTTAATTCCTGAAAATTGATTTACCTCTCTCTCCGATCTCGCATGCATTACATCGTAAATCCGCTGAATATAAGAGCTAATATAAATCAATTCACCATAGCCACTCCCAATGGAAATAATCGGTGTTATAAACGAAATCGCTAACGCGTTAAAGCCGAGTACACTTCCTAATGTCATATTTCCAGCTAGCACCTGTTGTCCACTGAACCAAAGTAGAAACAACGGTAAGATAAATTGAATAGAACCCGCTAATGTATTCATCAATGCCGTCCATATAGATCTCTTCTCTGCATGAATAAGTTGAGAACCAAAGCGTTCTTTCCATTCTTTATACACTTG
Organism: Bacillus paranthracis; assembly: GCF_024296885.1. Classification (NCBI taxonomy): domain Bacteria; kingdom Bacillati; phylum Bacillota; class Bacilli; order Caryophanales; family Bacillaceae; genus Bacillus; species Bacillus paranthracis. The sequence continues at coordinate 4,853,538 of NZ_CP101135.1, forward strand.
CTTTTCCAATCCCATAACCTTCACATCACTAATCCCATTAATACTCTCAGACAAAATCCTTTGAACTTGAGCTTGAGCCGAAACCTCTTTATCAGCTAACTTCTTAGAAACAGTCGTGCTCATGACAAGTAAGGCGAATATAACAATCCCAACTGCTAACACAACGAGTCCTAATAAAGTCGAATAACGAAACATGAAGAATAAGTAAGTGAAAAGCAGAATTCCATCTATAAGAAAGGAAATTACCTTAGTAGATAATATTTGTCTAATATATACATTGGAATTTGCTCTAAATAACAGTTCTCCCATGGATCGATTCTCAAAAAAGTTATAAGAAAGACTTAGTAGTTTTTCTATAAAACTTTGCATTAAAGACATATCAATTGCCGTTTGCAATTTCGCTATTAGAAAGCCTCTTAACGAAGCAAATACTTGATAACTTATTAGCAATACTAAAATGCTGTAACCTATCATATTCATATAACTCGGATCTCTCGGAACAATTACGTGGTCAGTCATCCAACTTGTTACAAATGGAATCACCAGCGCAAAAGCCTGAATTATCAAAGAAGCTAATACAATTAAAGCTATTAATTTCTTTTTCCCTAACACAAACGATAAAAAGAATTGCAAATGAGAGACACCTTTTTGTTTTTGAAATGAATCATCTGGTTCCAGTGTTAATACAAATCCAGAATACTTTTCCTCCATTTCTTTTTTAGAGATTTTATTTCTTCCGTAAGCAGGGTCTATAACTATAGCCCCCTTTTTTGTCAATTTCTCCAGAACTACATAATGTTTATGCTCCCAATGGATAACTGCTGGTAATTTAACTTCACTTAAAGCCTCATATTCAGCTTTATATCCTTTTACATGAAAACTATTTTTTCTAGCAATATGCATAAGCTGATATAAAGATGTCCCACCTTTTGGAACACCAAACTCTTCTCGTAATTCAGCTAAAGAAACATGCTTTTCATAAAAACTAAAAATCATCGCTAATGAGGCTAATCCACATTCGCTATGTTCCATCTGCTCTATAAAGGGCACTTTTGCCATTTTTATTCCCCCCTATCTCTTTAACTATTAATCATAGCAACACCCTCATGGTTACCATGATTAAAATTAAATTCAAATGTAATTAATCCTAAAAAATATGCAGCTATTCCAATTTGGACCCTTGAATGTATCTCTAATTTTCTTTTAATTGAGGCTACTAATTCCCCCACCCTCCTTCTACTAATAAATAACTCCCTTGCTATTTCAACATCCTTCAAACCTCGTGCAATCAACACAGCTACTTCTTTTTCTCGATCACTTAAAACTTTCTTCATCATTCTCCTCCTTTATTCTCAATCCATATTAGATTATTTTTTTCTCGTTTATTAAACTGTGTTGTCTTAATCTGTACTCCTATCATATCCTTCTTTTAAACGTTATTGTCCGCAATGCACGTTGTAGTTACCGCAAACCAATTAGCGGGATTCTCCGCAACATCTTCATAAAAAAAACATATCGCATTTGCGATATGCTTAATTGTGAAGATCTCCCTCTTATGTTACAATTGGAATATTCCGAATTTTTACAAAAGGGGAGCTGCGAGTGATTTATTCATTACAAAATGAATTAATTTTGCGTGCAAAAAAACTGGTTTATGGACATTTTTTCGAATCTACATTACGTCAATGTTCTTCAGAATATATTGAATACAAATTCAATGATTCTACTCGTTTTGCCAACATCACTCTCGTACATTATGAAATATTTCAAGATAACCAAAATGAAGAAGAAAAACAATTACTGCTAACAATTATAGAATTACTTATGCTCTCTCTAGATATTATGGATGATATTCAAGATGAAGATTTCTTAGAAGGACCTTGGACAAAACATCCAATTGCCACAAATCTCAATATAATTATGGGATTTTTACTTATTTGTTTGCAAGAAGTTGACAAATCTTCCCTTTCAATTCAAATGAAAAACTGGCTCAAAAACGAAATACACTCTTGTATTTTAAACTCCATTAATGGACAACAGCTAGATCTTAAAAATGAAATCCATTCTGAGAAAGACTATATTGATATGGTAACTCACAAATCTGGGTATCTAATTAAACTTGCATGCTTATTAGGAACAGGGAATATTAACCCTATCCAGCGTTCTTTAATTGAAAACTACGCAATATGTATAGGCGTTATTAATCAAATAAAAAACGATATGCGTGATATTATGCAATGGGATAAGAAAAATGATTTTCTTAATTTAAAGAAAACTTTACCAATACTATATTATTTAAATAGTAAAAATGATAACTTTATACTTATAAAAAAATTCTTTAATCAGGAGATACAATATAACGAATTAAATAATCAAACATTAGAAACTTTAAAACACATATTACTATACGGTGGATCGATGGAGTATTGCTCTGTTATGCAAAACCTATATGTATACAAATGTCAAAGATACATCGAACAACTTTCAATCAGTCAAGCAAATAAGGATAGGTTAATTGATACTCTAATTTAGTTTACTTCCATGTCTCAGCAGCTTTACTAAGTAAAGTCGATTTATCTAAAGTACCTAATATAATTTCTAATTCTTGTTTTGATATACCATCAATGGCTATGGTTCCTTGACTACACACATTTTTAAATTGAATATCTTCTAATATACGTTCAACTAATTCCCTAATCATATATCGTTCACCCCACCAATTTTTATAGTTTTATATTATTACATATTCTTTTGCTATTATCCGCAATCCTATTGCGGGATTCCGAAATTATATATGATAGTGAGGTATTTCTAGCAATGATTAAACAACGTCCAATTTATTTCGTAATTTCATTAATAATTTTTTACTTAATCATACAAAGTTACATCCTCTACAAATTTTATCAGCCTTACAGTGGCATTATCGCTTCTAAAGAAAACGAGAAGACATATACAATCAGTCAAATTGATACGTCGGGTTGGGCTGCAAAAACAGCATTAAAAGTAGGCGATGAAATCTACAAAGTAGATGGGGAGAATCCTTATTTAGGGGTTTTCAAGCGGTACCAAAATCAATTTTTAAATGCAACCGAAATTCAATCTATAAAGAATGATAAGATTTCTACTTATAGTACAGCAGCTACTTCAGACAACGAAGAGCTACTTATTACATTATATCTACCAATGATTTTTTCTCTAACCATTCTAAGCTTATGTTTTATTCTCTATAGAAATAAAGCTATAAGGCGAGAAGAGCGTTATTTTATGCTTTTTTTATTAGCAACCTCTATTAGCCTTTCCGCCTCTTCTATATCTAGTAAATCTGATTTTGGCGGACTCTTGATTATAAGTATCTCTTTTCAAAGTGTATCTTTATTTCTTACTTTATTTTTATATCAGCTGTTTAAGCGGAAGGAAATTATTATTATACATAAAAATTTGGTTAGATTTCACATTTGTCTATACATGACCGTTGTTACTACTGGCTTATTATCCGTTACCTTTTTTCCAAATTTGCAACAAGTCTCTGCTTACACAGATTTAGCTTATTTATGCTTTAGTATTCTTTTAAGTGTATATTTTCTTTTAAAAGGATACATAAAATATAGAAATACTTTACACAGACCTTTTTTTAAATTTATGTTAGTTATCCAATGTATTTCTTTCGGGCCATTTATCATGCTATATGCGCTTCCAAGGATATTATTAAATGCAGCCATGATTAGAGCTGATATTGCAGCCTTATTCCTATTTTGCATTCCAATTGGCTACTTTTATTTAATATTAACAAAGCAAATCTTTGATATTGATTTTATGTTTGATCGTGTTCGTTACTACTCTATGCTTTCATTAATTCCAACTATCATTATTACATTAATTATAAGCTGGGGTATTAATCCTGACGAACGCTTCTTAATTAGACTCATGCAAAATTTTATTATCATTTTCCCTTTAAACATACTGTTTCTTGTAATAAAGGAACGATTAGATTTCACATTTCGCAATCAATTATTCAGAAACAAAACCAATCTACATGTAAGTATTGATCAGTTCGCACAACAACTTTCTTCCATTATGAAAGTAAAAGATTTAGAGAAGAAATTTATGAATGAAATTATCTCCCTACTAAAACCGTGTTTTATACAATTTATTGAATTTGATATAAAACAAAATACATATAATTGTTATAAGAGTTACGGGGAAACAGAAAAATTTAATCTTTCGAAAAAGAAACAATGGGGAATGGAATCGGGATATATAAATGATTTATTAGAAGATGACGGATGTATCGGTATTTATTTATATTCTACTCAAAATACAAAGCATTACATTTGGGTTGGAAATAAAACCAACAATATTAAATTTAATATCAATGAAAAGACTTGGTTTATCGCTATCGTCAAATATGTACGTCTCGTTTATGAAAACCTAAATTCAGTTAACCAAATCATTCAATCTTTAGAAAAAGAAAGCCTAGCAAATAAAACACACTCAGCAACTCTTTCACGCCTACTATTTCAAATCTCAGAGACTGAAAGGCGTCGACTCGCTGCAGATCTTCATGACGCTGCCCTGCAAGACCAAATTGTCTGGTATCGTAAACTAGAAACCGTATTAAAAGAGCATACTGTACCAGGTGAATTGCAGGGACAATTAGAAAAAATAAAATTCGGTATGTTAGATGTTATTCAACAAATTCGTGACACTTGTAATGAATTAAAACCTGCTCTTCTATCTGAAATTGGTCTTATAGGTGCGCTTAAAGAGCTATTAGCACAAATGCAACTACGTACTAATTTCCGAATTCAATTTGAATACGACTCAATACAGGAGAATCATTACGAATTTGATAAAATTCTATCTATTTATCGTATTATCCAAGAATTATTAAACAATGCTGATAAGCACTCTAATGCAACTTTAATTAATATATTCTTATGGGAGGAGAATAATTGTATTTATCTAGATTATCGTGATAACGGCATCGGCTTTAATACACAAGTCCCCTATTCTTCAAATAAACATATGGGTTTATCTGGGATTAAAGGGCGTGTTCAAGGAATAGGAGGCGAAATTCAACTTATTTCAGAAATTGGAAATGGACTACAAGTAAATATTACTATACCGAGGTGAATAAAATGATACACGTTTTGATTGTAGACGATCACCAAATAGTTGGTGAAGGCACAAAAAATATGATCGAATTAGAAGCAGATATTCAGGCAACATACATTTTAAACGAACAGGAAGCAATTTCTCAAAGTTCAAAAACACCTTTTGACATATATCTTTTAGACATGAACATGCCTAATTATAGTGGACTTGATGTGGCTCAAAAACTTTTACACATACAACCAGATGCAAAAATCATTCTCTACACAGGCTTCGAATATTTATCTCAATTTAATTTATTAATAGATTCTGGTATTAGCGGTATTGTTAGCAAATCAGCATCACAACAAGAGTTATTAATGGCTATTCGTGCTGTCTTAAATGGGTATACTTTAATTCCAATTTCTCTATTGCGACAACTTCGAGTTGAAGATATGACTGTTGATAACTTAGATACGAAAAGAGCATCAAGCCATGTTACAATTACACAAAAAGAATTAGAAATTCTTGAATCCATTGCGAAAGGAAAAAGTAATAAACAAATTGCAGATGAATTATATATGAGTTCTAGGGCTGTTGAATATAATTTAACGAAACTATTTAAAAAGTTCAAGGTGAGTTCTCGTTCTGAAGCGCTAGCTGAAGCTGTTCGAAAAGGTATAATAAATGTAAATGTATAATAAAGACATTCTACCAAAAGGTAGAATGTCTTTTCATTTATCCTTTTACATTTTCTAATGTCATAACAGATGGAATTTCATTCGGTTGTAATAGTCTTAATAACTGCATACCAACTCCTGCTATTCCTACAAACATGCCGAATGATTGAATATCATCTGGTGCATCACATTGATAACTACCTGTTTCTCTATAATTATTAATAACTTGTATGCCAATTTGTATCGCCTGTTCATACAATTCTTTATTACCATATAACTGTGAAACAGCCAATAGTAATTCCGTGTCCCCCATATTCCCATGGCATAATGTATCATTATTTTTAAATCCATACTTTCGTACATTATCTACAGCTACTCGAATTTCTTCGTCCATTTCTACATCTTCTTCATAGCTTCTTACTAAAACCCTGCTCAATCCTATTCCGGTGGAACCGTGGCACCATTGATGTAAGCACTTCTTCTCACTCTCTCTCGTGTCTTTCCACGCACTTTCTTCTTTATCAAACAATGATCGATCATAAGCAAGCGCTTTTTTAGCTAAATCAATATATTCTTGATTCCTATTCATAATCCCCGAACGCCATAAGCTCCAAGCGATACCACTCGTTCCATGAGAAAAACCACCTAAATAACTGTTAGTATGTTTATTCTTCCACGCTACTCCATTTTCTAATATTGATACATTTTCCGCCAAATGCTTACTATACATATCAGCAAGATCTAAATAATCTTGATCCTTTGTCATTTCAAATACATTAAGGGCCACTTGAATAACTCCCGCTGAGCCACTTAACAAATCAAACTCTTCTTCTTCTTTGAGCCTTTCTTTTAATTCTACTTTTATTTCTTCTAAAAAATCCTGATATTCTTTTCTAGGACTTATAGATTGAAAATGTGCTAATGGATATAACAATGAATATTTACCCAAGAAGGTCGATAGCAGCCCCTTCGCTTTCGATAAAGGGTTCATCGCTGATTTCAACGCCTTATGAGCAACCTCTAAATATTTTTCGTTTCCTGTAACTTTATTTAGATACAATAAGAATAGTGCTACGCCACCTAAACCGTCATATAAATTTTGTTTCATAGGGGCAACATACCACTTGTCGTGAATAACATTTGCTTGTAACCATGAAGCTGTTGTTTTATCATCAGATAATACTACATTCTCTACTAAAGACTCTCCGATATTTATTGCTTCCTGCAAGATTGTCTCCTGATGATTTTCTAATAATTCACTTCTGTAACTCTCTTTCCTTCTCACTTTAATATCAATTTCTCTATTTCCCTGTATTGCCAACTTCAGCCATCCTCGTTGCTTTTCCAATTCCTTCTCATCAAAATGATAAATTTTATTATATACTTGCTCATAACCGCTCTCCTTAAAAAAATCTTCCATCTTTTCACCTGTACTACTATATAGATCTCGTGAATCTGTAAAAGTCGTAAATATAGGAACATCCGCACGTAATAAGTCTTGAATCTCATGAATGACTAGTTCCTTATTTTCATATGGGTAATACCATACTCTTTCAAATAATTGTTCCAATAAAATTGAATCTCTCATATAGTCTGGATGTGTAGACTCTTGTAGGAAATTACAATATTGTTGAGTAGCCCTAGCAACAATGCGAATTTTATTTTCTTTAAATGTAATTAAAGGTCCTCTTTCTGATAAAATCTCATCCTTATACTCAATAAAAAATTTACACATTTCCTGAAAACCATCAATAATAAAGTTCAAATAATCCTCTACATAAATCTCTTCTACTCCAAGTTTCGGTAGATTTTTAGCACTTTGACTTTTGGCTTCTTTCATAGTAAATTCCATTTCATCTTTACTATTTTGATTTAAAGCCAACACCTTAAACGGCAAATCTTGCTCTTTTCCATTTAAAGCACTTAAATCGATACCTTTTCCATCGATATTTTGAAACATAGCTTGCGGCAGCAATCCAGATCCTATCACTGAGTCGCTTTGTTCATATTTCAATTTTACTTCCGCACTATCTGGAAAATTCAGTTTTGGATATTGATGAAAAATCGTCTCCGAATCAATAATGTATGGATACTCTCCATGAGCAATTATATTTTCAAAATGCAAATCCGCACCCTTTAACATATGCATTAAACCAATCAACTTACCAAAACGTGAATAGTAGCGCTCTACCTCTTCTTTAGAAGAACACGGTTTATACAATATTTTCTCTTCCCATCCATATTCACCACAGTCTAAAACTTTATATGATGGAAGTTGTATACTTCCACTTACCTCATTCATCCATTCTAAAAACGCATGGTACGATTTCGTAATTTCCATAGACTTTGGCTTATATAAAATTTCTTTACCTGAAGAGAATACAAGCTGAACAACCGTTTTTCCTTCTTGATGTGTATCTCCTAATCCAACCTTAATTTCGCTTAATGACGCATCCTGCAATTGAAATTCTTTTTGTAATTGTAGCCAATTTTCATTCAAACGAAATAGTAACATTTGAACATTTTGTATAAAATACTCTGTTCTCAAAATTAACCTTCGCGTTAATGTTGCGTATTCCTCATAGAACGCAATTAAATTCTCCTTATTCCTAGCTTTCTCTCTGACAAAGGAAAGAAATCGCTCTTCTGGAGTCTCCCCTATCAGTTCCTCCCTTAGTTTTGCAATATTAAATTCTAAGACTAGTGAGCGCACCGCATTATTTAATAACTCTTCTACTAAAGATCGTACTAGCATTTCTTTAATTTCTTCATGCTCATAACATATCTTATTTAATCTATATTTCAACGAACTATCTATCATTTCGGCTGCATAAAGTGCAAACGGCCTAACAAATTCTATAAACCCTAAATCTTCCTCTGCACTTAATGGCTTACTATCACACAACTCTATTCCCATTTCTAACACGCGCAAATTCACATGTTCATTTAATTCATCTATATATAAATGCTCTTTGGATTCAGGAATTTTCTCAATTAAACTCGCAAAATCTTCTTTTGTCATTTCATTCATCTTTAATTTAAAATCAAAATCAGCTTTATTACTTCTAAACATTTTATCTATCCATTTATTTAATTGGGCCAAATTTAAATCTTCCGATAATAATAAATCTCTTCTACTCATTAGCGTTTTATAACGCTCTTTCAAATTAAGACTCTTCGCAAATGCCTTTTCATTTATATATGAGTGAATTAACATAATAATTTAATCCCCTTCCTTATTTTAAAATCCATATTCCAATAAATCGGTCCCCCTTCAGGAGAAACAGATTCCAACATTCGATTTTTCACATTCGAATATTGGAATCTGTTTCATTCAAAAGGAGATGAACACCCCTTTCGAATGAAACCTATCTACTTACAAATTTTAATTGATGCCGTTATTCCTATAATGACTCCCACACAAAGCGGTGTTGTTTCTGGTTGTACATCTGATGCCCCTTGAATTTCCGCTAGTTCTTCTTCGCTTAATTCATTTAACGCTTTTCCAGATGGGTGGTTTGGTAAATCTTTTAACTTCTCTCTTACTTGTGGATCTTTCCACGCTTCTACTAACTCTTCTTTTGTGAACTTGTATCCTTTTGACATTTCATTCATCCTCTCGTTTTGGTTTTTTATTTTATTTACAAATCTTAATTGACGTTGTTAACCCGATAATGACTCCCACACAAAGTGGTGTTGTTTCTGGTTGTACATCTGATGCCCCTTGGATTTCCGCTAACTCTTCCTCACTTAATTCATTTAACGCTTTTCCTGATGGATGTTTCGGTAAGTCGTTTAACTTCTCTCTTACTTGTGGATCTTTCCACGCCTCTACTAACTCTTCTTTTGTGAACTTGTATCCCTTTGACATTTCATTCATCCTCTCGTTTTGGTTTTTTATTTTATTTACAAATCTTAATTGACGTTGTTAACCCGATAATGACTCCCACACAAAGTGGTGTTGTTTCTGGTTGTACATCTGATGCCCCTTGGATTTCCGCTAACTCTTCTTCGCTTAATTCATTTAACGCTTTTCCCGATGGGTGTTTCGGTAAGTCGTTTAACTTCTCTCTTACTTGTGGATCTTTCCATGCCTCTACTAACTCTTCTTTTGTGAACTTGTATCCTTTTGACATTTTATTCATCCTCTCGTTTTGGTTTTTTATTTTATTTACAAATCTTAATTGACGTTGTTAACCCGATAATGACTCCCACACAAAGTGGTGTTGTTTCTGGTTGTACATCTGATGCCCCTTGGATTTCCGCTAACTCTTCTTCACTTAATTCATTTAACGCTTTTCCCGATGGGTGTTTCGGTAAGTCTTTTAACTTCTCTCTTACTTGTGGATCTTTCCACGCCTCTACTAACTCTTCTTTTGTGAACTTGTATCCTTTTGACATTTTATTCATCCTCTCGTTTTGGTTTTTTATTTTATTTACAAATCTTAATTGACGTTGTTAACCCGATAATGACTCCCACACAAAGTGGTGTTGTTTCTGGTTGTACATCTGATGCCCCTTGGATTTCCGCTAACTCTTCTTCACTTAATTCATTTAACGCTTTTCCCGATGGGTGTTTCGGTAAGTCTTTTAACTTCTCTCTTACTTGTGGATCTTTCCACGCCTCTACTAACTCTTCTTTTGTGAACTTGTATCCTTTTGACATTTCATTCATCCTCTCGTTTTTTTTATTTATTTGTTTGTTGTTCTCTACAGTTATAAATTTACAAGATTTAAACTTTTTAGATAACTTCGCAAAATTGCATATTTTTAACATTTTTAAAATAAAAAAATTCCTAACCTACAAAATGTAAGTTAGGAATCTCAGTTCTAAATTCAAGATTAAAGAAACAATAATTGACTAACGATAATATCAAAAAGACCCTTTGCACATGGTATTTTTACTTACCACATACAAAGGGCCTCTCCCAACACAAAATAATATTAAAGTTTATATAACGCGCCCAGAGGGATTCGAACCCCCGGCAGACGTGGTACCGGAAACCACCGCTCTATCCGACTGAGCTATGGGCGCATGGTTATAGAAAACACTTCATTTTCTTCTCATAATAATAGCAATAAAATCCATCTAAATCAATAAAAATATCCCCGTAATCCTTTATGACGCTTAGTTATGAGTATATTAACAAAACACCCACCCCTAAATTTTCCAATCATAAATTCAACCCAACTCACAAATTATAATCTTTGAATTGATATTCCAAAGGGGGCTTCATTCAATGACTGTAATTACGAAATTAAAACAAACTGTTTCTGGATTAAAAAGTGCACAAGCTAGCTTAGAGGGATTCGCTCTTGATACGGATAATCAACAAGCTAAGCAACTTTTCCAAACAGCTGCACAGCAAACACAAACGATTATCGATTCTTTAAACCCACGCGTTGAAGAAGTCCAACAAGAAGAACCACAATACTCACAGCAATAACGAATCAGTCTTGCTGTGAAATAGAAAAAGGATGATATGCAGTCATCCTTTTTCTATCACATTACATATTGCAATAGAAATGGAATGATAAATATGCAAAAACTCGGACTCATAACCGTATTATTTGCCCTTCTATTTAGCTCTTTTACCGGATGTGATAATAGTCCTTTAGATAAAAAAGTGAAAGAAGAAGCAAAACGAACGGAGAAAGAGAAAGGTCCAAAGTTAACAAAAACGAGTATGGAATCCTTTAATCAATCTATATCACAAGGAGCCAAGAAAAGAGCTCTCACTATGGATGAAATTATAAAAAGTACAGCAGTAAATTCAAATTTAGATCTCTACATAGCAGTTACACCTGAGCATCACGAAAGATTTGGATTAAAACCTCTCCGTAAGAAGCTCCAAAAGCAGCTAAGTGATGAGCACCCCACTTTCGATGTTCGTGTAAGTACAGATAAAAAAATCTTTATGTTACTTGAAAAGCTTGAAAGAAAAATTAAGGAAAAGAAAGTATCTAAAGATGAAATTAATAAACAATTAAAATTCATTGGTAAAAAAATGGAGTCTAACACTTAACGCTTTTTAAAAGAAAAGGAAGGTTTGCAATGTCTAGTAAAGATAAAAACTTAACCCCTGTGCAACAGGAATATAAAAAATTCGAGCAAGAACGCGAACCGAAGCGTCCTGTCTTAAAAAACTGTATAAAAGCCTTTTTCGTTGGTGGTTTCATTTGCCTAATTGGGCAACTCATTTCTACTTTTTATATTACGTATTTCGATTTCACTGAACGCTCAGCAGGGAATCCAACAGTAGCAACTCTTATTTTCATCTCGATGTTACTAACTGGGTTCGGCGTATATGATCGTCTCGGTCAATTTGCAGGTGCTGGGACAGCTGTACCTGTCACTGGATTTGGTAACTCTGTTGTCGCCGCATGTATCGAGCACCGGACGGAAGGGTTTGTCCTTGGCGTTGGCGGTAACATGTTTAAATTAGCCGGCTCCGTTATTTTATTTGGTGTATTTTCAGCTTTCGTCATCGCACTTATTAAAACGATTCTCGTTCAATGGGGAGGGCTATAAATGTTACAAGGACACCGAACGTGGGTATTTGAAAACAAACCAGTTATTATTTCGACAGGAGTCGTCGGCGGGCCGTTTGAAGCAAAAGGAAAAATCCCCGAAGACTTCGATATCCTTCATGAAGATTTATGGCTCGGACAAGATTCCTATGAAAAAGCACATAAAATTTTGTTCGAAGAAGCTTGTAGCCGCGCCACTGAAAAAGCAGAACTTCGTAAAGACGATATCCAATTTGTACTCGCAGGAGATTTAATTAATCAAATTACCCCTACAAGCTTTGCTTGCCGTACACTGGGCACTCCTTATCTCGGACTATTCGGCGCTTGTTCTACTTCTATGGAAGGTTTAGCACTTGGGGCGAGTATCGTAAATGCAAAAGGCGCAAAATATTTATTAACTGGTGCATCAAGCCATAACACCGCCGTAGAAAAACAGTTCCGCTACCCTACTGAATATGGTGGACAAAAGCCACCTACCGCGCAGTGGACAGTAACTGGAGCAGGAGCCGCTATTTTAAGCGATACTGGAAACGGCCCTAGGGTAACATCAGCCACAATCGGAAAAGTGGTTGATATGGGATTAACAGATCCGTTTAATATGGGAGGCGCAATGGCTCCAGCCGCCGTCGATACAATTGAGGCCCACCTACGCGAACGCCAAATTGACGCCTCTTACTACGATTTAATCGTAACCGGTGACCTCGGACATGTCGGCCGCGAAATTGCTTATGACTTATTACATAAACACGGAACGAAAGTAACGAGCGAACAGTTCCAAGATTGCGGGCTACTCATTTATAGAGAAGGGCAACCTGTCATAGCTGGGGCTAGTGGACCAGGATGTTCCGCAACAGTCGTGTACGGTCATTTATTAAACAGAATGAAAAGAGGAGAGTTCAAAAAAATACTTGTCGTTGCGACAGGCGCTTTACTATCTCCACTTACATTCCAACAAGAAGAAACGATTCCGTGCATCGCTCACGCCGTTTCAATTGAATTCGGAGGTGCAACGCAATGATTTTTTTCTGGGCTTTCGTCATTGGCGGACTCATATGTGTAATTGGCCAACTTATGTTTGATGTCGGCAAACTAACACCCGCTCATACAATGGCAACACTCGTTGTTGCTGGAGCTATATTAGATGGATTCAATTTGTATGAACCATTAATTGACTTCGCTGGAGCTGGGGCAACCGTACCTATTACAAGCTTTGGTAATGCCCTCGTTCACGGCGCAATGGAAGAAGCCGCAAAACATGGCATCGTTGGCGTTATTACCGGCATGTTTAAAGTAACAAGCGCCGGTGTATCCGCAGCTATTATTTTCGGCTTCATCGGAGCATTGCTATTCAAACCGAAAGGATAAGGTGTTTGTATGACAGTTATTGCTAATGTTAAAACCTGCCTTGCTAGTGTAAGGGGGGCTCAAGCAAGTTTAAGCTCCCTTTCTTTAAATTCACAAGATGAAGAATCAAAACGTGTATTTCATGAATGTATGTTAGAAATGGACAGCATCATCGCTGATTTACAGAATAGAGTTTCAGTATTAGAACGTGAAGAACCTCAATATAAAGGGTTTTAAGTAGACTGGAGGAAATGACTATGTCTCACCTGCCGGAATGGACACTTGTCATTCTTCGCTCTGTATTCATATTAATTATTTTATTCGCTATTACGAAATGGTTAGGGAAAAGACAAATCTCTCAGCTCTCCTTTTTTGAATACATTGCCGGAATGACAATCGGTGACATCGCTGCCCAAGTATCTACAGGGCTCGATTCAAAATTTTTCCACGGCGTCTTTGCGATACTCATTTTCGCTGTGGTACCTTTTTTAACAGGAATCCTCTCTTTAAAGAACAAAACAGCTCGGGACTTCTTTGAAGGGAAATCTACCGTATTAATAAAAGACGGAAAGATACTCGAAGACAACTTAAAGAAAGAAAAATATACAAGTGATGAATTACTGGAACTTCTCCGTGGAAAAGGTGCTTTCAGCGTAGCTGATGTTGAATTTGCTGTCTTAGAACCGAGCGGAGAATTAAATGTATTATTAAAGAAAGATTCCCAGCCACTTACAGCAAAAGACATCGGTTTAAAAGTAGCAAACGAAAAAGAACCACAAACTGTTATTATGGATGGCAATGTCTTAGATGAACCGCTATCCGCAAGTGGACATAACCGCGCTTGGCTACATGCTGAACTAGAAAAGCTCGGTGTTGTTATCGAAAATGTCTTTCTCGGTCAAGTTGATTCATACGGACAACTGACTATCGACATTTATAATGACAAACTACAAATGCCTTCTCCTCAAAACAAACCTTTATTATTAGCATCATTAAAAAAATGTCATGCTGATCTTGAACTATTTTCCTTAGAAACAAAGTCGAAATCAGCGAGCGAAATGTATAGTAAAAACGCGAAACAAATCGAAAAGATTTTAAATAAAGTAACCTATCTTTTAAAAGAATAGATATCGAAAGAACGCTTCAGTCAAAAGGCGTTCTTTTCTTTTTTTCTACAGTTTTTATAACGTTTAAATTTATGTAATTCGGTTATGATGTTGAAGATACATAAGCAGGGAATTTCAAAAACATAGCGAATATTTCATGGTACAACTACATATTTTTTTGATTTAAAGTGGTTTCGTTTGACCTTTATTGACCATAATTGTATTATAAGACTAAGAAAGCTTTATAAGGAGGAAATAACAGATGAATTTAATTCCTACAGTAATTGAACAAACAAATCGTGGAGAACGCGCTTACGATATTTACTCTCGACTATTAAAAGACCGCATCATTATGCTTGGTAGCGCAATTGATGACAACGTAGCTAACTCAATCGTTTCCCAGCTTTTATTCTTGGAATCTCAAGATCCAGAAAAAGATATTCACATCTACATCAACAGCCCTGGTGGTTCTATCACAGCAGGTATGGCAATTTACGATACAATGCAGTTTATTAAACCGCAAGTATCAACAATCTGTATCGGTATGGCTGCATCTATGGGTGCATTCTTACTCGCAGCAGGTGAAAAAGGAAAACGTTATGCACTTCCAAACAGTGAAGTAATGATTCACCAACCACTTGGTGGTGCACAAGGTCAAGCGACTGAAATCGAAATCGCTGCTAAACGTATCCTATTCTTACGTGAAAAACTAAACCAAATTCTTGCTGACCGCACAGGTCAACCACTTGAAGTGCTACAACGCGACACAGACCGCGACAACTTCATGACAGCAGAAAAAGCTTTAGAATACGGTTTAATCGATAAGATCTTTACAAATCGTTAATAGATATTTAAAGCGGAAGCGGCTTATTTAGAGTCGCTGGAGCTGGATACATAAAAAAGCGCCTATTACAGGGCGCTTTTTTATAGTTAAATCTCCGCACGAACATACCCCACTCAGTATCCCTCTAAATATATCGGCGATTTTTCAAATATATCGACCGTAACTCCAATTATATCGGCGATTATTTTAATATATCGACGTTTCGACACAACTTATCGACTTACCGACAATTCTCGACAAGAACGCACATCCCACATACCCCCACCAACAAGCCCCAAACAACAAAAAAGCTATCGCACATGCGCGATAGCTTCTTATTGTACATATGCAGCTAGTGCCTCTAAAGCCTCTTCTGCATCTGAACCTTCTGTTGTAATTGTTATCATGCTACCAGTTCCAATTGCTAAGCTCATAATCCCCATTATGCTCTTTGCATTTACTGTCTTCCCATCTTTTTCGATGAAAATATCTGCATGAAAGCGATTGGCCTCTTGTACAAACAACGCAGCCGGACGTGCTTGTAAACCGTTTTTTAATGAAACCTGAACTCTTTTTTGAACCACAGCTCCATTTCCCCTTTAACCTCTTATTTTTTTGCTACCGTTTCCCCCGCGCGTAATTTCTCTGCAATATCATCAATTTTACGCAAACGATGATTAATACCCGATTTACTAATTTTCCCCCCGGATACCATCTCACCTAATTCTTTCAATGTTACATCTTGATAATCTCTTCGTAATTGCGCAATTTCTCGTAGTTTATCCGGCAATATATCAAGACCAACCGTCTCATCAATATAACGGATATTTTCAATCTGCCTTAGCGCTGCACCAATTGTTTTATTTAAATTAGCTGTTTCGCAGTTCACTAAGCGATTTACAGAATTACGCATATCACGTACGATTCGAATGTCTTCAAATCTTAAAAGTGCATTATGAGCACCTATAATATTTAAAAACTCTGTAATCTTTTCTGCTTCTTTCAAATACGTAATGTACCCTTTTCTTCTTTCCAACGTCTTACTATTTAAATCAAATCCGTTCATCAGTTCACATATAGCATCATTATGTTCCTTATATAACGAAAAGATCTCTAAATGATAAGATGATGTTTCTGGGTTATTTACTGAACCACCTGCTAAAAATGCACCGCGTAAATACGATCGTTTACAACATTTCTTCTCAATTAATTCTTGTGATATATTTCGAATAAATGAAAAGTCGTCTCGAACGATATGAAGATCAGCTAATATTTCGCGTGACTTCTCAACAAGCCTTACGATATATACATTGTTTTTCTTCAATCGCATTTTTTTACGAACAAGTAATTCTACCGTCACGTCATATCCTTTTTTCAAAAGCGTATAAATCCTTCTTGCAATTGCCGCATTTTCCGTTTGAATATCGATTGATAGACGACGATTTGAAAAAGAAAGCGATCCGTTCATGCGAAGTAACGCTGATAATTCTGCTTTCTCACAACATTCCTTCATCTCCAGATTCGTCAACTCTTTCTTTGTTTCTGATGCAAATGACACAGTCAACACCTCCTTATACGATTATTGTGGAACAAAAATCTTGTCCTATATGAAATGAGGAGCGTTACCCCAAACGAGGCAACGCACATCTACAACAGTGAATATAAAATAGAAGCTAGTTTTAATGTATCGTGTCTTACAACACGGTCATCATACTTCGCTAATTGATCTTGAATCACATTAATATTATTTTCAATAAAACGCTCTTCATCTACTACAACTGGTGCCGACATTTCTTCCTCGTATAACTGACGTAATTCACAAGGAATATCACGGTTATTGACAATTGCAGTATCGATAAACGGTTTACCTAAATGATCATGTAACGCCTGCACATGGTCAAACGCAGTATATCCCATCGTTTCACCAGCTTGCGTCATAACATTACACACATATACCTTCTTTGCTTTTGCAGCAAGAACAGCGTCCCCAATTTTGTTAACAACTAAATTCGGTAATATACTCGTATACAAACTTCCTGGACCGAAAACAAGTAAATCAGCTCGTTTAATTTCAGTCAACGTTTCATGTAACGGCTCTACATCTTCTGGAGTTAAAAAGACACGGTTAATTTTCTTTCCGAAATAAGGAATCTTTGATTCACCTGTTACAATTTCTCCGTCTTCTAGTTCCGCATGTAGTACTGCACTTTGATTCGCTGCTGGTAATACACGTCCTCTAACATTTAAAACTTTACTCGTTTCTGTAATAGCATGGAAGAAGTCTCCTGTAATCGAGGTCATACCTGCCAATAATAAATTTCCTAACGCATGACCTTTCAGCCCATCTCCCGTTGTGAAACGATGCTGGAATAAAGCTTCCACCAGTGGCTCTACATCTGATAACGCAACAAGTACGTTACGAATGTCACCTGGGGGTGGAATTTCTAGCTCATCACGTAATCTACCTGAACTGCCACCATCATCAGCGATTGTAACAACTGCTGTAATATCAACCGGATATTGTTTTAATCCTCGTAATAAAACAGAAAGTCCCGTTCCGCCTCCCATGATAACAATTTTAGGTTTTCTCTCTTTTTTCATCCCTTAATGACCCTTTCTCTTCTCCACATCACGATGAGATACATGAACGCTATACTCTGGTTTCAGATGTTTCCCAAGGTATTCTGTAAGCGTAACAGAACGATGCTGTCCACCTGTACATCCAATTGCAATTACAAGTTGACTCTTGCCTTCTCTTTTATAATGAGGCAGCATGAAAGTGATAAGATCAGTCAATTTCTCTAAAAACTTATGCGTCTCATTAAATTTCAGCACATACGATGAAACTTCTTCATCTAGTCCTGTTAATGGCTTCATATGTGGAATGTAATATGGATTTGGTAAAAAACGAACATCAAATACTAAATCTGCATCAATTGGAATACCGTACTTAAATCCAAATGACATAACATTTACACGAAATGCTTGCTCAGTTTCAGTTGAAAATAGGTGAACAATTTTTTCACGTAATTCTTTCGGTTTTAAATCAGATGTATCAAGCACAATATTCGCGCGTGCCTTCATATCTGTTAATAAATTACGCTCTGCTTCGATTCCCTTTAACGGCAGACCAGTTGGTGCAAGTGGATGCGAGCGTCTCGTTTCTTTATAACGAGTTACAAGTGTGCTATCTTTCGCATCTAAGAATAAAATATGAGGAATAATCCATGTACGTTCTGATAAATCATCAAGCGCTTCCCATAAATGTTCGAAAAACTCTCGGCCACGTAAATCAATACCAAGTGCTACTTTATTCATTTTTCCTTTTGAATCCGCCATAAGCTCAATAAACTTTGGCAATAACATCGGTGGTAAATTATCCACACAGAAATATCCTAAATCTTCAAAACTTTGTAAAGCTACTGTCTTTCCAGCTCCAGACATTCCTGTAATAATTACCATTTTTATATCATTATTCTCTGTCATCGTATCCTCTCCTTGACGGTTTAACTCGGATCTAATCGATATGAAAGCAACTCAAAATCTGGGGTATATACAAATGTACCGTAGATTATGCCATTTCCTTTAATTAAATAATCAATAATGTGATAATCTCCTGGTGCCATTGCTAAATCATCAATTTTATCAAATGTATGCCAACCAATGATGCCTTCTTCGCTCTCTAGTTTGTTTTCTCCTGCAAAATCTGTCGCTAAAAAGGAGAACATCATCCATTCAGAAACAACTTTATCACCTTCTTGGATGACAAAGGTGAAGACCCCCTTTAACGCTGGGTTCTTTAAATAAATACCTGTTTCTTCACGATACTCGCGAACAACGGAATCTCTTACAGTCTCACCACGCTCCATTTTCCCGCCTGGTGCAACCCACCAATTCCGGCGAGGTTTTTGGAGTAAGAGTACTTCATTATCTCTAATTAACACACAGTTTGTCACTCTTTGCATGTTTCTTCACCTCAGCTACTTGCAGCAAATTTCTCACTGCATACTCATTTCATTATACTATCAAAAACAGTTTGCTACAACGAAGGAGCCAGTCCTCTTCCGCTAAGCATATGCTACTCAACAATTTTAAAAAAGCTTTCTATAACAAGCAATGTAAATGCCTGGACTTTCAATGTATAGCATGAAAAATCCCCTTAACGATTTTTATCGCCAAGGGGACTCCAGCCCTTACTTCTTACCGAAATAAGTAACAATCGCAAATCCTAAAATAAAGGTAATAATTGAACTTATAATTGAAAACCCTCCAGTTGGAATACCAGGGAACACAATTACAATCGAACCGATAACTAGTCCAATAATTGCCGCAAATGTCATACTTTTATAACGATCTAATAAGAAGCTAATTCCTTTACTACTTACAACAAACCCTACCATAACACCAGCACCAATAACTGCAATTAAAGGTAAGTTGAGTGTAGTTAAAGCATTAATTGCTGTCGGATATACACCAATAATTAATAAAATAAACGATCCGCTAATTCCAGGAAGTAACATCGCCATACTAGCCATCCATCCTGCGAAAAATAAACCAATTGCATTTAAAATTGTTAACGTCGTAATTGGATCTGCTGTCTTATCTGGTTTAAAGAAAGCTGTGATCGCAACAAGAATTGCTGCAACGATTAATAAAACAATATGCTTACCTTTAAACGACGACTTTGCATCAGCTTCTCTCATTAACATCGGTAATATACTAATAATTAAACCGAGGAAGAAAAATTGAGTCGGTTCATAATGATTTGCAAGTAAATATTTAATAACATGACTTAACGTTAAAAACGCTGCTGCCACACCAGCTGCAAGTGGAATTAAAAATCCTAAATGTTTTTTCCATTCACGACTAAAGAATCCGCTAATTGCCGCAAGCAATTGTTCATAAATCCCTAACACAACAGCGATTGTACCGCCGCTCACACCAGGAATTAAATCACTAACGCCCATACAAAATCCACGATATATATTACGCCATTCCATACTGAATAAATTCCTCATTTCTTATAGTGATTTTTCCGTAAAGTCCAGTATATCAATAAGAAAGCTTATAATCCCAATATTTTTTGACAAAACTTTGACATTTTCACACAAAAAAAGAAGAAAGCTCCTATCGGTAGCTTTCTTCTCAAAAGGTATATTACCCCTTATTTTTCTGATACAGTTTTTAGTTCTTCTAATAATTCTTCTACGTAATGTTGCGCACTTTGTGCTGCGATACTACCATCACCTGTTGCAGTTACAATTTGACGAAGCATTTTTTCGCGAACATCACCAGCTGCGAAAATACCAGGAACTTTCGTTTCCATACGCTCATTCGTTTCAAGGTAACCATTTTCGTTTGTAATACCTAGTTCAACAAATGGTTTTGATAGTGGTAACATACCGATGTATACGAATACGCCGTCAGTTTTGACTTCTTTCTCTTCTCCACTGTTTACATCTACAAGTGTTACACTTCCTACTTTACCATTTGCTTCGTTAATTTCTTTTATCGTGTGGTTCCAAATAAAGTCTACTTTTTCGTTTTGGAAAGCACGATCTTGTAAAATTTTCTGTGCGCGAAGCGTGTCACGACGGTGAACGATCGTTACTTTTGATGCGAAGCGTGTTAAGAACACACCCTCTTCAACAGCAGAATCTCCGCCGCCAATAACTACAAGTTCTTTACCTTTAAAGAATGCGCCATCACATACCGCACAATATGATACACCGCGGCCGCCAAGTTCTGTTTCGCCTGGTACACCAATTTTTTTATACTCTGCACCACTTGCAACGATAATTGCACGTGCTTTATATTCTTTTTTACCAGCAATAATTGTTTTGTATTCTTTACCATCGATGACTTCTTTCACATCACCGTATGCATATTCAGCACCAAATTTCTTCGCATGCTCGAACATTTTATTTGATAAGTCTGGTCCTAAAATAGACTCATAACCTGGGTAGTTTTCTACATCTTCTGTATTTGCCATTTGTCCGCCTGGAATACCACGCTCAAGCATTAATGTGCTTAAATTCGCACGAGATGTATATACTGCAGCTGTCATACCAGCTGGTCCTGCACCAATAATAATGACATCATAAATTTTTTCTTCCGACACACTATTCACTCCTATCCATTCCTACACAATTAAGTTACCCTCATTATACTGTTCGCATCATTTTTTTCCCAATGATTTGCTTATCTATGTGTGCGTACGCTTAACAGCTTGCACATACTTTCGAACAGTCGCTACAGATACATTATACACATCTCCGAGCTCCGACTGTGTCATCTTATTTCCTTGTTCACTGCGTACGATATATTCAACCGCAGCTGACCAGCCGTATACATTTGTAAAAACTGCCCCAGATGTATATAAACGTATGAACGTACAAAACCAAAATTGTAAACACTCTTCGATTAATTCATCATCTTTTTTCGTATAATTGTATAAAGCATCCGCGATTCGCGCGCACTGTTCAAATTGCTGTAAATCAGCTGGAATACTCTTATGGCTATTCAGTAAAAAGAAATACTTTGCAAGTTGCGATACGATCGGAACACCATTCTTCGCCTGCGTTACATCAAAGAAGAATCCAACCTTCTCCGGCGTTGATAATTCATTCATTAAATATAAAGCTAGCATTTGTTCCTCTAGCGTCGCACTTTGCTGAAATGATTTTCGTAATTCTTCAAATAACACGTTTTGTCCTTCATCCGCTAAATTCAATGCATTCCACGGTTCTTTTCCCTTTTTATCAGGGTGCAATTCTACAACATGTTGCCACATTTTTTCAGCTACTTGCTGATCTTTCACCATATACGCAGAATATGCAAACCAATAATAAAAACTAACGTCTCCTTCGTATCCTTGACGCTTTAATAATTTGAACCATTTATATGCAGGCTCGAAATGACCAATTGTTGCAAGTGTCGTCCCAAGTTTCAAACGATGTTCAAACGAAATCGGATATACCGAAACTAACTGAGCAGCTAACACCTCTACTTGTTTATGCTCTCCAATTGAATATAGAAAAATAAGTGTATTACAAAGCGCATGTATATTACCAGGATTTTTCTCTAAAATCATTTCCGTTAATTTCAGCGCCTTATCTACATTACCAGATTGAAAATGCGCAATAGCTAAATTATTATGCCCCGACCAAAATTCCGGATAGTCTTTCGTAACAATTTCTAATGTAGCAATTGCTTCTTCCAATTGTCCGTTACGAATATAACGATTGGCTTCTTCCTGCATAACAATTAAATCATCTTCATCCTCAATCTCTTCCGCACCCATCGCTTCTTCTTCCATAATTTCAAGTAATTCTAATGTATCTTCAACAAATTCCTTCTCTTCTGCAACTTCTAAATAGCGATCCGCATACTTCTTCGCCTGCTGAAATAGACCCATATACGCATAATTATTTGCAATAAAATAATAACATTGTTCAAGTTCTGGATTAGATCTAACAAGCTTAAAGAAGGTTTGATTCGACTCTTGATATTCACCAGCCTCAGATAATACTGTTGCTAATTGACATAAAATAAACGGCTCCTTCTCGCTTTGTGCCGCTCTTCGAAAATATTTAATTGCATCTTGCAATTTTTGCCCTTTGTAAGCCCTCATCCCTTTTTTATAAAAGAAGTCCGCTAATTGATTAAAAGAGATAACTTGTCCGTTCTCCTTATATATTCTTTGATTTTTCCCCATATATCCTCCAGTTTTTTGTTTTCTTCGTTCACACATTCTTCTATCTATAAGTATAAACGATTCCGTAAAAAACAAAACAGTATATTATACTCAATTATTTCCTTTTTATTCATTAAAAAAGAAGAGAAATGTTACATTTTTAGCATCAACCTTCTCTAGCATCCATTTCTTCTTTTGTATAAATAACACGCATTGGATTTCCACCTACGAAAGCACCACTCGGTACATCTCTATGAACAAGTGTGCCAGCTGAAACAATTGCGCCATCTCCAATTTTCACACCCGGTAATATCGTTGTATTCGCTCCAATCATCACTTCATTTCCTACGATGATCTCTCCGAGTCGATATTCACGAATTAAATATTCATGTGCTAAAAGCGTTGTATTATAGCCGATAATCGAATTTTCTCCCACAGTTATCTTTTCCGGGAACATAATGTCCGGCATTACCATAAGCGCAAACGATGTTTTCTTTCCTACTTTCATCCGCAAAAATGTGCGGTATAACCAATTCTTGACCGATAAAAAAGGTGTATAACGTGCAATTTGGATAATCATAAAGTTTTTCATTACCTTCCAAAAAGACACTGTTTTATACACATTCCATAATGAATTTTCTCCTGAAACAGGATAGCGCGTTGTCCGTCGCACTTCACTCGCTCCTCTACTTATCTTTACGAACGATTCATGTCGGACAAAATCGGCAATAAATCACTCATTTTATCTAGCATAAAGTCTGGCTTGTAAGCCTCTAAATACGCTCTACCTTTCAATGTCCATGAAACCGCAGCTGTTTTCGTACCTGCATTTTGTCCACCAACAATATCATGATGATTATCCCCAACCATCAATGCTTCTTCTGGTTTCGCATCTAATAACTGAAGCGCTTTTTGAAGTGGCTCTGGATGTGGTTTCACATGCTCTACATCATCAATTGTTACGACAACATCAAAGAACTCATCAAGCTTTGATAGCTTTAGGCCCATCTCAACGGTTTGTCTCGCTTTCGTTGTAACAATACCAACTTTATAACCTTGTTTCTTCAACTCTTGAACTGTTTCATATACAGTTTCATATTCTTCCACTAGTTCATCATGATGATCATGGTTAAATTGACGATAACTCGTAATTAACTCTTCAACCTTACTTTCATCAATCTTACTGAAAGTATCATGCAAAGATGGACCGATAAATGGCAATACATCTTCACGCTTATATTGATCTGGATAATATGTATTTAAAGTATGTAAAAAAGAAGAAATAATAAGTTCGTTTGTATTAATTAACGTTCCATCTAAATCAAATAACACTGTATTTATTTTCATTGCCTTAGTCCTTTCTCTTTCCTGAATATGAAAGAAGCAGCATCTTATAATAAGATGCTACTTTTCTCTAATTTTCTAAATATCTTTTATCAGCTTGCCCCATTTTTCGTCTCACAATAATGAAAATAATAGAAATAACAACAAGTCCAATTGACATTACTTGTGCAATACGAAGTGGTCCTAGCATTAAACTATCTGTACGCAACCCTTCTACGAAGAAGCGTCCTACTGAATACCAAATTAAATATGTGAAGAATAATTCCCCACGGCGCAAGTTCACTTTTCGTAATGCGAGTAATAAAATGACACCTGCAAAATTCCATAATGATTCATATAAAAACGTCGGGTGATAGTAAACACCATCAATATACATTTGATTAATAATGAAATCCGGTAAATGAAGGCCTTCTAAAAACTGTCTCGTTACTTCATCACCATGCGCCTCTTGGTTCATAAAGTTTCCCCATCGGCCAATTGCTTGTCCTAGTAAAATACTTGGTGCAGCAATATCTGCCAACTTCCAGAATGAAACCCCACGGCGTTTTGCAAAAAGAATTCCCGTAATAACAGCCCCGATTAAACCACCATGAATCGCCAAGCCACCTTGACGAATATTAATAATTTGACTCGGGTTTTGCGCGTAATATTCCCATTCAAAAATAACATAGTACATTCTCGCAAATAGAATAGCGATCGGTACTGCAATTAATACAAGGTCAACAAATGTATCTTTTGGAATACCTAGCCTTTCTCCTTCACGAGTTGCTAGCCAAAGACCTAATAGCACACCTGTACCGATAATAATCCCGTACCAATAAACAGGAAACGGTCCAAGTTGGATAGCTACGCGGTCAAGCTGTGGTACAGAACCTAACAGCATATGTATGACCTCCCTCTCCAATGTTTACTCCTGATTTCCTAACTCAATCGCACTCATTAATCGTTCTGAGAACTGCTGTGCTGCATTGACTCCCATACGTTTTAAACGGAAGTTCATCGCTGCCACTTCAATAATAACAGCTAAGTTTCGACCAGGACGAACTGGAAGTGTAATCTTCGTAAGTTCTGTATCAATAATCTTCATCTTCTCTTCATCAAGACCTAAGCGATCATAATTTTTCTTTTGATCCCAAATTTCAAGGTTAATAACAAGTGTAATACGCTTATAATTTCGCACTGCCCCTGCACCGAATAACGTCATAACGTTAATAATGCCTAGACCACGAATTTCTAATAAATGCTCAATTAAATCTGGCGAGCTTCCAACTAACATGTCTTCATCTTCTTGGCGAATTTCTACACTATCATCCGCAACAAGGCGATGACCACGTTTTACAAGCTCAAGAGCTGTCTCACTTTTACCGACACCACTTTGTCCTGTAATTAAAACACCAACGCCGTAAATATCTACTAACACACCATGAACAGCTGTTGTTGGTGCTAACTTACCTTCTAAATAATTTGTTAAACGACTTGATAATCTCGTTGTCGTTTGAGAAGAGCGTAATAAAGGCATGCCCGATTCACGCGATGCTTGCAGCAACTCATCTGGTACATCTTGATTACGAGTTACAATAATACATGGCGTCTCCTCAGTACAAAGCGCTTTCATTCTCTCTTGTTTTTGCTCTGACGTTAACGTGTCAAAGAACGTCAGCTCCGTCTTTCCAAGAAGCTGCACGC
The DNA here is from genome assembly GCF_024296885.1 of Bacillus paranthracis. NCBI lineage: Bacteria > Bacillati > Bacillota > Bacilli > Caryophanales > Bacillaceae > Bacillus > Bacillus paranthracis. Next base: position 4,879,839 of record NZ_CP101135.1, read on the forward strand.
GATCAGCTGGATAATATGTAAAAAATCCTGCCATTTCAATACCAGGTCGTGATAAATCACTTGTGTCAATCGGACGATGAATTCCTTCTTCACCACTTATTAACTCCAATTGAAATTGTTCAATTAAATCTTTTGTCCTTACTTTCGGCATATGTATAAACCTCCACTCCGCTGCGGGTTCAGTCTCATTTGATGTAAAATTCCATTCTACCGGATATTGTACCATTTTTTTCTGGAAACAAGAAATACGGTTTCTAATAAATAGAAAAAAACATTTCATACACATCATGAAATGTTTTTCTTTTTGTCATTTTCTCTTTTTTTCATATAAAGGTTCCACAATTGCCTTTTCAATAATCATATTAAAAATTGAAATACAAATTGCCGCAACGATCGCTACACCAAACCCTGATATATTAAATGCATCTCCTAATAATGAATCTGCTATTTTTAACGTAATCGCATTAATAACAATTAAGAAGAATCCGAAAGTTACAACCGTAATTGGTAGCGTAATTAAAATTAAAAACGGTTTTACGAACACATTTAAAACAGCCAAAATAATACTCGCAATAATTGCAGTTTGTATATTTGCTACGTAAAACGCGTCTGGTGCAATCCCTTTTAAAAGTCCCGATACAGCGATTAACACAACGCTATTTACAAGAAGTGATACAATCCATCTCATTTTCTTACACATCCTTTTAAACATATATATTTCATCATACGCTAATAGATAATAAACGCAAGTATCATCCAAATACTTATATCAACTTATTCTACTCTTCATGTTTGTATACCTACCAACATCTCTTTGCGAAATAAGGCCCACACCATCTATGCTCATGCGTTTTCACAAAGGTCCAAGTGAAATCTTTATCTACAATATAAATATCACCTTTATACATATCGTCCCCCTCACACAATATATCCTCCATATGTAATAAACTCGCATCTTTTATTAACAGTACCTCATCACAATGTTGATAGAATATGTAGCAATCCTTTTTCACTTCATTATGAAACGCGTTTTCCGCTTCTTCTCCCTCTAAACACTTCTTTTTCCTCATCACTTACATGATTTGCAAAGTTATCCTCCCAGTGCTTGCGAAAACATACACCCCAACTTTGAAACTCTCTCACCTTCATATTTTTCTTTCTTAAAACATCTATAAACTCCATGTTCTCCCCCTATGAACGAAAAACCGAGTGTCATTGCCACTCGGTTTTTCATAATACCCTTATTGAGATAACTCTACTTCTTTTATCTTCTCTTTCATTCTTGCTTTATCACGATTTAAAATCTCTTTTAAATACTTACCCGTATACGAGCGCTCTTCTTTCACTACTTGCTCTGGCGTTCCGGAAGCAACGATTTGTCCACCTTTGTCTCCGCCCTCCGGTCCAAGGTCAACGATATAATCCGCTGTTTTTATCACATCTAAATTATGTTCAATTACAAGTACCGTCTCACCACTCTCAACAAGACGTTGCAGCACTTCTAGAAGACGTGCAATATCATGCGCATGTAAACCAGTCGTTGGCTCGTCTAAAATGTATAGTGTACGTCCTGTAGAACGACGATGCAATTCAGAAGCTAATTTCACACGCTGTGCTTCACCACCAGATAACGTCGTAGCTGGTTGCCCTAATTTCATATAACCAAGTCCAACATCTACAAGCGTTTGAAGTTTACGCTTAATTTTTGGGATATTAGCAAAGAACTCTACCCCATCTTCAATTGTCATTCCTAATACTTCAGAAATGTTCTTATCTTTATATTTCACTTCTAACGTTTCACGGTTGTAACGTTTACCATGACAAACTTCACACGGCACGTATACATCTGGCAAGAAGTGCATTTCGATTTTAATAATTCCATCACCACGGCACGCTTCACAACGTCCACCTTTTACATTAAAGCTGAAACGCCCTTTTTGATATCCACGCACTTTCGCTTCATTCGTTTGGGCAAACACATCACGAATATCATCGAATACACCTGTATAAGTCGCTGGGTTAGAACGCGGTGTACGACCGATTGGCGATTGATCTATATCGATTACTTTATCTAAATGCTCAAGACCTTTAATCTCTTTATGAGTACCTGGCTTCGCTTTCGCTTTATATAACTTTTGCGCTAACGATTTATATAGTACTTCATTAATCATCGTACTTTTACCAGAACCAGATACACCCGTTACCGCTACAAACGTACCAAGCGGGAATGACATTTTCGCGTTCTTTAAGTTATTCTCCTTTGCACCGACGATTTCCACTTTTCGTCCGTCACCTTTACGTCTTTCAAGTGGAACTGGAATAAACTCTTTACCGCTTAAATACTTACCGGTTAGCGAATTCTCGTCTTGCATCACTTCAGCTGGTGTACCTGCTGATACGACTTGTCCACCGTGAATACCTGCGCCAGGCCCGATATCAAGTAAATAATCAGCTGCCATCATCGTATCTTCATCATGCTCAACAACAATTAACGTATTACCTAAATCACGCATTTCTTGCAATGTACGAATAAGACGATCGTTATCGCGCTGATGCAAACCGATAGAAGGCTCATCAAGAATGTAAAGTACGCCAGTAAGACGAGAACCAATTTGCGTTGCTAAACGAATACGTTGCGCCTCACCACCTGATAAAGTTCCTGCGGCACGACTTAACGTTAAATAATCTAAACCGACGTTCACTAAGAACCCAACGCGCTCCTGAATTTCTCTTAAAATTAAATGAGCAATTTTTTGTTGTTTCTCTGTTAGCTCCACACTTGAGAAGAATTCCTGTACTTCTTGAACAGAATATTTCGTTACATCAGCAATCGTTTTTCCGCCAACGAAAACAGCTAAACTCTCAGGCTTTAAACGTCCACCTTTACACTTCGGACAAGCTTGCTCTGCCATATACTTTTCCATTTGCTCACGAACGTAATCCGAACTCGTTTCACGATAACGACGTTCAATATTTGGAATAACACCTTCAAATAAAATCTCATTTTCCTTTACTTGACCAAATTCATTTACATAGCGGAAATAAACTTTCTCTTCACCGCTCCCGTACAATACTTTATCAAATAAATCTTTCGGTATATCTTTCACAGGCACATCCATATCAACGCCGTAATGATTACATACAGATTGTAAAAGCTGTGGGTAATATTGTGAACTTGTCGGCTCCCAAGGCGCAATCGCATGTTCATTTAATGATAAATCCCAGTTCGGAATAACAAGTTCTAAATCTACCTCTAGCTTTGAGCCAAGTCCATCACAAGAAGGACATGCACCGAACGGACTATTGAATGAGAACATACGCGGTTCTAATTCCCCGATTGAAAAACCACAATGCGGACAAGCATGATGTTCACTAAATAGAAGTTCCTCTTCTCCCATCACATCGATTAACACGCGGCCCCCGCCAAGCTTTAATGCACTTTCAAGAGAATCTGCAAGACGGCTTGCGATCCCTTCTTTTACAACAATACGGTCTATTACAACTTCAATGGAATGCTTCTTATTTTTATCTAACGCAATATCTTCAGACACATCAAGCATTTCACCATCAACACGTACACGAACATATCCTTGCTTCTTAATATCTTCAAGCACTTTCACATGTGCACCTTTACGACCAGAAACGATAGGAGCTAGCACTTGTAATTTCGTACGTTCAGGATATTCAAGGACGCGGTCTACCATCTGCTCTACTGTTTGTGATGTAATTTCAATGCCATGATTCGGACAAATTGGCGTACCAATTCGCGCAAATAATAAACGTAAATAATCATAAATCTCCGTTACCGTTCCAACAGTTGAACGCGGATTACGACTCGTCGTTTTTTGATCAATTGAAATTGCTGGTGACAATCCTTCAATCGTATCTACATCCGGTTTATCCATTTGCCCTAAAAACTGGCGTGCATACGCAGATAACGATTCTACGTATCTACGCTGCCCTTCTGCATAAATCGTATCAAATGCTAATGATGATTTCCCCGAACCAGACAATCCCGTTACAACGACAAGCTGATTTCTCGGAATGGTTACATCAATATTTTTTAAGTTATGTGCTCTAGCACCTTTTACAACGATAAAATCCTTGCTCTTACTCACTCTTTTCACCCTTCCGCTTTTAATTCTAATAGTAAATCTCTTAATTCAGCTGCACGCTCGAAGTCTAACGCTTTTGCTGCTTCTTTCATTTCTGCTTCCATCTTCGCAATTGTCTTTTCACGCTCTTTTTTCGTCATCTTCTTAGCTGGCGTTGCTTCATATGTTTCTGTCTCTTCAGCAGCTGTCGTTGCACGTATCACATCACGCACACCTTTTTGAATCGTTTTCGGCGTAATACCATGCTCTTCATTGTAAGCTTCTTGTATACTGCGACGACGCTTCGTTTCTTCAATCGCAATTCCCATCGATCTCGTTATACGATCTGCGTACATAATAACGCGGCCGTTTTCATTACGTGCTGCACGGCCAATTGTTTGAATTAATGAACGTTCTGAACGCAAGAATCCTTCCTTATCAGCATCTAAAATAGCTACAAGGGATACTTCTGGAATATCTAATCCTTCTCGCAATAAGTTAATACCAACGAGAACATCAAACTTACCAAGGCGAAGATCTCGTATAATTTCAATACGTTCTAACGTTTTCACTTCAGAATGCAGGTAATTCACCTTAATTCCTACATCTTTTAAGTAGTCTGTTAAATCCTCTGACATCTTCTTCGTTAAAGTTGTAATTAATACACGTTCATTTTTTGCAATGCGATCTTGAATTTCTCCTAATAAATCGTCAATTTGTCCTTCAATTGGTCGTATATCAATTGGCGGATCTAAAAGCCCTGTTGGACGAATAATTTGTTCTATTACTTCTGGCGACTGCTCTAATTCATACGGTCCTGGCGTTGCTGAAACGTAAATAACTTGATTCGTTTTCTCTTCAAACTCATCAAATGTGAGCGGCCTATTATCTAAAGCTGATGGAAGACGGAATCCATGATCCACAAGCACTTGCTTACGCGCTTGGTCCCCGTTATACATCGCTCTTACTTGCGGCACTGATACGTGCGACTCATCCATAACAATTAAGAAATCTTCCGGGAAATAGTCTAATAACGTATACGGCGTTGCACCCGCTGGACGAAGTGTTAAATGACGGGAATAGTTTTCAATCCCTGAACAAAAGCCCATCTCGCGCATCATTTCTAAATCATAACGTGTACGCTGCTCTATACGCTGCGCTTCTAACAACTTGCCGTTATCATTTAATTCCTTTAAACGCTCTTCTAGTTCTTTTTCGATATTTTCAATAGCGACCTTCATTTTTTCTTCACGTGTAACGAAGTGAGATGCTGGGAAAATTGCTACATGATCACGTTCTGCTAATACTTCCCCTGTTAACGCATTTACTTCGCGAATACGATCAATCTCATCACCGAAAAACTCAATTCGGATACAATGCTCGTCAAGTGATGCTGGGAAGATTTCAACTACATCTCCGCGCACACGGAATGTACCGCGCTTGAAATCAATATCATTACGCCCATACTGCACATCAACAAGTTCACGAAGCAATTGATTGCGATCCTTCTCCATACCAACTCGAAGTGAAACAACTAACTCGCGGTATTCTTCTGGAGAACCTAAACCATATATACACGAAACACTCGCAACGATAATTACATCATCCCGTTCAAATAATGCAGACGTTGCCGAGTGACGCAATTTATCAATTTCATCATTAATCTGTGCGTCTTTTTCAATAAACGTATCTGTTTGCGGCACATACGCTTCTGGTTGATAATAATCGTAATAACTAACAAAATATTCAACTGCATTATTTGGGAAAAAGTCTTTCAACTCACTATATAACTGTCCTGCTAACGTTTTATTATGAGCCATGACAAGCGTTGGCTTTTGCACTTCTTTAATGACATTTGAAATCGTAAATGTCTTACCCGTTCCTGTCGCTCCAAGCAACACTTGCTTTTTCTTTCCACTATTAATTCCCTCTACAAGCTTCTCTATAGCTACCGGCTGATCACCTTGTGGGGAATACGCTGAGACAATTTCAAATTGACGTTCCAAGAAAATCCGACCTCCTCATAAAAATCTGTATTATTATTTTACCACGAATGCCCATAAAAAACCTAAAAAAACGAACAGATATTCGGTAAAGTTTTCGACAATATATATAGAAAAAGGAAGGAGAGTACACTTCCTTCCTTATCAAATCTTCTTCCGCATGAACAAACAATAAGCACCACACTAATTAAGATTCCACTTCATTTAAAATCAGCTCTTTTTCCTACTGTCATCCTCTCCTATACAAACTATCGGTATACTAAAAAAGCTACTTTCCTCTAAGAAAGTAGCTTCTCTTTCCCCTTCTCCTTCTTCGGAAAAAGAACATATGAAAATGAAATAACTGTATCCACTAAAAGTATAATCGCCCAAACTTGGCTAACCCGACTCGCTGCTTTATTTAAAACAATTCCCGTTTCTAACCAATTACGCCATTGTTCAACCGGGGCAAGACCGTACAGAAAGAAAAAGAAAATATGCACAACAACAAACAAACTAAGGTGCAATACCCAATTTTTTATTTCCTGCTTCGCATAAGCCATACCTGTTAATTCTACCTGTTCTTCTATAATAGGCGCCGGCTCATTCCGCCATTTCGCAACTAATTTTTGCGCAAATATATCAAGCTTCTTCAAATCCTTTTTCCCGTAAAAGACTGCATACAATAAAATGATTACAGTAATGATTTGAAAGTTAGAAAACTTTCCTGTTTGATAATAGTCCACTACCCCTAAAGTTAAAATAAACACTTCATTTACGAGTAGCACAATTCCCATAATAAAACTCGCCTTTTTCAAACGAAATCCGTAACGGAGTAAAAAGAAACCGATAGCCGCTAACCAAAATACAATTTCTGCCCCAATTAAAAAATACCAACGATATTCTGCGAGCATACTCATTTAGCCCTCTCCTTTTCATCATAGATACGAAAAGCTTCATCCATATATAGTAAAAGTTCTTCTTCAATCGGATACAGACTCATTTTCTGTGAATCTTCCTTCGATTTTCTAACTTCCCATAACTTATCTAAAAACGCTTCATCACCATTAGCCATTTCTAAACATTTCTGCATTAATCTCTTCGTTGCCCCTTGTACCTCATCACTAGCTACTTCTTTACCGTCTTTCATAAAAGTACGGAATTGCTTTAATAAATCTACCCATTCTAAAACATTCGGATCTTCCTTACTCATGTTTGGTAAATTATGAAGCAATTTTTGTTCTTCCTTTGAAAATACTTCATTTTGAAATATTTCACGTATACGAGAAGACTGCTTCGAAAGCTGAATCAGTTCAAACATAACTTTCCAATCGAGTTCTCCTTCCACATCTACCGAATAAACAACTGCTTGTAAAACACTCTCCATTCGATTAAATTTCTTTTGTTCTTCTTGTACAAACCGAAGTTGTTTTTCAAGCGAATTTTTTAAATCTAGCTCACCTTTTACTAACATATTCGCAGTTTCTTTTAATGAAAATCCCATTTCCTTTAAAAACAAAATTTGTTGCAAACGAATAACGTCCGCTTCACTATATAACCGATGTCCACCCTCTGTTTTACCACTCGGCTTTAATAAATCTATTTGATCATAATAACGTAATGTACGTACCGTAACCCCTGTTTCTCTCGTCAATTGTTGAATTGAAATCACTACCATCACCTCTTCTCCTTCATTATAAAAGATGACGTTACGTAACTTTCAAGTGTTTTGTAAAAAAAATACAAAAGGCTGTTTATATGCTTCGTATAAACAGCCTTTACGGAAATAACCCCTTTTGCACAGCACGACCACAAAATAAAATAAGTGCCCCAACAACAACACTCGTTGCTGTTTTATGATAATGAGCTGAAACTAATAAATAATACGATAAACCTACAGTACCAAGCATGATACAAATACTCGGCACTGGATTATGAGAGAAGTTCTGCATTCCCCAAAACAAAGCAAAAATAGCCGTAGCGACACATAATACTGGTAATCCCATCCCAGTTCCCCTTTTTCTATCTATTCCTTGTTGCTAACACGCTCGTCGATGCCATACTTATTAATAGACCAAAAATAGCAATATATAATAACTCATTTACATGTACTACTGGCCTGTCTAAATACTTATTTACACAAAGATACATAATGAACAAGAAAACGAAGCTTGTCATACTAATCGTAAAATATGACTTCATCTTATTCACAACTCGCTCATCAATCGACGGTATTCCCTCTTCTTTCAAACGCTTCTGTTCTCTATATTCCGCAATGCCATATAAAATGACTAGTGCTACATTCGATATGAAAATAGTTCTCCATGAAATACTTAACATTATTAAACTCGCATTTAAAATAAGCTCCGCTAAAAATAAACTTCCTATAAACCTTATAACATCTTGCTTACTCATACATGATCCGCCTCTTTTTGATTTCTATACTTCCACTTCGGCCAATAGTTCACAAGAAAATACACCCACAGTCCTAGTACAAATAAAACAAACGGCATACCAGCACTTCCGTAAACAATTAAATTGTACAAACTCCATATGGCTAAACTAATCGCTAAAAACAACCCTAAATATTTAAACGCTTTATCTGACTGAAATCTCTCAAACTCATCTTGCATTTTTCATTCCTCCTATCACTATGCTCGTTTGCCTACCATAACTCCTATGATGAGACTACCCGCAAATAAGGCACTGCATATCAGAAATATTTCTTGCACTGGTATAACAGTCCTGCCTATTACTTTACTCGCAACAATATAAATAATAAGAAACAGAAATGCGAATACAAATGAGACGTTTACATGCTTTTTTATATTTTCATTTACTCGCTCATCTATATCGGGAAGTTCTTCTTTTCTGTACTTACGATTTTTGTAATTTGTATACAACACTAGAAATACAATCGCTAAAATATTACTACATACGAGCGGTAAAATTGGTATAGCCGGATTCATAATATGAACTATAACGTCTCCCAAAAACAATCCAAAAGTCGCACCGATCACTAACTTTTTCGTATCGTTCATTTTTCCTCCCCTTACTCTAGCGTAAATATTTCTTCCACCTTCACTCCAAAATATTTGGCAATTTTTAAGGATAACTCTAGACTCGGATTGTAATGATGGTTTTCAATCGCCACGATTGTCTGCCGCGTCACCTGCATCGCCTTTGCCATTTCAACTTGCGTTATATGATGTTGCTTTCTTAATTCTTTAATTTTATTTTTTACACCCATAGGCTCCACCTTCAAAAGTAAAGATATCTTTACTTGAATTATAAATATTTTCCAATTATAAGTAAAGATATCTTTACTTATAATTGGAAAATATTTCACTGAACATCCACTCTAACAAAGTACAAGAGTAATTCAATTTATATCGGCGATTTTTCAAATATATCGACTTACTGACGTCCGTAGCAAGATAAGCATAAGAAAAAGCTGTCCCTAAATACCTTCGGGAACAGCTTTCTCCTCTACTACATAAATCCTAACGCATATACAAGAACATATCCAAGCACCGATAAGCAAACCGAGCCAATTAGCCCTGCCACGAATGCTTTGCTTCCTAACTTACGGAACGTTTTAAACTCTACATTTAAGCCAAGCCCTGCCATCGCCATTGCGATAAGCATATAAGCGATGACTACAATATATCCCGCAACAACTTCTGGAATCACGCCAAGAGAATGCACCGCACTCATCGCTAAAAATCCGAAAATGAACCACGGAATTGGAAGGTCGCGCCATGATCTTTTTTCCTTGCTTCCCTCACTCTTACCAAACCATAGACCAATTAAAATCGCTACTGGTACAAGCATTGCAACGCGCGTTAACTTCACGATAACTGCGATGTCTACAGCCGTGCTTCCTCCTGGCGCCGCAGCTGCGATAACATGAGCGATTTCGTGCAGCGTCGCACCCGAGAATACACCGTAGCCGTACGGAGAAAAGCCAAGCACTGGATATAATAGCGTATAAATAAGCGTAAATATCGTACCTAAAATAGCAATGATTGCAGCCCCAACTGCTGTTTCATCATCTTTTGCTTTCACTTGCGGCGCAATTGCCACGACCGCTGCCGCGCCGCAAATTGCTGTTCCACATGCTGTTAAAATCCCAAGTTTCTTTTCTACCTTAAATACTTTCGTTAGTCCGTATACAACGAAAATCGTAAATGTAATAACAACCGCAGCGATAACCAATACTTTCGGCCCTGCCTTCGCAATATCAACAAGATTTAATCGCATTCCAAGTAAGATAATCCCAAAGCGAAGCAACTTCTTACTCGCAAAGTTCGTCCCCGCAATTGCTTCATGAGGGACTCCAATTGCCGCACGCCAAACCATCCCAATTAGAATAGCAATTACTAATTGTCCCATAATATTTAAAAATGGAAGCTCCGCTAAATATTTCGCCACGATTGCGATTAATAGTGTAATCCCAATTCCTTGCGAAAATCCAAAACGCTTCTTCTTTTGTATAACAAGTGTTTGTTCCACTTTGAACCACTCCAATAATCGTATTGGAACATGCATGTTCTTTCTACTTACATTATAAGAGAGTTTCTATAATAAGTTTAATACCAATACCAAATCTCTATCATCAGAAATACTTATGATAAGATGATAGAAAAAGAAAGGAGCAGATAATATGAACGTAGACATTTTAAAAATTTTTGTTACTGTCGTTGAGCAGAAACATTTCTCCCGTGCAGCAGAATTATTAAACCTTTCACAGCCTGGCGTAAGTATGCACATTCGCAACTTAGAAAACGAATTTGGAACTACACTCATTCAGCGATCCCCGAAGCACGTTCAAGTGACCGAGGCCGGAAACATATTATATATACACGCAAAGCAAATGCTCTCTCTTTACGAAGATGCCAAACAAGAAATTAACGAACTACATAACGTTGTAACAGGAACGCTTCGCATCGGTGCTAGTTTTACAATTGGCGAATACTTACTTCCAAAAATACTCGCTAATTATGCCAATGAAAATCCACGCGTCGAAGTTCATACCTTTATTTCAAATACAGAAGACGTTTTGCAAAGCCTTCGCTCTAATCAAATTGATATCGGCTTAGTGGAAGGGCAAGTCGTATACGCCGACGTTGATGTTGAAACGTTTATGCAAGATGAAATGAAACTCGTCGTCCCGCCAAACCATCCACTACTCCGCACAAATGAAATAAATGAAAGGACACTCCAAGATCAAGTGTGGGTATTAAGAGAAAGCGGTTCTGGAACACGTGCTTATAGTGATCGCTTTATTCATCAACACCATTTAAAAATGAAACGATTCTTTACCTTTAGTAGTATCCAAAGTGTAAAGGAAGCTGTCGCTGCCGGGCTTGGCATCGCTATCCTTTCTGATTGGACTGTACGGAAAGAGCTACTGGCAAAAGAACTATTCCACGTCGAAGTTCCAGATGAACAACTCATCCGTCCATTCTCCATCGTGCGCGGCAAATATTTTATTCCGTCTAAAGCTATTCAAGTGTTTCTAAATCATGTAAATTCTTTTGCGAAAAAACAGCATTGACCTTCACATTAGTGTGAAGGTTTACAATACATGTAAAAGGAGTGAAACGCATTGCGAATTGGGGAGTTATCAAAAGAAACTGGCGTTAGCGAAAGGTCACTAAGACATTACGAAGAAAAGGGATTGCTCCCTTCGAAGCGCCTCGCAAATGGCTATCGTGATTTTGACGAAAGTGCCATCGAAAAAGTGGAGCTTATTCAAATGTACTTACAAATTGGCTTAAATTTAGAAGAGACGGCAAGGATGCTGCGCTGCCTTGAAATTGAACCGCACTTATACGACAATCCGTGCAGCAGCATCCTTACACTTTATGAAGATAAACTTAATGAAGTAACAAAGCAAATCTCATTGCTTTCCAATATTCAAACGAATTTGCAAAAACACGTTTCACTCCTAAAACAAGCAAAAGAAAAGGAATGATTACATGTTTGTTATACACGGCAGTTCAAGACAAAATGGAAATACGGAAGCTTTAACACATATGATGGTTGATGGAATTGAAACAGAACAAATTTATTTACGTGATCACACAGTCTATCCTATTACAGACCAGCGTCATGATGCAGAAGGATTCCAACCTGTAGATGATGACTACGAGCAGTTAACGAAACGCATGTTAGAGCACGACACAATTATCTTTGCTACACCATTATATTGGTACGGGATGAGCGGTCATATGAAAAACTTCGTCGATCGCTGGTCACAAAGCTTGCGCGATACATCTCTTCATTTCAAAGAAAAAATGAAAGGTAAAAAAATGTACATTGTTATCGTTGGCGGCGATAATCCGAAACTAAAAGCATTACCGCTTATCTCCCAGTTCCAATACATCTTTGATTTTGTTGGTTCATCATTTGAAGGTTATATTATTGGGGATGCGAATGGATTAGATGAAATTCAAAATGATGCTGAGGCGATAGCTAAGGCACAAGTTTATAATAACGAATTCAAAAATCACAAGCTGAAATAAGTTTGACAAACTATTTAGACTTAGCGACGCAAGAAGAATTAGAAAGCATGTTACAAGAGTATCCTGGCACTATACTTTTCATCAGCCATGACCGTGCCTTCATTCGTTCTGTTGCAGACCATATTCTACAAGTAGATGAGAGTGAACCAAGAGTATTCCACGGTAATTACGAGCAATACACAAACAGAACAACCGGGGATTCTGTAAACGTTACTGAACAAGAATTATTACGATTACAAACAAAATTAACAGAAATCATCGGCCGAATTTCCATACCAAATCAGCACGATGACATCAAATCTCTCGAACAAGAATACGAAACATTATTAGTTCAAATCCAGAAATGTAAAGAAGCACTCTAATGTCTTCCCTATATATCGACGGGACCTGCCGCATTTCCCAAGAAATATTGAAACTTCGACATATAAAGTAAAAAGCCGTGCACCAGCACGGCTTTTTACTTTATCCCGCATTAACGGGCAGTAAGACTCCCACCTCAAAATTCGGTTAAGGCAAAGAAGGTAGATGGGAGACCAACTGCCCGTTAATGCCCGATTGGTTCAACTAATAATCAGTGGGGAACAAACACCCCACTGATTAAAGTTTCACTTTATATACGAACAGCAGTCCCGCTCACCGCGACCATTAACATCCCTTCGCGAACTACTTCGTAATCCACGTCGATGCCAACAATTGCATTCGCATTTTTTTGTCTTGCGAGAGTTTTCATTTCTTCCATTGCGATGTCACGTGCTTCTTTCAATTTGCTTTCGTAAGCGCCTGAGCGACCGCCGACAACGTCACGAACAGAGGCAAAAAGATCACGAACGATATTCGCGCCCATAATCGCTTCTCCATTGACGATATCGATATACTCAATAATTTCTTTTCCTTGAATTGTAGACGTTGTTGTTACAATCATACTTTATTTCCTCCCATATGAGATTTCCATCTACTTATATGGTGTGCTAATTGGGCAAAAATTATATTTACGAACTAAATTGCGCTTCGTATAATCTGCTATATCCTCCGCCTTGTTCAATTAATTCATCATGTGAACCTTGTTCTGCAATCCCATCTTTATTTACAACGACGATTCGATCTGCATTTTTAATCGTTGCAAGCCTATGAGCGATAACTAATGTTGTACGACCGACAGATAGTTCAGCAAGTGATTTTTGAATCGCAAGTTCCGTCTCTGTATCTAGCGCAGAAGTTGCTTCATCTAATATTAAAATTGGCGGATTTTTCAAGAACATACGAGCAATCGCTAAACGTTGCTTCTGTCCGCCTGACAGTTTCACGCCGCGCTCACCGATAACAGTATCTAAACCGTCTGGTTGTGAGTAAATTAAGTCTTCTAATTGCGCACGTTTTACTGCCTGCCAAATTTCAGCCTCTGATGCTTTTAAATTTCCGTAAGCAATGTTTTCACGAATTGTTCCTGAGAATAAGAACACATCTTGCTGCACAATTCCAATTTGCTTACGGAGTGAAGATAACGTCATGTCTTTCGTATCAATACCATCAATTTGAATCGATCCAGATGATTGCTCATAAAAACGTGGTAATAGGCTACATAACGTCGTTTTCCCAGCTCCAGATGGTCCAACGAACGCAACCGTTTCACCTGCGTGGATTTTCAAACTAATATCATTTAAAATCGGTTCTTTATTTTCATAACCGAACGTAATGTTGTTATATTGAATATCACCGTGTACATGCCTCACTTCCATTGCATCTTTAGAGTCCACAATATCTGGCTCTGTTTCAAGAAGCTCTACATACCTTTTAAAACCGGCGATCCCTTTCGGATAGCTTTCGATTACCGCATTAATTTTTTCAATTGGACGGAAAAAAATATTCGTTAATAGAACGAATCCGATAAATCCACCGTACGTTAATTCTCCTTGCAGAACAAACCACGTACCACATATTAAGACGAAGAGCGTTACGAGACGCATAAGCATATAACTAATTGACGAATTTAGCGCCATAATTTTATACGCCATTAATTTCGTTGTACGGAAACGAGCATTATTAACAGCAAATTGCTCTTTCTCAAACTTTTCATTTCCGAATGCTTGTACAACGCGGATACCACCAACGTTGTTCTCAATACATGCATTGAAATCAGCAACATCTGAGAATAAACGTCTAAATGTACCTGTCATTTTTTTATTGAAGTAAAGTGCCAACCATAATAAGAATGGAATAACGAAGAACGTTAATAGCGCTAACTTCCAGTTGATCATCATCATAAATGAAAATGCCCCAACTAAAGTCATTACGGCGATAAATAAATCTTCTGGCCCGTGGTGAGCAATTTCCCCAATTTCCATTAAATCGTTTGTAAGGCGTGAAATTAAATGACCTGTTTTATTATTATCAAAAAATCTGAATGATAGCTTTTGAATATGATCAAATAATTTCTGCCTCATATCCGTTTCAATGTTAACGCCAAGCATATGCCCCCAATATGTAACAACGTACTGTAAGCCTGCATTTAACATATACACTCCAAGTAAGCCGACACAAGCCCATAAAATAAGCGTCCAGTTTTGCCCTGGCAATAACTTATCAATAAATTGATTTACGATAAGCGGGAAACCAAGTTCTAGTAATCCTGCGACGACCGCACAAGAAAAGTCGAGTATAAATAAACCTTTATACGGTTTATAGTAAGAAAAAAATTTACGTAGCATATCTTCCCTCCATTTTCCAAAATTAAAAAGACTCCCTAAATGATAACCATTATCAAATAATTATTCAAGTTATCCGTCTATGAAACTGAAAATAAGCTTTGCAATAGTTGTCGTTTTTGGCCGGAAAGTCGATATATTCGAATAATCGCCGATATATTTGCAAAATCGCCGATATATTTCAAGTTGCGCTGATATATTCGGAAAATCGCCGATATAAATTTCATTTACTAACTACCTTCCCCCGCCCCAAAAACAAAAAAAGGTATCACCACAAGGTGATACCTTTTCTTCTATTACATCGCTTCCGAATCCCACTCATGCTCCTGCTGAACAAACACAATACCTAATTCGTGATGTCCACCAGCGTATAATGCCGTTTGAGCAAGGCGAAGTTCTCCATTTGTATCTAAAACTTCTAACTTACAAAATGCTCCTGTCGTCTTCGTTTGAAGCGCATCATAAAATTCCTCAGCACTTCTTGGAATGACTCCATTTACTTTCGTAATCATTTCTCCAGGCAGTAAATTCAGCTCTGCTCCAATTGTATTTGGAATTGTATCTAGTACAACGAGTCCATCATTACGTGCAGCGAAGTACGCTGGTCTTGTTTCATCCGCAATTTTCTCTTGCATGGAAATTGTAAAACGTCCAAGCATTGCAACGCCCATTGCAATAATGGCAAGTACGTGCCACCAATAACTTGCGATTCCTAAAACAAGCACAAGTCCTGCTAATCCGTACACACGTCTTCCTGTAAATAATAAAGCTTCCGTCGGCTCATAACTTCTAATCCTTCTCATAAATCCAATTAAAAATGGAACGAGGAATAAAGAATATGTATCAGAACCGATTGAAACGACAGGCCACCATGAAATAAACTGCGTTACTGCGTCACCTGGTACGAGAATAAAAATAGGAACGATCCATAAACGCTTTGATTCGTGTAAACCAATCTTTAGTCCACGCTTACCCTTCCTAATCTTCGGCGTCGAATATCCTACTGCATTTTTAGAAATCAACAAGCCCTCTACAACGAGCATAATGCCTAGCAAAATAGCAAGGGACACAATTGTATTCTCTTCCCCTTCCCCAAGCTGTAAGAAGGAAACTGGTAGCTTAGAAGATAATAGAACACATACAATCGCGATACTATATGTATAAGCTGCTGATAAATATCGATACATAGCAGTTAATCCAAACAGTAACGTCCAAAGTAAAATGGCCCATAAGCTCGCTTTAGAAACAACAAGTCCGAGCCCAATTGTAATAATAGATACTACTAATCCGTATTTAACTCCCGCAAATAAAGATGTTCGCAGTTCAAACCAAATATCATAAACTTTAAAAGAAAAATCTTTTCGTTCTCGTAACATACGTAAGTATCCAACGAAGATACTACTTATTAAAAATACATAGACAGCAGGGTGTAAGAAAAAACGTCCAACTGCCCGCATTATTTCAAAAATCCATGCCTCCACGAACCCATTCACCACCATTTATATCATTCTTTCTTTTTATATTATCATAACTGGACAAACGTTTGTTTAACACAAAAAAATACAGGCAGCAAACTGCCTGTATTTCTTTTTATTTCGCCATTAATTTTAATGCTGACTGTAATTGTAGATCATTTTCTCCAGAACGGATTTTTTCAATAATTTTCGTTTGAATCGCCTCAGCTGTCTTTTTGTCGAGCTGTCCTGTCGCTTCCATCTTATTCGCATTTTGGAATGCTTTCAGGGCTGATTCTGTCTCTTTACTAAAGTAGCCATCTTCACGTCCTGGTACATACCCTAAACTCTTAAGCATTTCTTGGGCATGTTTTACTTGTACATCATTTGCATTGTATGAAAGTGTCTTTTCAATTTGAATTGGTGTCGCATGATAATAATCTGGTTGTTTCACTTCTACAGTTGGCTTGATTCCTTTTTTATGAATCCAGTTTCCATCCGGTGTTAACCATTTGAACATCGTTAATTTGATATTGCTACCATCTTTAAATGGAACAGCTTGCTGAACAGTACCTTTGCCAAACGTTTTTTCACCAATTAAATCGTATCCTTCTCCCTCTTTTAGCGCACCCGCTAAAATCTCTGAAGCAGAAGCACTTCCATTATCAATTAATACTGAAATTGGATATGGCTTTCTCTCTTTTAGTTCCGTAGAGAATTTCTTCTTCTCACCATTTCTTTGCTCTACTTGTAGCATCGGCTTTTTATCCGTCATAATTTCTCCTAGTATCTCTTCTACACTATTTAAGTAGCCACCTGGATTACCACGTACGTCAATAACTAAGCCTTTTATGTTTTTCTTCTCTAACTCTTTTAACTGATCCTTAAATTCTTTCGCTGTATTTTCAGCAAAAGAAGTGATTTGCATATAACCGATATCTTTTCCACTCTCTTGTTTCACAGAGCTAAACACTGTGAAGATTGGAATTTTTTCACGCTTAATTTTAAATACAATCGGATCAGCTACTCCTGCACGCTTAATTTCAATCGCAACAGTCGTTCCTTTTTTACCACGAATCTTTAATACTGCTTCTTCACGTGATAAATCTTTCACACTATTTCCATCTACAGATAAAATTTGGTCATTCGGTTTAATTCCAATCTTTTCTGCTGGTGAGCCTTTAATTGGAGATACGATAATAAGCTTACCGTCCGTTTTGTTCACCTCAGCCCCAATCCCTTCTAACTCGGGATCAAGCGATTCACTAAACTGTTTAGCCGTTTCTTTATCCATATACGTGGAATAAGGGTCCTTCAGCGTAGACAACATGCCTTGTATTGCACCTTCGACTAATTTTTCATCTTTCACGTCTTCCACATAACGTGAATCAATTAGTGCATACGCCTCATTAATTTTTGCCAAACTCCCTTGCGCAGTGCTAGCGTTTCCATTCGAAATTGTTTGCGTTACTTCTGCTGGGTTAACCCCAAATAAAGACATACCCGCAAACATTCCGCCAGCACCAATTAAAAATGCAACAACCATTCCAATAATTGCAACTCTACGTTTCAATGCGGAATTCCCCTTTCCAAAACACACAGGTGGTGTAGCAAAAGGCATCACACAGTGTGTGATGCCTTTACCTATTTCTACTATATGATAAGCTTGTACGAATTATGTTTGCAACTTTTTATACTTTTAAGAAGCGACGAATTGACATTACACTTCCCCACATACCGATTAAAGCCCCGATTAACACTAGTAAACCAGCTAATTGGAATACGAATGGGTTGTATGGTAGAAGTTCGAAAATTGTTCCGCCAAGTTTTTCGTTAAACACACCTTGCAACGAATTATACGTAACTAGAATTAAGCCAATTGGAATAATTGATCCTAATACTCCTAGGAATAATCCCTCTAATAAGAACGGCCAACGAATAAACCAGTTTGTTGCACCTACAAGTTTCATAATTTCGATTTCTGTACTACGAGCATAAATTGTAATTTTAATTGTATTAGAGATTAAGAACATCGCTGTGAATAAAAGACCAGCAATTAACACAATCCCGATGTTACGACCAGTTTTTACAGTATCAAATAATCGTTCAACTTGCCCTTTTCCGTACTGAACATTACTTACAAACTGCATTTTTTCAATCTTTTTCGCAATTGTTGCTGTATCTGTTGGTTCTTTTGCTTTTACAACGAATACGTTTTTAAGTGGGTTATCTTGTTCAAATAACTCAAATGTCTTTCCGCTATCGCCTAAGCTTTTAATTAAACGTTTTAACTCTTCTTCTTTAGAAGAATATTTAATAGAGTCTACTTTTGCAATCTTACTCATATCATCTTCTAATTTCTTTTGATCAGCTTCTTTTGCTGCTGGATCAATGTGTACACGAATTTCTACATCTTGCTCTACTTTCGTCGCAAAATGGTTCATATTCATAATCGCTGTTAAAAAGACACCTACAAGTAATAATGTAACTGTTACTGCACTAACAGAAGCAAACGTCATCCATCCGTTACGTGATAGATTCTTTACACCTTCTCGCAAATGTCGACTAAGGGTCTTAGCCTTCATATCCGTATCCTCCCTCCATCTCATCTCGAACAATTTTTCCGCCTTCAATCGCGATTACACGATGACGGATTGTATTTACGATATCTGCGTTATGTGTCGCCATAACGATCGTTGTACCACGCTCATTAATGCGCTTGAAAATCTTCATAATATCAAGAGCTGTTTCAATATCTAAGTTACCTGTTGGCTCATCGGCAATTACAACCTTTGGTCTATTAACAATTGCTCTCGCAATCGCAACACGTTGCTGCTCCCCGCCTGAAAGTTCGCTTGGAAGTGCGTCTGCACGATCTTCAAGACCTACAAGACCTAACACTTCTGTTACACGCTCACGGATTGCATCTGGCTCTTCTTCAATTACTTCTAAGGCAAACGCAACATTCTCATATACCGTTAATTTAGGTAGTAATTTAAAGTCTTGGAAAATCACGCCTAATTGACGACGGAAATATGGAACGTCTCTTTCTGCTAATGACTCGATAGTAAGACCATTTACATTAATTGATCCTGTAGATGGCTTCTCTTCACGATACATCATTTTAATAAATGTAGATTTTCCGGCTCCACTCGGTCCAACTACGTATACAAACTCGCCTTGTTTAATGTTAACTGTGAGACCAGCAATGGCTTTCATACCATTCGGGTACTCCTTATAAACATTCGTCATTTTTAT
Organism: Bacillus paranthracis; assembly: GCF_024296885.1. Classification (NCBI taxonomy): domain Bacteria; kingdom Bacillati; phylum Bacillota; class Bacilli; order Caryophanales; family Bacillaceae; genus Bacillus; species Bacillus paranthracis. The sequence goes on from NZ_CP101135.1 coordinate 4,899,859, forward strand.
CATTATTTATCACCCAATACTTAATGATTTTTTTCGAAATACTTTTCTGTACATTTGAAAATAAAAGCTAAACCTTTATTCTCTTTTAAACCACTCTTGTTGAAGGTAGTCTACTTATACTCTTTTTCTAAGCAATACTACTCTATGTAATATATTTCAGCAAAATTCTACAAACCTCATTGTAACATCAAACGGTTTCCAGTTTGGATACATTTTTGTTACAGTTATGTTACATTCCAAAAAAAGGGAAACGAGTTGATTATATGAATCAACTCGTCCATTTTACCCCTTTTTATTTATGTTCAGCTAACCACTCAGCTACTTTTTTCGCATCTTCACCTTGAATAAGTCCTGGCGACATTGAACCGCGACCTTTTTTAATAATTTCTTCGATATCTGCAGCGTCGTACTTCCCGCCTACTTTTCTTAAATCAGGTCCAGTTGCTCCTGATAAATCTGTTGCGTGACACCCAGCACAACTTCTTTGGAAAATTTGTTCTGCACTGTCTGTACTTGCAGACTGGTTCGAAGGCTTACTCTCTTCTTTATTTCCACACGCTCCTAAAGCAAAAACGACTGATGTTCCTAGCGCAATAGCCAATAATTTCTTTTTCACTTCTATCGCTCCCCATTGTTGATATTCTTTTCATTCCTAACACACTCATTTTCATTATAAGCATTATCTTTATATAGAAAAACTAAGGTGTATTTCATATTCTTCAAAAATAAAGTGAGAACCCTAATGATATAAAGCTTTTATAAGTTGTTTCAATTCTGTGAACAACTTATAAACTTCTATAAAGGATTCTTTTTGAACGGGAATTTAGAAAAATTCTGTAGAAAGCCTTACTCTATTGCCAATCTGTTTTACTATTTTCTACTTTTTACAAAACAATATACAACATTGTATGCTACATATAATCCCATCAAAAAGAGAAGTTGTCGTTTCCAACTTCTCTTCCTCTGTACTTCATCCATATAAATAAAATAGCACTCTTTATGTCCTCTATATCCTCAACGTGCGCCAACAATTTTGTTGGCTTTTTTTCACTTAGCTTATTAGATGCGAGAACGTAAGTAAGCATCAATAAACGGATCAATTTCTCCATCCATAACTGCTTGCACATTACCGACCTCTGTATTTGTACGGTGGTCTTTCACAAGAGAATATGGGTGGAATACGTAAGAACGGATTTGGCTACCCCATCCGATTTCTTTTTGTTCTCCGCGAATTTCATCTAACTCCGCTTGTTGCTCTTCTAATTTCTTTTGATATAATTTCGCTTTTAACATTTTCATCGCATGCTCACGGTTTTTAATTTGAGAACGCTCTGACTGACACGTTACAACCGTATTTGTCGGTGTATGCGTAATACGAACTGCTGAATCTGTCGTATTGACGTGCTGTCCACCTGCTCCACTTGCACGATACGTATCAATTTTCAAGTCTTCTGTACGTATTTCAATTTCAACTTCATCATTGAATTCAGGTACAACTTCACAAGATACGAACGATGTATGACGACGGCCTGAAGAATCGAATGGTGAAATACGTACAAGACGATGCACACCTTTCTCAGCTTTTAAATAACCGTAAGCGTTATGACCTTTAATTAATAAAGTAACGCTCTTAATACCAGCTTCATCACCTGGTAAGTAGTCAACAGTTTCTACTTTAAACCCACGTTTTTCAGCCCAACGTGTGTACATACGTAATAACATAGAACCCCAGTCTTGTGACTCTGTTCCACCTGCACCTGGGTGTAATTCTAAAATGGCGTTATTTTTATCATAAGGATCACTTAATAGTAACTGAAGCTCATACTCATTCATTTCTTGAATTAAGCCTTTTACTTCTGATTCAAGCTCCTCATGTAAATCTTCATCATACTCTTCTTTTAAAAGTTCATGCGTTATTTCTAAATTTTCGAATGTCTCATCTAACTGACGGAAACTCCCAACCATATCTTTTAACGCATTTGCTTCGTTAATGACAGCTTGTGCGCCTTGTTGGTCATCCCAAAATCCTGCGCCCATCATTTTTTCTTCTAATTCTGCAATTTGTTTCTCCTTAGTAGGGAGGTCAAAGAGACCCCCTAAAAGCCGCTAATCTCTTAGCCATTTTCTCTAATTCCTGTCTAATTTCTACTAATTCCATTTCCTTCACCTCTATGTAATTGCTGTTACTTTCGCATGAAAACAAGGGAAACTCTCTCCACTTATGACGGAGAGAGTTTAATCCTTCTTAATTATACATTTTTGATGTAAAAGTTTGCAAAGCAGCCTGGGCTACCGCCCTATATTACTTCCCAATGCCACAGCAGTTTTTATATTTTTTACCACTACCACATTTACATAAATCGTTGCGGCCCACTTGGTCACCTTTTACAACTGGTTTTTTCTTCGCCTCTTCGCCATCGCTAGATGGGTGAACAGCTTCACCTTGAACAACTTCTTGACGCTCTAAGTTTTGTTCAATTTCAGCTTTCATAATGTAACGAGAAATTTCCTCTTCAATAGAAGCAATCATTGATTCGAACATTGCGAACCCTTCCATTTGATACTCACGAAGTGGATCAATTTGACCGTAAGCACGTAAATGAATACCTTCACGAAGGTGATCCATCGCATCGATATGCTCTGTCCATTTCGTATCTACAACACGGAATACAACAACTTTTTCGAACTCACGCATTTGCTCTTCTGGCATAAGCTTCTCTTTTTCGTTGTAACGCTCTATTAATTTCGCGATAATTGGCTCGCTCATTTCCTCTGGAGCAAGGCGACGTAATTCTTCTTCTTTCACATCTCCTTCTTGCAGAAGGTTTGTATTTAAGTAGTCAACAAGACCTTTAATGTTCCAATCTTCTTCAATTTCCTCTTGTGTATGAAGTGCAACCGCACGCTCTACTGTAGATTTCATCATACCTTCAATAATACCGCGTAAGTTCTCAGACTCCATTACCTCTTGACGCTGTTTGTAAATAACTTCACGTTGCTGACGAAGTACATCATCATATTGTAGTAACTGCTTACGTGCATCATAGTTATTTCCTTCTACACGTTTTTGCGCAGATTCTACTGCACGAGAAACCATTTTACTTTCGATTGGCTGAGAATCATCCATACCAAGGCGATCCATCATCGCTTTCATATTATCAGAACCGAAGCGACGCATTAGTTCATCTTCCATTGATAAGTAGAACTGCGTAACACCTGGGTCCCCTTGACGACCAGCACGACCACGTAACTGGTTATCAATACGACGACTTTCGTGACGCTCTGTACCGATAACGGCTAAACCAACGTTTTTCACATCGTCTCCAAGCTTAATATCTGTACCACGACCTGCCATGTTCGTCGCAATCGTTACAGCGCCTTTTATACCTGCTTCTGCAATGATATCCGCTTCACGCGCATGGTTTTTTGCATTTAAGATGTTATGACGTACACCTTTACGCGTTAACATTTTTGAAATAAGTTCTGACGTTTCGATCGCAACTGTACCGACAAGAACTGGTTGCCCTTGTTTATGACGATTTACAATATCCTCAACAACAGCATTAAATTTACCTTCCATTGATTTGAAGATTAAATCTGCACGGTCATCACGAATAATCGGTTTGTTCGTTGGAATTACGATAACGTTCATATTATAAATGTTACGGAATTCCTCTTCCTCTGTTTTCGCTGTACCAGTCATACCAGATAACTTTTCGTACATACGGAAGTAGTTCTGGAATGTAATTGTCGCAAGCGTCATACTTTCATTTTGAATTTCTACGCCTTCTTTTGCCTCGATAGCTTGGTGTAACCCTTCGCTATAACGACGACCTTTCATAAGACGACCAGTAAATTGGTCTACAATTACGATTTCGCCTTCTTGTACAACATAATCTGTATCACGATGCATAACAACGTGCGCACGAAGTGCCTGATTAATATGGTGAAGAAGCGCTACATGTTTTAAATCAAATAAGTTTTCAATATGGAAAGCTTTCTCCGCTTTCGTAATACCATCTTCTGTTAACATTACATTTTTCGTCTTCACATCAAATGAATAATCTTTTTCATTTTCTAACGTACGAACGAATGCATTTGCAAACATGTACAGCTCTGTTGATTTTTGAGCTTGTCCAGAAATAATAAGTGGCGTACGCGCTTCATCGACTAAGATAGAATCGACTTCATCGATAATAGCAAAGTGCAGTGGGCGTTGAACGCACTGCTCTTTATATAAAACCATGTTGTCACGTAAGTAATCGAATCCAAGCTCGTTATTTGTGCTATACGTAATATCAGCAGCATAAGCCTCTTGTTTCTCTTCGCGTGACATACTGTTTAAATTAATTCCTACTGTTAATCCTAGGAACTCATGAAGTTGTCCCATTTCGCTCGCATCACGTTGTGCTAAATATTCATTGACTGTAACAACGTGAACACCTTTTCCTGTTAAAGCATTTAAATATACAGGTAATGTAGATGTTAACGTTTTACCTTCACCCGTTTTCATCTCAGAAATATTCCCTTCATGTAAGGCAATACCACCCATTAACTGTACACCATACGGACGCATTCCAAGAACACGAGTCGCAGCTTCACGAACAACCGCAAAAGCTTCAGGTAGTAAATCATCTACTGTTTCACCTTTTGTTAGACGTTCTTTAAATTCAAGCGTCTTCCCTTTTAATTGTTCATCAGTTAATGGCTTAATAGATGACTCTAATGCATCAATTTGCTCAACTGTTTTCTGCATACGTTTAATTTGGCGTTGATTTACATCAAACACCTTTTTTAAAATACCGATCATAGGAAATACGCTCCTCTTTTTATTAAAATAAAACTTCCGATTGTTTTTTCTTTTTCTCTATTACAATCAGTCGTTATAAGAATCAAATGTATGTTATGCCAATTTTTCTCCTAATTAAAAAAACTAAAATGTATATACCTAATGATAATTGTAACACTTGTCTTATAACTATGACAACAATCGGCCGAATGTCTCGTTCTAAATTAAGAAAACTTTTAAAAAAAATCTATTTTCAGCAAAAAAAAGCGCAGCCATTTCGGCTGCGCTTTTGAATTATTATTTAGTTTCGATTAAACCATATTTCCCATCTTTACGGCCATATACAACATTAGTTTCATTTGTATCAGCATTTGTGAAGACGAAGAAATTATGTCCTAGCATATCCATTTGTAAGATCGCTTCTTCAACGTCCATCGGTTTTAAATCGAATCGTTTTGTACGTACAAGTTCCAGTTGATCCTCTTCTACCTCATCCAGGACAGCTACTGCTTCTGGAAGGATAAAGTTCGTTTTCATAGAACCTTTCTCACGTAACTTACGATTTACTTTTGTTTTATGTTTACGAATTTGTCGCTCAAGTTTATCAACTACTAAATCGATAGCAGCGTACATATCACTATTAGTTTCTTCTGCACGAAGTAATAAATCAGTAAATGGAATTGTTACCTCGACACGTTGCTTGTCAGAGTATACTTTTAAATTAACTTTAATCTCTGGGAATGTATCAAAATAACGCTCTAACTTACTTAGTTTTTTCTCTACATATTCCTTTAATGCTGGAGTTACTTCAATATTTTCACCACGAATGTTGAATTTCATAGATGAATTCCTCCTTTCAAGCCTATGTACTATAATTTCGACACCGGCTTAAAAACTCCTTCTAACTTTTTTAAAAAAATTAGTGGAATTGCGATTTTTTTATCGTTTTTTGTTGAAATGAAAAGATGCATCGTTTCTATCTTTATTTTATCCTATTAACATCGTGAATAACGAATATAACTGTGGACAATTCGTTACAGAAAAGAAACAACTTTTTGACAACTCCATTCATAACAAAAACCCCTTGCAAAAAACAAGAGGTTCTACCATATATATAACGTTGCCACAAACGCAGCTTTCTCTTCCCAAAAACAATATACCTACAGTTTTACAACATTAGCTGCTTGTGGTCCACGTGCTCCCTCTACAATATCAAACTCAACTTGTTGCCCTTCTTCTAATGACTTATATCCATCTTGTTGAATAGCAGAAAAATGAACAAACACATCATCACCGTCTTCACGCTCAATAAACCCAAATCCCTTTTCTGCATTGAACCATTTTACTCTTCCTTGCATGTTCATTCCATTCCCTTCACTCTAAAAATCAGGGCATTTGCCCCATAATTTCACTATAACGAATGACAACTTACGAAGTCAAAGAAGACTTATCGTCTTTTTATTATCTCTTTCGACAGTTACAGATCAACTTCTACAGAGCGTCAAACTAGAAACTTCGCTTGCTCCTTTATCATAGAAAAGACTTCCAATTTGTCTCACTGTAATTCCTGTCGTATATACATCATCAACAAGTAAAATATGTTGTCCATGAAACATCTCTTCTCTCTGAAAATAAAAAGGATTACTTCCCGAAAGCCTTTCTTTACGCGACTTCTTACTTTGCTTTTCTGTTTCCTTCCTTCTTAATGATGAATAAAAATTTTTGACAGGCAAACAAGCTGCTAATAACTCTGCTTGATTAAAACCTCGTTCATATTCCCGTTCCCTACTAAGCGGAACAGCAATAACGGTTGAAACGTCCGTAAAATACTTTTGAAATAACTCCCGAAAAGATTGATAAAAAATACGAACTAACTCCGCATCACCTCGAAACTTAAATTGCGCTAGTATACCTTTCATATCATCATTGTACACGTACAACGAACGATTTTTAAAAGGACGATATCCTTCCTCATTCCTCCATCTTACACAGTCCATGCAAATGTCATTTTCTTTATATCGAGTAGGTAAGTCATCTAAAGGACGACCACAATCCATGCAAATTCCTCCTATAATATAGGAAAGTTTTTGCTCACATCTATCACATACATATTTTTTTGGGGACCTTACAAAGAAGGTGTACCAACTAACTGTTTCCACCATATACTCATCACAAAGTAAACAATGCATTAATCGATCAATCCTTGTTCTTTCGCATTTTTGTTCATACTTTGAATATGTTTTTTCGCGCGTACCATTGCCTCTGTCTTACCGTAATGAAAATACATAACCTCACCATATGGCTCTTCAAAACTACGCCCCGCTCGGCCTGCAATTTGTACGAGCGCACTCTCTGAAAAAATTTCTTCTTCAGCTCCTAACACAGCCACTTGTAAGTTCTTCACAGTTACTCCTCTTTCTAAAATTGTCGTTGTAACTAATAACGGAATGTCTCCCTTTCTGAAAGATGCTACTTTTTCTTTTCTCATCGAATCTTCTGCATGCACGCCATCGATTCTATTATCCAACCCTTTCAACAACTGACTTATTTCTTCTATATATCGCACATGAGGAACAAATAAAAAAATAGGATACTTTTTGTTTAAGTTCATTTTTAACCATTGTAGTAACACGCGAGGAATTTTTTTATGATGGAGGCTTTTCTTCCAATTTCCGCACCAACTAAATAGAGGAACTGGTAACGGGTGACGATGGTATCGTCCTGACACAATAACACCTTTTTGTTTCCCCTTTCTGAAATTACGCTTCCATTTTTCATCAGGGGTTGCAGTTAAATAAATACGCGCTGCTTTCTCTTTCATTGCTTGCCTAACTGCATACTGTAACATTTGATCCGCATGATACGGGAAGGCATCAATCTCATCTACAATCATCACATGAAACGCTCTATAGTAACGTAACAGTTGGTGAGTCGTTGCAACGACTAACGCTGCATCTTTTTTATGATCTACACTCCCTCCGTATAAAGCAGCTACAGTTATACTTGGAAACACTTCTTGTAATCTCGGCGCTAATTCCAGTACAACGTCCGTCCTTGGCGTTGCGATACACACTCTTTCTCCTTTTTGGAGCGCCTCTTCTATACCGTAAAATAACATTTCTGTTTTTCCAGCCCCGCACACAGCCCAAATAAAAAAAGATTCTTTCTGCTTAATCGCTTCTATAACTCCTTGCGCCGCCAACTCCTGACCAATCGATAAAGCCCCATTCCACTGTAATGGATTTAGCTCCCTGTCTCCGTTTCTTTCATGAATTCCGCGAACAAGTACAGCACATTCACTAACTCTCCCCATCGTGATACACTTCCGGCAATACGCGCATGCTTTACCGCACCTTTTACATAAAAATGATGCAAATAGCCGCTGCTCTATATTTCCGCAGCGCTGACATATATATTTAGAAGTATTCTTCGTTATACCTTGTACACATACAACCTCTCCCCTCTTTTTCAAATCACTTAATTCTCTCCGTAAATCTGAAGAGAGTTCTTCTAATAGCAACTGTTTTCCACCAAGCATTAGCAATCACCTCCAGCACTACTATAAGCCTTTCTTATAATCTCGTAAAAACGCAAAAAAGCCGATAACCTACTTATAAAATAGTAAGCTATCGACTTTATACACGTTTTTTATTCAATTATAATCCTATAATCTACCGTAACCTAAGAAATGCTTTTGGTTGTAAGAGCTATTTACGCTACCGTAAGTAACACCTGTTGATTCATCAGCAGCATGGATCATTTGACCGCCACCAATATAAATACCAACGTGAGATACGCCTGCTCTGTAAGTACCTTGTAAGAAGATAAGATCTCCTGGTTTTGCTTCAGATGGGCTAATCTTTTGTACAGAGTTCCATAAACCTCTAGTATCTTGACGACCTAAACCGTAAACATAAGAGATTAAACCACTGCAGTCAAATCCACCATTTGAAATTGACGCACTACCCCATACGTATTTTAAACCTACTAAGCCTTTAGCTTTTTCAACAACATCTTGTCTTCCGCCACCATTGTCAGCTGGTACTACTGGGGCTGGTGTTGCTTTTTTCTCTTCTTTTTTCTTAGGCTCTTCTTTTTTATCTTGTCCGTCATTGTTTGCTGGAGCTGCCGGCTCTGCTTGTGTTTGTGCTGGCTGAGCTGGAGCCTGTGACGGTTGTGCTGGAGCTTGTGCTTGTGCTTGTTGTGCAGCTTGTTCTGCTTGTTTTTGAGCAGCAACTTCTTGTGCTGCTTTTTCTTGTGCTTCTTTTTCAGCAATTTGCTGTAATTTTAATGCCTGTTGTTCAAGCTCCTTCAATTGTTCTTCCGTACTTGTCATTGAAGTTACAACTGTATCCATTTTACCGCTTAAATCGTTTACTGCCGCTGCTTTTTTCGCTTTTTCAACATCAAGTTCTTTTTTAGCAGTTTCAATTTGAGCTTGTGCTTCTTTTAATTCTTTTTGCTTTGTTTTTACCGTTTCAACATCTTTTTTCACGTTCGCTTGATCTTCTTGTTGTGTTTTCATGATGTCTTCGTCAGACTCAAGAATTTTAGAAACTGAATTTAAACGATCAACTAAATCTGCAAGATTTTTAGAGTTTACAAGAACTTCTGTTACAACGTTTGTGTTTGGTTGCTCTTGAAGTGCAACTAAACGTTTTCTTAATAACTCCTCACGTTTTGCAATTTTCGTTTGTAATTCTGCAATATCTTTATTTTTCTTTTCGATTAATTGCTCAGTGTCCGCAACTTTTTTCGTTGTTTCATCAAGCTTTGCAGCATTCTCTTGAACAGACTTATCTAAACCTTGAATTGTTTTGTTTAAGTCATTCATTTGTTTTTGTAATTCATCACGTTCTTGTTGTTGTTTATGTAAAGTGTCATTTTGTGTATTAATTTGTGATTTCACGTCAGAAATTTTATCTTCAGCAAATACATTTGGTGTTAGTCCTGAAAACATTAACCCTGCCACTAATGCGCAAGATGCCATTTTTAGCTTTTTCATTTTATTTTTTACACCGCTTTCTTTTTTCTTTTTCCGTATATAACCTATAAAATTTATACCATAATTCGGGATTTTTTTTGCTAATGTTACGCTTTTGTAAAACAAATGTAATATTATATGTAACACTATCGCAAAATATGCATATTTTTGTATATATGTGTAGAGTTTTAAAAGGTTTTTATAAGCAAAGAAAAAAACGCAAGGTTTCCCTTACGTTTTATTAAATATACTAATACGGATGAAATCAAAACGTTATTTCATCCATTTCTCAGCCCAATTTTGGACTTCATCCATAACACTTTCTAACGCTTTTCCCTTGTCCGTTAAGCCGTACTCGATTCGAACTGGTACTTCTGGATAAACATTACGAACTACAATGCCTTCGCTTTCCAATTCCTTTAAACGCTCTGATAACATACGATCGCTCATATTCGGTATAATATCTGCGATTTCTCTAAAACGTTTTGACTCTTCCAGCAAAGATTTAATAATTAAGCCAGTCCATTTCTTACTAAGCAAAGTAAAAGCTGACTCAAACTTTGGACATAAACAAGAATTATGCTCCATATGTTTCACCTCTCTTCTATTATAATATAGTTTCTTGTAAAAAGTAAGTTATAAAACTTTCCTCATTATTTTATTTTACGTACATTTTACCATTTCCAAATATTAACTTGTCAACTTCACGTAAAATATCCGTAAAAAAACCCTCTTCCGAAAGAGAGCTTTTTATATCTTTATTACTTCGTATACCATCCAAGACCTAGTGCACCTTCACCTAAATGCGTTCCAATTACAGCACCGAAATAACCTGTGCGGATTGTAACATGAGGATATTTTGCTTCTAATTCTGCCTTCCATTCATTCGCTTCCTCTTCACGTTGTGCATGAATGATAACTGCTTCCATAGGTACACCTTTACTTGCTTGCTCATCAAAAATTTCAATGATACGTTTTAACGCTTTTTTACGCGTACGAATCTTTTCAAACGGGATAATGATTTTGTCTCTAAAATATAAAACCGGCTTTACTTGTAACAGACTACCGATGAAAGCTTGCGCACTATTTAATCGGCCTCCACGTTGTAAATGGTGTAAATCATCTACTACAAAATAAGCGTCCATCGTTTTCTTCATTTCATCAAAACGGGCGATAATCTCTTTTGGATCCTTCCCTTCGCTTGCTAGCTTTGCACCTTCACGCACGTAGAATCCTTGTACTTCACAACTAATTTCAGAGTCGTACGTATATACATCAATACCCTCTACCATTTGACCAGCTGTCGTTGACGTTTGATATGTACCACTAATCCCACTTGAAAGATGAATGCTAATAACTGCATCATAATCCTTAGATAATTCTTCATATAGCTCAACAAACTTTCCGATTGCTGGTTGAGAAGTTTTCGGAAGCTCTTCTTGCTCACGTACTTTTACATAAAAATCATCTGCTGAAATTTCAGCTTCTTCTTGATAAGATTCCGTTCCAAACACAACGTTTAATGGAATCATATATATATTGAGTTCATCACGAATATGCTTCGGTATATATGCTGTACTATCAGTAACAATAGCTGTTTTCATTTTCGTACCTGCCTTATAAAAAAGTTTTTATTTCCTAATTTTACACGAAAACTAAAAATGGTGCATCCATACATGAAAATGCGGGTTTGAAATTATACTTATCATCTCGACAAATTACAACAAAAAGGTAAAATACTCATCAAAAATTTCAGCTTATTTATAAAAAATGTTTGAATATAAAAACGCCCGCTTTTAAAATGTAAAGTACTAGTCATTTTGATGGATAGGGGCGTATACAAGTGTTATTACAATATTTAACAATAAAAAACTACGGTGAACACGAAATTGTTATTCAAAAATCAAGATTCATCTGTTATGTTAGTCGTGCTACAACCGAAGAAGAGGCTCAAGAATTCATACAAAAAATCAAAAAACAAAACTGGAATGCAACACATAATTGTTCTGCTTATTTAATTGGCGAACAAGATCAAATTCAAAAAGCAAATGATGATGGTGAACCTAGCGGTACAGCTGGCGTACCTATGTTAGAGGTACTAAAAAAACGCGGTTTAAAAGATACCGTCGTTGTCGTTACCCGCTATTTTGGTGGCATCAAACTGGGCGCTGGTGGATTAATTCGCGCATATGGAAAATGTACAAGCGAAGGCATTAATCATGTCGGTGTTGTCGAGCGAAAATTAATGCGTGTTATGCAGACCGAAATTGATTACACATTACTTGGCAAAATTGAAAATGAATTACGCAATTCAAAATATGCCATTAAAGATATACATTACCTCGAAAATGTCACATTTGATACGTATGTAGAAGAAGATGGAAAACAACCATTCACGGATTGGATGATTGAATTAACAAATGGGAAATGTACAATTACAGAAGGAGATATGTTGTACTTAGAACAAGATGTTATCTAAGAATAAATACTGTATCGCCTTTAAAGATTAATGTAGTGAATTACTTTCCTACAAATGAACTAAGGAGATTATATATGGAAGAACGTTATTATCATCTCCAAAATAGCAGAATAAAAAAGAAACGAAGAAGAAAGTTTTTCTACTTCCTTATTTTCTTATTTTTATTTGGCAGTGTAGGACTTTATATATTAAATTCCTACTCTTCTCTCATGGGGATGTATAGTGGTTTTACTCGTGAAAAATCGGATTTAAGAACCGAAGATGTAGAAATTACAAAGGAGCCTTTTACACTCCTTATTATGGGTATAGAAGATTATGCAACAGACGGTCAAAACGGTCGTACAGATTCATTAATGTTTGCGACAGTCAATCCGAAAACGCAAAAGATTTCGCTTATGAGTATCCCTCGTGATAGTCGCGTTCCAATTGTCGGAAAGAATAAAGAGGACAAAATTAACGCTGCGCATGCTTACGGCGGAGAAGAAATGGCAATCAAAACTGTCGAAGGTTTTCTAAAAGTGCCTGTCGATCATTATCTTAAAATTGATTTCCAAGGCTTTAAAGGTATTGTTGATGCTGTTGGCGGTGTTACTGTTGATGTCCCCTTCGATTTTTGGGAGCGTTCAGACGTGGATTACTACAAAAAAATCGAATTTAAGCAAGGACAACAAGAATTAAATGGTGAAGAAGCACTCGCTTACGTTCGTATGCGAAAGCAAGATCCGAATGGCGACTATGGCCGGGCTGCTAGACAAAGACAATTACTAGCTGCTGTTGTTCAAAAACTAAATTCCACCTCTACCGTATTTAAAATTAAAGATTTGACAGCAGTCGTTGGAAAATATATAAAAACTGACATTCCTATTTCTGATGGCCTTGCTCTTTACAAGAAACTTTCTGGGTTTGATCCTTCCACAATACAAACACTCAAACTTGAAGGAGAAGACAAAAAAATAGGTGGTATTTATTACTTCCTTCCAGATCCAAACGGTGTTGAGGCAGTACGTAACGAAATTAAAAAAGAACTAGGAGAAAAGGTAACCACGCAAGAAAATTCAACAACAAAAACGGAATCCACTCCTTCTTCAAATTCGAACTCTAACGAGAAAGCGAAGAAAGAAACGAATCAGAATCAGAACAAAACACCAACTGATCCCCCTCCTTCTACGAATGCTCATGCAGAGTGGATTATGAGAAATCAGCAATAAAACAGCCAAATCGCATGCGATTTGGCTGTTTTTTTATTTATTAAAATGTTTTAAGATTGCTTCTACAATACGCTCTGATGCACGACCATCACCGTACGGATTAGATGCTTTTGACATCTTATCATGAGCTTCTTTGTCTGATAACAACTCATCAGCAAGACTAAAGATTGTCTCTTCGTCTGTTCCCGCTAATTTCAACGTACCTGCTTCAATACCTTCTGGACGCTCTGTTGTATCACGAAGAACAAGAACCGGTACACCAAGTGACGGAGCTTCCTCTTGTACACCACCAGAATCAGTTAACATTAAGTATGAACGAGCTGCAACATTGTGGAAATCAATTACATCTAGCGGCTCAATTAAATGAATGCGGCCATGATCGCCTAAAATATCATTTGCAGTTTCACGAACAACAGGGTTCATATGAACCGGATACACAACTTGTACGTCTTCATGCTTATCAACAAGACGCTTAATTGCACGGAACATATTACGCATTGGCTCTCCTAGGTTTTCACGACGGTGAGCTGTCATAAGTACAAGACGATCACTTCCAAGTTTCTCTAGTACAGGATGACTATATGTTTCTTTTACAGTCGTTTTTAGTGCGTCAATCGCTGTATTTCCTGTTATGAAAATGCGTGATTCATCTTTATTTTCTTTCTGTAAGTTCGTTGCTGATTTTGCTGTAGGTGAGAAATGAAGATCTGCCATTACACCTGTTAATTGACGATTCATCTCTTCTGGGTATGGAGAATATTTATCCCATGTACGAAGTCCTGCCTCGACATGACCTACTGGAATTTGATTATAGAAAGCAGCTAAGCTTGCGATAAACGTTGTCGTCGTATCACCATGTACAAGTACGATATCCGGCTTCGCTTCTTTCATTACTTTATCCAAACCTTCTAAACCACGCGTTGTAATATCGATTAAAGTTTGGCGATCCTTCATAATATTCAAATCGAAATCTGGTGTAATTCCAAAGATACTTAATACTTGGTCTAACATTTGACGATGTTGTGCTGTTACAGTCACAATTGATTCAATTTTCTCTGGATGCTTTTGCAACTCTAATACAAGAGGTGCCATTTTAATTGCTTCTGGACGTGTCCCGAAAATTGTCATTACTTTTAAACGTTCAGTCATTTCATTGCCTCTTTTCTTTCACTAGTTACAAATCCTATTATGACATATAAGAATATACATGAATACATACCTTTTTAACGAATAACGGAAAAATCCCTCTTACAAATACGTTCTCTTCCAATAGAATAATAATCTATCTCTTGCTTCTTGACATCCTCATCAGTATAACAATTCCTTCCGTCAAATAAAATAGGTTCTCTCATAAGTTGGGCATACTTTTCTAACGGATAAGCCCGGATACTCTCCCACTCTGTCACGATAAAAGCCGCACTCGCTCCTCTAATCGATTCATCTATACATTCGCTATATTGTATAGCCTCCCCAAAGATATTTTTCATATTTTGAATCGCCTTCGGGTCATATAGCACTATGTCTGCACCTATATTCATTAATTCTTGTATCATAATAAGGGACGGTGCTTCTCTTATATCATCTGTATTCGGTTTAAATGCTGCTCCCAGCACTGCAATCCGCTTCTTGTTCATATTTATTACTTTCTTCGCTTTCTCAATCAATAATAGCTGTTGTTTATTATTTACTTCAATGACGGCTTTTAACAAACGAAAATCATGTGCCACATTCCCTGCAATTTGCACAAGCGCTTTCGTATCTTTCGGAAAACACGATCCCCCGTAACCAATGCCCGCATTTAAAAAAGACGACCCAATTCTCTTATCCATTCCCATTCCTTTTGCAACATCTAATACATTAGCTCCTACCTTCTCACATATATTTGAAATTTCATTGATAAAACTAATTTTTGTCGCTAAAAAGGCATTCGATGCGTATTTAATCATCTCTGCACTTTTTATATCTGTAACATACGTTTGCAAATGTAATTTACTATATAAATTCTCAACTTTTCGCGCCGCTTCCTCATTATCAGCTCCAATTACAATACGATTTCCCTGAAAAAAATCGTAAATCCCTGAACCCTCCCGTAAAAATTCGGGATTCGATACAATATGTAATTCATGCCTATTTTGTAATGTCTCCTCAATCCATCCCCTCATAGCACCATTCGTCCCTACAGGAACAGTACTTTTTGTAACAACAATAATGTCTTTAGTCGCATATGCTCCAATATCAAAACATGCATTTTGAATATATGTTAAATCTGCTGTCCCATCTAATAACGATGGCGTTCCAACTGCAATAAATATAAATTCTGCATCATAAAATGCTTCTTCTTTACTTGTTGTAAAAGTTAAACGATTATTCTCACACGCATCATGTATTAATTCATATAAGCCAGCTTCATAAATAGGCAGATCCCCTTGTTTTATCCGTTCAATTTTCTCATCATTTATATCAAAACATGTAACCGAATGTCCCAATACTGCCAATCCTACTCCTGTAATCAATCCAACGTATCCGGTACCTATTATCGTAATTTTCATTTCCTTTTCGCACAGGAATATACAATAGAAAATATACGAATACATAGAATTTCCCCTGTGCTTCCCCCTCTCACATTAAAAATGAGAAAACTCTTTTACTTCTTTATTATATGAATTGCATTCTTCATTCTTTTTTAAGTTTTTGTAAAATTAAATATTGTCCATAAAACCAATAGAAATTTTACCGAGATTAAAGCTGCACGTTCAGGCTTGAAAAATTCCCATATTTTAACACGGAACTTACTCATTTCTACGTGTAACACTTATAATATTGAAATAAAATTATTCGCTATTAAAGAGAAAGAGAAAATGTCATATTCCAAAGCCCAATACGATTAACCTTCTCAAACGATTCAACATTCTGTATACCATTGTCATATATTCTATCCGCTTCCATTTACCATAAAACGAAAAAAAGATTGAATTCTAATCTTTTTGTGATACCATATGTTATGAGCCTGTAAATAAACATCATAATTTTCAGATAAATATATTAAAAAAAATTACGTTAGACTATAAAAGGGTGGGGTATTAATGGACTCACAAGTGATTTATGCCATTTTGGCATCTTTCATCACTGTACTCGTCGTTACTCCTTTAGTTATTAAGTTAGCTTTTAAAATAGGAGCAACAGATAAGCCAAACGCGCGTAAAGTGCACCAAAAGATTATGCCTCGTCTTGGCGGGTTAGCAATATTTATTGGTGTGGCTGTTGGATTTGTTGTCGGTGGCTTATACGAACAAAGAATGTTATCGATAACGCTAGGTGCGATTATCATTGTAATCATCGGTATTTTAGATGATATGTACGAGTTATCTGCGAAGGTAAAATTCGGTGGACAACTATTAGTTGCCATTATGATTGTAAAAAGTGGATTATTAGTGCAAGTATTATATATTCCGATCCTCGGGGATACTGAACTTGGATGGCTTGCTTACCCAATTACAGTATTTTGGATTGTAGGTATTACAAATGCCATCAACTTAATTGACGGCTTAGATGGATTATCCGCTGGTATTTCATCTATCGTACTGGCAACGCTAGCATACATGGCCTTCACTAGCCCATGGGGTACTGGAACGGCTATCATTTTACCTCTAGCACTAATTGCACTTGCAAGTACAATTGGATTTTTATTCTACAACTTCCATCCAGCAAAAATTTTCATGGGAGATACAGGAGCACTATTTTTAGGATACTGTATTTCTGTTATATCGTTACTTGGATTATACAAAAGTGTAACGTTATTCAGCTTTATCGTTCCAGTTATCATTTTAGGCGTACCTGTATTTGATACGGCATTTGCAATTATCCGTCGTATCGTAAATAAAAAACCTATTTCAGCACCAGATAAATCGCATTTACATCACCGTTTACTTGCAATGGGCTTCTCACATCGCAAAACGGTACTAATTATATACGCGTTTGGTATCTTCTTTAGCGTAAATGCTATTATTTTTACTAGTGCAACATTATGGTTATCCATTATTCTTCTTTTCGTTTTAATCTTCTTTACAGAAATTATTGCTGAAGTAATTGGACTTGTACATGAACGTTACAAACCACTTATTTCCTTTTATAAAAAAGTGAAAAAACGCGAAGACTAATTGTAGTATAGCCTTTACTATTATGAAATATTCAAATAGCATCCTCTTTCTTATAAGAGGATGCTATTTTTTATTCATTATTTTACATTTCCAAAATATAGCTTGTTTGAGAGTTCCACTATTGGAGAAAGATATACATAATAAGAAAAGGATTATATTTTCTTTTTTACATCTTGATTGTCAAACTGAGGGTGAATGTTATGATCAAGCGAGTATTTCAATACATTATTTTATTTTTAACGATTACTATGTACGCGTCATCTCATGCAGGAGCGACTACCATTCCCCCTGCTGAACATCATCCAAATACCGAAACTACCTCTTCTACCAAAAAAATCGCGTACTTAACATTTGATGACGGACCAAACAAATATACTACGCAAATTTTAAACATCTTAAAAGAAAAGAACGGAAAAGCAACTTTCTTTGTTATTGGTGGAAAAGTTCCACATTATAAAAAGACAATGCAACGATTAATTAAAGACGGACATTATATCGGGCTTCACAGTATGTCACATGATGTAAAACGCCTTTACACCGGTGATCCATCTGCTTTAATTACAGAGATGGAACAAACACAAAGCATCGTTCAGCAAGTTACAAAATTAAATTCACATCTCGTTCGTGTCCCGTATGGTAGCATGCCTTATTTAAAAAAGAATTACCGTGATGCACTTGTATCAGCCCAGTATAAAATGTGGGATTGGACAATCGATACATACGACTGGAAAAGCTATGATAACCCTTCTGCCATACTAGAAAGGGTACGTAATCAGAGCGATGAACAAGTCGAAGTAATTTTAATGCATGATTCGAGTGTAACCGTACAAATACTGCCACAAGTAATTGATTACTTACAGTCACAAGGATACAAGCTTCTTCCCTATAATCCATCTTCTCATCTCGAAGTAAACTTTTGGAAAGACACAAGATTGTAACAGCTTTAGTGCCTATGTGCTAAAGCTGTTTTATTTTTCTCTTCCCACCCTTCCCATTTTTGTGTAAAATTTTAAATAGTGATGAAGTTTCGAGGTGAATAGAAATGAAACGAATAGATCTCATTTTTAACGCAATACAAAAAAGCAATTATACAGAAGGTGTAACTGCATCAGAACTCGCTACCCTGTTGCAGCTAGATCGAGCCAATGTAAGTAGCGACTTAAACAAACTCGTAAAAGATAAACGTTTATTAAAAACAAATACGCGTCCTGTTCGTTTTTATATAGAAACGAACACTTCGTTGGAAACGCATTCAAAAGAAGCAACTTCATTAGATACATTTGCAGTTGAAAATACGAGCCTTAAAATCGCAATCGAAAAAGCGAAAGCTTCTATTCTCTATCCTCCAAACGGTATGCATACTTTACTGCTCGGAGAAACAGGCGTCGGAAAATCCATGTTTGCTTCTTTAATGCACGAATATGCAATTGAAGTTGAACAGCTTCCTAAAAATGCACCATTTATTGTCTTTAACTGTGCTGATTATGCAAATAACCCACAGCTACTACTCGGGCAAGTATTTGGGATTAAAAAAGGAGCGTATACAGGGGCAAGTGATCAAAAAGGGTTAATTGAAAAAGCACATGAAGGAATCCTTTTCTTAGATGAGGTACATCGCCTTCCTCCAGAGGGACAAGAAATGCTTTTCACCTTTATTGACCGCGGAGTATATCGCCGCCTTGGAGAAACAGAAAACGAACGTAAAGCACAAGTATTAATCATTACTGCAACAACAGAAGAACCAAATTCATTTTTATTAAAAACATTTACAAGACGTATACCAATGACTGTCACGCTGCCACCACTTCGTGAGCGTACACATAAAGAACGTTTTGCTTTACTGCAACTATTTTTCACAAATGAAGCAATTCGCTTGCGAAAAGAAATTCACGTTAGCCCGAATGCAATGCGTGCTTTCGTCTTTTACAATTGTCCCAATAACATCGGCCAATTAAAAACGGATGTACAAATTGCCTGTGCGAAAGCCTATTCTGACTTCGTGACAAAGAAACGTGATTCTGTCTATGTTTCAAGCACAGACTTACCTTGGTATATGAAAGAAGGACTATTCATTGAAAGAAAGAGCCGTCATCTATACCAAATACCGAATGAAACATTTATATTTACAGGTGATGAAGGTTGGAGTAATCATAAAATAGAAAATGAAAAACAGTCTTCTATTTACGATTATATTGACTATAAATATGAAGAACTTCAAGCTCGTGGTATTGAAGAGGAAGAATTAGAATTACTAATAGAAAATGATATTCAAAGCTTTTTCGTACAATATTTTAACCAAATGTCAAAAAAGACAAGTCATGAAAATGTTTTTAAAATTGTAGATCGTAATATCGTTTCCGTTTGTGAAAAAATTGCTGAACTTGCTGAAAAACATTTATCCAAAACGTTCGATGAAAAAGTATTTCTCGCTTTAAGTTTACATGTACAGACAACTCTACAACGTTTACAGGCCGGAAAACAAATTCATCACCCGCAATTAAATCAAATTCGTACGAAATATAAAGAAGCTTTTTCCGTAGCTATGCAATGCATTCAACTACTGGAAGACGAATTACAAATAACAATGCCTATCGATGAAGCAGGCTTTTTAACAATGTTCTTCGTTGTTGATCCAATTCCTGCCTCACAAACAGAAGTAAAAGTATTAATATTAGCGCACGGCAACGGCATAGCAACAGAAATGGCAAACGTCGCAAATGAACTGCTCGGCATTGACGAAGTAACCGGTATCGATATGCCGTTACATGAATCGCCGAAAGATTTCTTAGAGCGTGTGAAAGTGTATATGAAAACACTCCAAAATGTAAACGGGCTTCTCTTACTCGTTGATATGGGATCTCTCGCTTATATTGGTGATATATTAGAAACTGAGTTCAAAATTCCAGTGCGTGTTCTTTCCATGACAAGCACTCCACATGCACTAGAAGCGGCTCGAAAAGCTCAGCTTGGCTACTCGTTAGATGCATTATATGAAACGGTGAAGAACTTAACACCGTTTTACTTAAACGTACAAGAAGAAAAGAAAAAACCACTATCACCAATGAAATCTGTTATTTTGACAGCTTGTTTAACTGGGGAAGGCAGTGCTTTAGCTATTCAAAAAATGTTGGAGAACTATTTGCGATTTGACAAAGACTTAATTGAAATCATTCCGATTAGTATCGTCCATGAAAAAGATTTAACGAAAATGATTGAGAACATAAAAAAAGAGCGGAATATCATTTGTATTGTTACGAATTTTGATGTACAAGTGCCATGCTTAACGTATCATTTCCAAGACATTGTAAACTACACAGCGATTCAGCCAATTCAAGAATTAATTACGTATGAAGAAACATATGCAAAAATGGCTGATATCCTGGAACAACAAATGCAGCGTAACGACGGAGCATTACTTATCAAAACAATTCGTTACGCATTAAATACAATTCAAGAATTAATTTCCTTACAGCTAACTCCTGACAGTTTAATGGGTGTTATTCTGCATATGAGCTGTATGGTTGACCGTCTTCAAAAGGGAGAAAGCCTTCTCCCTCATCCAGATAAAGAGAAACGAAGACAAGATGAATACTGGATGTATATGAAAGTAAAAAAAGCATTGCAGCCAATTGAAAATACATTTGAAATACAAATACCTGATGACGAAGTGTTTTATGTTATGGACTTCTTCATTAAAAATCAGCCTGTAAAAAATTAATCGTGGCAGTTTTGTAATATATCGACCGTAACGCAGATTTCATCAGCGATTTTCAAAATATATCAGCGCAACTCGAGTTTTATCAGCGATTTTTCTAATATATCGATTTACCGTCAATAATCGCTAAAATTCGCACCTTATAACAGAAAAGGCTGTTCAATATGAACAGCCTTTTTGCTACTTCTTTACTTTCCTAATTCTCCCCCTTATTTCGCCCTTCTTATGGGACTTCGTATAAACATTTACATATACATTCGCCTGAATGATTTCTTGCAGTAAGCTATCAAACGCTCGCCCCTGTAAAGGCCCTTCAAAATCCCCCACATTAACTACACCAGTGACGACTCCTTCATTAACACTAATACCTTGCTTTAATGGACCAAATAAACTTAAAACAATTGGACCAATTTGGTTTGCTTTCCCTAAATGAATTTGGCATGATGTAACTTTTTCGATGTTTTTCAATATGACCCGATATTGCAACTTCTTTAAATCCTCACTAAATATAAACTCTGCTACGCCATAAGCTTCTGTATTTACAGGAGGTATTTCCCTCTTACCTGTTAACCTCGCAAAGAAATGTGTTGTCATACGGGCATTCTCCTTATATAAATTTCCCAGCACTACTTCTACTACTTTATGGTTTATACATAATCATTTATGACTTTTTCAAGTGTTAATTACGAAGAAAAGATTCACATAATCTTTACATTAGAATCGTTCCTTTTTCTTTACTACCTCTTGTATAATGCACTTAGAAAAACATTCTAGGAGGTCGTTTTGGAAAATAACAAATACACTTTTCACACATTATTAGAGATTTTTCTCGTCTCATTTAAATTAGGAATTACTTCGTTTGGTGGCCCCGTCGCCCATCTCGGCTATTTCCACCATGAATATGTAGAAAAAAGAAAATGGATGGATGAACGAATCTATGGAGATTTAGTAGCACTATGTCAATTCCTCCCTGGTCCTGCTAGCAGCCAAGTCGGTATGGGCGTTGGATTATTAAGAGGCGGGGTATTCGGAGCTATTATTTCATGGATTGGGTTCACTTTACCGTCTGTGCTTGTTTTGGTTTTCTTCGCCTCATTCCTTAATCAGTTCGACCTTGGAAGTGCTGGCTGGATTCATGGGCTAAAACTTGTAGCAGTCGCTATTGTCGCTCATGCCATATGGGGAATGGCGCAAAAATTAACGCCAGACCGAAATCGTGCGACGATTGCAATTGCAACTGCCTCAATCGCCCTATTATGGCCAAGTAGCTGGACACAAGTCACTCTCATTATCATATCTGGCTTTATCGGCTGGCTTTTATATCGCAACGAACCAATTAGTCAATCTCAACATATAAAAGTACCTATTTCAAAAAATATAGCAGTTTCTTGTCTCGTCTTATTCTTCGGACTATTACTACTGCTACCAATATTAAGACCGTTCTCTTATTACATCGCTTTATTTGATAGTTTCTATCGCTCTGGCGCACTTGTATTTGGAGGCGGACACGTCGTCCTCCCCCTTCTTGAAGGTGAGTTCGTACAAAACGGAATGATGACGAAAGAACAATTCCTAGCTGGATACGGATTAACACAAGCAATGCCAGGACCACTATTTACATTCGCCTCTTATATAGGAGCAGTGTTAAACGGGACGCTTGGTGCCATACTTGCAACAATTGCGATCTTCCTTCCTGCTTTCTTACTCGTTATTGGTGTTTTACCCTTTTGGGACAGTGTGAGAAAAATATCTTTCATACAAGGCGCACTACTTGGAGTCAATGCGGCCGTTGTCGGTATTTTATTAGCAGCTTTTTATGACCCGATTTGGACAAGCACGATTATGAACGCTGTAGATTTTGTTTTTGCATCTCTTCTATTTTGCTTGCTCGCTTTTTGGAAAACACCACCTTGGGTTATCGTTATACTTGGAGCCTTTGGCGGATATATTCTATCCATTTTGTAAATAAAAAAAGACGGCATAATGTAGCCGTCTTTTTTCTATTAAAACTTTACAAGCTCTATTCCTTCAGGCAACTCACTCTCTGTTAAAATACGCAATTCTTTCACGCGATCCATTACGTAAGAAGAACGCTTCACAAGCTCTGGGTCAATATAAGCTGGATGAACCATAATTTCTACCGTATGTTCACCTTGTACTCTTTCTTTTAACTTCGCAAAGTAATCTTCCGTCACACCATCTGCGTAAAAATCACTGTAAAATACGTCAGAAAATGGGCGTACTGCTCGCTCTTCTTCACAACGACGAATTGGAACATTATATTTAACAGCTAACCTTTCAAGAACATCGTGCAAAATTGGCAATCCATGCACGTGATGATGACTATCTAAATGAGTTGGTTTTAATCCGTAAGATAGGAATTTCTCAATTTGAGCAGTCCACTCTCTCTCAACTTCCTCTGGATTTACTTTCCCTTCCCATACGACACTTTGTTTATGAAACAATCCATCGCTACTTACAAGTGATGGTACGTCTCCAAGAAGCGGTTTCCCTGCCGTTAATACGAGATGTACGCCTACCCCTAACGTTTTATACTCTTTTGCTAAGCGTACCGCATGCTCTGTTCCTGGCATATTCATCATCATCGTCGTTGAATTTACAAGTCCATTTATATGTCCATCAATAATGCCGTAATTTGTACCTTCTGTAAGACCGAAATCATCTGCATTTACAATTAATTTAATCATCGTAAACCTCCTAATAGGATAAAAAAAAAGCGGGCTAAATAGCGCCGCTTTTATTTCTCTACCTTTTTGAAGAACTGCGGAAGATATTCTTTATGCGCTTCCAACATTTCATCTAAAATTTGTTTTGCCACTTTATCTGATGGTACAAGTGGGTTAATTGTCATAGCAAGCAGCGCTTTATGATAATCCCCTGTAACAGCAGCTTCAATTGTTGTGCGCTCAAATGATTTAATTTGTTGTACTAAACCGCGAACTGGTACTGGAAGATCTCCAACTGCAATTGGTTTTGGACCTTCTTTCGTAATAATACAGTTCACTTCAACAGCCGAATCATGTGGCAAGCTTGCAATTGTTCCGTTGTTTCGTGTATTAACAGGCTGGATATCACCTTTATTATTGTAAATAGACGTAATTAAGCTACATGCTGCATCACTATAATAAGCTCCGCCACGTTTTTCTAATTGTGGTGGTTTAATATCTAAATTCGGGTCTTTATATAACTCGAATAAATCATCTTCTAATTGTTTTACTACTTCTGCACGTGTACCTTTTTCAACCGAAGCTTCTTTCTCTTCTTCTAGCATTTCACGTGTTTTGTAGTAGTAACGATGGTATGGACATGGAATTGCACGAAGGCCGCGAATAAAGTCTGGCTCCCAGTTAAGCGCAGCGATATTTTCCATCGTAATTTGCTTTTCTGGATCTGTTACAAGTTCTAACACACGATCCATTACACTTACGCCATCTAAGTATACGTCTAATCCATATACCATGTGATTTAAACCTGCAAAATCAACGTGAACACGACTTGCATCTACTTCAAGCAATTTTGCAAGACCCATGCGGATTCCGATTGGAACGTTACATAGACCAACTACTCTTTGAATATTTGTATAACGAAGAACAGCTTCTGTTACCATACCAGCTGGGTTTGCAAAGTTAATTAACCATGCGTTCGGACAAAGCTCCTCCATATCCTTACAAATATCTAAAATAACAGGAATCGTTCTCAATGCTTTGAATAAACCACCAGGACCATTCGTTTCCTGACCGATTACATCATATTTTAACGGGATTGCTTCATCTTTTGCGCGAGCTTCTAATAAACCTACGCGAAGCTGCGTCGTTACGAAGTCAGCATCTTTTAATGCTTCGCGACGATCAAGCGTTAAATGTACCTCAATTGGTAAACCAGATTTTTTTACCATACGTTTCGCTAAGTTACCAACGATTTCTAACTTTTCTTTTCCTGCCTCAATATCTACTAACCAAATTTCACGAACAGGAAGCTCATCATAACGTTTAATAAATCCTTCAATTAACTCTGGTGTATAACTAGATCCACCGCCGATTGTAGCAATTTTAATTCCAGTCATGCTTTATTCCCCTTTCGCTTCAAGCTTTTTATAAAGATCGATAAACTCTGCTGCTAATTCTTTTACTGTAATCGCATTCATTAAATGATCTTGTGCGTGAATTAAAAGAACACTAATCTCTGTTTTTTCTCCTCTTGCTTCTGATTGTATGAGCTCTGTCTGGAAATGATGCGCTTCATTAATCGCTTCTTTCGCCTTTACCATCGCTTCATCAGCCTCTGCCATTTTCCCCTGTTTGGCAAATTGAAGTGCCTCCATCGCAAAGCTTCGTGCATTACCACTATTTAAAATCAATTGGAATGGAATTTGTTCTGCTGTAGTCATCATAATTACCGCCCTCTCTATTATCGTTCAACCGATTTACATACCCCTTCAGTTTGAACATTTCTATTAAAATATTAATTTATGAATGATAGTTTGGTGTTCTTGTAGATGGATCTCATCTTTTTGAACATGATATAAAGGTGATTGTTCTCACAGATAGTGTTATCTGTGAGAACAATTACTGTGTTACATAGGTACAGAGTTGTTATTTCCTTGTGCTGCTGCTTTTTCAGTACGAACAACAGAACGATCGCATAATACAACGAATGGATAATAGATTACCATCGCAATTACAAAGTTGAATAACTGTAGAATTGCGCCTGAAAGATGCCCACCTGTTACAAGATAACCACTAATAATTGGTGGTGTTGCCCATGGAATCATCGCAACTGTTTTTGGTACCCAACCAATAGATATAGCTGTATAAGAAGTAATTACTAATACGATTGGTGTTATGATAAACGGCAAGAATAAAACTGGATTTAAAATAATTGGTGTACCAAAGATTACTGGTTCGTTAATGTTGAATGCACCTGGACCAATTGATAAGCGAGATACACCGCGTAATTGTGCACTTTTTGCTACAAGTAATACAACTACTAAGAACGCTAATGTTGCACCAGAACCACCAAGATATACGAAAGTATCAAAGAATGGTTTTGTAACGATGTTTGGAACATCAAATGCAGATGTACCACCTTGGAATAACTTCATGTTTTTCTCTAATGCCGGTAAGTATAATGGCTCAATAATACCACCAACAATATTCGGACCATGTAAACCGAAGAACCAAAGAAGATGAACAAGGAGTACAATGACAATTGCACTTGGTAATGTCCCTGCTAAACTTTGCAGTGGTGATTGAATCGTATTAAAGATAAATTCATGAACACTTGTACCAGCTAATTTCACTGCTAATTGAATACCTGCAACTACTGTTAAAATAACAAATGCTGGAACTATAGCTGCAAAAGATCTTAAAACTGCTGGTGGTACTCCATCAGGCATTTTAAAAGTAATGTTTCTTTGTACGAAGAAACGGAATACTTCAGTAACAAGGAGTGCCACAATAATTGCTACGAATAACCCTTGTGCACCTGTCCAAACTAAGTTCAATCCGCCTTCTTTCGGTGTTGTTGGCGTAAGAATAATTAACGCACCAAATGAAATAATACCTGCTGACAAACCATCAACGCCGTAAGATTTTGCTAAGTTATAACTTGTTGTAAATGCTATGATTAGTGCTAGAATCGCGAAAGAACCAGTCCACATTCCACCGCCAACTTGTTTCCACGTTTCACCAAACAAACCTTTCATGAAATCTTGGAAAGCTTCAGATGGAAAACCATTAATTAGTGATGCCAGTGCACCAACTAAAATAAGTGGCATAACTGCAATAAATCCGTCACGGATCGCAGCTAAGTGACGTTGCGATCCGATTTTACCAGCGACAGGAACAATATATTTCTCCATAAATGCAATAAACTTTTGCATTTTGCTTCCCCCCTAATTATTTTTTAAGTGTTAATGCATGATCTAAAACTGCTTCTCCATTCATCATGCCGTAGTGCATTGGATTGATAACGTCGATTCCAACGTTTCTCTCATCAGCAAGCGTTTTCATTGAAGAAAGCATGTAACGAACTTGTGGTCCTAATAATAATACGTCTGCTTGATCGATATTTGTTTTTACTGCATCCCCAGATACAGCCCAAATCTTTCCTTCTAAACCGCGAGCTTTTGCAGCCGCTTCCATTTTTGTAACTAGTAAACTTGTAGACATCCCTGCTGAGCAACATAATAAAATATTCATTTGAAAATCCCCCTTGTGTAGTATAAAAAATTTATATTTTATTTATTTTTCTTTACGCTATTTATTAATGCAATTAGCGTGCCAACTTTTTAAAACCACTAAAATCAGCACTTTTTCGACTATTTCCTTTGTGTGTTAACGCTTTCAATTAGTGTGTCGATCAAAAAACACACAGTGTGTTATAAAACAACACGCTTTTAACACATAACTGTATGAAAATAGATTAGTGTTTAGTTGTCTAGTTGTGTTTAAAACAAAAAAAACACTAAAAAATTTTTTTAGCGTGAAAATCTATTAAAAAAACTCCTCTATCTATTGTCCAAGCAAACTCTACTAAATCACATAGAATAGAGTAAAGTAACACAATTCGAAAGGGGATTCCTATGCCAAAACATAGAAAACAAAGCAAAATAAAGATTTATAGAATAACAAGCTATAAAAAAGACAAACGTTCTGAATTAGACTCTAACAAATTTGAACTAGAACAGCAGAAAATAGAAAATAAGCAGGACAAGCACGGTAAACAAGGCAAACAGGACAAACAGGACAAACAGGATAAACAGGATAAACAGGACAAACAGGATAAACAGGACAAGCAAGCACAAACGGAAAATGTAGTCATAGTACCCATGGATTCACACAACCTAGATATATGGGATGAAATTTCTTTAAAAGAAATACAAGCTGGTGAACATACAAGTTTATTGAATGAAAAAAGCAATTATCAAAATATTCATTTGCTACAAGTAAGCGATATCCGTTTATATTTGGACAAGCAACTACAATTCAGTTCCGTCGATGAGCAAATTTATCATGAAGCTCTTGTGCATCCAATTATGTCAAAAGTAATTGATCCAAAACGTGTTCTCATATTAGGTGGTGGCGATGGTCTTGCCCTGCGAGAAGTTTTGAAATATGAAACTGTGCTACATGTAGACCTTGTTGATTTAGATGAGGTAATGATTAATATGGCACGTAATGTTCCAGAAATAGTATCTTTAAACAACAATGCATTTTTGGATAGTCGCGTGAATGTGCACGTATGTGATGCGAAAGAATTTCTAAATTCTCCTTCATCCTTATACGATGTAATTATTATTGATTTTCCTGATCCAGCAACAGAAATTTTAAGTACTTTATATACAAGCGAACTTTTTGCTCGGATAGCTACATTCTTAACAGAAGGCGGAGCATTCGTCTGCCAATCTAATTCACCTGCTGATGCACCTCTAGTATATTGGAGTATCGGTAACACAATTGAACATGCGGGATTAACTGTGAAAAGTTATCATACAATCGTTCCGTCTTTCGGAACTGACTGGGGATTTCATATTGCCGCTAATTCTGCCTATGTACTCGATCAAATTGAGCAATTATATGTAGTGCCAACACCTCGAACATTACCTTCTCTTCTTTCTCCTTTATTTCAATTTAGAGAAGAACATTTAGAACAACGTAATCTCGCTCTTTTAAACTCAGAATCGAATCTTGTCCTACATCAATGTTACAAACAGGAAATGGAATTTTAACAACATTATAGTAAGGAGCGCTACCTTATGGAATATTCTACTTTCGGTAAGCATATAATAGTAGATTTATGGGGAGTGGATTTTTCCCTATTAGATGATATTTACTTTTTAGAACATCATTTAGTTCACGCTGCTGATCAATCTGGTGCTCACGTTTTAAACGTAAGTACAAAAGAATTTAATCCGCATGGTGTTACTGTTTTAGTTTTACTATCAGAAAGCCACCTCTCTATTCACACTTATCCAGAAAAAAACTTTGCCGCCATTGATTGTTATACGTGCGGTACAACCGTTGAACCGCAAATAGCGATTGATTATATCGTAAGTATATTAAAACCAAATGAGATGCATATAAAAAAACTGATTCGTGGTATAGGAGAAATTGTTACTGTCGATTAAATATCACTCTTACTCATTTGTAAAAAGGAGGATTGTAAATACCATCAGTGGAACACATATTCCACTGATGGTCCAGACACATACATATTTTTTCACCTTAATTGATGATTTAATTTTTCTATTTTTCGCTTCCAATATAACGTCATCATCAACCATATAATGAAGTAAATAACAATAAAGCTTCCTATACAAACGAGAATTGGGCCGAAACGATTTGGAACCCACCCAATCCAAATGGCTGTAGGTAAAAATGTTCCTAGTAAAACAATAAAGTGAATCATCGTCTGCTTTAATATGCTCCATTCCTCCTTTTCAAAAATAAATGAAGCGAAAGAGAAGATAAGCCCTACTATATTGGCCGTAACTAAATACATAATTAATGTTTTTGTTTCTACTGTTTCCATTCCTTTTACATAACCAATCCATAAAAACAATAGACTATATACCATCGCCATCCCGAGTCCAAAGGCTATTTTATTAACTATTCTATCAAACATCTTTTAACCTCCTCCTATATTTAAAGCTTCTTTAATGAGCGGTACATATTTCCTTGAAACATATTCTTTCATTCCATTAGAAAAATGGGCACACATACTGCCACTAAAAGACATTTCAAAGCTTTTGACATGCCCTAAATTTGCAAGTATCGACTTAGAAAATCTAGCAAAATGCTTTGCAGCTAACTGCTCTTCTAATTCATATAGGCGAGCCTTCACCTCAAGACTCCCTTTCTTCGTTTGCGCCATAACTTTTCTCTCTTCTGTATAGAACCAATAAATATCATTTAAATTCAATAAATAATACTGCTGATTTAACACACCAACAATTTGATTCACATTCCCTCCTTCAATTATTTTTAAAATCTGCTGAATTTCATCTGTCACTTCTTTTGTTTTTATAATAATTTCTACTTCGTCTTGTGATGGGTCCAATTCGATGCGAACTTTCATCTACTTCCCACCCCCTTTACAACTTCATTTTTACATAAATTTGGAAATAATAAATAAAATTATGCGTAAGTGGTTCTCTTTTCGCCATAACAGTATCTTTACGAAACATAAAAAAACCTTGCATAAGCAAGGTTCATTCAGTCACTGACATCTTCCTATATAATTCTACAAATTCACTCGCTAATTCCTTCACCGTAATTGCATTCATTAAATGATCTTGTGCGTGCACCATCAGAAGGGTAACTTCGGTCTTTTCACCACCGGCTTCTTTCTGTATGAGATCCGTTTGTACACGGTGTGCCTCTTTTAATTCCTCTAACGCTTCTTGTAATTTCGCTTCTGCTTCTGTAAACTCTCCACGCTTCGCGCAATCAATTGCTTCCATTGAACAACTTCTCGCATTTCCCCCATGCAAGATTAAGTGAAAGGCCTTCGTTTCTATCGTATCCATTTTAGTTCTTTACTCCCCCTTTTCTTCCGCCACTTTTTGTTTATCCCATATTTTTAAGAACGGTAAATAAATGAAGAATGCAAGCGCAAAGTTAACAAGTTGTAAAACAACACCTGAAATTTTCCCACCTGATCCTAAATATCCACTAAATAGAATTGGTGTCGTCCAAGGAACAGCAGCACCGCTCGGACGAGCAACTAATCCCCATTCCATTGCAAAGTAAGAAACAATTGTTAACACAACTGGAACCAATATAAATGGAATTAATAAAATTGGATTCATGACAATCGGCATCCCAAAAGTTACCATCTCATTAATATTAAATATACCAGGCGCAATTGACAATCTACCTATACTTTTTAATTGCTGACTTCGGGCAAATAATAACATTCCTACAACTAAAGCAAGCGTTGCACCAGATCCGCCCATATAAATCCATAAATCAAAAAACTGTGCAGTAATCGTATTTGGTATATCTTGCCCTGCTTGGTAAGCAATTCGGTTTTGATCCATTAACGACAACCAAACGGGACTCATTACACCACCAACAATAGTAGCTCCATGAATTCCACATGACCAAAGAACATGAACGAGAATAACAGCTATTATTGCGCCCCAAAGACTAGCACCAAGTACACTAAGTGGTTCCTGTAAAATTTGCCCTACAATATTATGGATACTGCCAAAAGAAGTATTTTCTATAATTAAGCGTAAAAGCCAAATAACCGTTACAACAATAAATCCTGGAACAAGCGCGGCAAATGAACGTGTCACAGCTGGCGGAACTGTCTCTGGCATCTTTATAATTATCTTTTTTTGTACAATAAACCGATAAAGTTCAGTAGATATAAGTGCAATAATCATTGCTACAAATAACCCTTGGCTTCCCATTAATACAGCTGGGATAGCACCTTCTACAAGTACACTCTCTTTTGTACTTGGTATAATATATGCAACTTGAAATGGCGTCGCAAGTAAAAACGTCACAAGCGACAATGCCCCGGATGCTAAAGCGTCCACTTTATAATATTCTCCAAGTCTGTAAGCGATTCCAAAAACAGCTATTAAAGCCATTATATTAAAAGTTGCACTAACTGGATACCCCAAAGCCCTCTGCCAATTCTCCCCAAACAAACCTGCCATAAAATCATTATAACCTGGTATTGGTAAAGCACTAATGATGAGGAAAAATGATCCTATAATTAAGAACGGCATCGTCAATACAAGTCCATCACGAATTGCTAGCAAATGCCTCTGCTCTGCAACCTTTCCTGCTACCGGCATTACATATTTCTCTAAAAACCGTATCATCTATCCCACTCTCCTCATGGTTTCATTGACAAAGCTGCTTGCAAGATAGCTTCCCCATTACAAAGTCCGTAATGAACGGATTGAATGACATCAACAGGTACCCCTTTCTCCTTACATAATTCCTTCATTTTCGGTAATAAATAACGTACTTGTGGCCCAAGTAAAAGTACATCGGCTTTATCAATATGGCTATTTACTTCAGAACCTGATACAGCCCAAATCTTTACCTCTATTCCTCTTGCCTCTGCTGCTTTCTCCATTTTAGTAACAATCAAACTGGAAGACATTCCCGCTGCACAGCAAAGCAAAATATTCATCTCGCTTCCCTCCCCCTTCTTCTCAACCTAAATGATGGCGCATCCCTTACCACAACTAGGTTACAAATATATATGTCTAGATTTCCTGCTGTATGCCGAGCTTAAAAACAAAAATTTCTCGGTTTTCACGCTATTCCATCTATCCGTATTCTCCTAGTAAAGAGGACTTTAACTCGCTATAATAATTCAGTATGATTTTTTTAATTGATAGGAGGATATATTTATGAAGGCATATCGCTTTCCACTTATTTTATTATCTTCTATCCTAATTGGTGGTTTCATTGGTTATTTCATGGGTGCCGATGCAGTTGCTTTAAAGCCGCTTGGTGACATTTTCTTAAACTTAATGTTTACGATTGTTGTACCGTTAGTGTTCTTTAGCATCGCGTCATCTATTGCTAATATGGATGGATTAAAACGTTTCGGTAAAATTATGTCTAGTATGGCTGGGACTTTCTTATTTACAAGTATTTTAGCTGCTATTTTTATGATTATTGTCGTGAAAGTATTCCCGCCAGCACAAGGTGTTGTATTAGAACTAACCCAACCTGACAAAGCTGAAAAAGCAGTTAGTGTTGCAGATCAAATCGTCGGTATTCTAACAGTATCTGACTTCTCGAAGTTACTATCTCGTGAAAATATGTTAGCTCTTATTTTCTTCTCTATTTTAATGGGGATTGCAACTTCAGCAGTTGGTGAAAAAGGAAAACCATTCGCTACATTCTTACAAGCTGGTGCAGAAATTTCAATGAAAGTCGTATCTTTCATTATGTACTACGCTCCAATCGGACTTGCTGCTTACTTCGCAGCATTAGTTGGTGAATTCGGACCGCAGCTTCTTGGAACTTACTTCCGAGCAGCAATGGTATACTATCCAGCATCTCTCATTTACTTCTTTGTATTCTTTACGTTCTATGCATACCTTGCAGGTCGCAAGCAAGGTGTACAAGTATTTTGGAAGAACATGGTCTCTCCTACAGTTACATCTCTTGCAACTTGTAGTAGTGCCGCAAGTATTCCAGCGAACTTAGAAGCAACGAAGAAAATGGGTATCTCTTCTGACGTTCGTGAAACAGTTGTCCTTCTTGGATCTACACTTCATAAAGACGGCTCTGTTTTAGGCGGCGTATTAAAAATTGCTTTCTTATTCGGTATTTTCAACATGGAATTCGAAGGACCGAAAACATTAGCAATCGCACTTGTTGTTTCTCTATTAGTAGGAACAGTAATGGGCGCTATTCCAGGCGGCGGTATGATTGGTGAAATGTTAATCGTTTCTTTATATGGCTTCCCGCCAGAAGCATTGCCAATTATCGCAGCAATCAGTACAATCATTGATCCTCCTGCAACGATGTTAAACGTAACAGCAGATAACGCTTGTGCCGTAATGACAGCTCGCCTTGTAGAAGGTAAGAACTGGATCAAAAACAAATTTGCTTAATAGATAGAAAGAGGATGCTCGTTTTGAGCATCCTCTTTTTGTCGTTATTTGTTGATAAGTCGATATCCCTTGTCGAAACGTCGATATATTGAAAAAATCGTTGATATATTTGAAGTTATGAACGATATATCTGAAAAATCGTCGATATAATCCACTCCGCCACAAATTTGTTAAAATCTTCACAAATATTCCACATCCATTATCCATTCTCCGTACTATAATCATGTATGGAAAAGGAGATGGACATAATGACTCAAAGCGCACCAGAATTTAAAGTTTTGCAAAGCATTGCATTCCTTGCTGTCGTTTTGCAAAGTTCGTTATTATATACAATGAATCAAGAAAATGTCTTACTTGAGCAATCCCTCATTATGGGCATGCTATTTAACCTTGCAAAATTTTCAGCACCTGCATTCATATTTATCGTCGGCTTCCACTTAATTCGTCACTATACAAAGCAATTAGTATACAAAGAATATATTTCCGAAAAAGCTGCACATTTACTCATTCCTTATCTCTTCTGGTCTATTCTTTACTTATTAACAACAAACGATATGATCACATTACAAGGCGGAATAAAAAGTTTATTACTCGGAACAGCCGCACCCCATCTTTGGTATGTGATTATGATGTTTCAAATTCACCTACTGTTCCCTTTACTGTGCACACTATTTTATTGGTTTCAAAAACGAACAGAAAATAAAAAAGACATATATAAATATATGACCGTCTTTGCTTGCCTATATTTCCTCTTAATGTGGTATTCTTCGCACTACATTTTTAATGGCGAGAAATTGACTAGCTCAACCATTTTACATTATACAGACCGTTCCTTCTTCTTCTACTCATTCTATTTCGTCATGGGAGGAATCGCTGCTGTCGCACTAAAAGCGTGGCGTACATTTGTCATAAAACATATTCCGCTTATTACAATCTTATTTTTTATCTTATTTTTATTCATCAATTATGAGTTATTTAGTTTTTACGGCGCAAACTCTATTCATTTAACCGTTTCGACTTATTTAAAGCCATCTATGTTTTTATATATCGTATGCGAAATTATCATACTTTACGTGCTTTCTATTACAATCGTACAGAGACGCGGTTTCTTATATAAAGCTTTACGATTTATCGGGAATTACACATATGGTGCTTATTTAGCTCACTTTTTCTTCTTGCAACTATGTACAAAGTTTCTTTCTCTATTCACACTGCAAGAAAACACAATATTATATAGCCTATTATTATTTACAATAACAGCCACAATCTCGATTTCAGCAATGGTCATATGCAGTGCACTACCATTTCATACGTGGATTACAGGTCCTTCTCCTAGGGCAAATATGAGATGGGCGAAGATTGTACTTCGGAAAAATCACGAAAAGGTATTCAAACCATATCTTTGATATAATAAAGTGAAACTTTAATCAGTGGAGGAGTTCTTCATCCCCCACTGATTATTAATTGAACCAACCTGGCATTTACGGGCAGTTGATTCTCCACCTAACTTCTTTTCTTTTGCTGAATGTTGAGGTAGGAGTCTTACTGCCCGTTAATGCGGGATAGAATTTCATACAAGAAAAGAAAGTAGGATACACCTATGATTAATCAAATTGGACAAATTATGTTATATGTAAATAATCAAGATGAAGCCATGCAATTTTGGACTGAGACAGTAGGATTCCAAATTATTGCGGAAGAAAATAACGGACAAGGTTTTCGCTGGATTGAAATTGCACCGTCAAAAGAAGCAGGAACAAGCATCGTTCTTCACGATAAAGAGTTAATTGCAAAGATGCAACCTGAATTAAACTTAGGTACTCCTTCACTTATGTTCTTCTCTAACAACTTAGATCAACTATATAAAGATCTTTCTAAGAAAAACGTTACTGTTGGACAAGTTGTAGATTTACCTACTGGCAGAGCTTTTAACTTTGCTGATAATGAAAACAATTACTTTGCGGTAATGGAACGCAAATAATAGGCCAAAAAATGGTTCTCCTTTCATACATATACATTGAAAGGAGAACCATTTTATATTTTCTCTATAGTTTTACGCTTCTTTCTTCTATATAAAGCAATTAGAAATGCACCTACAATGATAGCACCTGCTCCTATCATTCGTTTATCTACTCCAACAACTTCCTTAATCTTTTCTTTTTCCTTTTCGTCATACGGAACACGGTGTCCTCGAACGAGCAACCTATGCGTGTTTACACCATATGGCGTACATGTAATTAGTGTCACATAATCCTGATTTTCAGCTACTGTTAAATCATCCGTTTCTTCTGGTAGCACTACTTTAATTTGATCTACTTTATATGCTAATACTTTATCTAAAGAATGAATATAAAAAATATCCTCCTCTTTTAATTTATCCAAATCTGTAAATAATACAGCAGATGGCAACCCCCTATGTCCAGTCAAAATAGAATGTGTTCCTCCTCCGCCAACTGGCAAAGAGGAATTCTCTATATGACCTACCCCTCTACTTAAAACATCCTCAGACGTTCCATGATATATAGGAAGCTTCACATTAATTTTAGGAATTTCTACATAGCCCATTACTTCTCCTACATTCAACATATCTACGTAAGAACTGGAATTTCCACTCTTATCGGAACGAAATGGGTCTGTAACGGTCTGTCTCTCCTGTTGTAGTTTCTCATTGTACTCTTTCGCTTCTTTTTCTTTACGTTTAATTTCTTCCCTTTGCAGCTCTTTCACCTTTTTGTCATATGTACTTACTTCAGAATAATGCGCTCTTGTCGCTAACCAATTACTCACCGTCGGGTATAAAAAAATACTAAGTCCTACTAAAAAGATGCATCCAAAAATAATATTACGTTTCATAATATACCCCTTTATTATGCATATGTAGTTCCATTTATCTCGCTATTTACCTAGCAGTAAATAACGAAAAGAGGAAGATGTTCTTTCTCCCTCTTTTCTCCCTATACTCGTACGCTTATTAAGCTTTTCTTCTTAAGAACATAAACGCTGCGCCCATTAATACAAGGCCAACTACTGTGAAGAGAATTGTCCCAATTCCACCTGTTGCAGGAAGAATCCAGCCACTCTTATTATTTTCTACAGTTAATTTCACCGTTTGGTTATCCTTATCAATCTTAACTTTAATTGGCTCTCTTAATTTTTGATAAGATTTCACTTCACCTTTATCCGTATACTTCGGTGCTTCAATTTCAACGATTTCGTATTCACCGTAAGGAATGTTGTTCCAATTAATTATCCCATCTTTATCAGATACGCCGACAACGTCAACACCTTTTACTTTTACAACTTTACCATCTTTTCGTAATTCAAATTTCGCACCTTCTAAAGCATCTTTAGTTGCACCGTCAATTTTTTTC
Organism: Bacillus paranthracis; assembly: GCF_024296885.1. NCBI lineage: Bacteria > Bacillati > Bacillota > Bacilli > Caryophanales > Bacillaceae > Bacillus > Bacillus paranthracis. Next base: position 4,937,181 of record NZ_CP101135.1, read on the forward strand.
AATGAAATTTTGCCATCAGTTACGATAACCTTTACAGGAGGTGTTGTTGTTTCATCGTCTGGTGGTGTTACTTTATCACCAGTTTCATAATCGATTTTTGCTATATTTTCTATTACTGTTCCACCGTTAATATCTCCATTTACTTTCGCCTTGATTTGCAAATGTAGTTCTTTTTTATCTTTTAACGCTGCAAAATTCTCTACAGTCACTGTCACTAATTGACCTGCAGCAGTCTTTTCACCTAACGTCACTTTTACAACATCAGAAGATACTTTTTCACCATCAATTGTAACAACTGGTGTACCGATAATTGTTAATCTTGGATCCACGTTATCTGTTATTACGTATTTCTTGTACAGATGAATATCACCTGGTAGTTTCGTTTTAATGTCGTATGTGAATTCTTCATCTACGTTAATTGGTAAACCATTTAAATTACCGTTAATCTTCTTATCAATTGTCGGTTTTTTATAGTTTATAATTTTATCTAGTTTTACAATTTCCCCATAGCCTGCTTGACCGTCTTTAGGGAATGCACCTGATTTTTCAACTTTAAATTCATATTTTTTAGGATCTAAAACATACCCTTCTAGTGCTTTTGACTCTTTGAAATAATATTCTCCATACAATAAACCGTCAACGCGGATTTTACCATCCTTATCTGTCTTTAGATCCTTTAATTCTTTTCCTGCTTTATCTACTACTACTTTATCAGTCCCTTTATGATATAGCGTGAACTCTACATCTTTTAATGGTTTTCCTGCATCGTCTACTTTCGTTAATTCTACTGCTCCACGCTTGATTTCATTTTTTGGATAAATATGAACGTCGTAGTTTAATTTTTTACCTTCTTTATCAGTCATTGGGATATCAATTGTATATGGCTCTGTATTTATATTTACGTTATCTGGACCGCTAACTTCTTTCACTAAGTAACGACCGATTGGAAGGTCCTTAAAAGTTACTGTACCATCTTCACCTGTTACGTCGCTAATAGGTGTTGCATTGTCAACTTTCTCAACAGCTTCTTTTACAATTTCTCCATTTCTTTCAATCACTTTAAAAGTTGCAACTTTTACAACTTCATACTTTACTCCTTTTATCGGTGTTGCCCCTTCAGGAACTTTCTGACCAGGTTCACCAGTTCCTTCTTCACCTTTTTGTCCATCTTTTTCATGCGCATATTTATGAATCGTTAAAGACCCTTTTGTCGGAACCTCATTTGCTGCAAATGCACTTGGCAGCGTTGAAAGCATTAATATAAATGCTAAAACCATACTAAATACCTTTTTCATACTCGTATTGCCCCCTTTATATTTTATAAATTACTGTCCCCTTTTCGGAAATAGAGAAATAGCGTTAACACAATGAGCAATGTGCTAAATAAGTAAATGAGATTTGTTCCAAACCCTCCTGTATTCGGAATGACCCATTCACTCTTGTTGTTCTCTACTTTCAACTTTTGCAAAGGTGATGTAAGTTCTACATGAATTGATTCCTTCAAGATCATGTAACCTGTCGGTGCTTTTATTTCTTTAATTTCATATTTACCGAATAATAGCGGTTCAGAAATTGCTTTTCCACTTTCATCGGTTACTAATTTTCCGACTACATTTCCATCTTTATCGATAATTTGAAACTCTGCATTTTTCAGTTTCAACGTATGATCCTTTGCATCTACTTTTTCAATTTCAATCTTCCCTGACGGAGGAGGTTCCACTGCTATTTCTACTGATGGTTTTTGTGGAGAAATATTATCTCCTTTTACCGTACCTACGTTCAGTATTTTTTTATCTTCATAACCATCTTTTATCTTCACTTGAAATACGATTGTATGCCATTCGGTATCTTGAATGTCGCCTAGTTTCCCTATTACTTTTCCAGCCTTATAATGACCACTGTCAGTATCTTCGGCATCCGTTACTATATTGCCATCCACCCGAATTGATCCTGGTACATATTCCACACCTTCTGGCAATTGGTCTTCTACTAAAGAATTTCTTATGATGCTATCTTTGACTGTATTACGAACCTTAATCGTATATTCAATCGTATCTTTTACTTCATACTTCTTACCTTGTTGTAAGTTCTTTACTTCTTTCACTGATTCCACTTTCGGATTCTTATAATCTACTTTTACTAGTTTTTCAGGTTCCTGCGGTGTAATGTTCTCTCCCGTTACCTTCGCTTTATTTACTATTTCTTTCCCTGCTTGATTCGTTTTCACTTTCACATGGAACACTACTGTATGCCACTCTGTATCTCGAATATCTCCAAACTTCCCGGTTATTTTTCCAGTCTTATAATGGCCACTATCCCCATCTTCAGCATCTGTGACAACCTTCCCATCTATTCGAATCGTCCCTGGCACATATTCCACACCTTCTGGTAATGGATCCTCAATAATAGCATTGTTTATCACGCTACTCGCCACGTTATTACGCATTTTCACTGTATATTCAATCGTATCTCCGACTTCATATATGCTCTTACCTTGCTGTAAGTTCTTTGCTTCTTTTACCGTTTCTAGCTTTGGATCTTTCGGTTCTATTACAATAGATTTCTCTGGTTCTTGTGGTGTAATATTCTCACCTGTTATTTTTCCTATGTTACGAATCGTTTTATCTAACTGATCCAATTTTACTTTCGCTTGGAAGGTAACTGTATGCCATCCTGTATCTGTAATATCACCTAAATTCCCAATCACTTTACCTATCGTATAGTGGCCGCTATCTTGATCTACAGCGTCCGTCACCGCTTTTCCATCTACTTTAATGGTCCCTGGTACATAATCTACCCCGTTTGGTAATGAATCTTCTATTATAATCTTTTTCGCGATGCTATTCTCAATTTTGTTACGCATTTTAACTGTGTATTCAATTGTATCTCCGACCTCATACCTACTCTTACCTTGTACATTTTTCACTTCTTTAACCGACTCTATTTCAGGGTTTCTTGCAATAACCTCGTTTACAACTTCATTGGAATTTGTATATTCCTTTGAGCCCTTCAATAAGTTGCCATAATCTATTCTTGCCTTATTTGTAACTTGCTTTCCAATATAACTTGGTAAAGCCCTTACTTTAAATTGAACTGTAATTCCATTTGGATCCTCTTCTGTATTTTGTACATCGCCTAATTTAACAGTGACTTTTTTGTCTTTATAAAAGCCTGCATCATTATCTTCTGCATCTGTTATAGCTTTTTCGGTTCCATCAGCTTTTAGTTTTATGGAGCCCGGTACATATTCTGTTCCATCTGGAATCATGTCAGTGAACATTGCTTCACCAGCAACATCTCCGCCGTGGTTTTTAACGTTCACTGTATACGTCAACTCATCTCCCGCATACACTTTTCCTTCTGGACTTACAGATTTTGTTGCCGTAACACAAGGTTCTGTTCCTAGGAAAATATCATCTAGGAAATTTCCTACTGATAGGACATTTCCGTATGTTTTTACAGCCTCAAAACCAAATCGAGTTAACGTTTGACCTGCTGGAACTGTATAAGTCCCGCTATAGCGACCCCACGCTTTATTATCATCTTCCATCGTTTGAATAGTAGGTAAGGAAGTAATATTCGCACTTGCTGATCCGATACGAACTCGCATCGTATCTTTCCCATCTCTTCCCCTATGAGCTAATCTCCAATAAATCGTTTGCCCTGGAGTCGTTTTCACATCTTGATATAACATGCCAGGTTCCCTTGCATTTAGTTCGGCAAATTGCTCTCCTTCTGCTGGAAGTGGTGAAGGCAATGGTATTCTATCTCTCGTTCTCCAAATTTCGATTACTTTATAGCGATCTGTCGTTCTCCAGCCCTCTACATTATCTTGATCAATAAAGAAGTCTTTCGTTATCCTTGGCTTTTCAAATCCACCATTTTTAAGTACAACTCTATTTTGCTGAACGCACGTGTTATCTACTAAACTTGCTGGTGCAATATCTTTTATCCAGGAAGACGTCCCAATCCGTTCCTCTCCAACCTCTACAGGAATATCCTTTGCTACATTGTGCTCATAAGGTGGACCTGGATCAAAATCTTTCACAGCTTCTGGATTTGGCTGCTCTTTTACAGAACCTATCTCTATATCTTTCGGTTGTTCTGTTATAGAATCTGTCTCCGCATGCATCGTCATGTTGTCAATAAAACTGATAGGTATATCCGCGAACACTAATAAAAGCATCAACAGTACTAAAAAGGTTTTTTGTCTTCTTAGCTTCTTTTTTCGCCTCCATATGTTCATATACGATATCCCACTCCTCCCCAGACTTCTTGACTTATTACTACGGCATTTGCATTGTACTTTCCATGTCAAACAGGAAAATTAATTTACATCATTAAGAGTGAGGATCGGTAATTTCCAAAGGAACGCTTCATCCTTATATGTATAAGAAAATTTACTGAATGATCATCCAGTAAAAAGTTCAAACAAACCAACATATAAACTATGTATGTCTCCTTTTCCTACCTTAAAAACAGTTGAATACCTTTCCCATCATGTAAAACAATGCCAATATTTAATTTGTACGTTCATTATATTTATTTCAAAAAAACTTTTCCATAATATTCTAACAATTGGCATACTCCAATTTTAGAATATTCAAAACACTTAAAGCGTACATATATAGAAAAACAAATTAATTAATCTCACCATACATCTCTTCTCTTATATAGGAACTGATGTATAAAAAAATAAAACAATGTGCTTTTTGCTACAAGAAAAGCAAAAAGAAGCCATCCAAAAAAAATCGGATAACTTCTTTTTATTTTAAGAAACTTTTTCTACATTCGTTTCCCTATGTTGTATATGGCTCGTGATCCAAGCAATTCCACCAGCAACAACGAGATAGCATAACAATATTAAAATTTGCATTTGTAATTGCGACCAATCTCCTAAAGAAATCACATCTTGTAGTCCTCTAAGAGAATGAGACATCGGGAGAAATTGTCCAATTTTGCTAAGAACAGCTATATTTAATTCTCCTGGGAAAGTACCCCCGCTCGTCGCTAACTGCAGGACAAGAAGCGTTACCGCTAAAAACTTTCCAACAAGACCAAATACTGTTACTAACATAAGAATAAACGTCATAAACGTAAAGGAAATAACGATACTTGATAAAACAAAGAGTGGCACACTTGCAACTTCTAATTTCATAACTCCTAGCACAACTACATCTACAAGCAATGCTTGAATAAGTCCAATTACATATACCAATCCTAATTTATTAATAAAATGTACTGTTCCACTTACTTTCATATTTTGTCTACGGCCAAGCGGTAAAATATTCGACGCCATAATTCCGCCAACATAAAACGCAAGCGATAAGAAATATGGTGCAATACCTGAACCGTAATTAGGTACGTCAGAAACTGTTGACTTCACTAATTGAACCGGCTCTGAGAACATCGTATTGCGTGCATCATCATTGCGAACATCTGCTATCTTCGCTGCACCCTCTCCTAATTTCGTAGAAAGTTCTTTCGCACCATCGTCAAGTTTAACAAGTCCGTTCGTTAACTGATCAACACCATGATTCAGCTCTGTTCCCCCGCTCGCAAGTTGATTGACACCTTCTTGTAATGATGTAAACCCAGTTCCCCATTTCGTAAATCCACTAGCTAAATTCGCCGCATTATCTGCTATCTTTTTCGTTCCAGCAGTAGCCTCATTTAACTTAACTCCGAATGTATTTATACCTTCTTCAATCTTATGTTGACCATCCGCAAGCTTCTTTGCACCTTGCGTCAATTGTTGCTGGCTATTATTTAAGGTGTTTGTTGCTTTAGCTAATCCATTAGACGTAGCAATAATCTTTTGAAAAGCAGGGTCTTGCTGCACTTCTGGATGACTTTTCACGTACTCTTCTAATTGTTGTTTTACACTATCTGCTGCATTGTCCGCTTTCACTTGCCCTTCAGCAAGTTTCTCACTTCCGTTCACCCATTCATTTGTACCAGCACTTAATTCACTAACCCCTGATTGTAAAGTTTTTTCACCTTGTGTCAATAACTCCATCCCGCTATGAAGTGAGGTTGCTCCTTGACTTAGCCCATTTGCTCCGTCAGTTAAGGCAGATTGGCTAGAAGCAAGTTTGTCACTTCCCTCTTTCACTTTTGATGTCCCGTCACTTAAACGATGAATACCATCTGCGAGCTGATTTGCCCCATTTCTTGCATCTGTCGTTCCTTCATGTAACTTCCCAGCACCATGACTTGCATCATTCAACCCTTGTGCTAAGTCTTGAAACTTTGAAAAGACACCTTCTGTATAAGATTTCGTAATACTATTTGAAATTTTTGTTTTCATATTTTCAACAGCTGTCGTTCCAATTTGCGCTGCTACAAAGTTTTTACCCGGATTTACTTTGTACTGCAATTGTGCTGGTTCTGGTTTTTCATTCATAAGTGTACTTACCTTTTTAGAGAAATCGGCTGGAATCGTAACAACCATATAGTACTTATCTTCTTTTAGCCCTTCCTCAGCATTTTTTTCTGATACGAAATGAAAAGCCAGTTCCTTATTCTCTTTTAAATTTTTTACAAAATCGTCTCCTGCATGAATTGTTTTCTCATCCATCGCGGCACCTTTATCTAAATTTACAATCGCAACAGGTAATTTATCTAATCGTCCGTACGGATCCCAATATCCAGCTAAAAAGAATCCTGAATAAATTAAAGGAACGATTAATAAAAAAATTAAAGCGATACGTCCATGTTTATGGTGCCACATCGCTTTCCAATCTTTAAATATAAGTTGAATTCCTTTCATGAAACATACTCCTTCTCCAAATTTAACACCATTAGAATGGTTTAACAGATTTACTATACACGTCCATTTCCATACTGTATAATACATCTTTAATTATCAATTCATTCCTTTTGGTCTATAGAAAGGAGAGTCAAAATGGAACTTCTTCAACTAAAATACTTTCAAACAGTCGCAAGATTAGAGCATATGACAAAAGCCGCTGAAGAATTGCATATCGCACAACCTTCGCTCAGCAAAACAATTGCTAGATTAGAAAAGGACTTAGGCGTTCCGTTATTTGACCGCCAAGGGCGACAGATTACATTAAACGCTTTCGGGAAAGTATTTTTAAAACGAGTAGAGCGTATTTTTCATGAATTAAGTGAAGGCGAACGAGAAATTAAAGATTTAGCTGACTTACAACAAAGCTCTATTACGCTTGCTGTTTCTATTCCAAGAATATTACCAGAACTAATCGGTTCTTTTTTACTAGAACATCCTAACGTTCGATTCCAGCAATTTCTCGCATCTACTCCTTCTATGAAACGACAACTAGATAATATAGAAATTGACTTTTGTATTTCTTCTGTGCCAATTGAAGGCGAGGAAATTATTTGGGAGCCACTTATTACAGAAGAAATTTTCTTAGTCGTCCCTTCAGGCCATCGTTTATCAGGACGTGAAAGTATCTATCTGCATGAAGTAAAAGATGAACCGTTCATTAGTATGAACACTGGTTACGGATTTCGGCACTTAACGGATGAATTTTGTAAAGAAGCTGGCTTCACTCCACATATCGCCTTTGAAGTAGATGAACCAACCGTGATTAGCGACCTGATTAAGCAAGGCCTCGGCATCGCCTTTGTCCCAAGTTTAACTTTATTAAAAAACTCTACTTTAGCATTAAATAAGTTACGTATTATTGAACCAAATTGTGAGCGAACGATTGGGTTAAGCTGGTCAAAAAAACGTTACTTATCGAAAACTGCTCAGAAATTCCGTGAATTCGTAATTGATTACTTCTCCAATATTAGGACTTAAAATGATATTAAACAATAAAAGATGCCATCCCCATAGGGTGGCACCTTTTATTTTTCACTCTTCTCTAATTCTATTTCAGCTAAAAGCGGCAAAACATTATCAAAAATATGCGTATTGTTATTTTCGCCTGTTACATATCCACCGTAATATCTACTAAATACGTTGTCATTTCGGAATGTGGCCATATGATCATATAATTCCTTTGCGAAATTTGTATCACCTGTTTGTAGTACGTACAAAATCGTTAATCCGTAAGCGGCTGGCGATTCATAATTCACAGTTTGTTTTCCCGTTTCTAAATTGTAACGACCGTATAGCTTTCCATCCTCCTGGAATTTCTTCTTTATAAATTCCAAATAAGCATCTGAGGAAAGACCACCTAAACTACGATGATATGCAACGTATGATTGGTCAATAAGATTCACTTCTTTATCGTACGTAAATGTACCATCTTCTTTATACTCTTTCGGGAATGCCCATCCATGCCTTGGGTAATCTGCTAAAAATTGAACGACTTCCTCATATTGCTGAGCAGAAACTTTACCATACTTTTTCATATAAGAGAACGCGCGCGGATTTATATATGACGTTGTTGCAAAATCATTTTGTTTCCTTGCATCTGCATCATAATAATCAACATAATAATTATCCTTCTTATTATAACGAATTACAGCATCACTCAATTGATCTGCCAAGTTTTTATAGCGCTCTTCCTTGTACATTTCATAAGCGCGATATAACTGTTCTATAATACGAAGGTCATCAATAAGTGCATTTGTAGCTGACTGCATTTCTCCCTTTTCAGAGATTTTCCATAAAACAATTTGGTCCTTATGTACAAAGTTATTTTGAATAACCTTAACTTGTTCATCGAATAACGCTTGATCATCTTTATCCAATGTATATTGTAGCCAAAGTCCTGCTGATTCTGATAAAGCTTCACGGCCTTTCGCTTCACCGGTACCTGCTTTTGTATCTTCTAAACGATATGTAGCAAGCGTCCCATTTTCATTCATCATATGTCTTAAAATAAAATGCTCCGTACGGTTTCCTTGCAAAGCTGACCAAAATACAATTCCACCTAAAGCGATTAAAAGAATAACTCCAATCACTATATATATACGTTTCCGCAAACTTTTCACCTCCCTAGTAAGGCTATCCTTAATTTTACCAGAACATACGTAAATGTAAAAAAGACAATCTATTAGATTGTCTCCCGTTCCTCTATCCCTCACAAGCCTCTTTAGAAGGTCTATATAGCGATTCTACGAGTCGATCATACTCACTACGCGTAATCTCTTTATTATATAGCTTCAGTAATAAATCTCTATGCTCTTTTGAAAATGCCATCTTTTTAATGACTTCAGGATACATAAAACATCCTCTCCATTTCACATAAACTTCTTTACCCTAAAACAGAACTTATGTTCGCATAAAAGATTATAAAATATTCCTTCCTAAAAAACAAACAAAATATTATTAAACATTAACTTCTTTTTATTCATAATATTCAATCATCATATTAACATATCCATTTTTTAAATACATATATATTTTTGGTAGTTTTTTTGAATAAATCTTCCAATTCAATCAGAAAATAATGGCAAAAAAGAAGAGGAGTTTACATATGGATACGGTAACATTAGCAAGAGCATTTTTCGGTTCTTCACTAGCATTCCACATTATCTTCGCAACACTTGGTGTCGGACTTTCATTAATGATTTTTATAAGTGAAATACTCTATCACTGGAAGAAAGATTCCGACTACGCCATTATGGCAAAAAGATGGACAAAGGCCTTTGCCATCCTTCTCGGTGTAGCAATTCCAACTGGAACAATCGTTGGTGTGCAAATCTCACTGCTTTGGCCTGGTTTTGCCAAAATTGTTGGGCAGGTTATTTCTGTTCCCTTTCAAATTGAGATTTTCGCCTTCTTTTTAGAGGCTTTGTTCATGTCCATTTATGTATATGCAGCTGACAAACTACCTCCATTCATGAGATTAATCTCGCTATTCTTCGTCATGATTGGTGCCACGGCATCCGCCGTGCTTATTACATCGGCAAATACATGGATGAATACACCCGCGGGCTTTTCAATGGGACCAGATGGATCAGTTTTTAACGTTGATCCGTGGAAAGCTTTCTTTAATCCGAGTTTTGGCACAAGCGCATTCCACGTTGTGATTACAGCCTATGCAACTGGAGCTGCCGTCATTGCCTCTATCGCTGGATTTAAATTATTAAAGAGGAATTTAAGTAAACGTGAAGTGGCGTATCATAAAAAAGGGCTACTATTAGGACTCGTCGTAACATTTATTACAGGTGCTACGATGTGGCTTTCGGGACACGAATCGGCAATTGCCTTACATAAGCATTCCCCTGAAAAACTGGCATCTGCTGAAGCTTTATTTGAAACGACATCACATGCACCGTTATCCATCGGCGGAGTTGTAGATCCTAACACACTTGAACTAAACTATGCACTAGAAATTCCGAACATGCTTAGCCTACTAGTGGGACTAGACCCTAACACCGTCGTAAAAGGTCTAAATGAATTTCCACAAGAAACATGGCCACCATTTTACACACATACATTGTTCAATTTAATGGTTGGCACTGCTGCCTTTACCTTTGCAGTTGCAGCAATTGCCCTCTTATATTGGTACTTTGTTTACCGAAAAAAAGGGGCCGAACTACCGAAGTGGCTTCTTTGGGGAGCTGCCGCATGTGGACCAGTTATGATGCTTGGCATTGAATTCGGATGGATTTTCAGCTGTAGCGGTCGTCAACCGTGGACCATTTACGGTATGCAACGTACAGTCGACGCTTCTACACGCGCTGATTTTGTCGGTCCTTTATTTATTCTATTCATCATTTTATATATTGGACTCGGTATTTTAACAGTCTTTGTGCTACGGACATTCTTTAAGAAACATCCGCTTACAAATGATTTACATCACGAAGGAGGCGATTCTCGTGCATGAGGAAAGTATTGCAATCATCATCTTATGGGCCCTTATTTTCGTATACAGTATATTAGGATCCATCGATTTTGGAGCAGGTTTTTGGGGCATGGTATACGCAAAACATCCAACGCTCGCTGCCAAGCTTGCCAACCGATACTTATCACCGACTTGGGAAGTAACAAATACGTTTCTCGTCTTTGTCGTTGTCGCATTTCTTGGCTTCTTTCCGAAAGCAGCCTTTACTCTTGCGACAGTAATGTTCGTGCCCGTTATGTTAATTTTAGTACTCGTGGCAATTCGCAGTACATTTATGGTATTTGCTTATTCTCTGCCGAAGTACCAACACCTTCTTCGTATCATTTCAGGTATTACAGGGCTCTTAATTCCAGCTCTATTAATTACCGTTTTACCAGTTACAGAAGGTGCCTATATTACAATGTCTGAAGGAAAAGAAGTACTCCTATATGGAAAACTTCTTTCTAGTCCTGTTATTTATTGTTATATGCTCTTTGGACTAACTTCGGAACTATTTCTTTCCTCTCTCTTTCTTGCTGATTTTGCGAGAGAACAAGGTTCAGAAGATGCATATAGAATTTATAGAAGAAACGCGATTATCCTTGGTCCTGCAACGCTCGTTACGGCGATTATTGCCCTCGTTGTAATGGATCCGGAAACACACTGGCTTATGCAAGGGCTAATAAAGCAATTCACATGGTTTACAGTTTCTATCGTTTTATTCATTATCGGATACTCTTCTCTTTGGTGGACAAACAAGAAGTATGACACACTAGGATACCCTCGCATTGCCGTTTTAGCAGTCGTCGCTCAATATGCATTTGCAAGTTATGCTTACGGCGTTGCGCATTTACCGTATATTATTTATCCTGATGTAACTGTATTTACAAGCTTTACAACGGTCGAAACATTCTATGCATTGCTTATTCTATATGCAATTGGGATTGCAATTTTATTACCAGGATTTATTTTCTTCTGGAATTTATTCTTGAAGGATCGAACTTTTTTGAAGGAAAAATAATATTGTAGGGCCTGTTCCAAAAGGTATTTTGGGATGGGCTCCTTTTGTCATGTTTTGTCGATAAGTCGATATAATTTAAAAATCGCTGATATATCTCCATAATCACCTATATAAATTTTATTTACTATCTTACTGCCCCATTAATTTCTAGACTCCTCTCACAATAGTTATTTCACTAAGAGAGATACTTGTCCCATAACTTGAAAAACACATATTCATTGCACTCCGGTATACGTCTAGTTCTTCTTATTTTTTGCTGAATATACTACCAATACAAACCTTAAGACAAGCTACATTACTTTAAGGAAAAGTAGAAAGGTAGGTAAAATATGAGCATTGAAATATGGATTACTATTATTGTATTCTTCTTAACAATGATTGTTATCTTTTGGCGACCTCGTGGTTTAAATGAGGCGTGGCCGGCAGCAATTGGCGCTGGCATTATCCTGATTACTGGACTTGTATCAAAACCAGACGTCATGGACATTATTAGTAAAATTGGCGGTGCCTCCATAACAATATTAGCGACCATCGTTATGGCGGTTATATTAGAAAGCTTCGGATTCTTCCACTGGTCCGCAGCGAAACTTGCAAACTTAGCAAAAGGCTCCGGGCGCCGCTTATACTGGTATATTCAATTATTATGTTTTCTTATGACTCTTTTATTTAATAACGACGGTAGTATTTTAATTACAACGCCAATCTTAATTCTTCTCCTAAAAAATCTTCAATTAAAACCGCATCAACAAATCCCTTATTTATTAAGCGGTGCTTTAATCGCTACTGCATCTAGTGCACCAATTGGTGTAAGTAATATCGTAAACTTAATCGCATTAAATATCGTGAATATGACTCTTTATATGCATACTGCTATGATGTTTGTACCTGCAACATTAGGACTATTGTTTATGTCATGGCTTATGTATACGGTTTTGAAGAAAAAACTTCCGAAAAAATTGCCTGTTTCTTCATATGATATTGAAGAAATATTCTTCACGAAAAACTTTCATCCGTTAAAAGGAAAAAATTCAGTTGATACGAAACAAAAACGGACAAAGTTCATGCTAAAAGTATTAGGCTTCGTCTTCCTTATGCGCTGTCTTCTATTCGTTGCATCCTTCTTATCCATCCCAATCGAGATTGTTGCCGTACTCGGTTCACTCGTTCTTCTCATTTGGAGATGGTACTACTTACGAACGAACCCTGTCGACATTTTGAAAAAGACACCTTGGCACATTTTGATTTTTGCTTTCTCTATGTATGTCATTATTTACGGGCTCCACAACGCAGGATTAACAGCAGCGCTTGTCCAATGGCTTGAACCAGTTGTAAGTCAACATCTGCTTTATGCTAGCTTTGCAATGGGTGGACTCGTTTCTCTCCTCTCCAATGTCTTCAATAATCACCCTGCACTTATGATTGGTACCATTACGTTAACAGAAATGGGATTAGATCCAGTCACATTAAAAACTATCTATCTCGCAAATATCATTGGTAGTGACATCGGTTCACTATTATTACCAATCGGTACGCTAGCTTCTCTCATTTGGATGTATATCCTGAAACAAAACAAAATTAAAGTAAAATGGAAAGACTATTTAAGTGTATCCCTTATCGTTATTCCACTCACAACAGTCGTTACATTATTCCTCTTATTCTATTGGGTACATCTCTTCTTCGCCTTATAAAGTGAAACTTTAATCAGTGGGGGTTTTGTTCATCCCCCACTGATTATCAGCCCTAACCAATCGGGCTTTTACGGGCAGTTGCCCCCCACCTAACTTCTTTGCTTCCGCTGAATTTTGAGGCGGGGGTCTTACTTCCCACAAATAGCGGGATAAACAACAGAAGCCCGCTTTGCTACCGTCTTAGCAAAGCGGGCTTCTTCTATATTTAAGTTAGGTACTACAGTGTGATCAATCAAGTAAAGAGGTGTAACGTGTTATTGGTATAAATGACTACCAGTGTCTTTAAATTCTTTCGCTTTCTCTTTCATTCCCTTTTCAATTGCTTCTGTCGTTTCTAAATCATTTTCTTTCGCGTATTCACGAATATCATGTGAAATTCTCATACTACAAAACTTCGGTCCACACATGGAACAGAAATGAGCTGTTTTTGCGCCTTCTGCCGGCAATGTTTCATCGTGATATTCCATCGCACGTTCAGGATCTAAAGATAAATTAAATTGATCGCGCCAACGGAATTCAAAGCGAGCTTTTGAAAGTGCATCATCGCGCTGATGAGCCGTTTTGTGCCCTTTCGCCAGATCGGCCGCATGCGCAGCGATTTTGTACGTAATAACACCTTCGCGTACATCATCTTTATTCGGTAAACCTAAATGTTCTTTCGGCGTTACATAACAAAGCATCGCCGTCCCAAACCAGCCAATCATCGCAGCTCCTATTGCGGATGTAATATGGTCATAACCTGGTGCAATATCTGTCGTTAACGGTCCAAGTGTATAGAATGGCGCGCCCTGACAAATATCAAGCTCTTTCTCCATATTTTCTTTAATTAAATGCATCGGTACATGCCCAGGCCCTTCAATCATCACTTGCACATCATGTTTCCAAGCGATCTTCGTTAATTCACCAAGTGTTTCAAGCTCAGAGAACTGTGCTTCGTCATTTGCATCTGCAATTGAACCTGGGCGTAATCCATCTCCAAGAGAGAACGAAACATCATACTGCTTCATAATTTCACAAATCTCTTCAAAATGAGTGTATAGGAAGTTTTCTTTATGATGGAATAAACACCACTGCGCCATAATCGAACCACCGCGCGAAACGATACCTGTCGTACGCTTTGCAGTAATTGGAATGTAACGAAGTAATACACCAGCGTGAATCGTAAAGTAATCTACGCCTTGCTCCGCTTGCTCAATTAACGTATCACGATACACTTCCCACGTTAAATCTTCTGCAATTCCGTTTACTTTTTCAAGAGCTTGATAGATCGGTACAGTTCCAACTGGTACAGGCGCGTTACGAATAATCCACTCACGCGTCGTATGAATGTTTTTACCTGTAGATAAATCCATAATCGTATCTGCACCCCAGCGAGTAGCCCATGTCATCTTCTCTACTTCTTCCGCGATAGAAGAAGATACAGCAGAGTTTCCGATATTTGCATTCACCTTCACGTGGAAATTACGTCCAATAATCATCGGCTCTGCTTCCGGATGGTTAATATTTGCTGGTAAAATAGCGCGACCTTCCGCAATTTCCTTACGAACAAACTCCGGCTCTACTCCTTCACGAATCGCAACATATTCCATCTCAGACGTAATGATGCCATTACGTGCATAATGCATTTGCGTAACATTTGCACCTTGCTTCGCTCTAAGCGGTTTGCGATCCATCTGCGGGAAAACAGGTGTATGTTTCGAAGCCACCTTCACACCGTCATCCTCTGGTTTTACTTCGCGCCCTTCGTATGCCTCTACATCTCCGCGCTCTAGGATCCAAGAGTGGCGCGGCGTTGGAATCCCCTTTTCCAGCTCCACTTTATACGCGGGATCCGTATAAGGACCGCTCGTATCATACACACGAATTGGCGGATTCGGGACGCCATTTGTATCGCTTTGTTCAATCTCACGCATCGGCACCTTCATACCTTCTCGTGGTCCATCCACATACACTTTCTTACTTCCTGGTAAACTCGATTTCAATTCAATTTGCTCAGCTGAAACAGACTGTTTCATAACCTTTGTTGCCCCCCTGTACGTGACAAGGACGAGATATGGCCAGCGTATGCCAAAATAAAAAGAGCCAGGTCCATAAAAAAATAAGGACCTGGCTCATAAAAGACATCATTATGTAAAGCCGTTAACTTCCCTACGCTGGTACGAGCCAGATCAGGTCCAAAGGGTTAAGAAGTTCACGCGCTTCTCTCTCAGCCTACGCATACGTTAGGCACCCCTAGTTTATCACTGATTTAATTTTCAATACTTTCTCATCATACACGATAATCTGAAAAATGCAAAGTTTATTTCTTTTGTTGTTTATGGAATCATCCACGTTAAATAATATGCCTGTACATACGTCATAATACCAACAATAATTACGAAGAATAAACTATGCTTCACTGTAAAGCGGAATAAATCTGATTCTTTCCCCGCAAGTCCAACTGCTGCACAAGCAATTGCAATCGATTGTGGAGAAATCATTTTTCCAGTTACACCGCCCGTTGTATTTGCTGCAACGAGGAGTACTTCAGATACACCGACTTGCTGCGCTGTAATTGCTTGTAAATTTGAGAATAATGCATTCGCTGACGTATCAGACCCTGTTAAGAATACACCAATCCATCCTAAGAATGGTGAGAAGAACGGGAATAGTCCGCCAGTTCCTGCTAGTGCTAACGCTAGTGTAGAAGATAGACCAGAATAGTTTGCGATAAATGCAAATCCTAATACGAATCCAATAGATAGAATTGGCATTTTAAGTTCACTTAAAGTTTCTTTAAATGTTACCACTGCATCTTTTACACTCATTTTCAAAATAAACATGGAAATGAGACAAGCAATTAAAATTGCTGTTCCCGTTGCTGATAATACATCAAACTTCAAAATTGCCTCGTAAGGCGTCGCTTTATTTACAATAGGCTCTGCTTTCATTACTAAATTGTGCAAGCCTGGAATTTCAAACTTAAATACAAGGCTTTCTAACGCGCCTCCTGGAACAAATAATGCTTTAAAGAAACTTTGGCTCCAAACCACTACCATAACCGTTAATACGATAAATGGAGACCATGCCTTTACTACTTTTCCTAACGTTAATTTCGGCATCGATGCCGCTGTTGTTGCAGCTGCTTCTCTATTTGCTTGCCCAGATTGATAAATTTCTTTCGGTTGCCATACTTTTAAGAACAGCGCTAAACTAACTAAACTTACAAGTGCCGACGTAATATCCGGAAGTTCTGGTCCTAAAAATGTCGCTGTTATGAACTGCGTAATGGCAAACGAACTACCCGCTACAAGTAAAGCAGGCCACGTTTGTCTTACCCCTTTCAACCCGTCCATTAAAAATACGATAAAGAATGGAACAAATAATGATAAGAATGGTAATTGATGTCCAGCCATTTGTCCAATTTTATGTGGATCAATACCTGTTACTTGTCCAGCAACTGTAATCGGAATTCCCATCGCTCCGAACGCTACTGGTGCAGTATTTGCGATTAAACAAAGACCAGCTGCATATAAAGGATTTAACCCAAGACCTGCAAGGAGCGCCGCCGTGATCGCTACCGGTGCCCCAAATCCTGCTGCTCCTTCTAAAAATGCTCCGAATGAAAATCCGATTAAAATAACGAGTAAACGGTGATCATTTGTAATAGATAATACAGATGCACGAATCACATCGAATTGACCTGTTTTCACAGAAATTTTATATAAAAATACCGACATAACGATGATCCAAGCGATTGGCCATAATCCGTATAAGAAACCGTATCCTGTTGCTGCCATCGCCATCGTGAACGGCATCTTATAAGCGAACAGCGCTACTAAAATTGTAAGTACAACCGTAATAAACCCTGCCACATACCCCTTCATACGGAAAACTGCTAAAGCTAAGAAAAAAAAGATAATCGGAATAAGTGCGACCGCCGCCGAAATCCAAATGTTTCCGAACGGATCATAAACTTGTGTCCATGTATTCATTGTTCTCTCCCCCTAAAGAATCCCCTTTTAAGTAGAATAACCTCATCAATAGACTATCAGGTCATCATACCTTTAAACCTAAAAATAAAAAAACGTTTAAGAAAACGTTTTCAACAACTTTCTTTTATACTGTACCATAACAATTTCCATTTAAAAAGATTTTTTTGAAAATTTTATTATTTAACGAAAAAATCTTACAAAATCGTCATGTTCTTGTCATGTTCATCGATAGAAGGCTCGCTACCTTTCCTGCATAATAAAGGTATAACAACGGATATTATTTATGAGGTGATATATATGAACGGAAACAAAATATTAGCAGCTTTATCATACTTTAGTGTATTATTTGCCCCTATCTTATTCCCGATTATTGTGTGGATTGTGGGAGATGTGGAAACGAAACCACATGCAAAACGTGCTCTATGGACACACATTATCCCAAGTATCGCTACATTCATTGGCATGATTATTTTAGGAGTTATGGGTCTTGGATCTGATCAACCGGATGTAACACTGGGCATCGGTACAATGATTGTCTTATGTATTTGCGGAATCATTAGCTTATACTACTTCATTTGGAACATCGTGAAAGGTATTAAAGTACTGAAAGCTTAATTTCCTTTTTAAACAAACGTTTGATTAAAAAGAAAAACCGTCCCAAAATACCTTTTTGGGACGGTTTTTTATCTTCTGCGTTTCTTCTTTTTTCTCATCATTTTCTTACGGCGCGTATTCACTTTATCCGCTATAATGTGAAGCGTGCTTGCCACAACAATTCCCATTACGAACGTTACAATTTCAACCTCATGTTCCTTCGCCATTTCTATTAAATTTCCGTCAAGCGCGATTACATTTAATAGGAACAAAAACGGAGAAAACACAATTAACATGTATGCAATACGAATCGCATCACCAAGTATAATTGTGTGTGTAAAGAAGGAGCGATGCGGCATCACCTTCTTATACGGATACCAAAATATACGCAGGAATCCCCATTTATTATACGCATTACTATACGTATCTAAATCCGGTGTTAAAAATGTAGTACCTACTAAAAAGCCAATTGCAAAAGTTAATAAAAAATCAAAATTTGTTAGTCCATACGAAAAGAGCAGAAACAAAACAACCGGAAGGGATATTAAGTTTATTTTCGTATGCGTTCTTCCTGATGGCATAATGCACTTCCTCGCTTACGTTCGCCCTGTCACCATGTGACAGTTCTCACCTATTGATCTAATTTCTGATCGATAAAGGATGTGTCTATATCCGAACCAAACCATTCTGCCAACTTCACTCGCGCCTTATCTTTTACATCATCATCGACGTATAGCGACGCTTGTAATAACGCAGCCATTAACGCCCCTAAATCATCCGTATAACCAATTCCAGCAACGAAATCTGGAATCGCATCAATCGGTGCAATAAAATAAGCAAGTGCTCCAATTACAATAATTTTCACTCGTTTTGGAACATCTGGTTTCTGCAAAACGTAAAACAACAATAAACTTGCATAAATAACTGACTGCCCTGCTTGCTTTGCGACATGTTTTACTTTCTTCCAAAATGCTTCAACTGAAAATTTTTGCTCCATGTAAAGGCCTCCCTATTTTTTAAAAGAAATAAGCTACAATATGTTTTCAGTAAAAGTTCATCAAAATTACACATAATCTATCAATGAACTTTCATTGTAACAAACAAACTCAAAAAGAACAAGTGTTCGTTAATTTTTACATATTCCCCTTCATATAATAGGTTTCTAGATAACCACTTACCCATTGTCATTTCTTATTTCTCAACAAGAGATTTTTCACTTTCACTTAACATTCTGCTCTACCTTTGTTATATTTTCTAGTTGACGGACATATAAACGAATGTTAAAGTTTTCTCTGGTAGTGACAAATCTCATACAAAAAATGTAAAATGTTATAGTGTTTCTCAGAAATGAATTTTGTTGTATAATACAGAAATGACGTTATGCTTATGAGTAACACAAGAAACTAAAAGGGTATGCATAGTTATAGTCGTATATGGGTGAATATAGAACCTCTAATTATGGCCAAGAAAACTATGTATTTTTTATTTTAGCATTTTTCGCTCCAAAATCGACCAAGCCTGATAGAGAAAGGGTGGAAATGAATGAAAGAAACCTTGAAATCACAATTTCAAAATGTGCGTTTCACTGCATTCGTAGCTTTAGCCTTATGGTTGAAGACATATCTTATTACACGCACAAGCTTTGATTTAAAACTTGAATCTTTCATGCAAGAATTCATTTTATTCCTGAGCCCATTAGCAGCATCATTACTGCTTGTTGGTCTTGCATTATTTGCAAAAGGGAAAAAACGTAACTATATAGCACTTGGAATTAATTTTGTCTTAACAATCGTTCTTGTTGGTAACGTAATGTTCTACGGATTCTACAATGACTTCGTTACTTTACCAGTACTAGGACAAACATCTAACTTCGGAAGTTTAGGTTCTAGTGTAAAAGAATTGTTTAACTACAAAATTATCCTCGCATTTGCTGATATTATCGTATTCTTCATTTTATTGAAGAAGATGAAGAATTTTGCACCGACAGAACGTGTAGCACGCCCAATGCGTTCCCTATACTTCGTGTCAACAATTGCTATTTTCTTCGCAAACTTAGGATTGGCAGAAGCTGAGCGTCCAGAACTATTAACACGTTCATTCGACCGCGTTATGCTTGTTAAAAACTTAGGTTTATATGTACACCAAGTGTATGATCTTGGCTTACAAGCAAAATCAAGTTCACAAAAGGCATTTGCTGACGGTAGTAAGTTACAGGAAACAGAGAACTACGTAAAAACAACGCAAAGCAAACCAGATCCAAATATGTTTGGTACTGCAAAAGGGAAGAACGTAATCGTTGTCTCTCTTGAGTCATTACAAACATTCTTAATTGGTGCAACAGTTAACGGACAAGAAGTTACACCATTCTTAAACCAATTTACGAAAGAAAGTTATTACTTTGATAACTTCTTCCATCAAACTGGGCAAGGAAAAACATCTGATGCTGAATTCTTAGTAGATACTTCAATGTATCCACTAGACCGTGGTGCTGTATTCTTCACACACGGTAACAACGAATACACAGCAACTCCAGAAATTTTACGTCAGCAAGGATACTACACTGCAGTATTCCACGCAAACAACGCAACATTCTGGAACCGTAACATTATGTATCCGGCACTTGGTTATGATCGTTACTACAACGAGCTTGACTATAAGATTACGCCAGAAACGAAATTAAACTGGGGATTAAAAGATATCGAGTACTTTGATCAATCTATCGATATGTTAAAACAAGTGAAGCAACCGTTCTATACTCGCTTCCTTACTTTAACAAACCATTACCCATTCACTTATGATGACAATACAAAATTAATTGATGAATACAATTCTGGTGATGGCGTATTTGACCGTTACATGGTAACAGCTCGCTACTTAGATGAAGCAATGAAACACTTTATTGAACGTCTAAAAGCAGAAGGTATTTACGACAACTCAGTTATCGTATTCTACGGTGACCACTACGGTATTTCTGAAAACCATAACCGTGCAATGGCACAGTTCTTAGGAAAAGAAGAAATTACTGCGTTTGACCATATGAACTTACAAAAAACACCGATGTTTATTCACGTTCCAGGTCAAAAAGAAGGTAAAACAATTTCAAAACCAACTGGTGAAATTGACATTAAACCAACTATTCTAAACTTACTTGGTGTAGATTCTACGAATGACGTTCGATTCGGTCATGACGTATTCTCACCTGACAATAAAGGATTCGTTGTTCTTCGTGATGGTAGCTTCGTTACAGATAAGTACATGTACACGAACAGTACATTCTACGACCGTGCTACTGGCGAAGTTGTACAACTACCAAAAGAAGAATCTCAACCACTTATTGATCGTGCCCAAAATGAATTGAGCATGTCTGACAAAATCATTGAGGGTGACTTACTTCGCTTCTCTGAAAGCAACAAGATCAAAACTGGTGAAGTAAAGACAGCTATTAAAGAAGAAAAGAAGAGCGCTGAGTAATCTCAGCCTCTTTTTTTATATTCCTCCATACAATTACTTATATTCATTAACTTTAACATTACATAACCTTTACCAAATATTCATATAAAATTAATGAAGTATCTCTATAATAAAATATGTAAACGAGGTTCTATATATTTCTTATCTCTCATCTGTAATAAGATCCCTTAAAGAAATATGTGAATCGTTTATTTCTACTTTCTTATAATTGTCTTTCAATATGTTTTGTTTCCATACACAAAACATTCAATAAGACGATGTCCCTATGAAAGATAGCTACCCTCCTTGTGCAGCATTCCATAAGAATGTTGCTTTTTTTATTTAAAAGCAGGATTCTTATTTCTTATTTTCGAATTTGTATATACGAAATGCTGTAAATCACTACTACTTCTCTACCATTTACCAAAACATATACGTCATATGTAGAGAATTGCTTACATAAAAATTAGTATTGTGACTTCTTTACTTACGAAAGGATGGGATCGAAATTGGCATATGAAAGATTTGTACTTTGGAATGATGCAGTTATTGATACAACGAAACAAAAAACGTACATAGACCTTGAGGAAAGAGGCTTGCAGTTTGGGGATGGTGTCTACGAGGTTATTCGTCTATATAAAGGGAACTTTCACTTATTAGATCCGCATATCACAAGATTATATCGCTCCATGGAAGAAATAGAATTAACACTCCCTTTCTCAAAAGCGGAACTGATTACCCTACTTTATAAACTAATCGAAAATAATAATTTCCACGAAGATGGAACGATTTATTTGCAAGTATCTCGTGGTGTACAAGCTCGTACCCATACGTTCTCATATGACGTCCCTCCAACAATCTATGCCTATATTACAAAGAAAGAAAGACCAGCGTTATGGATTGAATATGGTGTACGTGCCATATCAGAACCGGATACGCGCTGGCTACGCTGTGATATTAAATCATTAAACTTATTACCGAATATATTAGCTACTACGAAAGCGGAACGAAAAGGTTGTAAAGAGGCCCTTTTCGTACGAAATGGTACTGTAACTGAGGGCAGCCACTCTAACTTCTTTCTCATTAAAAACGGAACTCTTTACACACATCCAGCTAATCACCTTATTTTAAATGGCATTATTCGTCAATATGTTCTTTCTTTAGCGAAAACCCTTCGTATTCCAATACAAGAAGAGCTTTTCAGCGTTCGTGATGTTTATCAAGCGGATGAATGCTTTTTTACAGGAACGACGATTGAAATTTTGCCGATGACTCATCTTGATGGAACCGTAATCCGAGATGGTCAAGTTGGCCCTATCACGAAAATGCTGCAACGATCATTTTCTCAGAGTTTGTTACAATCCAATATGTCATCTTCTTAAACACGAATAATTTCTATCCTTTCTACATTCAATATATGTATTTAAATGGAAATCAAGGTATAGATTTATGCCTTGATTTTTTCTTGTAATCTTTTTGTCATATTCAGATTCCCGCATAAGTCTTGACAGTAATCGACATGCTCTTTAGAATTTTTAACAGTTGGTAAATATTTCTTCACTACATTACAGACAGAAAGGAATCGACAAATTATGAAAAAATACCTTGCCGGTCTTGCGGCAGTGTCTGTAGCAGGAGGAGCAGCACCTACACTTGATAGTGTTCAAGCTGCCCCTGAACAAAATACACAAAAAGCTGCTACAACTGTCCAAGCTTCTGCATCAAACAGCTCATCTTATAAGGTTAACGCTGACGTATTACATGTTCGTGCAGGATCAAGTACTTCTCACGACATCATCTCGCGCGTTTATAACGGTCAATCACTAAACGTGATTGGCGAAGAAAATGGTTGGTACAAAATTAACATGAATGGAAAAACAGGCTTTGTTAGTGGTGAATTTGTATCAAAAAATGGTGCGAGCAATTCCAATGTAAGTACAACAGGTGGAAAGAATAAAGTTACTGCTGATGTATTACGTGTACGTACCGCTCCTAACACTTCTAGTTCTGTTTCAGGACGTGTATATGAAGGACAAACATTAAACGTAATTGGTCAAGAAAATGGTTGGGTAAAAATCAACCATAATGGACAAGTAGGTTATGTAAGTGGTGAATTTGTATCTGGCGTTTCTGCTAATACAGGTTCTTCAAACAACAATACGAATAATAACAACCAAGAATCTGTAAAACCAGCAAGCGGAAACTATACAGTAAATGTATCTTCCCTTCGTGTTCGTACAGGTCCTAGCACTTCTCACACAACTGTAGGTTCTGTTACAAAAGGACAAGTCGTACAAGTTGTTGGCGAAGTTCAAGATTGGTTCAAAATCAATTATGCAGGCCAAACAGCTTACGTAAGCAAAGACTACGTAACAAAAGGCGGTTCTAGCGATAACGCTACACAAGGAAACAACCAAAATAATAACCAAAACAATAATGTAACTGTTCAAACTGGTGGTACTTATGTTGTTAACGCAACATCTCTACGCGTTCGCACAGGCCCTGCTACTTACCATAGCGTAATTGGTGGCGTATTAAATGGTACGACATTAAACGTAATTGGCTCTGAAGGTAGCTGGTTTAAAGTTAACTATCAAGGAAAAACAGGCTACGTTAGTAGCGAATTCATGAAATTCGTTAAAGGTGGCACTACTACTCCTGAGCAACCAAAACAACCTGAACAACCTAATCAAGGTGCAATTGGTGACTACTACATTAATGCTTCTGCCTTAAATGTACGTAGTGGTGAAGGTACAAATTATAGAATCATAGGCGCACTTCCACAAGGACAGAAGGTTCAAGTAATCTCTGAAAACTCTGGATGGAGCAAAATTAACTACAACGGTCAAACTGGTTATATCGGCACACGTTACCTTTCTAAAACACCAGTTGGCGGCGCAGTAGATAATAAGCCTAACAACAATCAAAATAACAATCAAAACAATAACAACAATAACAACAATACAGGTAATAATAGCGGCAACAGTTCTTCTATACTTGCATATGCAAAAGGAATGCAAGGCGTACCATACGTTTGGGGCGGAACTTCTGCTAACGGTGTGGACTGCAGTGGCTACATCTACCACGTATTTAAGAAATTTGGTCATAACATTAGCCGTCAAAGTGTTGCGGGATATTGGGGTAGCCTACCACAAACTTCAAATCCACAACCAGGTGACTTAATTTATTTCCAAAACACTTATAAATCAGGTCCTTCTCATATGGGTATTTACCTTGGGGGCGGATCATTTATCCAAGCTGGAGATAAAGGTGTAGCAATCGCTTCATTAAGCAATTCTTATTGGAGTAAGCACTTCTTAGGTTATACGAAAGCACCTTAAGTTATATTTTTAGAGCCTTCTAGATTACTAGAAGGCTCTTTTTAATGTGTATAACCTATTTCTTCAAAAAAATAATGTATCTATTTTCCTATTTCATACACTATATTCTACAATAATGATCCATAACGTTATCATAATGTATATTTTTACATAAAAAACATAACCTATTTCATGTCTAATCATTTTATATGTGTTTTTTTGAAGAATTTTCTTTTTATTTAAACTTTTTGTTAGACGTTTGACCTCTGATGTCCATTATGATAAGTTACTTAAGATGTTATATTTGCAGAAGTATAGACAACTGTTTTATACATTTTTTTACTATGAGGAAGGAGCATACACTGCATGAATCTTTTATGGGGAATTGGCGGCGTGATTGGAGTATTAGCAATCGCTTTCTTACTATCTTCCAACCGCAAAGCTATTAATTGGCGCACGATTTTAATCGCGCTAGCATTACAAATGTCATTTTCATTTATCGTATTACGATGGGATGCCGGAAAAGCAGGTTTAAAACACGCTGCAGATGGCGTTCAAGGATTAATTAATTTTTCTTACGAGGGAATTAAGTTCGTTGCTGGGGATTTAGTCAACGCAAAAGGCCCTTGGGGATTTATCTTCGTTATTCAAGCACTACTTCCAATCGTATTTATTAGTTCATTAGTAGCAATCTTATATCATTTTGGTATTATGCAAAGATTTGTTAGTATCGTTGGTGGCGCATTAAGTAAACTTCTTGGAACTTCTAAAGCAGAAAGTTTAAACTCAGTAACAACTGTATTTTTAGGACAAACTGAAGCTCCAATCTTAATCAAACCTTACTTAGCACGTTTAACAAATAGTGAATTCTTCGCTATTATGGTAAGCGGTATGACAGCTGTTGCTGGATCAGTTCTTGTCGGCTATGCAGCAATGGGTATTCCGTTAGAACACTTATTAGCAGCAGCAATTATGGCAGCTCCATCAAGTCTATTAATTGCGAAACTTATTATGCCAGAAACAGAAAAAGTAGATAATAACGTTGTACTTTCTACAGAGCGTGAAGATGCAAACGTTATTGACGCAGCAGCACGTGGTGCATCAGAAGGTATACAACTTGTTATTAACGTAGCAGCAATGTTAATGGCTTTCATCGCATTAATCGCTTTATTAAATGGCCTATTAGGATGGGTTGGCTCTTGGTTCGATATTAAACTTAGCCTTGATTTAATCTTCGGTTACTTACTATCACCATTTGCAATTTTAATCGGGGTTTCTCCTGGTGAAGCTGTACAAGCAGCAAGCTTTATCGGTCAAAAACTTGCAATCAACGAATTCGTTGCATACGCAAACTTAGGACCACATATGGCAGAGTTCTCTGCAAAAACAAATCTAATTTTAACATTTGCAATCTGTGGATTCGCAAACTTCTCTTCTATCGCAATTCAATTAGGTGTAACAGGAACATTAGCTCCTACTCGCCGTAAACAAATTGCACAATTAGGGATTAAAGCAGTTATCGCTGGTACACTAGCTAACTTCTTAAACGCAGCAGTTGCAGGTATGATGTTCCTATAAAATAAAGCAAGTCCCCTCTTTCTAAAGAGGGGACTTTTTATTTTCTTAGTATATATTAAATACTTTATGCCGAAATATAAAAACATTATGATACAATAATTATCAAGTCTGTTTATTTTTTCTTACAAAAGAGGGATACTACTTATTGTTGCTCTCTCAAAAAGAATATAGTCATCCGGTCTATTTCTTAATAATTGCGCATACTACAAGTATCCTTGTATGAATTATCTTTAAGGAGGAAAGTTTTGTGAAAGATAACTTCTATAAAGTCCTCTCTATGTGGATTTTACAAATTTTATTTTATTTTACAACTGTACATGTAACGCAATATGAGCATGCTCTCATTTTTACAATTATATATGTAATTGTTAATGTACTATTTCTATTTTTGCCTGATAAAACTGCATTTGTTTTCTTCATATTAGGAACCATTATTTCGGTATTCTACCTGTTCTACCAAGCATGGCTTTACTTATGGAGTACATCAGAACAATGGGAATACATTATTACTCACTTCCTAATGGCAGCAAATTTCTTCATTGTATATATCTCCACTCATCTATTAAAGAAGGTTATTCATGAAAATAAAGAATTAACCGAACGTGTGAGAACGTTAGAACAATACATCGGAGAATCGAAATTATTAACAAGACAAGAATTTGAGAGACGACAAGCATTATTAATCAATGCAATGAATCGTCGTAATGAAACAGGCGTTATGATTTATTTTGATTTCACTTCCTTTAGTAAATATACGAAGGAAAGTGTTATGGACCGTGTAGCTTCCTTATTAGTTGAAACGGTAAGAGCTGACTTTGACCTTGCTGCTAAATATGATAATAATACGCTCGTTATTTTATTACAAAATACAAATGAAGCCGGTGCTGACATTGTAATGAACCGCCTAAAGCCAAAAATGGAACAATGGCTTGCTGCTGAAGCGATCCAAGATATAAAAATTTCACGCGAGCAAATTGGGAACAAAGGACAGACGTTATTATGATGACACTCGTTATACTTCTTTTATTCCTTCTATTTTGCGTACTCGTTTTTTGGATCAGCATCACATTTTCAATTAAGTATGTACTTATTTTTACAGCCTTTCTATTCTCTGGCTTACTCGTTTACTATTCTTTCTTAACACTCGCAGGTTTAGTTCACCGAAGTAGGAAACGAAAAGATCGCACGCTAGAACATTACCCAAGCGTTGATATTTTAATACCAGCTCACAATGAAGGCGTCGTTATTAAGGATACTTTAGAGGCGATGGCAAAGATTGAATATCCAGGCAAACTAACTGTTTATTTATTAAACGATAACTCGCAAGATGAGACACCTGAAATTGGTGACGATTTTGACAAAGCTTATGCTCATATTCGTCACATTCGCGTTCCCCCTGGTGAACCAAAAGGAAAATCACGTGTATTAAACTATGGCCTTAGTATTTCAGATGGTGAATACTTCTGTGTTTATGATGCAGATAACCAGCCTGAACCACATGCACTGCGAATGCTTGTAGAACACGCTGAAACAACCGAGGATGCTGTTGGAGCTGTTGGGCATGTTCGTACTGTAAATGAAAAAAGAAACTGGCTAACACGAATGATTTCGTTAGAATTTCAAATCTTCCAGCTCCTTATGCAATCCGGACGCTGGTTACTATTCCAAACAGGTTCACTAACAGGAACAAACATGCTTCTTCGTCGCGCTGCATTAGAAGAGCTTGGCGGCTATGACCCTTATGCAATTGCTGAAGATGCTGAATTAACATTACGAATTACACAAAAAGGTTATCTCCTGCCAATCGTTCCAGAGTCAATTACATGGGAACAAGAACCTGAGCATTTAAAAATCCTTATTAAGCAGCGTACACGTTGGCTTCAAGGGAACTTGTACATTTTAGAAAAAATGTTTTCTTCATTAAGTTTCTTTAAAGGAAAACTGCTCGTCCATTCTTTACAACAAGTTTTAGTATATGTTGTATTTTGGTTATTCTTAATCATTTCGAACGTTTGGTTTGTAATTGGGTTACTCGGGATATTCCAAATTCAATATAGCATTCCGCTACTATTCATGTGGTATGTCGCATACATTACATATGTTTCTCAATTATTTAGTGCCCAGAGTGTGGAACGAACCTTTACACCAACTAATATTTTTATTAGTGTGATCATGTACTTTACGTACGCACAGCTCTTTACGTACTTATTCATTCGTAGCTTAATTTTATACTTACGTGCAAAGAGCAAGAAACAAGTCATTGGCTGGGATAAAACAGTTCGATTCAAAAAGGATAAATAATAAAAATAAGCACAGAGCGCCGTATGCTCTGTGCTTATTTATTGCCGTATAAAATATATATCAGACAATACCCCTTAGCTGAAAGTAATTTCACGTCCATCCCCCAACGAACGATCGACCTTCATTTATATACGAAAAAGTGATTGCTATTTTTGTAGAACCAATTGCTTCTCTTGTTGCTCTTTACGCGTTTCAGTCTTAGGTTCCGTGCTTTCTTGGACACTACGATGTGCCACACGTTTCAAACAAATATGCTTCCACTTTCTTTCGTAACGTTTCATTATTCTAGATGTCCCCCTTGAATACGCTTTAAAACTATTTGAAATCGCTTACAGGAAATAATATAGCACATATATATAAACGTGACAACACATTTCCGACAATTTTTTGTCAAAAATACGAATAGAATCCACCATATATCGAACATTGTCGAAATGTATCGATTTTTCTCCATATAAAAGGCATACTACTAATATATTGACACTCCCACGGCTAAAGCCGCAAGCTGACTAACGTCAGTGGGATTCTTGCTACCAAAGGCGACGTCTATTTCTAGTATCGCTGACGTGCAAGATTGCGGTGTGCCATCACCACTCCGTATCCAGTGCATCTAGCAGATACGGCACTCGTTCTATTACCAAACGAGTCAGATTTTGAGTTCTCAAATGTGTTTTAGCGTCTTGTACTTGACGACTCAATACATTTTACGGAGCAGAAGAATTTGTTACTCCAACCTCGTATGTATTCTGTTTTCAGAGAACAAGATTGTTTTAGAGACTTTCACTTGTCTGTTATGAAAATTATACCATTTCAAATACCCGATGTACAGAACATACTTTCGGTATTTTATCTGTACATCGCATTTGACCTCACTATCATCCCACCCCTAAAGGGGGTACTATCGCACCGTAGTGGGCTTTCCTATTCGGAAAATCTGTAAAGTATTTTATTTCCCTTACTTGCAGTTCAAGTTCCTTCTATATAAAAAAGAGCTGATACATAATCAACTCTTTTTCCTTCTATTATTTATGACGCTTCATACGTCCTTCTTTTTGTAACTCTTTAAATAATGCTGCCATCATAAAGAAAATAACGAAGACGAATGGGAATGCTGCAATGATAGCTGCCGTTTGTAAGGCTTCTAATCCACCTACATATAATAAGATAGAAGCTAGAGCAGCTAAAACGATACCCCAGATCATTTTAATGCGATTTGGTGGATTTAAACTACCATGTGTCGTTAACATCCCTAAAACGAATGTCGCTGAATCTGCAGATGTAATAAAGAATGTAGAAATAAGAAGAATAGCTAGAACAGATAAAGCCGATCCAAAGCTTCCCATCTGGTCAAACATAGCGAATAACCCTACTTCTGTTCCCATCTCTTTCACTTTTTCAAAAATATGTGCATCACCGAACAGCTCCATATGAATACCAGTTCCGCCGAAAACAGAGAACCAAAGGGCACCAATTACGGTCGGTACGAGTAACACACCGATAACAAACTCACGAATGGTACGTCCTCGTGAAACACGAGCAATAAATGTACCTACGAATGGTGACCATGCAATCCACCATGCCCAATAGAAAATTGTCCACGATTGAATCCATTGGTTTCCACCTTCATCTAATGGACTTAATCGGAAACTCATGCTTGGTAATTCCTGAATGTAAGCACCAATTGTTGAGGTGAAGTAATTCATAATAAAGTTTGTTGGACCCGCAAATAATACAATAATCATAAGTGCAAATGCCAAAATAATATTCGTATTACTTAAATATTTAATTCCTTTATCAAGACCTGTTTGCGCAGATAACATAAATAACACTGTTACGATTGCAATAATAACTAACTGAGTCGTTAATGAATTCGGGATGGATGTTAAATAACTAACACCACCGGCAATTTGTTTTGCACCAAGACCTAATGATGTTGCCACGCCAAACACAGTCGCGAAAACAGCTAACACATCAAATAAATGAGCAATACGTCCATGGTCCCCGCCTTTAAATAACGGTCCTACTGTCGCACTAATTGTACTTGCTTTTCCTTTTCTAAAAGTAAAGTAAGCAATACAAAGCGCTACAAATGCATATAGTCCCCAAGGATGTAATCCCCAATGGAAAAATGAAAAACGCAGTGCAAGACGTGCACTTTCCTCAGTTGCACTCTCTCCAAACGGAGGTGCATACAAATGGTTTAATGGTTCCGCAACGCCCCAGAAGACTAAGCCGATACCCATACCAGCACTAAATAACATAGCAAACCATGTCATATAACTATAATCAGGCTCGTCATCATCTTTACCTAAACGAATAGAACCGTATTTCGAAACAATTAAAAAGATAGACACACCTAAAATAATAGAAACAGAAATAATATAGAACCATCCAAACTTACTAACTAATGCAGTTTGAATTGCGGTTGTTACATTTCCTAGGCTACCTTTTCCCATAATAGATTCGGGAATAATCCCCCAAAGTGTAAATGCAATACATAATGTTAATGAAACGATGAATGTTTTTGTCAGTTTCCTCATCAAATCCCCCTTCGTAGGTTTTACTTTTATAAATAACATTAATTCCGATATGTAAAATCGGATAGAAAACTATAATTTTGCGGTGATTTTCTTACTTTCACCTTCACCAACTAGAATTCTGATGGACAGCCTTACCTTCCGGATAATCTTTTCACTCTGCAAGAGCTATAAGATCGAAATACTGCTGTCAAATTGTGCGAGAAAAATGCGGATGGGAATGTATTTTCCCAAAAAAGGATGTGTTACAGATGTAAAAAAGGGCATTTTTCTTCCTTGCAACCCTTTCTTTTTGTAACAATTATGCGGTTTTTTTGCTAGTATATAGCACGTGTTTATAGTTTCACAAACGAAATGTTTATGTTTATATAACTATATTACCCATAAAACGGTAAAATACTCAAGGAATGTAATCGTTTAGTAAACATCATGTAACACTTATGTAATATTTTTATTTACGCCGAAAACAATATGTTGTATTAAATATTTTGAATATAATCAGAAACCTACTAAACATATAGAATGAAAAACGCTTTCCTCTATTTTTTGTTATATTACAGCATGTTAACGACTTATTACGAATGGTTTGTAATTGTGTGTTTTCCCGAAATCCGAAAAAATCTGTTGCTATAATGAGGACACGAAAACAAACGCAATGGAGGCTATCATGAAAAAATTAATTGGTATAGCAACAGCAGCAGTTTTTGGTCTTGGGATTTTCACATCATCTGCTAATGCAGAAACTGTTGTAACAACAGACGTACTAAATGTACGCGAAAACCCTACTACTGAATCAAAAGTTGTCGGTAAATTACTAAACGGTAATAAAATAGATGTTCAAAATACAGAGAACGGATGGTCAAAAATCACTTTAGATGGTAAAGACGCATTCGTAAGTGCAGAGTTCACTAAAAGCATCTACTACGTAACAGCTAACGTATTAAACGTACGTGCTGAAGCGAACACAAACTCAGAAATTCTTGGGACGCTTAAGAAAGATGATATGATTGAAACAACGAACCAAGTACAAAATGAGTGGTTACAATTCGAATATAACGGAAAAACAGCTTACGTTCACGTTCCTTTCTTAACAGGTACAGCACCTGTTATTGAGAAACAAGAACAACCTGCTCCTGCTAAAGCTGTAGCACCAGCTAAAGCACCTGCAGCACAAGCAAAACAAGCTGCTAAGCCTGCTGTAAAAGCTGCTAACACTAGCGCACCTGCTGGTGGTCGTGAGTTAACAGTTGTAGCTACAGCATATACAGCTCATCCGAGCGAAAACGGTGGCACATATGGCGGCCGTGTATTAACTGCAATGGGTCATGACTTAACAGCGAACCCAAACATGAAAATGATCGCTGTTGATCCGAAAGTAATCCCATTAGGATCTAAAGTATGGGTAGAAGGTTACGGAGAAGCTATCGCTGGAGATACTGGCGGTGCAATTAAAGGTAACCGTATCGACATCCTACTTGGATCAGATAGCGCTGCTCAAAAATGGGGCCGCAAAACTGTTAAAGTGAAAATTTTAAAATAACCAATGACTGCTAAGGCCAGTTCTCTTTGTTGAGAGCTGGCTTTTATTTTTTTATAATAGTTATAAGGAGGCTATACTCATGAATGTACAAGCAAAAGTAGACTGGATCGGTACACCAAAACCGTATATATATAAAGATGAAGTAACATATGACGCTACTTCTATTGATTTTTCACTCGCTGGCGACGACAATCGCTATAAATTAATTGTGCTCAAGTCTGAAGAAAATACACATTACAAATTTGTCCAATATGGAGTCAAACCCGGCTCACAAAAGCCATTCCCTATCGACATTCCATTTGAACAAAACATGTTACCAATTATAGAGCAAATATTACATGATCCATATGTACAAGCGATATTAAAAGAGACGCGCTTCTAATCGAAAAAAGACTATCTCAATCATGAGATAGTCTTTTGCATTAATGAGTTGGACCAGATACTTCCTCTGATTTCAACGTATTATTCGCTCCAAGAGAATGGTACAATATCTTTCCATTTCCATTCACAGTAACGATATGATCATTATTAAAGCTTTTGAACTTCACAGAGCCATCACCGTAACGAATATGATACTCTTCATATGTCGTTACTTTATATTTCGTAGCACTTTGACGCTCTACATTACGAATTTCCATTGTTAATAAATCTTCTGTAATTCCTTTTTTGTGTAAATACTGTATATAATCACGGTCTTCCTTGTACGATTTCCCGCTCTTATCATAATTATTTTCAATTAGGCTAAAATCATTTAATGAAATCGCACGCACATTATCATAAAGATGATTTCGTACAAAGTCGCCGACAGCCGAACTTGATGTTTCTTTCGGGAATTTTAAGTAATACGTGCTCTGGTCTCCGATTTTAACACTTTCAGATTTCATCACACCAAAATCAGTAGTTTTCTCTAAATGTACTTCTACTGTTTCATCTGTGGATACAGGACCAAGCTTATAACTTCCATAGCTTAATTTTCCACGTTTTTTTCCATTCACAAATACAGTTGCATCATTTTCATCAGAAGAAATGGTTACATAATTTCCTTCTAATGATAATGTCACATCCACTTTCGCCTCTTTTTCATCTGCCAAGTCCACTTCTTTTTCTGTTTCTAACTCAGTTAGTTCCGTCTTCGCTTTTGCCTTTACAACGTAAGAACCAGGGAAATATGGACCAACTTCTTTTGAAGTTTTATCACTCGATAACTCTGTCTCTTTCTTATCATTCACATATATTTCAGCGCTTTTCGCAGTTGTGCTTACATTCATATAATAAGATTTCATATTAAATTTATATTTCGGATATAAGAACCATTCTTTACCGTCTTCTATAATTTGACCATCTTTAAATGATGCTTTATCACTTGCTAGTTTTTGATCTACTGTCTCTCTTTGTAAATAAGATAGCAGTTCTTTATTATAAGAAGGATTTTCTTTTAAATAACGGATATATCCTTTAATATCGTCAACTTTCACTTTCAAACTCGGATCATCTACTTTTACAAACTCATCAATTGCATTCGCATCTTTCTTTTGGAATGCTTCAATCATAGCATTGACCTGCTTTTCTTTCGAAAACTTGCTTGCTCCAAATTTATACGCACCAAACAATATAGCAAAGATAACAACAAAGCCTATAAGTAACATTATATTTTTCTTACTTTTCACTGGCTTTATTTCTCGTTGTACTTCTGAACGAGAAGAAGTTGCCTGATCAGCAATTACATCTACCTTACTTCCACACTCGGAACAAAAGTTCAAATGATCTGCAACTTGTTTATTACATTTCCCACAAAACTTCAAATGGCTCTCCCCCTTATTTTTTCCCTAACTTCATACCGGCGAATGTTAATGCGTAAGAAAGAAGAAAACTACCTACTATTAAATACAGCGCGCTACTTTGAATAGAAAACAATGGACCGGAAATCCCAGCAAATTCTTTCATCACTTCTTTACTCCCTGAGGCCTCAACATGAATTTTGGCCAATCCATTTACACAAAGCATCATCACAGTATACACCACACTAAACACAGCGATAGTTACGTACATATTTTTCATCGGATATTGAGCCAATTTCATTCCAGCTCTAAATAGTAAAATACATGGTAATAAAATTAATAACCCCCACCAGTGCATATAGGAATTAAAGTCATCAATTTCTTTTACTCGTTGAAGATTAGCTCCGTTAGCAATTTCCAAATCTTTTAATGACGTACCATTTATTGATATTCCTGACGTATAAGATAAATGCAATGGCCCTTTTTCCATTGCGTATCTTCTCATTTCTCTATCCATATCTCCCCATTCAATTGCTGTTGGAGCAAAGTGAGCCATATTCCACATGTATGGTGTTGCTTCTAATGAAATGAATGTTTTATATGTTTTCTCTGGAAAATCAATTGGTCCCACTGACTTTGAACTGCTAAATAAAATTGTAATAAGTATAATACCAAATGTAATAAGCAATCCTTTTAATACAGTTACCACACTATAATAAATAGATGTTGCATATGGAATACTTCGACTTATAGAAGATAATAGACGGTGTGGCCCGGCTTGAATACACATACCAATAAAGGTAAATAATAAACCAAATATAATGCCATACAATAAACTACTAACATGTGAATAACCAATACTGATTGTCATCGTTTTATAGAATTGAGAAATTGTCGTAGAAGAACCTGCAATAAAGCTAACAATACACAAGAAAATTCCATATACGATACCGATAACACTCGATGTTAGTAACTTCTCACGCCAAATAGCAGAAGGGTTGCTTTTCTCTACAAAGAATCCAATTCCACCTAATATAAGTGCCGGAATTGCTAACAAGATGAACAATGGGAAATGAAGGATAAATGACATCGTATATGCTCCGCTCCCACTAACTTCAAGGCCTATTAAATGATACATTAAAATTAATGGTGCTATGCCAATGAAAGATTGATTAACAGTAGTCTCATTCAGTATACCGTCCATCTTTGTGAGCATCGTTCTCACTAGATCGTTAATCGCCGCATCGACAACTAAGCTACCAATCCAACCGGCTATAAACATACATGCAATTGCAAGCCCACCACCAAGTAAACCCTTTTTCAAAGTGCTTCCAGATGGACTTACATGCAATTGTAAACCTTCGTCTGGTAATCTTGTTTTCATTTCTTTTTTTATAATACCTAATAAGGAATCCCCGCATTTCTCACAATATGTAGCGGTCCCTTTACTTTCCACTCCACAAGTTCGGCAATACTTTGAGTCTTTCGGTGCTAACGTAACTTCACTTTCTACACTACCTGTACTTGATCCATCATATGTACAATAATTCGCTACATCCGATTGTTCTAAACCACAAGTTTTACAATACATGTTCCTCACTCCTTACTTTGCTTCATACCACAAACTGGACAGAATGTAGCCTCTGTTGCAATTTGTTCACCACATGAAGTACATGATTCATTTTCATCATTTTTTGATTGAAGGAGTAACTCATTTTCTTTCCCACACTGTCCACAAAACTTATCATTTACTGATAAGGGACCGCCACAGCTACATTGCCCTTTCTGTCCTTGATTCTGTAAATTAGCTATTTGCTTACGCGTATTATAAATAGCTACATCCAGCTCTTGTACTGGTTCTATAATATTTTTTAACACATCTACTCGAACTTCATCATTGCGGAGTTGCATATAGGCCATTTGACCAAGTTCCAGCAAAATTTCCGTTTTCGCCTGTAGTTTCTCTTGCGTAATTTTCTTTAATTGCGCAACCTCTTGAGCTACTTGTAATTTCATCTTCCCTTGCTCGATTCCCTCTTGCAATTTGTTCATACCGCTACCAAACTTCGATTGTAAATCTGACAAAACCTAATCCCTACATAAATATATAGTAATATACAAAATTAACATTTTATATATTACCATGATTTTCAAGTAATGTAATCTAAATTTCATTTTTTCTGTTTTGAGCATTTTTTGTTTATAATGGTAAAGGAAAGAAATATGTGTACGGAGGAATATTATGCTGCAACACTCAATTACGAAAGATGAAATTATGATGATTGCGAATGAGTTCGTTCAAGGACTAGATCCACAGCAAACAGCTGATCAGGAACATGTCGCTACAGCTCGGCACCTATATCGTAGTGGTGTTGTCTACAACGTTGACTTTGATGGCTATACGCTATCAGGAACTGTAGATGCTGAAGGCAGCGTATATAGCGTCCATATCCCGATTCGTAACGTCGCTGAAAGCTATTGCGATTGCTTCGCACCAACGCAGTGTGAGCATATGCTCGCTGTGTTACTATCGGCAGCATCTAGTTTCGGGCAAGTAGGAGATGTATTAACTTTATTCAAAAATAATACGAAACCTTCCCTTCCTCCTATTCGAACTGCAAGACAAGTATTGCAATCATCAGCTTTTGAAGAAACGGATTATAAAAGTTGGCAATCATATTTTGATAACGAATATGAATCATTTAAAAAAGAACAAGCTCGGCTTACTTATAAACAAATGTATTTTCTTATGAGTATTTTTACGGACTTCTATACGAAACTCGAGCGGAAAGCTCCGCGTATCGTTGTGATACATGAATTGTTCAGGTTACATGCAGCGCTTTATTGCTTTCAAAAATTATTAGAAGAAATTCAGGACTTTGAAGCAAATAAAACGTATTCTTATCATCAGCCTGTTAACGTCGTTCGCCTATTTGTAGATAAGGTGGAATCCATCGTTCGGGACTTACAATCAGAAGCGATTCCTTCAGAGTCCGAAGCAATTTTGCAAGAAACAGCTCGTCTCGTTCACGAAGTATTCTTCTCCACCGATGCCTATACGCAAGAGAGGTTCTTTATTTATCGTCACATATGGAGTGAACTGTTACACAATAACGAGCAACTACAAGAAGAAGAAAAACGAATCGATACGAAAATGAATCCACTTTCCAAAGCGTTAGCATCTTCTCACCTACTCTTTTTAAATGACGAAGATCGATTAGCGATGGACTTACTAAAGAAACAACCTGCTTCTGTTGTAAGTCTGTACTTCTATTGGTTAGAGGAATTATTAAATGCAATGAAATGGGATCGTGCGAAAAACTGGCTTTCCTTTACGTATAAACAAGTGAAGAAAACGATACATGAGCACGAAAATACAATTTTTATAAAAGATATCGTTCGCTTATTTGTTATCATGTATGAAACGTATGCAACCCATACAAATGAACAAGCTGGATTCGAAATGATTTTGCAAGAGCTATTACCATATAGTTTCGCAAACTATGAACAATACGTACTGGCGAAAAAGCAGTATCGCACATGGGCAGAACTTCAGCTCTTACACGGTTTTGAAGCGATTGAACTTTTGAAAGAACCGCTGAAAGATATTGAGAAGGAAGCACCAGAAGCAGCCCTTCCTCTTTATCACCTTGCTGCTACCGAAGCTATTGAAGAGCGAAATCGCAAATCATATAGACGTGCAGTTCGTTACTTAAAGAAATTACGTACATTATATAAACGATTAAAGCGTACCGATGAATGGGATGCTTTCATTATTCACATCGCAAACTTACATTCACGTCTACGTGCACTACAAGAGGAATTACGGAAAGGAAAATTAATCGATGATCAATCAAACTGAAGTAACAATTAGGCTCCAGCACGTTAGTCACGGTTGGTTCCTTTGGGGAGAAGATGATAGCGGTACTCCATTATCCGTAACAAGTTGGAAACGAAATGCATTTACATGGCACTCCACTTCCTTCTACGGCACGTTTCTAAAAGAAGCAAGCTTTGAAGGAAGACAAGGTGTTATGCTAACAAACGCACAAGCATTTGAATACATCGCGAATAAACCGATGAACTCCTTTGCCCGTATTCAAATGAACGGCCCTATTACAGCACTTACGGAAGATGCGAACGAATTGTGGGATGCCTTCACAAGCGGTAGCTTCGTACCTGATATGGAGCGTTGGCCTAAACAACCATCTTGGAAAGTTCAAAATACTCCAATCGAAGATGAAACATTGGCATCTCTTTTCTCAGCTGCAGTAAATGAAAGCATATTACAAGATAACCGTTCAAATGACGGATGGGAAGATGCAAAGAGACTTTATGAACATTACGACTTTACGAAAAGACAATTAGACGCAGCACTACATGAAGAAGATTGGCTTCGAAAAATTGGTTACATTGAAGATGACCTTCCCTTTACAATCGGACTACGACTACAAGAGCCGCAAGAAGAATTTGAAATGTGGAAGCTTGAAACAATTGTTACACCAAAGCGCGGGGCACATCGCATATATGTATATGAAAGTATCGATTCTTTACCAAAACGATGGCACGATTATGAAGAACGTATTCTTGAAACACAAGAAAGCTTCAGTAAGCTCGTACCGTGGTTAAAAGAAGGGGATACATTCCGAAGTGAACTCTTTGAAACAGAAGCGTGGAACTTCTTAACAGAAGCAAGTAACGAATTACTCGCCGCAGGTATTACAATCTTATTACCATCGTGGTGGCAAAATTTAAAAGCGACAAAACCAAAATTACGTGTGCAACTGAAGCAAAATGCTACGCAAACGCAATCTTTCTTCGGCATGAATACACTCGTTAATTTTGACTGGCGCATTTCAACGAACGGCATTGATTTATCAGAAAGCGAATTTTTTGAACTCGTTGAACAAAACAAACGGTTATTCAATATAAATGGTCAATGGATGCGACTAGATCCAGCCTTTATTGAAGAAGTACGAAAGCTCATGAACCGTGCTGATAAGTATGGACTTGAAATGAAAGATGTCCTTCAGCAACATTTATCCAACACGGCTGAAACAGAAATTGTAGAAGAAGATAGTCCATTTAACGATATTGAAATTGAACTAGATGGATATTATGAAGAGCTATTCCAAAAACTATTGCACATTGGAGATATTCCAAAAATAGATGTCCCTTCTTCACTAAACGCCACACTCCGTCCGTATCAACAACATGGCATTGAGTGGTTATTATATTTAAGAAAGCTTGGATTTGGTGCATTGTTAGCTGACGACATGGGACTTGGAAAAAGTATTCAAACGATTACTTACTTACTATATATAAAAGAGAACAATCTCCAAACAGGTCCTGCCTTAATCGTGGCACCGACATCTGTTCTTGGAAATTGGCAAAAAGAATTTGAGCGTTTCGCACCAAATTTACGCGTTCAGTTACATTATGGAAGTAATAGGGCGAAAGGAGAATCATTTAAAGACTTCCTTCAATCAGCAGATGTTGTATTAACGTCTTATGCATTGGCTCAGCTTGATGAGGAAGAACTTAGTACGTTATGCTGGGATGCTGTTATTTTGGATGAAGCACAAAATATTAAAAACCCACACACGAAACAGTCTAAAGCAGTGCGAAACTTACAAGCAAATCACAAAATCGCATTAACTGGAACACCGATGGAAAACCGCCTTGCCGAGCTTTGGTCTATTTTCGACTTCATTAATCATGGATACCTTGGCAGCTTAGGACAATTCCAGCGCCGCTTCGTCTCACCAATTGAAAAGGACCGTGACGAAGGAAAAATCCAACAAGTTCAACGTTTTATCTCGCCGTTTTTACTGCGTCGTACGAAGAAAGATCAAACAGTCGCATTAAACTTACCAGATAAACAAGAACAGAAAGCTTACTGTCCACTAACTGGTGAACAAGCTTCCTTATATGAACAACTTGTTCAAGATACATTGCAAAATGTAGAAGGATTAAGCGGAATTGAACGACGCGGATTTATATTACTCATGCTGAACAAACTTAAACAAATTTGTAATCACCCTGCTCTTTATTT
The DNA here is from genome assembly GCF_024296885.1 of Bacillus paranthracis. Lineage (NCBI taxonomy): Bacteria > Bacillati > Bacillota > Bacilli > Caryophanales > Bacillaceae > Bacillus > Bacillus paranthracis. Next base: position 4,977,789 of record NZ_CP101135.1, read on the forward strand.
AAAAGAAACAGAACCGAAAGACATCATCGAACGTTCCATGAAAACGAGCACGCTCATGGAACTCATTGAAAATATAAAAGATCAAAATGAAAGTTGTTTAATCTTCACGCAATACATCGGTATGGGGAACATGCTAAAAGATGTGTTAGAAAAACATTTCGGTCAGCGCGTCCTCTTCTTAAACGGTAGTGTACCGAAGAAAGAACGTGACAAAATGATCGAACAGTTCCAAAACGGAACGTATGACATCTTCATTTTATCGTTAAAAGCAGGTGGTACAGGGTTAAACTTAACAGCTGCCAACCATGTCATTCACTACGATCGTTGGTGGAATCCAGCGGTAGAAAACCAAGCCACAGACCGTGCATATCGTATTGGTCAAAAACGTTTCGTTCACGTTCATAAACTGATTACAACGGGGACACTTGAAGAGAAAATCGATGAAATGTTAGAAAGAAAACAGTCATTAAACAACGCCGTCATTACAAGCGATAGTTGGATGACCGAACTATCTACAGATGAGCTAAAAGAATTACTTGGTGTATAAACAAAAGGAGCTAATCTCACAAGATTAGCTCCTTTTTCTATTCCAAAACCAATTACTTATTACAATCCCTGTTAATCCGCCGCACGTATCCAGTAATGAATCTTGCCACATCGGTGTACGATCTCCCGTAAACCATTGATGAATTTCATCAAATGTTGCGTATCCCGCAACGAAAAGGAGAGCGTATATAAAACACCTTTTTCTCGAACAACCTGATCGATGAAAAGCGTAATACGTCAATGAACCGAGCATAAAGAACACCATAAAATGAGCACCTTTACGAAGGAAAAACTCAATAAATCCGCCTACACCTTTATTTGCAATACTAACAGGTGTACCACCGCCGTAATCGATAGATACCCATGAAAAATGCTCTTTCACAAACTCCACATTTACATATTGTTCAATATCCGAACGCATATCCTGCTTTTTATACGGTTGTGCCGAGGAATAGAAAATCAGCCCCATCCATAGTAAAACAGGAATCCAAAATAACCATTTACGATTCATTCTTCCGAAACCCCTCTCTTATTCTTTTAAGAGTACCAAAAAAAAGAATAAATTTCACGCCAAAACATGACATTTGCATCCTATTTATATAGTGAAAGGGGGTGATAAACATGGCAGTCGAAACAATCGTAATGGATTTAACTTTACGTCTCGTCTTAAACAATGGATTAGATAAGAATGGAAAAACAGTTTTTAAGAACAAACAATTTAAGCGCGTAAAAACAAACGCAAACTTAGAGAAAGTACAAACCGTAGCTCGTGCTCTAGCTTCTCTACAAGCATCACCACTTCACGCTGTACAACTTGTTAGCACATCAGATCTTTCTAGCCTTTAAGGTGGCAATGTAATCAGTGGGGATGTCCCCACTGATTACAAGATAAATAAAAAGGAGGAAACAACGTATGCAAGTACTAGAATTAATTTTCGCGAAAGAAGATGGAAAAACAGTTGTCTTTTCTATCGAGAAGCCGATCACACCTATTGATGCACAAGTCGTAAATCAAGTAATGGATACGATCCTTGCCTCATCTGTATTTTCATCAATTAATGAAAATACCCGAAAAAAAGGAGCTCGTCTCGTAGAAAAGACTGTATCTGAAGTTCCCATTACCTTATAGACCAAAAGACGAATCTGCATCATTTTGCAGATTCGTCTTTTTTCTTCGGCATTTCAATTGGAATAAAGATTTTTGAAAAACCGACGCATACATATTTATAATGTTCTCCGCCGATATCAAATTCCGTCTTATATGTTGAGAAGAATATATAATCATCTCGCTTCGTATAATGATCGATTAATAATCCAACTTGCGGCTCAACATATTTTTTCGCCAACTTCTTACCAGCCGATGCTAAATCGCCAAGGAGACCCTCTTCATTTTCCTTTTGAACTTCATCTAGCTTCTTACTTACATCATTACGTTTCATAAACTGCTTTGCTGCCCAATCTGTATATTCACCTTTACTCGGATTACTATTTGCTAAATATACTAGAAGAACAACAACTAGAGCCATAATAATATACCTTTTCTTCATACTATCTCACCGCCTACTCTTTTCTATTTTCATATATATGTACAAGCGATGCAAATTAGAAAGACTATCATCTATTGATTGTAAACGAATAGCCAAAATTTACAATATGAAATGAAAGATTAACAATCAATTTACTTAATTCGTATATAATTATATCTAGAATTATTACCATTTATAAAGGGGGAATCAAATTTATGAATGAAGAAAATGATATTATTATTTCTAATTCTACAATGATGCTGGAACCATACAAGCACCCTTATTATCGTACCAAAATTATCGACAGTAGCGGGAACCATCTTTACTCCTGTCAAACTGCTCTCCAACTCATCAAGCAATCTTGTCTAGCCAATGTTCATTCTACTTATCAAGGCAGACGTAATGCAGTTCAAACAAACTTTAAGTTCAAACAAAATGTTCCAATTCCAATTAATCATAGAGAATATATTTGTGCTTTCCCAACAGAATCTCCTTCTTCTCCAAACTGTATATGGCTGTTTTATAATCATATAGATGACATAGAATTTTTGAAAAAAAGTAAAAAAGCTACTATTCATTTTTCAAATGGCACAACTACAACTATACATATCAGTCCCCATAAGTTAAAACAACAATTATTAAAAGCTGGATATGTATTATCACGTATGAACATGCAAGATTCACTACAATTTAAAAACCTCTTATTACATTTACTACCTTAACAAAATAAGTAGAATGGAAAGCAATATCCCTTGCCTTCCATTCTTATGATACTATTTATCCTCTTAAGCTATTTCGCATTTTCTCAAGCGCCTACCGATATATCCACCTCACTTGATAATAGGTCATCTCTGTCTCTAAAGCGATTTCCCCCATCGTCTTTCCTACAAAAAAACGTTCAAAAATAATATACTTCTCCTTCTCATCTAATACACTCATAAAATCCTTCACTTTCATTTCAATATCTTCAAAACGAAAGATATCCTCATACTCTCCTACACATACACACTTTTCTTGCACTGTGAATTCTTTTTTCAACCTCTCTAATATATAACCACGTACCGTTACAACTGCATATGCAGGAAAACTCCCTTTCTCCGCATCAAACTTTTCATACGCATGCCAAAGACCGATTAACCCACATTGATAATACTCTTCATAATCTTGATAAATCCCTAACTTCTTTATTTGATTTACGATCATTCCCTCATACAAAACAACTGCCTCTTTAAAAGTTGCTGGCTTCACACAGTACCCACTTCTAAAAGGTATACCTCTTTGTTATTCCGCCGGTACCTCCACAATATAAAAATAAAGAGGGGAATTCACTGTGAGTAATTTTAAATAGTATCGCTGAAATTTGAAATTACAATGGGTAGAATTTGAAATTTTGTTGGCGCTATTTGAAATAAGGGTAAAAATAAAAAAGGTGACTCCGAAGAGCCACCTTTTTTATTTTATTTCCTTATTGGAACATACCTTGTAAAGCTCCCATTCCAAGAGTTAAGACAAAGAAAACAATAGTAATAATTGTTGCCTGTTTTTTAGTTAAGCCTGCTGTAATTTGAAGACCTAGCCATGTAACCACATATCCCCAAATTGTAAACACTTCAAATTTATCTACAATACCTTTTACAACACCACTACTCGAGGCGAAAACTGGTCCTAGGCCAGTGTACATTTCTTGACCCGATCCGCCTAAAATATAGGCTAAAATTATATTTATTAATACACCAATTAATGTAATAACACTTGAATATACAGTAATCGCCAATAATTTTTTATAAGAAGTATCATTGCTCATAAACACCATTAATACTTTATACACCACAGCACTTATTAAGAAACTAAACCCCATACCAAGGGCACCTACACCGAATCCCATACCATATGTCATTCCAGCTGAAACAGTAACACCTAGTTCCTTATTAAGCTTAATAGCTTCAGGTGTTAGAGAATATACATAAGCAGCAAATCCACCAACAAGTCCACCTAATAAAACAAGTATCCAAAATGCACCCCAAACTGCATTACTAGTCTTCATTCTCTCAAACTGTTCACCTGGAGAAGTAATCATCCCAAACAATGACGGCTTCTTTCCACCTGCATCTTGCGTATTAATATTTGCTTCCATTATAACGCCTCCTTCTATTTATATAACCCGTTCTAACGGGCGGTTCACTTCCTCATATAGAGGCTACGAACCGCCCACTAGAACGGTAGTGTATAGTTCTACTACACTAGTAATTACTCATAACGTAATGCTTCAATTGGATCTAATTTCGCAGCTTTGTTTGCTGGAATCAATCCAAAGATAATACCAAGTGTCATAGAGAACAGTACGCCTCCAACGACAACTTCCCATGAAACGAGTGGTGGCCATTTTGCGAACGTGGAAACGATATATGCTCCGCCATATCCAAGACCAATTCCGATCAAACCACCTAGAAGCGTTAACATAACTGCTTCAATTAAAAACTGTAATAAAATTTTACTACGCGTTGCTCCAAGTGCTTTACGTATTCCAATTTCGCGCGTACGCTCCGTTACAGATACGAGCATGATGTTCATAACACCAATACCACCAACGACTAATGAAATACCAGCAATACCGCCGATAATCATCGTCATAATATTAGTTACCTTAGAAACATTTTCCTGGAATTCTTTTAAGTTTACCAGTTCATATTTACCTGGAATTTCACTTGGCTTACGACTATTTAATACATCAACAGCCTGTTTCCCAGCTGCTTCTAAATCGTCTACATTTTTAGCTTGAATTGCGATGTTTTGAATCTCATCTGTTCCGTATAAAACAGGCCATAACGTAAGAGGGATTAGCGCTTCTTCCATTTCAAATCCCATAAACTCATTATCTGAGGTATACACACCAACAATTTGCATTGGCTGCCCCTTCATCTCAATAATTTGTCCAACTGGGTTTACGTCCTTAAATAACGTTTCTTCTGTTTTTGTGCTAATCATCACAACGTTATTTGCATGAGTAATATCTGATTCACTTAAAGTACGTCCCTTTACGACCTTTACTTTATTAACTGCAAAATATTCATTATCAAGACCAATAACATTCAGATTTGCCTTTTTATCATTTACATCAAGCACCTCTGAATTCCGGTTTGTCGTAATAACGTGTGAAACATCTTTCACTTGTTTTACTTCCAAAATATCCTCTTCCGTTAACTTTGGCATTTCAAATCCACCCATAGCAAACTCATCATTAATATCTGGTTGAAATTGAATTGGCATAAGATTATTACCACCAGAACCTGCGAATTTCGACTTCAGCATTGCTTCCCCGCCTTGCCCAATTGCAACGACAGTAATAATGGAACCAACACCGATAATAATACCGAGCATCGTAAGAGCTGAACGCAGTTTATGAGCTAAAATAGAAGAGAGGGCAATTTTTATACTATCTAGTAAACTCATACCGCACACCTTCTATCTTCTGTAATTTTCCCGTCTCGCAGTACAATGCGGCGGGAAGAATACGCTGCTACTTCCTCTTCATGCGTAACCATAACAATCGTCGTACCTTCCGCATTAAGCTTCGTGAAAATATCCATAACTTGCTCACCAGACTTCGTATCAAGTGCACCAGTCGGCTCATCGGCCATAATGAACGTTGGATTATTCGCAATCGCTCTTGCAATTGCGACACGCTGCTTCTGTCCACCTGACAATTCGTTCGGTAAATGATGCACGCGGTCCGCTAATCCAACTTTACCAAGCGCCTCTAAAGCACGCTGGCGACGTTCTGCTTTCTTTATGCCACCATATACGAGCGGAAGCTCAACATTTTCGACTGCTGAAAGACGCGGCAGCAAATTAAAGTGCTGAAACACAAAACCGATATATTCATTACGAATTAAAGCAAGCTTTGACTCGTCTGCTGTTAAGATATTCACATCATTGAGCATATATTCGCCTTCTGTTGGACGATCTAAACAGCCGATAATATTCATAAGCGTTGACTTACCAGAACCAGACGGTCCCATAATTGAAACGAACTCCCCGCCTTGAATTGTTAAACTAATACCATGCAAAATCGGCACTGCCAATTTTCCTTGATAATACGTTTTAGCAATATTATTTAACGTAATCATTTCTCTTTCACTTCCATTCCGTCATACACATCGTCGGAAGGATTTTTAACCACCTTTTGCCCCACTGTTACGCCTTCAGTAATCTCTGTCCAGTCTCCATCAGTAGAACCTTTTTTCACATTCTGTTTGCGAAGCTTCCCTTTATCCTCAACATAAACAAATGCATCATCGTCTTTTTCTACGATGCTCTTAGTCGGAACAGCAACCATCTTCTTATTCTCTAAATTTACTTGCAGAGAAACGTGATAACCTGGAGATAAACCATCTTGACTATCTAGACTTGCTTTATATGTATATTGAGACATATTTTGAGTCGCTTCACCCATACCGCCAGCTTGCGCCATCTCTGCACTCGTTGGGAATTCACTTACTTCTGTAATCTTACCTGTCCACTTCTTCTTATTATTTGCTTTCGCAGTTACAGTAAATGTTTGATCCTTTTGAATTTGTGATTTTTGAAGCTCCGTTAACGTACCTTGAATTTGGAATGGATCTTTAGAAGCCACTTGTAAAAATGCTTTCCCCTGACCACCTACCGCTTGAGATGAACTTTGCGCCGCATCTTTATCTAACTTTTGAACGACACCAGCAAAATTACTATAAATCGTAAGCTCTTTCTGCTTTTTACTTAACTCTTCTTTCTGCAACTTCCCTTTTTCTTTCTCAAGATCAGTTGTCTTTTGCGCTATCTCTAACTCACTTACTTGCTCTTCCATCGGATCTGTTACTTCTTTCCCAGCTCCGCTATCTTTCGCTTTCTTAATTTCTTTCTTCAGCGAATCAATTTTCTTCTTCCCTTGATCATAACGCATATCTGCCATCTTCTGATCAAGCTCAGCTTGCTTCATTTGAAGATTAATCTCTTCATTATCATAAGAGAATAACTTCGCACCTTTCTCAACCTCTTGTCCTTCTTTTACCTGAATATCTTTCACTTTTCCTTTAGTCGGATCCGCATAAAAACTTTCAATATTCCCAGGTTTCACCTGACCAGAAATTAACTTCGTATTATTCAGCTTACGCTCCGTTACCTTCTCGAAACTTACAGCATCAGCAGATGTTGATGCCCCCTTCTTCTTACCTTGCATAACAAAAATATTAACTGCTGCTACAATAACAATTAGTGCAATAACCCCGATAATAATCCATTTCTTCTTCTTGTTTGGAGTACGAACCGTATTTGGTACCATATTCTCTCTCCTTTTTATAACTTAATAGTTTAATATAAAAATTGTATAAAACTTTCTGAAAATGAATTACATATTATTACATTCTTTTTACAAAGTTTTACACATCCATTTATATTGTAACAAAAATTCCAATGATTAGAAATATGACATTATATCTTTTAAGATAGATTTAAGGAAAGATTATAGTAATATAAGAAAAGCTATCCAAAATAATAATTGGATAGCTTTTCAAACAAAATATTACGCCGCTTTAGGCGCTTTGCTTTCATGTCCACGTTGAACAATGAACAAGAAGATCGTTGATAAAATAGCACCTGTTAATAGTAAGATGAAGCATCCATCCCAGCCAGAACGATCAACAATAACACCGATTGCTGCGTTTGCTACAAGACTTCCGCCTACGTAACCGAACAGACCACACATACCAACTGTCGTACCTACTGCAAATTTTGGTACTAATTCCATCGCACTTAAACCGATTAAGAATTGTGGTACATAAATTAAACAACCGATAATAGAAACTGCAATACTTACAACAAGTATACTAGTTGCTTGCCAATATACAAACGTACCAATAACAACTCCGACCATACTAATGATACATAATGGCATACGTTTTCCTTTAAATAATTTATCACTTAAAAGACCAACGATTAATGAACTTGGAATTGCCATACCTTCAAAGATTGCATACGCCGCATGTGCTTCATTTTTTGAGAAACCTTTAACTGTCGTTAAATAAAGTGGAACCCAGTTAATAACGCCGAAACGAATTAAATAAACGAATGCATTTGCAATACATAAGAACCATACAAATTTATTTTTCACTACATACTTCATTAAAATTTCTTTTGGTGACATCTTGTTAGCATGATCTGCTTTTTCAAGATTTTCATAGTCATTACGATACTCATCAATTGGAGGAAGACCTTCTGATTCTGGTGTATCCTTCGCATTAATCCAAACAAGAACTGCAATTACCATTGCGATAATCGCTGGGAAAATAAACACGCCGCCTTGCCAATGGTTTTCACCAAAAATACCTACACCAATTCCGACAAGTGGTGGCACAAGCATTCCACCAACGTTATGTGAAATATTCCAAAGACCTGTTTTCGTACCACGTTCTTTCTTCGAGAACCATTTCGTCATAACGATACTACAAGGAGGTGCACCCATACCTTGTACAATACCATTCACAACAAGTAATGTAACGATCATCCCAAATGAAGATGCAAAACCGAAGCAAATATTTACAAGACCTGATAAGAATAAACCGACTGCGATAAAGCGCTGGGCGAAAGCTTTATCTGATAAATTCCCCATAAAGAACTTACTAAATCCATAAACAATTGCCATTACTGAACCTAGTAGACCAATTTGAGCTGTACTAAAACCATATTCTTGTACTAAATACGTACTTGATAACGTAAAGTTACTACGAACTAAATAATAAGCAGCATATCCAACTGAAATTCCGATTAACACACGAATACGTAGTAATCGATATACACGGTCGATCATATCCGCAGGCAATCTTTCAATTGCAGGTGCTGGCTTGAGCCATTTAAACATATTCTTTCGTCTCCTTTTCTCACTTCTGAGAGAGACGTTGTCTATTCCATATCTCGATTATTCCACTATTTGATATATGTTGGTTCGTTCTTCTAACCGGCTGTCCTTCTATTTCTTTCTCGTTCTTCGCAAACATCGTTGGTACGCCAAACGAAACCTTTTCTAAAATGTGACCCGCTTCTTCTGATAAACAATAATCAATAAATAAATCCGCAATAATACCATTCGGTGCACGCTTTAGTTTCGAAATCGCATTAACAGATAGCCCTGTTTGCTCAGGTACGATACTTACAACTGGAAAGCCTTGTTTTTGAAGCATTCTCTGATCTCCCATGAAATTGATGCCTATCATATACTCACCACTCGCAACAAGCTCTACTGGCATGTAACCATTCACCGTTACTTCACCAACTTGCCCTGCAAAGTTCTTAACATATTCTTTCGCTTCCTCTTCACCTACAGTATCAATAAGTGATTGAAAAAACGTATATGCTGTTCCTGAAACATTTGGATCTGGAATGACAATCTTTTCCTTATATACTGGATTTAATAAATCTTGCCACCTTGATGGATAAGGAAGTCCGAGCGGTGCTAATTCTTCGTTCCACCGCTCTTTATTAATCGCAATTGCCAGCTTCTCTACTTCATAACCGTACCAATAGCCGTCTTTATCTTTAACAGTTTTTGAAATACGGTTCGCATGCTGGCTCGTAACAGGAATAGATAGTTTTTTTTGCTTCATCATTTGATGCGCATCTACCGTACCGCCAATAATAATATCCGCTTTCGGATTTCCAGCTTCCTCTTCTACCCTCCGAAGAAGCTCTTCTGTCGAAAGACGAATAAATTCATACGTACAGCCGCGTGGTTTACAAAATGATGAAAGCAACGCTTCCCCCACTTCCTCGCGAGCCGCTACATACGCAACAAGATGACGATCATCCAAAATAGGGAGACCACTTTTATTATATTTAATAGAGGTCGTATCTCGAGAGCAACTAGACATCGCTCCTCCAATTACTAGCAAAAAGAAGAAAAAGGCTATCTTTCTCATAACACATTCTCCTTTACAAATACATTTGCGAGGGAGCTTTTCATATACATAACATTCCCATTATTATCACCGAGATATTGCACAACAAAATACGATGGATACACAGAAATAGTAAGAATGTCTTCACGCTCATTCTTTATACGCTTACCAGTTTTATAAGCGGTAATATAAGCAATCGGTTCATTCTGTGATTGTAATAACTTCTGAATTTCTCCGTAATCTGTAATTTGCTTTGCATACCGAATCGAATCAAGTATGTGCGTAACATTCACCGCACGTTCTACATCACCTTGACGTACTATGACATCCTGTGCTGACGCAAAAAAATCATGAATACGTTCTGGTGTGTAATACAGGCTTAACAAATACGTTTGCAATGCTGAAATCATTGGATCCGTACCATTCTTTCCGTATATATCAGCCCCGTACTGGAACAAGTCACCTACTGCAAAAGTACGTTTCTGTCCATTCAAGTACGTTACTTCTCCAGTAAATACTTGTTCTTGATTCTTAGCTTCACTCGGATTGATTTGAATTCGGTCAAAGAATGAAACAATCGTATGCAAACGAACTTCATCCGTTATAACAATTTCTCCCCACTTTTCATGCCTAACCTTCATTTCAGTAGGCAGGGATTCATTCACTCTTTGTAAAACAGCTTGTTTGTCATTCACAATTGTGATCCGATTATATATTTGCTTCTCCATCACATAAAACAAAATAAGAGAAACAATGATACAAAAGACAAACATAAGAATTTGAAATGATAGCCTTTTCATTTCTGCCTACCTCCAAGATAAAAAAACGTTGTTTCGAAAATATCGCATAATTGTTTCATAAATGTATCATTTAACCGCTTTCAAGTTTTTTATGTCTTCCATCCGTCTCGGAAGTAAGAATGTAATAAATATGGTAGTACCAACCTCTTCACTACTCTCAATTCGCATACTTCCGCCCTGCTTATTCATAATCTCCTGACAAATATACAAACCGTACCCATTCCCGTAACTAGAAGAAAGTACCTTCCCTTCTGGCGATTCATTCCACTCTGCCAGCACCCCTTCATCTATACCAATGCCATCATCATGAACAAACACCTTCGCCTCACGTTCATTTACAATGACATTCATACGAATTTGCGCAGCGTCGCTATATTTTATCGCATTATCAAGCACATTTAAGAAGATCTGTTTCGTCTTATCGAAATCGGCAACAACATGTACATCTGTTAACTCATTAATAACTTCAATCTCAAATTTCTGCAAGCGAGGTTTCACGATTGAAACTGCTTCTTCGGCTAACTCCTTTATATTCACAACTGTAGGTGATATTTCAAACGTACTCGTCCCGTACTTTGAAGACTTAAGTAATTCCTCTACAAGTGATAATAAACGCTCACTTTCTACAGCGACATAACGCAAGCTCTCCTGTATATCTTCCTTCGCCTTTAACTTCGGAATTAAATCCACATAGCCAATAATCGCCGTTAGCGGTGTTTTTAGCTCATGCGTAATACGGTCTAAGAAATCTTTCTGCTTCTCTTTCTCTTCCTTCAATTGCTTAATATGTAGTTCAATCCCATCAGCCATCGCATTAAAAGACGCTGAAAGCTGCGCAATTTCCACATATTCATTTAGCTCAATCTTACTTTTATAATCACCATTCGCAAGCCGGTGCGCCATTTGTCTTAACTGATCAATCGGCTTATGAAGAGACTTTGCCAAACGAATTGCAAAGAAAATACCTGCAGCTACGAGGCAAAGAGACGTCATTAAAAACGTCCAACCGACATTTGTTAAAACTTCCTTCTCACCCGTTAACTCATTTATAAAACGAACACTACCAATGACATCGTTTCCATAATAAACCGGGCTTGAAAACAAAAGAATTGGAGCTGGGTCTCCCTCTTCAAACACATAAGATTTCTTTCCCTTCAAGGAACTCTCGATATCAATATTCCGATGAAGAAGCGCTCCCTTTTGCGTATCCGCCACAACATCTCCATTCTTCCCAATCATCTGTACACGGACATCCATGCGCTTCGCTAAATACGAAGCAATTAAAAGTGAATTCGGACCGAGCGTCTCTACCTCTGCTTCCTTCTCTAAATAATTCATCGTATAAATTTGTGCTTCTACACTTAACTTTTCTAAAGAATTTGCCGCATTATGATACATATTCTTTTCTAACGTAATATAAACAACTGCGTACAAAAGGACAAAAATCGGGATTAATAGTCCAACGATTCCAAACACCATATTTCTTTTTAAAGACATACCATCACCACTTAACAATCCAGTTTATAGCCAACGCCATAAATCGTCTTAATATATTCCCCGCTCTTCCCGAGCTTCTTCCGCAGTCTTTGTACCATAATATCAACCGCTCTCGTATTTCCGATATATTCAAATCCCCATACTTTCTCAAGTAACTCATCTCTCATAAATACACGTTGCGGATTTGAAACAAACAACTGACATAAATTAAACTCTCTGTACGTTAACTGAACCTCTTGTCCACTCACATGCACTTTTCTTTCCTTAGGACAAATCGTTATCTCTCCCGCCTCGATTACTTCATGACTTACCGTTACCTCTGTCTTCTTCACGCGCCGCGCCATATTCTTAACCCGAAGAATAAGCTCCGCATAATTAAATGGCTTCGTCACGTAATCATCAGCACCCAGCTGCAAACCAAGCAATTTATCATTCATCTGACTCTTCGCAGTTAACATGAGCACTGGAATATCCCGATCCTTCTCCCGGAACAAACGAAGTAACTCATACCCATCTGTATCCGGAAGCATAACATCCAAAATCAAAACATCCGGCCCTTCCTTCCATCTCTCTAAAGCTTCTCTCCCGTCAGCCGCCGTAAGCACTTCATATCCTTCCATCTCAAGCTGCATCCGAATCAAATTACGAATACTCGACTCATCATCCACTACAAGTATTTTCATTGTTCTCCTCCTTCCAACCTGTATTATAGTACAGTTTAGTATAGCAAAAATCCTATAAAAAAAGAGAGGGTATTGTCGAACATATTTTGTCGACGATACTCTCTCCTGTTATATTTCATCTCTTATACGCTCGCAATAATAAATTCAGCACGTCCTACCACCCTATATTCCCCAAAATCACTTGGTAATATGAGATGATCTCCTTGCTCCAATTGATACTTTTCAGTACCGTGTATTAGCTCGCCTTCTCCATCTATTACACTTAAAAGAAGAAATGGTTTTTTTTGCGTTAAGTTAACCACTCCATCTAATTGCCATTTTTCCACTGAAAAATAAGGACATTCAATAAATTTTGTTACATATAAATCTTCTATTTCTTTATATTGAACAGATTGTTGCATTGAAACAAATGGTGTCTCTATTACTTCCATACTTTTCTCAAGGTGGAGTTCACGCAGTTTCCCCTCTGAATCTCTTCTATTATAATCATATAACCGATAAGTAGTATCAGAGTTTTGTTGCGTTTCTAATATTAAAATACCTTCACCAATTGCATGAACAGTCCCGCTTGGAACAAAGAAGAAATCACCTGGCTTCACCTTTACACGTTGTAATAGCTTGTCCCACTCTTCTTGCTCCACCATCTCTACTAGTTTATCCTTTGTCTTTGCATGATGCCCATAAATAATTTCAGCACCTTCTTTACAATCAATGACATACCAGCATTCAGTTTTTCCTAGCTCACCATTTTCATTTATACGTGCATATTCATCATTTGGATGCACTTGAACAGATAAGTCACGATTTGCATCTAAAATTTTTGTAAGAAGAGGGAAACAATCCCCCTCAATATCCCCAAATAATTCTCGATGATTATTCCACAATTGTCCTAAAGACAAGCCTTTATACTTTCCATTTTTAACTACACTTTGTCCATTTTGATGCGCAGCAAAAGCCCAACATTCTCCCGTTTGTTCTGATGGTATTTCATATCCGAAAGAAGTTAATTTCGTACCACCCCAAATTCTTTCTTTAAAAATGGGTGCAAAAAATAACGGTTCTGTCATGATTAAAATCCTCCATTTTATACGATGTCATCTAATAACTTATGTGCTTCTTCTTTTGTTTGGACAGATATTAATCTCTCTCTATAACTATCATCCATAAGTTTTCTTGAAAGCATTTGAAGAATCTTCAAGTGCTCATTTCCTTCACTCTCTTTTGGAACTGCAATCATAAATATTAATTTTGCATCCGTTCCATCTAAACTCTTCCAATCTACCCCTGATTGTTTAATTCCAAATACAACACTCGGTTTTTTTACTGCATTCGACTTCCCATGAGGAATCGCAATATTCATTCCAATGCCTGTACTACTCTCTGCTTCGCGACTCATAATTGCTTGCTTAAACTCAGAATCAGAATGTAAAGCACCTACGGCATTTAATTTCCCAATCATTTCATCAATAATATCGTCACGTGTCTCTCCTGCCAAATTAACATCAATTAGCTCCAAACTCGTTATATCTGTTAACTTCTGAATTTCAACCTTTTCAGCTTTCTGTTCTATTCCTTGTTCTTGAACTTCCGTTACTTCCTTAGTTGCTGAAACTTCTTTCATTTCTTTTAATTCCTGTGTTTCTTCAGGTTTTGAAATATCTTTCTTTAATACATTCACAATAACCGCTGTAACAATAGAACCCGCAATAATAGCAACAAAGAACATAAATACGTTATCTACCGCTCCTAGTACCGCAACGATCGGTCCACCATGTGCTACTCTATCTCCTACGTTACCAATCATTGCAATAACTGCACCTGTCATGGACCCCGCCATAATACTTGGAATAACACGTAATGGATCCTGTGCTGCAAAAGGAATAGCTCCTTCTGTAATACCGAATAAGCCCATCGTAAATGAGGCTTTCCCCATTTCCTTTTCAGCTTCTTGGAACTTTCTCTTTCCTATAAACGTAGCAAGTCCCATCCCGATTGGTGGAATACAAATCGCTGCTGCAATCGGTCCCATAATTTCATAATTTCCTTCTCCAATCATTGCGGAACCAAATAAGAATGCCACTTTATTTACTGGACCACCCATATCAAATGAAATCATTGCACCTAAGATTAATGCTAAAAGAATTGAACTTGAACCTTGCATACCAGCTAACCAAGCTGTTAATGATTCAAATACTTGTGCTACAGGAGCACCGATAATAAATACAAATGCTAAACCAACAATAAGTGACGTAAATACCGGAATAATAATAATTGGCATAATTGGTTGAATTGCTTTTGGTACCTTTAATTTTTTAATTCCTAAAGCAACATAACCGGCTAAGAAACCTGCGATAATGCCACCTAGGAAACCAGCTCCACTCTCACTACCATAAAAACTTCCCGTTGCTGCAATATATCCGCCAATCATACCAGGAACAAGTCCAGGTTTATCCGCTATACTGTAAGCAATATATCCAGCTAGAATTGGAACCATAAATGCGAATGAAGCCCCACCTATTTGCTCAATTGTTTTCCAAAAAGAACCTTCTGGTATTACTAAACCACCAGGAGTTTTTTCGCCGCCAAGTGTCAATGCGATCGCAATTAATAATCCACCTACAACAATGAAAGGAACCATGAATGATACACCATTCATTAAATGACGGTATATAGGATTTTGTTTTTTTCCTTGCAAATCATTTTCTGTTTTTTTCACATCTGAATGATAAACAGGAACATTACCATCCACTACTTTTTGAATGAGCTCCTCTGGCTTACGAATACCATCTTTAACTCCTACAACTAATAGCTTTTTACCTATGAATCTATCTTTATTTACTACTCGATCTGCCGCTATAATGATGCCATCTGCTTCACGAATCTCCTGCTCAGTAAGTTCATTCTCAACACCTATACCACCTTGTGTTTCAACTTTCATTTGAATTCCTAATTTATCCGCTGCTTTTTGTAAATTTTCTGCAGCCATATACGTATGGGCAATCCCATTCGGACACGATGTAATCGCTAGTACTTTCATTTTAATCCTCCTCACCTTTATGTAAGCGCCTACAAATAATATATATCAATATTCGATTCATAAAAGTTTTCTTTTTTACCGTAACCTCCGGAAAAAACATTATTTTACCGGAACAAACAAAAAAGTAAGGCTTATCGCCTTACCTATTCATATCTTAAATAAGATAAAAACTTCATTATATTCTTTTCCTTTATAAGCTTCTGGACAAACACAGGTTGTTCACTTATAAAAGACAACTCATGAAATAGCTGCTTCGTAACTTCCTTACCATCACTCTTAACTGCTAACATAAATACGAGCGATACTTTCTCTGCTCCCCAGTCCAACGGCTCCCTAAGCGTAGCAACTGCAATCACGGATTCTTTAATTAGCTTAGGGCTTCCGTGCGGGATGGCAACCCCTGCACCGATTGTCGTTGCTGACATTCTATCTCTAGCAATCGCATTTTCAATATATTCTTTCTCTACATATCCCTTTTCATAAAGAGACCTCGCTAATTTTTCAATTAATTCGTAACGATGCTCTACCTCTTGTTGTAAAAAGACTAAAAAAGGAGTTGTGTAATTCAATAATACAAAGTCCTTATTTCCGTTAGACGGTCGTTCATCTAATTTCTTCATAAATTCCTCTAACTTACTTTCTTCACTCCGCTCTAATAAAGGAGATACAACAAAATGAGGAATATTTAACTGCGGAAGATCTATCGTAGAAATAATAAGCTCTACCTTTTTATTTTTCATTAAGTATTCTTCTAAATCGGACTTTGCAATACAATCCAGCACATGGACATGCCGGAATTTCCTTTCGATTTTTGTCCGTAATAATTGCGATATCCCTATCCCCATATGACAAACAATAATTACATTTTTTGATACCTTTTTATCACTCAAACGCTCCATTGCCGCCTGAAAATGCAAAGTAAGATAAGCTGCTTCTTCCTCCGGGATTTGTAGACTTAATGATTGATTAATATCATCCAGCTCATGAATTAACATATCAAACATATACGGATACATTCGCTTAATTTCATGAAGCATTGGATTTGAAACAGAAAGATTATATTGCAAACGATTTAACGTCGTGTACAGATGCATCTGTAATCCCTCTAGTAAAAATGGATCCTCCCCGAAATCGATTTCATTCAATTTAGACATACGCCCTATTAAATGTGATACAACTTGTGAGAGTATAGGATTATTCACATTTAACTTATCTCTTTCCCATTCATCTTGATAACGAAATTTCCCGCCTAAAATATGAATGGCTAAATAAGCTATCTCTTCTTCAGTGAAATGAACCGTAAATACAAACTCTAACCTTGTTAAAAAATCTAGTGTCCAACCATACTCTTTCGTCTCTCGTACAATCTTTAAATCATCATTAGACATTGAAATTGGTTGTTTTAACTTCATCCTCCGCACCATGATTAACGTATGTAATAAAAGATTTTCTAACGTATCATCTGTAAAAAATATAGCATACCTTTTTTGTAACGCCTTCAATTCTGTCATTACAAATTCAATTTCATGATACAAAAATTGCTTTTTAATAAATTGATTCATTAATTCACGATTATGAATTAAATCTGATAGTTTAGCTAATGCCTTCCTCTTACTTCTCTCATCGCTCTCTACCGTTAATCCAATTCTTTGCTTTACAACTAAATCTAACCCTAGTTCCTCAAGCCACGTTTCAATTCTATCTAAATCTTTCTTAACCGTAGCTCTATTAACAAAATACTGCTCAGCAAGCTCCTGCACTGTAACTGGTTTAATATTCATCAACAAGCTATACGCAATTTGCAACACTCTCTCCTCGTCTGATGCATAGCCTATATCCTGTTGTACAGCATACAATTTATTGAACAAACTGAACTTATCGTAATCCGTAATTTCTAAACAGACACCTAAACCCGGTCTCCGAATAAGAAGTGCATCTGAATACTTCTCTACATATTCCCCAATCACCTTAAAGTCATTACGAATCGTCTTCTCCGAACAACCAATCCTATCAGCAAGCTCCTGCACTAACGAATACTCATTAGACTCAGATAATAAAAATTGTAAAATTTCCTGTTGCCTTTTATTCATCTGCTTCACCTGTTTCTTCTATCCTTTGTACCCAGTATGTTACTAACTTAGTGCATTTATCATAACATATTAGTGGATTTCTGAATGAGGGGATTTTATTGTTTGGAATTTGTTCATAAAAAAAGAGTTCGATACATAATCGAACTCTTTTAAAATTTATTATAAACGATTCATAATGTCTTCTTTAATAGTAAGTAACTTTTGTTCACTATTTTGTAAAGAACTATCTTTTACACCAAAGTAGAACTTAATCTTCGGTTCAGTTCCAGATGGACGTAGGCAGAACCATGAACCATCCTCTAATTGATATTTTAACACATTTGATTTCGGTAAGTGAATCTCTTCTTTATGTCCATCTTGTAAAGATGTAACGATGCTTGCTTTATAGTCTTCAACTGCTACAACTGTTAAGCCCGCTACTTCTTTCGGAGGATTTTCACGGAACGTTGCCATCATCTCTTGGATTTTTTCCGCTCCATCTTTTCCTTTTAGCGTTAACGACACAAGGTCTTCACGGAAGAAGCCGTACTTCTCAAATACTTCTAATAGGCCATCGTATAACGTTTTACCTTGTGATTTGTAGTATGCAGCTACTTCACATGCGAATAGGACAGATTGTACTGCATCTTTATCACGGCAGAATGGGCGGATTAAATAACCATAGCTTTCCTCATAACCGAATTGGAATTCATATTGTCCGCTTTCTTCATACTGTCTAATTTTCTCACCGATAAATTTAAATCCAGTTAACGTATCAACTGTATCTAAACCGTATGTTTTCGCGATTGTACGACCGATTTCAGACGTTACGATTGTTTTTAATACGACACCGTTCTCTGGTAGCGTTCCGTTTTCTTTCTTTTGAGATAATAAGTAATCAAGCATTAATGCACCTGTTTGGTTACCAGTTAATACTTGGAACTCACCATCGTGATTACGAACTGCTACACCAAGGCGATCTGCGTCAGGATCTGTTGCGATTAATACATCCGCTCCTACCTTCTCACCGTCACGAATTGCATATTCAAATGCTGCATGCTCTTCTGGGTTCGGTGATTTTACTGTAGAGAAGTTCGGATCTGGTAACTCTTGCTCTTTTACAACTGTTACATCTGTAAATCCAACTTCTTTTAAACCACGGCGTACAGAAATATTTGATGTTCCGTGTAGTGGTGTGAAGACGATTTTTAAATCTTTGCCGGCCTTTTCCACCATTTCTTTATTAATAATGACATTGTTCAATTCTGCAGCATATGCATCATCGACTTCTTGTCCAATAATATGTAATAAACCGTCAGCTTTTAATTGCTCCACATTAGCAACCTCAACTGTTAACTCGTCTTCTACTGCGTTTACGTAGCTAATTAATTCATCAGCTTCTTTCGGAGGCAACTGTCCACCATCTTCACCGTATACTTTATAACCGTTATATTCAGGCGGATTATGACTTGCAGTAAGAACGATTCCACTCACTGTATGTAAATGACGAACTGCGAAAGAAAGCACTGGCGTTGGACGTAAGCTTTCAAACACATATGTTGTAATGCCGTGTGCACCTAGTGTAGCAGCAACTTCCATTGCGAACTCAGGTGATTTATGACGAGAATCATAGGCTACAACAACACCGCGTTTTTTCGCTTCTTCACCTAACTTTTCGATAAAGCTTGCTAATCCTTTTGTCGCTTTACGAACTGTATATACGTTTAAACGGTTCGTACCAGCACCAAGTTCACCACGCATACCACCTGTGCCAAACTCTAGATTTTTATAAAAGCTATCCTCGATTTTCTTCTCATCTTGCTTCATATTTTCTAGCTGTTCTTTTAATTCTGCATCTAATTGTGCGTAAGAAAGCCAGCGACTAAATTCTTGTTTCCAAATCATATTATTATCCTCCAATTTCAAATTAAAAAGGTATGCTTTAATACACATACCTTAAAAATAGTAAATTAATTTTTTATATTAAAATTTAGACTTATTATTTCTCATACCCATTAGGTTTCTTCTGATGCCAATTCCAAGCATGCTCAATGATTGTCTTCACATTTACATACTGAGGATCCCAACCTAACTTCTCTTTCGCTTTCTGAGAAGAAGCAACTAAACGTGCTGGATCTCCCGCACGGCGCGGTGCTACTTCAGCTGGAATTTCATGATTTGTAACTTCACGAACTGCATCAACAATTTCTTTTACACTGAAACCATTACCATTTCCTAAGTTATAGAAATCACTCTCTCCGCCGTTCTGCAAGTCTTTAAGACCTAAGAAGTGAGCTGCTACTAAATCTTCAACGTGAATATAATCACGGATACAAGTACCATCTGGTGTATTATAATCATCACCAAACATCATAATCTTCTCACGTTGCCCTAACGCCACTTGCAATACAAGAGGAATTAAATGCGTCTCTGGACGGTGATCTTCCCCAATAATACCATTTGGAGTTGCACCCGCCACGTTAAAGTATCTGAAAATCTTATAACGTAAATTAGAAGCTTGGCTATACCAATGAAGCATCTTCTCGATTGCTAACTTCGTCTCTCCATACGTATTCGTTGGATGTGTCATCGTTTCCTCAGTAATAAGGTCTACATCTACCTCACCATACGTCGCCGCAGTAGAAGAAAAAATAAACTTATCTACCTTAAACTCATCCATTACCTCTAATAAACAAAGTGCACCATACACATTGTTATTATAATATTGAAGAGGCTTCTCCATACTAACTCCAACTAAAGAATCAGCTGCGAAATGCATAACCGCCTCAATATTTTCTTGTGTAAACACATCTCTTAAAAATGCTTTATCACGAAGGTCACCATTATAAAACTTCGCACCTTCCGTAATTGCATCCTCATGACCCGTTTGTAAGTTATCTACTACTACTACAGATAAACCTTCGTCTACTAATTTTTTCACGGCGTGAGAACCGATATATCCAGCTCCGCCACAAATTAGAATTGAATTCATTGTATACCTACTTTCCTCATAGCTAAATTTTTAGGTTTAGAACTATTTAATTTATAATATATTATACTATAGACATCTATCCCTATTACCTATAGTGTGTACACTAAAACCTTAATGCTATTTTGTGATATACCCATCTTTATTATTTGATTGCCATTTCCAAGAATCTGCACACATTTCTTCTAATCCCCGTTTTGCTTCCCATCCTAGTTCACGCTTTGCCTTTGATGCATCTGCAAAACATACCGCCACATCACCAGGACGACGCTCCGTAATTTTATAAGGAACTTTCTTGCCCGAAACTTTTTCAAATGCTTCAACCATCTCAAGTACACTATAACCTGTGCCTGTACCAAGGTTATAAGCATCTACTCCCGTTGTATTCAGTACTTTTTCAAGTGCCTTTACGTGACCATTCGCTAAGTCGACAACATGTATGTAATCACGAACGCCCGTACCATCCTTCGTTGGATAGTCATTTCCAAATACACTTAATTCCTTTAGTTTACCTACTGCCACTTGTGTGACATATGGCATTAAGTTATTTGGAATTCCATTTGGATCTTCTCCAATTCTTCCACTCTCATGTGCACCAAATGGATTGAAATAACGAAGTAATGCGATACTCCATGCCGCATCTGCAAATGCTACATCACGCATCATCTGTTCAATCATTAATTTCGTTTGACCATATGGATTTGTAGCACTTAATGGAAATTCTTCCGTAATTGGTGATGTTTCTGGAATACCATATACAGTTGCTGATGAACTAAAAATCATCTTCTTCACATTACGCTTTTGCATCACGTCACATAATACTAATGTGCTAATAATATTATTATTATAGTACATTAATGGCTTTGCTACCGATTCCCCTACAGCTTTTAAACCTGCAAAGTGAATAACAGCTTCAATTGTATTTTCCTCAAAAATTTTATTCAGTGCCTCGTAATTCTCAAGATCCTCTTTATAAAACTTAAATTGTTTTCCTGTTAACTCTTTCACTCGATTGATAGATTCTACTGAGCTATTTGACAAATTATCTACTACAATAATTTCATAATCATTATTCAGTAATTCCACGCATGTATGACTACCAATATATCCTGCTCCACCTGTTACAAGTATTGCCATGATTATAGTCCTCCAAAACAATTAAATATTTAAGTGACACTTAATTCCCTATTATAGCAAGCTTTCTTTCAACCATTTGTAGATCTTCAAGTGAATCAATTTCAAAACTATCATTTTTATTGATTTCATATAAGCGAACATCTAGATTTTTAATATTATCTTTCACGATATTATCCCAATATAATTCACTAAAATCTTCTTGAGTAACTACCTTTTCAATTTCTCTCACTATATAAGTTGCATCATTTTCAGACCAATATGAAATACCGCATAAAATATAATCATTGTGACCATTACCAACTTCAATATCATATACTCTATTATTTACATCATATTTAATAATCCACTCGTTACAAAAATCTTCTTTTTTCGCACTAAAATATAGAGATGACTTAGGTTGTTCAATAAATATATTACGATGCAAATATACATCTGCATCAACTACATATGCATTTGATAAATATTCTCTCACTAAGTACATAGTATAAATATTATTGTATATATTATATTTGTCATTATATACAATTTTAATATTTTCATATTTATCAGTAAGATAATTAAATTTTTCTGATAGATATCCAGTAACAATAATAATCTCTTCCATACCTTTTTCCTGTAAAAATTCAATTTGACGTTCTAACATAGGTTTACCATTTACTTCCACCAAAGATTTAGGTTTTGTTAAAGTCAATGGACGTAATCGTGTTCCCATGCCCGCTGCTAATAAAATCGCTCTCACGCTGCTTCACCTCTATATTTTTTCTTTCTAAACTCTTGTGAATCCGAAACTGTTAAAACAGCTCCCATAACAATCAGTAAACAACTAATTATTAATCCAACTGAAAGGGAAGTGCCTAGTATAAATATGGAAATTAAAATTGACCAAGCTGAATATGTAATATTTAATGCCATCGCTTTAGTAGGCCCCAATTCACGAATTGCTTTATAGTAAAAAACATATGACGCAGTTCCCACTAATGCAATAAAAATGATTAAAATAAAATCACTACTAACCACAACTTCTCTTGTTAAAAAATGTCCACCTAAAGAAGGTAAAATTACCAATCCATACGTAATAGATGAAACAAGCTGACGAATTTGTAAAGCTTCTTCTGGAGAAACTTCATTATCCTTCATACCGTATGCACAAATTACACACTCCAATCCCCAGCCTAAAACACAAATTAAAGAAAATAAAAAGCCTAAAATATAGCTTTCTGTGGAATTACTCACTCCTGTAAAACCTAATATAGTAATACCAGCCATACTAATTATAAGTCCTAACCAATTCCAGGAACGTAAACGTTCTTTGAGAAATATAAATGCAAAAAAAGCTCCTACCGCAGGGTATATTGCCGAAATGGCAGCTGTATACGATGCACCGATATACTTTACAGCTAACACATAAAAAGTCATACCTAACGGTCCACCTAACAATGCACCCAAAACAACAAATCGTCCACTTCTTGTTTTCAATTTTGAAAGTGCAGTCGCTAGGCTACCTTTAATTGCCATATAAACTATCATCCATATTGTAGACATAAAATCATGTAAAAAAGTGCTAACTAGAGGCGCAAGAAATATAACCTGTTTCGTCTCTAACATAATTGTTGAAGACAAAATGATTCCAATTAATACCGTATCTACAGCCCAAGCAAAGCCTGAAAAAACACCATATAGGATACCCTTACTTTGCTTTAGGTTCATAACAATATCCTCCATAATACTCTATAAATAATTGTATATTTTCTTTGGCTCGACGATAACGATCCATCCCATACGTACCAAAATCACTTCCTGTAGCTTCCTTGATTTTTGTCCAAATACTCCATAAAAAATCTTGAAAAATCTTATTCATTAATATTCTTTTTTTATGTAAAACCTCTATTTTTCCATTAAAATAGTACTTTAAGAACAGCTCCTCTTCTTCAACCGAAAAACCACTTTCTAGGCAATGAGCAGCAATATCCCACATTGGATCATTTAGCCCACCATATTCCCAATCAATTAAATAAATTTTATTTTCTCCACTTTTTACAAAGTTTTCAGGAACAGTATCGTTATGACACGGTGTTACCTTAATTTTCATATCCTCATAAACATCTCTTAATTTCATAACTTTTCTTTTAACTTGTTCATAATCATTAAAATTATCACCCCTTACTTTATCTAATAGTCCTTCATACTGTTCAATTTTTTCAAATACATTAAAACTATTGCTCATTAATGCATTCGAATTATGTAACTCCTTTAAGACTGCAGCTGTTAGCATCATATTATCATTACGTTTTGCAGTTTTTGGATTTAATGTTTCTGCATTAGGGATAAATTCCGCCAATTTCACACCTGTTTTTTCATTAAAATAAATTAGTTCTGCATCAATTCCTAGCTCACTTGCAAACTTTGAATTTACCATTTCATCATATCGGCTAATCATATTCTCAGTACCACTTCCAGGAATACGCAATACATATTCCGAATCATCCACACATACTTTAAAATTAGTATTAGTCATGCCACCAAATGGTTGAATGTCTGTAATTTTATCTTCCTGAATCCCTAATCCTTCTACAATACATTGCTTTATTTGCTTCTCTTTAAATTCGGCTTCCTTTCGCAATAAACGAGGATAGATTGTATTTTTAACAATTTCATATTGTTGTTTTGTATCAATCTCCGCCCATACAACATTTTGTAACTTCACGTACCCAATGTCATACGTTCTTGCAATATCTAAAAGTAAATATTCGTAATTTACATATGGATTTTGATTACATGCAAATATTTCTAACATTTGCTCAAAAACATCATATGAAACCTTTGAAATCCCAATCATTTCTCCATCAATACGATTTAATTGGTGAAAATCTTTAGAAATTTTATATAAATGTCCTTCTTGAATTTCAACAAAGGCCTCATCCCCAGAACCACTCTCATTTGTGATTAATACACAATCTCTTTCAGGATGCTTTAATACTTGCGCAATTGCATTTTCTTCTATTAGAATATCATCTTCAATTAATAAAAAATCATCATCGATTATTTCTTGAGCACAAGCAAGTGAAGCCATTGATCCTGTCCATTTGTATTCCTGATTCTCCACAAAATACAAGTTTTGATGTTTATTCCATGAAACAAATTTCTCCTTTTTGTACCCAGAAATAATAACTATCTTTTCAATACCATTATTTTTTAATATATCAACATTTCTATTTAAAAGTATTTTATCTCCTATAGACAATAAACCCGACGGCATCTCTAGCTCTTTCCGACTCCCAGCTGCTAAAATTACTGCCTGCTTAACCTTTTTATAACCAACTTGATTTATTTTAATTTTCTTTTTCTGAAGAATAGCTAATTCCCTTTGCAAAAAGGAAAACCCATTCTCCTCTAAATAATAACTTATATGCTTCCCTTTCTTCTCACTGGAAACATATTTTTTCTTTACTAGATCGCTAATAATATAATTGACCTTCCCTATCGAAATCCCACAATATTCCGCGATTTTTTTCTGATTTAGGTTTGGTTCTTGATTAATAATTTCTAATACACTTAATATATGTTGCACAACGAGGGCCCCCATAACATCGATGATATATTCATTTTTTGAATGTATCATCGATGTTATCATTAATAATTTATAATGTAAATGTTTTATAAAATTTAATTTCTTATTGTCCAAGAATATGTTATATATTACAATTATCTAGTTGTAGTTAACTTATGGTTTTAAATATATGTATAATATCCTATTTAAAAATCAAATATTTTTATGCTGTTTCTTATTGAAAACATCTAGAAGGGTTTGCTATAAAAATGCAAAAATCACTATTCAAAAATATTATTTACAAAGTATTACTTAATCTATTCAACTTGATTCTTCCAATACTGGTAGGCCCTTATGTCTATCGTACACTTGGGGCCTCTTCTATTGGAAACGTACAGTTCTCAGAATCTATTTTCAATTACTTTTTTATTTTTGCAGTTTTTGGAGTATACCAATACGGTATGCGAGAAATGAGCCTTATTAAACATGATAAAGAAAAAGTAAGCAAACTTTTTACAAGTTTATTCACAGTTACATTCATTACTAGCATACTTTCTCTAATCGTGTACCTTATATTCTCCTATATAGGCTATCGAGAAAGCATTATATTCCCTATATTACTTATTTATGGAATTAATTTCATCGGATCTATTTTCTATGTGGAATGGGTAAATGAAGCTTATGAAAATTATGATTTTATTACAATCAAAACTATAATTGTTCGAATTTTTTACGTAATATTCCTTTTTGTTTTAATAAAAGGTTCCGAAGACTATCACAGCTATGCTTGGTTATTGGTACTTTCAACCTTCCTTAATAACATCATTAGTTTTATTTATGTAAAACGCCGTGTTTCATTTAATTTTCAAGATATTGGTATTTCAAAACACTTAAAGCCATTATTTTTGGTTGTTATATTTTCAAACGCAAACATTTTATATACACAACTTGATCGCTATATGTTAGGACAGTATGTTGATACTAAATCTGTATCTTATTATGCTATGGCACAACAAATTATGAGTATTATCCATATGTTAATGTTAAGCATCATTCAAGTAACTATTCCTCGTTTATCTCATTTATCTGGAAATGAAGATAATGCTTCTTACATCAACTTATTGAATACTATTTCAAAAATTTATTTATGCTTCTTATTCCCAGCCTCGATTGGACTATACATTGTATCAGATGTTGGTGTGTATATTTATGGCGGAGCTGAATTTATTAATACTAGTACTGTCTTATCAATATTTTCCCTTTATATGATTTCCCTTGGCTTTGAATCTATTTTAGCCAATCAAGTTATCTATGTAAAAAAAGGAGAAAAAATGCTGGTTAAACTTATTTTTATATGTGGAGGGTTAAATTTATTTCTAAATATCACGTTGGTAAAATTAAACATTTTGTCACCATCTTCAGCTATTTTAACTACAACCTTATCTAATTTTTTACTGTTTACACTAGAATATATTTATATAAGAAAAGGATTAAAGATAAATTTCCGTTTATTTGAGTTATCAAAAATAAAATATGGATTTTATTCCCTATTATTTATCCCAACTTCCTATTTTATTCGATTATTTATCGCAGATCCAATCCCATTATTTATCACTTTAATCATAACTAATAGTCTACTCTATACACTTATTCTAATCTTGACAAAAGATGAGATTCTAATGCTATTTATAAACAAAATCAAAACTCGCTTTAATAACTAGACCTTCATTTATTAACCAAATAAAAAAATCATCCGTGACCTCTTCAAGTCACTAGATGATTTTTTTATTTTCCAATCAAACCATGCCCATGTAAATCCTCTATTAATTTCTTCATAGTACTAGCCAGCTCTTGTAATGAAACCGTTTCAGTGTCCCATTGACCATTGTTTCTATTACCACCTGGAATTTCCCATTCTTTTTTTCGTGCTCCTAAAACCTGAGATCCATTAATTTCTAAAGCCCCTCTATGAATCCTTATGATACCGTTTTGACTGATGGTTAATAGAGTTTTAGTGAATTCCTGATCAATCAACTCCATTTCACCCGATGCACTCATTCGAAGATACATTTTATTAGCTATATCAGATGAATCGACAATACATAATGCTCCTTCTATTTCTCTACTATCCACAAAAATAGTCCTCATTGATTTATCTGCACTTTTAGTTAAAAAGGAGTGTTCATTAGCTAAACGTCCCTCACACGTCGAAATATTATTATATTGAAATTTCCTTACATCCGCATTATTTGTAAAATTAAAAGCTACATTTTCTCCACAGCGAATATTTGAGGCCACAAAATTCGAAACTAACTCGTCAAATAAAAAACCATATGGTACATTTGAATTAATATAAAAATTATTATCTGTATTTTTTAATAAAACACTATTAATCCATGCAGAGGAAAATCGATTATTTGCTACATTTTCCAACCTTATAGCAAAGCGCTTTTTCTCCATATCCTGTATATCAAACCCATCTACTCCGCCACCAATTAAATTAAAAACTGTCGTCGCAATCTGACCACATAGGCCATGAATATAAATTCCATGCTGCGCATATCCATTCCTTAGTTTATTTGCAATAATTAAGACATTATGGAGATAGTATCCTCCAATATCTTCTGTTGTTTTTCGTTCAATCTCAATTCCATTTCCTCCAAAAAATTCAACAAATGTAATTTGTACATCTCGAAAATGTAATTCAGCCCCTAAGTCACCTTGATGATAGATGCCAGATTTTTTTGGGTTCCGATGAGATAATTTTTCAACTTCATAACTATGTGAATTTGTTGAATATATACCATATCCTCCACCATAAATATTAATATTCCTGAGAGGTCCAGTTACAAATTTATCTACTTTAAATGCTATCTGGTCCTCATTTCCTAATTCCATTTCAATATCTACATTTTCAATTATTGCTTGTGAATGCTCCTTAAAAGAACAATCGAATAACACTCCTTTACCTCTAAAGAATATTGTAGAGTTCTGAAAATTTATTTTTTGTCCAGCCCTGACTTTAACTGTTGATTTAAATATATATTGCCCTCTTGGGAATACAATTGGTTTCTCTATATCTACAGCATCTATTACCTTTTGTAAAACCTTCGAATAATCTATATCCGATTTTATTTCAATGTCATCTAAATTAACATATACTTTTCCCATTATCTCATTAATTATATTAGATCTCTTTTCTAGTGATTCCATTACTTGCTCTGAATCATTGTCTAATAAGCATTTATCTAATCTATCTAACTTATTCAAAATAATATTCTGCGTATCAATAATTTGAGAAATATAATTACTTTGCTCATCAATAATTGTATTTATTTCCTTAACATTGTACTTATAAATTTTTTTTACCCCTAAAAATTCCCTTAACTTTTTAATCATAAATTTTCTATTTACTCCTTTTAATAAAAATAAAAAGGATAATTTCACCACCACTACGGTAATTATCCTTTCAAATTTAATAATTTTAAATCATATTATTTATAAATCGCCTTTATACCATTAACCTCTATAGCTTGGATATTATTACCTGAATTAGCGTAATCCCACTCATCATCTTTTATCATAAAATTAGGACCATAGTTCTCAACAAGATATTGTTCAATGTTTATAGGACTTGGAAATTTTTCACCTTTAAACTCTATCTCATTAACTCCTAAAAATGTTGAAGTTGCTGTCTTTGCCTTCCAGCCCGTGACTATCTTATTATTTCCGTTTTCTTTTTTAATCATATTATCTGTTTCTTCAAAAAAATAACACCAGATTTTTTGTGTTTCCTCTAATCGATAATAATAAAATATATCAATATGCGCCTCTTTATACGTAAAAGTTTGTTCAACTATATTACCATTAATTCTAAATTCTCTTAAGGTCTTAATCCCCTTTCCATTTAGTGTTTTTTCTAGAGCTCTTTTTTTCTCTTCACTCACATTAAATGTGCCAAGATCCATGTCTAAATCATGCTCTATAAAGTCTTTTTCTCTAACTGCGCCTAATAATGTACCATAATCTAACCAAAATTCTTGTTTATGCTCTTTAAAGCTTTCTTTCATTAATAATAAACATTCTATTCCATAATTTTTAATGGCATCCCTTTTCCATTGCATTTTTCTATTAAAACGATATTTTAAGGGTTTTTTTAATATTGCATACATTAATTTATTACTTTTAATATATGTTTTAATTTTTCTTTTAAATCCCATTTTAAACTCTTCCTCACTTTATCTATTTAATTGATAACAGATTATTTCGCAATAAAATAATCTATTATATAATTCGCCCAAACCTCATATCCTTTAGCACTTGGGAAACCAAATTCTTCTTGTAGGTACGGTAGAATAGCCTTTGTTGTCGCATCAGGCCACGCTCCCCAATGATCTACATATGTATAGCCATTTTGCGTCGCAAATTGCTTTAACGCCTCAATTGCCTTCGGATAATTCTTCGCACCATACACTGGGTTTGATGGTTGAATCATAATTGTAGCACCCTTTGCACTAGTAGAAAGTGCTTGCACAAATTTCTGCGTACTTGCAACTGAGTTTCCATTACCAGTTTTACCATTGTCGGTAATAAATGGCGGTTCGAATAAAATCACATCTGGCTTTTCTTTCGCAATCTCTTTATCACGCTTATTTGCGATTAACTCATCTGTGCTTTCGCCCTTATATTCCTTTACCGTCACATTCCATAAACCTTTACCGTAAGCAGTTTCTAAGTTAGCCGTTAACTTAGCTGCCCAAGCATCTTTTGCAGATGAAGAAGCTTCATCACCAACAATAACAAGGTTTACTGCCTTTTTATCCTCAGCGGCTTTCTGTAACTTCTCTTTCACTTCATCTGGTAAATTCTTCGCATATGCTTCATTAAAAGATGACTTTGCATCTTGTTTCTTCTCTGATTTCTTCGCTCCACTATCTTTTACGTCAGCTTTTGTTTTCGTTACTTCACTCGTCTGCCCTGTTGCATTCGCAATCTTCTTATTCCAATATAATTTACCGCTCACAACCGAAGCGACAAACAATACAAAAATAACTAGGACAAGTACTGCTTTCTTATTCATCGATTCACCTCATCTATTATTCTCACAACATATAATACTAATATAAATTCACGTAAAAATAAACCCAACTCCTACCAAAGGAGTTGGGTTATTCCATAATTACTTAGCCACTTCAAGATGAGCTCTTAACTTATTCGTAATATCTTGTTTCGCTGCATCTGGAACATAGTAGTACCAAATACCATCAGCGGCTTTGTGGCCGTCCCCTGGGATTTGGATTTCTTCACTGTTCTGCATGCAATCTTTATAGTTCTTTTGAATATCAAACATTTGCTCTTGCGTTAAACTTGTTTTAACGTTTTTCTCAATCGCTTTTAATACATCACCGTAACTTGCTAGGGAAGATACACTTGCCCCTTTTTTGATTACTGCTTGAATAACTTGACGTTGGCGCATTTGACGACCAAAGTCACCACGAGTATCTTGGTATCTCATTCTAGAATATAACAATGCTTTCTCGCCATTTAAATGCAAATCACCTTTTGCATAATGAACACCGTCAATTGTAAAGTCCATATCATTATTAATATCTACTCCACCAACAGCATCAACAATATCTTTAAATCCTTCCATATTCACTTCAATATAATGATCAACAGGAACGTTTAAGAAATTTTCCACTGTTTTT
The DNA here is from genome assembly GCF_024296885.1 of Bacillus paranthracis. NCBI lineage: Bacteria > Bacillati > Bacillota > Bacilli > Caryophanales > Bacillaceae > Bacillus > Bacillus paranthracis. The sequence continues at coordinate 5,009,253 of NZ_CP101135.1, forward strand.
ACTGACATATTGATTCCACCGAAAGCATAAGCGTGATTAATCTTATCTTTCTTACCTTTTCCTACAATCTCTGTATAAGAATCACGTGGAATACTTGTAATCTTCATCGATTTTTTGGATGGATTTAGTGTAAATAACATTAAAGAATCCGAACGCCCTTGATCCTCACCACGTTGATCCACACCCATCATTAAAATTGAAATAGGCTTTTTATCAGATACATCGACTTTTTCTGAACGTTTATCCGATTTATCACGATCTAACGGCTTATGAACTGCATCTAATGTGTTAGATACATTAGAATATACATGATAAGCATACGCTCCGCCACCAATAATGAGTACTCCTATTATACCGAGAATCCAAAATAAAATTTTCTTTTTCATTTCTATACCCTCTTTGCTTATAATTACAAATAAAATACTAAGACTTCTTCATTATATTATAGCAATAATACTAAATGATAAAGTGAAATCACAAAATTAATGTGACCTACCCTACGGATGAGAGACCATTAAAGTCACATTTCCTTTTACAACAAAACTTTCAATTCCGGCTGGAAGGATAAAATGATCTCCTTTTTTTATACTAAATTCACCACTTACAGTTCTCAACATAGCTTCGCCTTCAATTACACTTGCTAATTGAAATGGTTGATTCTGTTGAAAAGATGCTTCCTCTTGAATCTCCCATTTATAAACAGAAAAATACTTTTCTTGTACATATCTAGTAACAATAGCACCATTCTCTTTTTCAATTTCAGGATAAACTTGATAATCATCATGAGGAATCATCGATACAGCAATTGATTTTTCAACATGTAGATCTCGCTTGTTTCCATCACTATCCATACGATCATAATCATACACACGATATGTTGTATCTGAACTTTGCTGTGTCTCTAATACTAATGTTCCTTCACATAGCGCATGGATGGTTCCGCTTGGTACATAGAAAAAATCTCCGGGTTTAATTGGTATTCGACGTAGTAATCGATTCCACTCGTTATTTTCAATTCTGCTCTTAAATTCTTCTTTAGTTTGAGCAGTATGCCCGTACACCATTTCAGCATTTTTTTTACAGTCAATAATATACCAACATTCTGTTTTCCCTAACTCACCATTTTCATGGATATTTGCAAATTCATCATTAGGATGTACTTGTACAGATAAATCTTTTTTTGCATCTAAAATTTTAGTTAATAAAGGGAATTGCTCAGCTTTATAGTTTCCGAATAATCCCCTATGTTTATCCCATAGTTGCTTTAATGTTAAACCTCTATATTTACCGCTCTTTACAATACTTGGTCCATTGAAATGAGCAGAAATTCCCCAGCATTCCCCAGTTGTTTGTGAAGGTAAATCATAATTAAATCCTTTTAGAGCTTCCCCTCCCCAAATTCGTTCCTGTAATACTGGTTGAAAAAATAATGGTTCTCTATACAAAATAATTCCACCTCTAGCTGCTTTTACTACTAATTTTTACTTCTTTAAATAACAAACTTCCTCTATTTCGTTCCAATGCATATAAATTCGAACAATATCTTCCTCAACTAATTCGCTACCTGATTGCACTTCAATAAACTCTAAGTCTGTAACAGCTTTGATTGCATGCTTCTGTCCAGGTTGAATTTCTAATACATCCCCAGAACGAACAACTCGTATTTCATCATCTAATACGAAAATACCTTCACCTTTTACAATTGTCCAAACTTCACTTCGATTATTATGATATTGATAGCTTAGATTTTTACTAGCTGTAATGCCTATACGTTTCGTTAATACTTCATTTCCATCATCATATTTAGTGTGATCTAGTACACGATACCAGCCCCAGCGACGTTCTTCATACATTGGTCTTTGATCCCAATCCCCCACTAATTCTTTCACTCGAGGGCTTGCATCTTTTTCTGAAACTAAAATACCATCTGGACTAACCGCTACAATTATATTAGAGAGACCTAATACCGAAACTGGTATATCTAACTCATTAATAATATGATTTTGCTCACACTCAACTCCCATATTTCCCTTACCGAGGATATTCGTCCCCATTTCTTCTGTAAGAGTATTCCAAGTTCCAAGATCTTTCCATGGACCGTTATAAGGAAGCGCAACAATATTTTCTGTTTTCTCTACTACTTCATAGTCAAAACTTATCTTTGGTAAAGTTTCATATTGTTGAACTAACACATCATATTGAACTGGAAGTCCTTTTTGATCTAATAGGGAGATAATTTTATCTAATTTAAATGCAAATACACCACTGTTCCAAAGTGCATTTTGTTTTAGTAACTCTTCCGCCTCAGCAGTAGCTGGCTTTTCTTTAAAATGACTTACTTGAATAAGTTCCTGTGTGCTTTTCTCTACATTCGGAACAATATAACCGTATTTTTCAGATGGATATGTAGGAGTAATCCCCATTAAACCTAGATCTGCATTTGAAGAGTTTAGTGTCTTTTCCAAATCCAATAGCCTTTCAAAGAAACTATTTTCTACATATGGATCTACTGGTAATACACCTATAACCTCTTCCAGATCAACGTGCTCTTTAGAATATAAATACGAAGCAGCAAGAGCGATTGCCGGGAATGTATCACGTCGTTCTGGCTCAATAATAATAGGTACACCATTTCCTAGCTGACTATTAATCATATCTACTTGAGATTTACTTGTAGCAATAACTGCATCATTTTCAATCCCTAAGCTTTTCAATTGTCCCCATACTCTTTGAACCATTGATTGCATTTCATCATTTTCATTTTTAAGTACTTTTAAAAATTGCTTAGAACGCGAATCATTTGATAATGGCCAGAGACGTTTTCCTGAACCACCAGATAATAATATTAATTTCATATTTCCACTCCCTTACCAAAAATAAAAAGGTGAAGATACTATCTCCTCACCCTAGAAATTTTTCTTTATATTTTTCCTCTACAATACTTCTAATCTCTTCTCTAAATCTCTCTGGAGAAAATCTTATAGCATTCTCCCTACAGTTAGATGGAGTAAACTTATCATAGCTTTTTTCAAATTCATTAATCTTCTCAATAATACTTTCAACAGTCTGCTCTTTAAAGAATAGACCAGTGGGTTTCTCATGATTTAAATCTAAAACAGTTTCTGTAGCTCCACCCTTACCATATGTAATAACAGGTGTACCACAAGCCTGTGCCTCAACTGGCGTAATACCAAAATCCTCTTCTGCAGCAAAGACAAATGCTTTTGCACGCTGCATATGACTTTTTAACACTTCAAATGATTGATAACCTAGAAGTTGAACATTGCTTTTAGCTTTTGCTTTCACCTTCTCAAAATCTGGTCCATCTCCGATTACAATCAATTTTTTATCTGGCATATGTGAAAAAGCTTCAACAATTAAATCAATTTTCTTATATGGTACCATACGTGATGCAGTTATATAAAAATCTTCTTTTTTCTCATGCAGTGTAAACGCAGAAATATCAACAGGTGGATAAATAACATCCGATTCTCTTCTATACACTTTCCATATTCTACGCCCAATAAACTTAGAGTTACCAATAAAATAGTCTACGCCATTTGCAGTTCGGTAATCCCAATTTCTTATTTTATGTAAAATAGATTTTGTTAACAGTCCCTTAAGGCCTTTTTCCAATTTTGCCTCTTTTAAATATTGATGCTGTAAATCCCATGCATAACGAATAGGTGAATGTACATACGATATATGCAATTGATCTGGTCCTGTTAAGACCCCTTTTGCTACAGCATGAGAACTAGAAAGAATAACATCATACTTTGATAAATCTAACTGTTCAATTGCTAAAGGCATTAAAGGAAGATAATTTCTGTACTTTTTCTTAGCAAAAGGTAATTTCTGAACAAATGTTGTACTAACCTTTTTATTCTTGATAAATCCACGATCTTTTTCATCTAAAAAATCTACTAGACTAAATATATCTGCTTCTGGAAAAACTTCAAGCATTTGTTCTAATACTTTTTCCGCACCAGCGTATGTTACTAACCAGTCATGAACGATAGCTATTTTCATACTCCAAAATTCTCCTATGCTAATTCTTTAATATAATTTATTAAAATTCTAGCAGCTAAGCTCCAACGATATTCTTTAGAAAATTCAAGGGCTTTGCTAGCTTGATTCACACGTAATATCTTATTTTCATATACTGATTCAATCTTATTAAGAAGGTCTTCTGGACTATTAGGATCAAAATAAATTGCATGCTCCTTACATATCTCAGGTATAGATGCTGCGTTAGATGCAATAACTACACACCCCATACGCATAGCTTCTAATGGGGGCAATCCAAACCCTTCGTATAATGAAGGGAATATAAAAATTCTCGCATTTTTATATAGAGCAACTAATTCCTCATCTGTCACATATCCTACCCATTTTATATTATGCCCAACTGAACTAGCCCCATCAGCAAAGATACCTGTTTGATTTCCACCTGCAATAACTACTTTTCCACTAAATCTCTTTGATTTAGCCAGTGCTTCTCCTATTACCCTAAAGTTTTTATTTGGATTCATACTACTAACCGCCAATATATAGTCATCTGCTTCCAAATCATTTTTACTAAGAATTTTTTCATCTGGATTAATATCGACTACATGATCTACACCATTGTAAATAACCCCTAATTTATTATCCATTTTTGGATAATACCTTAAAAGCTCTTCCTTTGAAAAATTAGAAACTGTGACAATTCTTCTAGAATTCCTTGAAAATTGTTTATATAGAAGTTTATACCAAAGTACAAACTTTTTTGAAAATCCTTCTGGTGCACTGCAAATAGCAGCATCATGAATCATAACTAATTGATTTTTCTTAATCATAGGTCCTGTATTGCATAGATTAATTAATAATTCTTTCTTCACAAATAAAGGCAGTTCAATTTGTTCCCATAAGTGTCCTTTTAGTATCCCTATAGATCTAATTTCTATATTTTTAAAAACTACATCTCTACATTCACAATTTGGAACCAAAATAATTATTTTATATTGACTAAAAATATTGCTTTTATTTAAAGTAATATCTAACTCTTTTACTATCTGTTCTGCGACTCTTTGCACGCCAGTTACATTTTGCGTTAAAAATCTACCATTTATATATATTTTTTTTTTCATTTTTAGCATCCTATTTTACATTTTATTTGTTTTTTGAACTTTCATCAAAAACATTCTGATAAATACATAAGTATATATACCGAAAAATATAGTTACCCATAAATCAGTTCTTCCTAATAAACTTAAATATGAAAAGAAAATAACTGCCGCAAGAGGGGACCTTTTAGAAATCATAAACACAATGGTATTTATTACAACATAAATCAATCCAAAAAATACATAACCATTCTCATTAAAGTTTAATACAGCTTCCCCAATTGGATGTGCTGCAATACCAACATTGGTAAGCCCTAAATTAAATGTACTTAGCCCTAAAGGAATATATTCCTTTGGTCTAAGCATTCCCGGTAATAAGGACCAAAATCCAGCTTGGTATCCTGAGGTTTCTACTATATTTCTTTTGGCTTCACTACCTAATACTTCAAAGATAAAATGTGAATACTGAGGTAATATAAATTCATGAAAGGACATTATTAAATTATCAAATCCAACCCATCCTTCTCTCAATAAAGGTAGTAGCAATAATAACAATACAGCAAAGACACCTAATACCATTTTCTTCATCCTAGAAATACCACTAAATAGAAAAACAGCTATTATACATATATATATTTCCTTTCGGGCTCCTACCAATAATAGTGGTAGCCAAGCAAACAACACAATATTTAAAATAATGAACTTCTTTCCATATTCAATTTGTTTATTAATAACATACGTTATTAATATTATACTTAAAGGAATCATAACAATTTGATGATAAAATCCTACTTGTTCAAACAAAATCGTAGCATAAACTCGAGGGTTCTCTAATAAAGCTTTTATACCTATTACAAATATTATCCTATACCAAAAATATAATCCCATTATACCTAAAAGAGCCAACATCATTTTTAATTTACCATATGGTAAATTAAAAATGATGTTAATAAATTCTCTTTCAATAAAACTAACATCTGGAAATTTCAACATCATTTTTAATAATAATAAAGTTAAATGGCATACAATAATAACAACCAAACTTTTACTAGTTACTTCAAATATAATGTACTGAGGAATTTCAAAGTACATAAAACCTAAGGAAGCTGCTATAAAAGCCGATACTGAATACAATGAAATAAACATAGTTATTATACCAATTAACCCTATACTACTTTTAGGAGAAATCAAAATTTGAAAACCTAAGACAAATAACCATACTAGGCTCATTTGTAATAAGTTACTTTCATTAATATCTACAGATACATACCAAACTATCATTAAAATATTAATAAAGACCAAAATTAAATTAAGTAAGATTTTATTAAAAGCCTTTCGATCCATATATTCTCATCCTTATGATAAATGTTCTTATCTTGCTAAATACCCTTTTATTCGCCCTTTAAACGAAGCATAATAATATTTCATTTTCCCTATACTGTATATAGATATAAAAATACCTATTCCTGCTTTTATAATTGCTTCAAATTTTTTCAAAGGATGATAATTATGCTTATTCAAAACTCTTAAATAACCTGCTCCATAATAATAAGCACGTTTACAGGTTTTTTCATTATATTCAATTAATGGATTTTCATGTAAAACTATAATTTTAGGTACATAATACCCTTTAAACCCCGCTCCTAAGCACCTTAATATAAAGTCAGTTTCCTCTCCTGATCCAAATATAGTCCCTGATCCAGCCCCTAATTCTTCATCAAATCCACTTACTCTTTCTAATATCTCTTTTTTACAAAATAGTGTAACTGATACTCCACATACCCATGCATTATTTTTATTAATCTCGCAAGGCTTTTCATTAAATTTACTAACAGAAATATTTCCATTATCATCATTACACATACCCGTCACAAAATGGTATTGAGGGTTTTCCTTTAGAAAGTCCATCACTTCTTGTAGTGTATTCTCTCTATACTTACAATCATCATCTGGGAATGCAACAATATCCCCTTCAACCTTTTCCAATCCTATATTTCTTGCTTTAGATAAGCCAGGACTAGATTTAATATATTTAATGGTAAATAGTTTTTTATATCCTTCAATTAGATTTTCTACTCTATCATGTTCATTCTGATCGACCACTATCAATTCAAAATTATTGTATGTTTGTTTTTTTAGAGATTCTAAAAAAAGCCTGATATCCTCCAACCTACCAATAGTTGCCATCACTAGAGATATTTTCATAAAATATGTCTCCTTAACTAAATGTCTCTTACAATTAAATCTGAATTACACATGTTATATTCATTAATAAGCACCTTTCCTCATTACAACTTGTATTGCTGTTAAAACAAGGATTTTTAAATCTAGCAATATAGATTGATTATCCACATAATATAATTCTATATCAACTCTCTCTGGATATCCTATATCGCTCCGACCACTAACCTGCCAATAGCCTGTCACCCCAGGTTTAGCTGATAAAAACTTTTCTTTTTTCTCTCCGTACTCTAATAGTTCTTCTTCTACTACAGGTCGAGGCCCTACTAAACTCATCTCACCTTTTATTACATTAATAAATTGTGGCAACTCATCTAAACTAGTTTTACGTAAAAATTTCCCTATTCCAGTTATTCTAGGGTCCTCATGCGGTTCTAGTTTATAATTATTTTCTATGTACTTTGTATATAATTTTTTGTCTTCTTTAAGTTTTTTATCTGCATTGATAACCATAGATCTGAATTTATATATATAAAATACTTTTCCGTTTCTTCCAATTCTCTTTTGTTTAAAAAATACTGGCCCTCTCCCATCACCAAATCCATACAATATAGGAATCAAAATGAAAAATGGTGAGAAAATTATAAATCCAATAATAGCACCTAAAATATCTACTCCCCTCTTCATAACAGCATTCATTACATTTTGTTTAGAAATACTTTCATCTTTATTTATTACATAGGTTTTATTCATTTTTGGTTCGCCCAAATCTTTCACTCCTTAACGATCATTATTTAATTTTTTTTTGATAAACTCTAAGAGATTTTGCCTTAATTCCCTATTTTTTAATGCCAATTCAACTGTTGTTTTAATAAATCCTAGCTTTTCCCCAACATCATAACGAGTTCCTTCAAAATCATAAGCAAACACACGTTGAATTTCATTTAATCTTTGAATTGCATCTGTTAACTGAATCTCTCCACCAGCACCCGTTTGTTGATTCTCTAGGAACACAAAAATTTCTGGCGTTAACACGTAACGACCCATAATTGCTAAATTTGATGGTGCTGTACCTTCTGCTGGCTTTTCAACAAATTGACGTACTTGATAACGACGATTGTTTTGTTCAACTGGATCGATAATACCATAACGATGTGTTTCATTTTCAGGTACTGTTTGTACACCGATAACTGATGATTGTGTACCTTCATATTGATCCATTAATTGACGTAAACATGGCGTTTCTGCTTGTACAATATCATCGCCAAGTAATACGGCAAATGGTTCATTTCCAATGAATTTACGTGCACACCATACTGCGTGTCCCAGGCCTTTCGGTTCCTTTTGTCTTATGTAATGAATGTTAATTCTTGAAGAAGCTTGTACTTTCTCAAGCATTTCATACTTACCTTTTTCTAAAAGGTTTTGTTCTAGTTCAAATGAATGATCAAAATGATCTTCAATCGCGCGTTTTCCTTTTCCAGTAACAATAATAATATCTTCAATTCCTGATTCTATCGCTTCTTCTATTATGTATTGAATTGTTGGTTTATCGACGATAGGTAACATTTCTTTCGGCATTGCTTTCGTTGCTGGTAAAAATCTCGTCCCAAGACCAGCAGCTGGAATAATTGCTTTTCTTACTTTGTTCAAATATATCCCCCACATTTTTATATTTATATGTAACAATAACAAAAACCCTACCTATAAGGTCATAATTATAACTCCATAGGTAGAGTTTCTATCATAAATAAATTATTGGGCATCTAACCCATCCTCACACCATACTCCCGACAACAAGCGTCTAAGGTAGGCATGAAATACAATTTCTACCCACAGTACGACCGAGTGCCTCCATTGATAACGGTTAGGAGACATCACCAATTCTTTATTTAAAAAATACCGAACAATTTTTTGCGTCGAATTTGTTCTGGATCTTCTTTATAAATTGCTTTACCGCTAATGATTAAATACGGATTCTCTCTTAAATCATTCATAACAGTTGCGCCGAATTCTTTCTCTATAAGTGCATAACTTTCTGCTAGATGAAATCCTCTTGATGTTGTATTATGTGCATCCGATGCGATCATATGGGTTAAATTATGTTCCACAAGCTGCAATGAAAATTTTTTGATTTTTTTACCAAACTTACCTAGTAAACTACCTGCCGTTACTTGTGTTAATGCACCTTTATTAACAAGGTTATATAACTTAGCTGGTCGCTCGATTAACTCGGCATTACGTTCAGGGTGAACGATAATTGGGATCATTCCTTTTACACGTAGTTCATACAAAAGTTGTTCTGCATAACGAGGTACATGATTAGATGGAAATTCAATGAATATGTATTTGTTTGTTTCATTTAACGTAACGATTTTACCAGCTTCATAGTCTTCTAATAAATCACCGTATAACCTGACCTCCTGCCCTGGTAAAACTTTCAGCGGGATTTCATGTTTTTCTAATTCATCATTTAATTGCTTCACTTGATGAATAATAGAAGTACGCTCATTTACATATTTTCCATTTTGATGATGTGGTGTTGCGACAATTGTATGTATTCCTTCTACCACAGCTTGTTGCGCCATCGCTAAACTATCTGTTACTGTCTGTGCACCATCATCGATGCCATGTAAAATGTGACAATGTAAATCAATCATTTATTTTCCTCCCTCTCTCATAGTAATCTTTTTCCCCTTGAATATGAGACTTCTCTCATATTCAAGGGGAAAAAGGAGATATGTTCCTGCCATATCTCACTCTTTTAATTAATTAGTACCGTAGTAATAATATAAGCTTTGTTCGCGCTCACGATCGTTCAGGACGACGCCTAACAGTTTACCTTTTGCTGATTCTAATAAAGCTTTCGCCTTTACTGCGGTTTCTTTCTCTGTCAATTCACTACGAACGACAAGAATAGAAGCATCACATACATTTGCCATAATTTGCGCATCGGTAACGGCTAAAATCGGTGGTAAATCAAAAATGATCAAATCGTACATACTGTATGCTTGTGCAAGAAGCTCTTGCATCGACTTCGAACCTAATAACTCTGCCGGATTAGGTGGAATTGGACCACAAGCTAAAAAGTGCAGATTATCAACTGATGTTGTTTGTACACATTTCTCTAAACGTTCACTATGTGTTAATACGTTCGTCAATCCGAAAATATTATCTACTTGAAACATTTGATGCATCGCTGGTTTGCGCATATCTGCATCAATTAATAATACTTTCTTTCCTTGTTGGGCGAACACGACTGCCATATTCGCTGTCGTCGTTGTTTTCCCTTCACTCGGGTTCGCAGATGTTACCATTAATGAATGTAAATTCGTATCAACAGCTGCAAATTCGATATTCGTTCGAATATTACGATATTGTTCTGAAATTGGTGATTTCGGTTGTTGATGAGCAATTAATTGACGACGTTGACGATGATTCTTTTTCTTTTTAAATAAATTAAGAGCCAATTGTTTGTCCCCTCACTTTTCTTGATGATGGAGCATGTGATTTCACATTTGTTGTTTCTTCATCCATACGAGCTACAATACCTAACACTGGTAAACCAAGTAAGTTTTCTACATCTTCTTCTTTTTTTACTGTATTATCTAAGTATTCTAGTAAGAATGAAAGACCAACTGCAGCCATTAAGCCAACAACGAAGGCAATTGCCACATTTAACATTGGACGTGGTTTAATTGGAGATTGATTTTCCGTAACTTCTGCTTTGGACAGTACTGTTACGTTATCCACGTTCATAATTTTTGCAACTTCACCTTTAAATACATCTGCAGTAGCATTTGCAATATCGCGAGCTAAACTTGGACTTTTATCTTGCGCAGTTACTGTTACAACTTGCGAATCTTTTTCATTCGCAACCTCAATTTTTTTATTTAGGTCCTGAATTGTTATATTTAATCCTAGTTTCGACTTCACTTGATCTAAAATAACAGGACTTTTAATAATAACTTTATATGTATTCGTTAGTTGAATATTTGACTGAATTTCCCCCAACTGAATAGCTGTCCCTTCTTGTTTCTTTTGGTTAACAAGAATTTGCGTAGAAGATTGATAGATTGGTGTCATAAAGAAGAAGCTAATGATAGCACTTACTATAGCGGCACCAAAGGCGATTATGAGGATCATTGCTAGACGCTTTTTTAAGATAAGAAATAACTCTTTCAAACTAATTGTTTCTTCCATAAGTTCCTCCAACTTTCTAAAATTTGCACATAAGAAAAATTATAACATATTCATCTTACATTTTTTTATTTTAATAAATTATTTAATACGAGCTCATAACAAACAAATATAATCTTACAAAATAATCTTAAATATGACAACACATTCCATCGATTTCCCAAAACTTCCATTATATCATTATTTTCATATAGTTAAATAAAAAATTAATAAAAAATTCAAAAAAGCCGATAAAAATATTTATCAGCTTTTAAATTTACTATTACATACATTATTCTCTAATAATATCCATATTGTTCCTTTTCTTCCCTCTTATCATTTAAAACAACACCAAGTAATTTACCAGAAGCTTTGTCTAATATTTGCTTCGCTTTTAAGATTTTATCTTTTTCTGTTTTTTCACTACGTACGACCAGTACGATTCCATCACATTTGTTCGCTAAGAGTTGTGCATCGGTAACCGCAAGGACTGGTGGTGTGTCGATTAAAATAATATCAAACATGTTATATGCTTCTAGTAATAGCTCATCCATTGCCCGGCTACTTAATAGTTCAGCTGGGTTTGGCGGTATTGGACCTGAAGCCATTAAATAAACATTCTCTATATCTGTTTTTTGAATACATTGCATGAATTTCGCTTGTCCTGATAATAGGTTCGTTAAGCCATTAGGGCTATGAACAGCAAATAAGTTTTGAATTGTTGGCTTACGTAAGTCTGCTCCAATTAACAATACCTTTTTCCCTTGTTGACCGAAAACAACTGCTAGATTGGAAACAGTCGTTGTTTTTCCTTCACCCGGATTTGCCGAGGTGACAACAATAGAACGAATACTGCTATCTATAGATGTAAACTCAATGTTTGTACGGATGTTACGGTATTGTTCCGCAATACGTGACTTAGGCTCTTTATGTGTAATTAATTGTCGTAATGGTTTTCTTTTTTTTCTCCCGAACATGGTACGATCTCCTCTTTTCAAAATGCGACACTTTCCCCTTTATCTCTCTATGTTCGATATGCTACGCCCATTTTTCATTTACTGATACTGTTAATTTTACCCATCACTTTCTTCTACACTTCATCATAACCAATCATAATAAGCTTTGTCCTATCTCATAACCTTTATAATGTGACAAGCGCGTCTCTATTTTTATCGCGCTATCATTTATCCCGCTTTAATGGGCAGTAAGACCCCCACCTCAAAATTCAGCGAAAGCAAAGAAATTAGGTGGGGGATCAACTGCCCATAAAAGTCCGATTGGTTCAACTAATAATCAGTGGGGGATGAAGAAAACCCCCACTGATTAAAGTTTCACTTTATCTTAATTCCAAGATATTTATAGCGTCATTATATACGAACTTCCATTCATTTACAACAAGAATTCTGATTAATCTGTATTTTAATGTTTCGGACAAAAAATATATGAATGAAAAAAAATTCTCCTGCATGTTGCAGAAGAATTTTTTTCATTCACATCTATTCTTTTTTATCACCAATCGCAAATGTAATTTCAGCTTCACATGCAACTTCACCATCTACTGTTGCGATTGCTTTTCCTTTTCCGATTGGACCACGTACACGTGTCATTTCTACTTCTAGACGAAGTTGATCACCTGGACGTACTTGTTTTTTGAAACGACAATTGTCGATACCTGCGAAGAAAGCAAGTCTTCCGCGGTTTTCTTCTTTCTTTAATACAGCAACTGCTCCAACTTGTGCTAATGCTTCTACAATAAGTACACCGGGCATAACTGCGTAGTCAGGAAAGTGCCCGTTAAAGAATTCTTCGTTTGCGGATACATTTTTAATTCCAACCGCTCTTTTTCCTTCATCTACTTCTAATATTTTATCAACAAGTAAAAATGGATAGCGGTGAGGAATGATTTCTTTAATTTGTTCTATATTTAGCATATAACAATCGCCCCTTTTGTAATATTGGTCTTACCACTTGGACATATTGTCTATTATCCCATTTTGTTTATTGTTTGTCATTATAAAGTGAAACTTTAATCAGTGGGAGATTCACCCCCACTGATTATTAGTTGAACCAATCGGGCTTTTACGGGCAGTTGATCTCCCACCTAACTCCCTTGTATTCTCCAAATTTAGAGGTGGGAATCTTACTGCCCGTTAATGCGGGGTAAAGTGAAACTTTACTTCCTATTTATAAAAAAATGCATACACTCTATTTTCTTAAAATAGTTGCATATCCTTGCAACTGACACGGAGGTAGAAAAGAGTGTATGCCCAGATTAGGGAAAGGCAATATGTATTTGAACATGATTTGCCTTAATGTCGTATTCGACTCATTATATTATAAACGTTTTCAAATACGGAAATATTAAATTTAACCATATATATGAATATTTTACCTATATTCTTCGTTTTTCTTTATTTTTCTTCTATTTTCTCAAAAAATCGAAATAAAAAAATAAAAATACAAAAAAAAGAACTAAGGTTTACACCTTAGTTCCTTTCACTTTATCGTAAAGCACGCTTTGGTAATCTATCGATATTCTCTAACATAATACCTGTACCAACCGCAACGCAGTGCATTGGGTTTTCAGCAATTAATACTGGTACTTTTAGTTCTTCTGCTAGGAGCATGTCAATGCCGTGTAGTAAAGCTCCACCGCCTGTTAGAATGACACCGCGGTCGATGATGTCCGCTGATAATTCTGGTGGTGTGCGCTCTAGTACGCCTTTTGCAGCTTGTACAATAACAGCCGCATTTTCTTTTAATGCTTCTGTAATTTCTTCTGAACATACTGTAATTGTGCGTGGTAAACCTGTTACCATGTCACGTCCGCGAATTTCAAGTTCTTCGCTACGTGCACCTGGGAATACTGTACCAACTTTAATTTTAATATCTTCTGAAGTACGTTCCCCGATTAATAGCTTATACTTACGTTTAATGTAGTTTAAGATCTCCATATCAAACTTATCGCCAGCCATTTTGATAGAGGAAGAGGTAACAATATCACCCATAGATAGTACAGCGATATCTGTTGTACCTCCACCAATATCAACAACCATGTTACCGCTTGGTTGGAAGATTTCCATACCAGCACCAACTGCGGCTACTTTTGGTTCTTCTTCTAAAAATACTGTTTTACCACCTGAACGTTCAGCAGCCTCACGAATTGCTTTTTGTTCTACTGATGTGATATTTGTTGGACAACAAATTAAAATGCGAGGTTTTGAAAAGAAGCTCTTTACGTCCAATTTGTTAATGAAATACTTTAACATTGCTTCTGTAATTTCGAAATCTGCGATTACACCATCTTTTAGTGGACGAATGGCTACAATATTACCAGGCGTACGTCCCACCATACTTCTTGCTTCTTCACCTACTGCTAATACTTTGCCTGTGTTACGATCAATAGCAACAACAGATGGCTCATTTAATACAATACCCTTACCTTTAACATGGATTAATACGTTAGCCGTACCTAGGTCAATTCCGATATCTCGCGCAAACATTCCCGTTTTTTCCTCCTCGATATTCAAAATCAGGTTACACCCGAATTCTTTTACACCTAATTTCTGATTTTATCATAAATTTAACAGAAACGTAATATTCGCAAAAAGAATTCTTCTGAAAAATATTACCGAATTGAAACGGAATGTTTACGATCGCATATTTATTGACGTACCGGCTTTTCTACATCTTCTTTTCTATACTTTTGCTTTGTTGCTTCTCCGCCTCTTAAATGACGAATAGACTTATGATAATCAAGAATTTCTTTCACTTCATTTGCGAGCTCTGGATTAATTTCTGGTAGACGTTCCGTTAAGTCTTTATGGACTGTACTCTTTGATACCCCAAATTCCTTTGCAATGACACGCACTGTCTTTCTTGTCTCCACGATATACTTACCAATCTTGATAGTTCTCTCTTTGATGTAATCGTGCACACCACTCGCCTCCCTAAATTGGATGTGAGAAGGGTGAAATGAGCCTCGCTGCATACGACTTAGAAGTAAGTGTGAGTGCTGTTTGTAAGCGTTAAACATTCTTGGATTTATAATGAAATGATTCACGATTTCTCACCTCAAACACTCTCTTTGCTTTGGTTTATACCATTGTATTGCCCGCACTACTGATATATGCTACATGTTCACTATTTTTGCGGACTAAGTTAAGAAAAATTACGTTTTTTTGTGAGAAATACGTTAACAGTGACTATTTTGGCGAAAAAAATGACACCTTGTATACAAGGTGTCATTCTTCTCGCTCTAACTCTTCTTCTAACAATTGATGGTGGGGAACCTCTTTCTTACCGGCAATGTAATAATATAAAGTAAATAAAACAAACAATAAAATAATAGCAGTCGACAGAACAAACAAAAATGACACAGTATCCCCTCCTTTTTGTAATATATATTCGAGAATCTCGTCATTTTTCCTTGTTATTGCAACTTTTTTCTCGAAATTGAGTATTTTTATATGGAAATAAAAAAATCAGCTCTCCTAGTGAGAACTGATTTTTTCACTTTCTTATTCTTGTGAAGAAGAACTGTTAGATGATTCTGTAGAACCATTTGTTGATTTTTCTTCTTTCTTCGGTTCTTCTTTTTTGTCACTAGTTGAACCGCTAGTTGATTTCTCTTCTTTTTGAGACTTGTCTTCTGTTTTACTTTCTGGTTTCGTGCTCGTTGACTTTTCTTCTTTTTGAGATTTGTCATCAGCTTTTTTACCAGAAGCGTTCGTTGCCTTTGCAGCACCTGCATCAGCTTTAATTTCTGCTACTGACTTATTTAAGTAGCGCTCAGGGTTCACAGCCACATTGTCTTTACGTACTTCAAAGTGAACGTGAGAACCTGCTTCTTTATTCATGGCACTTAGACCGGATTTTCCTAATACTTCACCTTGTACAACTCGTGCACCTTTTTCTACTTTCACACTGCCTAAGCTTTGATAAGAAGCTGCTACACCATTTCCGCTATCAACTGTTACAACATAACCAAGAAGTGAATCTTTTTCAGCTTTCGTTACTGTACCACTTAAAGCAGCTGTAACATTGAATTCTTTTCCATTCTTCGCAGCAATGTCAATTCCTTTGTTCGGGGAATATGTGTTGTTATAAAAGACAAGTGCTTTTTCTTGTTCCGCCTCAGTTGCTGCATCTTCATAGAACTTCTTCTGTACAACTACTTCCGCACTCGCGGCAGCTGGCATTTTCACTACTTCTGAAGACTTCGTTACTGGTACTGCTGGATCTTCCGTTTGTGTATACGGCGTTGCTTGATCTTGGTTCGGAGTCTTCTTCGGATTAGCTCCTTGGAACCATAGTGCAACCATTAAAATTACCGCTGCACAAGCAATGTATAGTGCCGGAAATACCCATCTTTTTTGAAATAAATGTACTACCTTTTGCGACTTTTTATTATTTCTTCCTCGCATTCCATCATCACCTCAGCAATCATTTTGAACAATATTCACGCATCCTATACAACCTATAACTAATTACTTTTCGACAAAATTTGTAAAAATATGTATAAGAATTGTAAGATTTCCGAGGAAATGATAGAAAAAAGAAAAAACTGAGCATTTCGGCTCAGTTTTTAATCTAATTGTTTCTTTTTATACACGATTAAACATGCAATAAGTGAAATAATAAGCCAAGCTCCAACATTTATCATATGGCCACTAATACTACTAAATCCTGCACCCTCTACTAAGCTTTTAATTGCCTTTTCGAGATGAGATGTTGGAAGATAACTAATCATTGTCTTAATTACTTTATTTTCAACCATTGGCTCAAATTGTACAGCTAAATACATCGTCATTAATATTGGCATTCCAATTAGTGATGTTTGTGGGACAGACTCAGCTAGTAATCCAATCATCGTTCCAATTAAAGTAAATAGAATTGTTCCACATAAGAAAACAAATGCTAGTAATAAGAAATTTCCACTTAATTGATCCAAAATGAATAAGTTTACAATAGAAATACCTAACGTTAAACATACTGTTAATATACTTTTCCCAAAAAGAACTTCAACAGATGAAGCTGGTGATAGCATTAACACACGTAACGTATGCTTTTCTTTCTCTTCTGCAATTACCATTGATTGAACAAACCCTGCAACAAATAGAAAGGCCATTAAAGTAATAATGCCAACCCCTGCACTCCCTTGTCCAAACCTACTATATATAAATGCAAATATAATTGGTAAAGATGCCATTAGCAGCACTTGTGAATTCGTCTTAAAATCCTGTACTTCTTTTCTAAAAATAGCTGATACACGTCTCATTGAAAATGTCATTATAATCCCCTCCCAGTAACTTCAATAAAGATATCGCCTAGCGTTGGTTCGTGTGAATGAATCGATAGTAACTCGCCTTTTTTCATCCATTCTGAAATACGTTTTGCACCTAATTCATCTTTTTGTACCGTTTCTTTCTTCTTATCCTTTAACACGACTTGTATTTGATCTTTCGCGTATTTTAAGCGAAGGTTCTCCGGTGTATCAAGCGCTACAATTTCTCCGCCGCATAGAAAGGCAATGCGGTTACAAAGCGTCTCTGCTTCGTCCATATTGTGCGTTGTTAAGAAAATTGTCGTCCCTTCTTTATTTAAGTCTTTTAAGATTTTATGAATGTTTTGTACGTTAACTGGATCAAGTGCAGATGTTGGTTCGTCTAAGAAGAGGATATCTGGTTTATGAAGAATTGCTCTAGCTAATGTGACGCGCTGCTTCATTCCTTTTGATAATTTCTTTACTAATGTTTTTTTATCATCTAATAGATTCACTTGCGTTAGCACTTCATCGATTCGTTCTTTTTTACAATCGTATAAGTCACAAAATAATAGTAAGTTATCATAAATGCTAAGCCTTTCATATAAGCCACTGTTGTCTGTTAAAATACCAATTCGTTTATAATCGATGCTGCTTGGCCCTGTAATATCTTTCCCTAATACTTTTACCGTTCCAACGCTATGAAGTAATTGAGAAGTTAATATTTTTACTGTCGTCGTTTTCCCAGATCCACTCGGTCCGAGGAATCCAAAAATTTCTCCTTGCTTCACCTCAATATTTACATTTCGAAGTGCCGTTTTTTCGTTGAAACTTTTCATTACATCTTTCATTTCAATTGCCAATGTCATCTCGTCATCCCCTTTGTTTTTTTCTTTTATAGATGAAAGTCGCTTTAGCGCTTTTCGTTTGTTTGTTTCGCTTTTCTTGACTCAATCATATGAAAATCAAAGGGTTTACGCAGTAAAATACCGGTAAAAGGAGTATTTTTACCGGTGAATGAATCGTATTTTGAGCTTATTGGAGTACTTTTTATAGCCCAATTACACCTTTCAACTCATCCATTCGTCCTTTCGAAAGCGGAATTGAACTTTTTCTTTCGTCGTCTAAAATTAAGCTGAAACTGTTACGAGTCCAAGTAATTACTTCTCGTACTCTTTGTAAATTCACAAGGTAAGAGCGATGACATCTAAAGAAACCAAAACCTGTTAATCTCGCTTCTAGTTCACTTAATGTTAATGCACATACGAAATCACCTTCGCGCACATGAATATGTGTTACTCCGTTTTGCGTTTCAATAAAATGAATTTCCATCGGGTCTAATAAAATGATTTTATCGTTCACTTTCGCTGGTATTCTTTCTAACTTCATTTGCGGAATCATTTGAACGACTTTTTCTTCATCGACCTCTTCTGCTTCCTCTTGTTCGATTTCTACTTTTTTCACACCATCATTGTTTAATATGTATACATCTTCTGTTAACGAAAGGGCGTCCGATAGAAACGATGATGTAATAAAAATTGCCTTTCCTTGCTCTTTCATTTTCATAATTGCTTTTCGAATCATAATCGTACTCTCTGTATCTACATTTTGCTCTGGTTCTTCCAAAATAACTAAATCTGGATTATGAATCATAACTCGCCCAATATGGAGACGACGTTTCTCTGAAAATGATAGTTTTTCTATTTTAACGTTTAATTTATCTAAAAGGCCGACATATTGTACAACTTCTTCTATACTCATATTTGATTCATACAGCCCTAATAAAAACTTATAGTATTCCTTTACCTTCAAACGATCATATGCTTCATCTTTCAAAAAACAAAAGCCGATGCGAGAATAATTTCTCTTTCCAATCGCTTCATCTTCAAATAGCACATTGCCAGTTGAAGCTTCTTCCTCACCAATAATAATACGGTGTAACACTTTAGCTGTATGGTTATTACATTGCAAAACAACACATTGCCCCTTCTCAACCTTCAGTTCAACTGCCGGTAACTGGTTCGTCTTACCTAATTGTTTCAACTCCAGTAACGCCATTTTGTCTCCCCCAAATACTTTTTATCTTATTATACCAAACAATTAATGGAAAATTATGATATTTTAAACAAAAAGCAGGTGCCAGGAGACCCTGACACCTACTTCTTCACCATCAACTTACCTTCATAATCGTTCATCGTCTTTATTTCAACGCCTTTGTAGTAATGAGCGACGATATCTGTATATTTCTTGCCTTCTGCTGCCATGCCGTTCGCGCCGTATTGGCTCATGCCAACGCCGTGACCGAAGCCCTTCGTCGTAACAACGATTTTATCTCCCTCTTGTTTCCACGTGAAATCAGAGGAGCGTAAATCTAATTTGTCACGCACATCTCTTCCGGTTAATGTTTTCCCTTGAAATGCTACATCTTTTACACGTTTTCCTTCCGTACGCCCTTTAATGTCGCCAACTTTTCCGTCTGCTAACACTTTCACACCGAGACGTTTTTGAAAGTCAGCTACGGTAAAGGTTTGCTCACTCGTAAATTTCGGAGAAGCTTGATCCCACGGACTATCTACACTCTTTAAGTACGGATAATCATTTCCCCAATAATCGGCTGCATTTTCTGTCCGGCCATTACTCGTTGAGAAGAAGGATGCTGAGATTGGCTTTCCGTCATACGTTAAAACTTGTCCTGCGGTTTTCGAAACAGCTTCTTCGATTTTCTTCAAATTATTTTCGTAGTTATTGCCCCATTGTTTTTTCAATTCTTCTTTGCTTTTGTACACTTGATCTTTCACCGTATCTGTCACGTCCGCATTGTTTTTCTTACCTCCGCTTAGCATACGCTGCACGACAAATGTTCTCGCTGCTAATGCCTGCGCCTTTAGCGCCTCTATTTCAAAACTGGCATTCATCTCAGAAGCTACTACACCGGTCACATACTCCTCCATAGGTAATGACTCTACCTTTTTCTGTTTCTCGCGATATACAGCAACTTGAACCGCTGTATCCACTTTCCCTGGAGCTGGTATACTTTCTATCGCTGGAGGAGTTTTAGAAGCTGCTTTTTCCTCTACTTTTGCTTTCGCAAACGGAATGACAAGAGCAGCAGGTACAATGATAACGAGCGCTATGAGAAGCGCTACTGTAATAAAAAGTGGCTTTGAAAATTTCATCTTATTTCCCCCAATATGAAAAAGCTTTACTCCATTCATTCTTATGGAACAACTCTTTCTTTTAGAACATACTTAAGGGGGAACCATATAAAACAAAAATTTTCTAAATATTTTTACTGGTACGTGCATAAGTATAGAATTTCTTGACTATAACAGTAATAAGCCCAAAAAAATAGCCTCTATGTCAAAAGACATAGAGACTATTTCAATTAAGCGTGAAGATCAGAAACTTCTTGTTCTTTCACTTCTTCTACTTTTTCGTTTACACGTTCAATAGTTGCACCTAATGCAGCTAATTTCTTATGGAAGTTTACATAGCCACGGTCAAGATGTTTTAACTCAGTTACACGAGTGTAACCTTCTGATACTAAACCAGCTAAGATTAATGCAGCTGCAGCACGTAAATCAGTTGCTGCTACTTCAGCACCTTGTAAGCTGTTTGGACCGTTCATAATAACAGAACGACCTTCGATTTTAATATCAGCATTCATACGACGGAATTCTTCAACGTGCATAAAGCGGTTTTCAAATACCGTTTCTGTAATCATACTTGTTCCTTCAGCTTGTAGTAATAATGCCATCATTTGTGATTGCATGTCTGTTGGGAAACCTGGGTGAGGCATAGTTTTAATATCAACCGCTTTTAACTTATCTGGGCCGATAACACGTACACCTTCATTTTCTTCGATAATTTTAACACCCATTTCTTCCATTTTCGCTGTAATTGAGCGTAAATGTTCAGGTACAGCATTTTCAATTAAGATGTCTCCACCAGTAATTGCCGCTGCAACCATGAATGTTCCCGCTTCAATACGGTCAGGAATAATAGAGTGGTTTGCACCATATAATTTATCAACGCCTTCGATACGAATCGTTCCAGTTCCAGCTCCGCGTACTTTCGCTCCCATCGCATTTAAGAAGTTAGCTAAGTCAACGATTTCTGGTTCTTTCGCTGCGTTTTCAAGGATTGTTGTCCCTTTTGCTAATGTAGCTGCAGACATAATGTTTTCTGTCGCGCCCACGCTTGGGAAGTCTAAATAAATTTTAGCTCCTTTTAGTTCTCCCTCAACGTATGCCTCAACAAAACCGTTACCAACCTGTACTTTTGCTCCCATTGCTTCGAAGCCTTTTAAATGTTGGTCAATTGGACGTGAACCAATTGCACATCCACCAGGAAGTGCAATACGAGCACGACCGTTACGTGCTAATAAAGGTCCCATTACTTGAACAGATGCACGCATTTTACGTACATATTCAAATGGCGCTTCAATGTTTAGCTCTTTAGAAGCATCGATTGTTACTTTGTTATTTTCAAATACGACTTCAGCATTTAAATGACGTAATACCTCATTAATTGTGTATACATCAGACAAAACTGGTACTTCAGATAGTACATTCTTTCCATCACTCGCTAATAGGGCTGCAGCGATTATAGGTAATACAGCATTTTTTGCGCCCTCAACACGCACTGTGCCGTTTAACCGCTTTCCGCCACGGACGATGATCTTTTCCAAATTATTCCCCTCCGTGTCCTTTTTTCAGTATCTATTCACTCAATACTCAGAAGTTATGATCGGTGTGCCAACCACAATTGTATCTTTGTTGTCTGTAGAACGTATTGCTATTTGCACATTTATTTTCTCTCTATTTGTTGAAAGAGCGTCATCCCACTTTTTATTGTATGCGGAGACTGACACAAATGCTCTTTCTTCTATCTGTTCGATCGCTCTTGCTGAAAGATCTTTCAAAACCTGATTGGTTTTATTTTGCAAAACACCTTCAATCTTATCATTCAGTACACCTTGAACACAAGTGTAAATTATAGGTTTTTCACTAAAAATTTTATTCGTTTTCTGAATGTACTTCGGGTCCCATTTTGCCCCGCTCACTTCAAAAATAATGAAAGTGTTTTCTTTAGTATTTTCCTTACTCCAAGTTACTACTACTCGTTCTTCATAAGAAGAAAACTTTTTATAGGATGTAGCTTTATATCCATCTGGAGATTGCTCTAATTCCCACTTTTGAATATTCGCCTTGTCCTTCACATCGTTTAACAACTTTTGAAACGTATGTATATTAGAAATCGTTTTTGTTTCTCGCGCTAGCCATGACCATTTTTCTACTTTAGCATCATTTTTCTCTACAGCTGCGATCATGCTCTCCATCTTCTGTTCATCGCTCATTGGTTTCATCTCTCTATATCCAACCAAAAATAAAACAACACTAAGTGCAACAATAAGAATGGCTTTAAGCTTCAATTTCATCCCCTCCTATCCCCATTGTTAACGGAGATTTGAGGTTCTATACACTTACTTTACTAAATACGTTAAACTCTTTGAATAGCCTAAATAATCAAGGAAAAAGTTACTTACAGATGTCCCAATTGCAATTGTAATTAAGATGAGTAATACTCTCGTCTGCATCACCTTTCCAGGCTTCATTAAACGCTCAATGTGAATACCTTGTAAGGCCCACCACGTAATGGTAATAAACAATAAATGCGAAACGATGGCAATCAGTGCTTGTTGCCCTAAAAGATGTGCCAAAAAACCGACCCCTTTTTACCTAGCTACTACTTACGAAATCTTATAAAAACGATACCATAATAAGTAGAAGCCACACTTTTTCAAATACAAATAAGCATCTTACATGTTACATCGTAATTTTTCTCTTTAAAAGCGTATACTTATATGCATCTTCAATTGTAATTCACACAAAATAAAAAGCGCAGAGTAACGACTCCACACCTTTTATTTTCACTATTGTACCACGTTCCCTAAGAAGAAGAAATCTTTCATTAATGGAAAATATTCATAAAAGAAATTGTATCCAATCATCGGCATAATCCCTAGTATTACAATCGAAATTGCGCAAAGGCTCATCACAACCTTTATATTGAGTGGCAAACGAATTTTCTCTTCTACTTCTCCCGTACGGAAAAACATTTGCTGTAAAATACGGAAATAATATACGAATGAAATGACTGTCGTCCCCATCATAATAGAAGCTAGTACGTAATGAGCTGGCTCTACATGAAGGGCCCCTAAAAAGATGTTAATTTTCCCAATGAAACCAGCTGTTCCTGGTATCCCCGCTAGCGATAAAATAAAAATCGTCATCACGATTGCTGTAAATGGCGACCTTTTATATAATCCGGTGAAAATGGTGATATTTTCTTTGTCGCTTTGTAAGATTAAGGCGTGGATAATTGCAAACACGCCTATATTCATAAGCATATACGCAAGCATGTAAAACCACATGCTATCCATCGTAAATGGCGATAATGCTACAAGCGGTACGAGTAAATATCCTGCATGCGCGATTCCTGAATAAGCAAATAAGCGTTTTACGTTATATTGCTTTAATGCGACTACATTTCCAATAATCATCGTAATACTAGCTAGCACAGCGATGTATATGCTCATACGTCCGTATAAAGATTGCATGTCTCCTTGCACCGATACACTTGCAAAAACCATGAGGAACAGACGCATAATGAGTAAGAACCCAGCAATTTTAGAAATTGTTCCAAGAAAAGCAGTAACAGGTGTAGCCGCTCCCTCATACACATCAGGCGCCCACATATGAAACGGCACTGTAGCAATTTTGAATGAGAGCCCAACGAGTAATAGTAAAAATGCAAGAGCTAGCAATAATTGAATGCCACCAGCCAGTTCCCCAGCAAATACCTTTTGCATATCCACAATATTAGTTGATCCTGTGATGCCGTATAAATAACTCATTCCAAAGAGCGTAATTGCCGTTCCAATTCCTCCATTAATGACATATTTCATTGCTGCCTCATTTGATGCACGGTTCTTTTTTCGTATTCCTACTAAAATGTAGGAAGAAAGTGAAAGCAATTCTAAACCGACGAAAAGTGTAATGAAATCAACGCTAGAAGCCATAAACATCGCCCCAAGGAGCGCCATTAAAAATAAGTAATAATATTCTCCCTTATCTTCAATTGGATTTTTCTTATCATCGCTCATTGCGATGCATAAAATGAGAGCAGCCCCGCCTAACAACAACGTTTTAAATCCTTTTGAAAATCCATCTAACACAAACGATCCATTTAAAATATCTCCCGCTGGTTCACCGTATAGCGTAATTAATGATACGATCGCTAATACGATAGCTGCGATTGCACCAAGCGCTACATACCTATGGTTCAGCTTAAAAAACAAATCACATATGGAAAGAAGGATGGCAGCTCCGAGAATGATGAATTCTGGCACCATGAGATGCCATGATAAGCTAAGTAACGTATTCATATCCACCCTACTTCACCCCCAATGTTTTCAATGTATTTTGAAGCGGATCCCCTAGTATTTCTGGCATTACTCCAATTGCAATAATGCAGAAGATAAGTAGCAAAATCGGGACATACTCCCATCCGTGTATATCAGCTTTCGCTTCCCACTCTTTCTTACCAAATGTTACTTGAAGGGTTGCTCTTAATACGTATACAGCAGTTAAAATGATGCCAAGTACTCCGGCCGCAGCAATAACTGGCTCCGCTTGGAATAAACCGAGAAAGGCAAGAAACTCGCTAACAAATCCAGACATTCCCGGCAATCCAAGCGATGCCATTCCTCCCGCTAAGAAGAAACCGCTAAGTACTGGTACACTTTTTGCAAGTCCGCCAAGCGCTGTAATATTTGATGTTCCAAAACGCTGTTCTATAACACCAAGTAAGAAAAAGAGTAAGGCTGCAATTAAACCGTGCGAAACAACTTGGAATAAAGCGCCTTGTGTACCTGGTGCATTTAACGCCGCAAGGCCCATTAATACAATACCCATATGCGAAATACTAGAATAAGCAAGCACCTTCCGAAAGTCTGTTTGAATGAGCGCTAAGAAGGCTCCGTACAATAAATTGATAACTCCTAAAATCGCAATGAGCGTTGCAAACTCGCGAAAGTATTCCGGAAATAGTCCCTGTCCGAAGCGGATTATACCGTATGCTCCAATCTTCAGTAAAACACCTGCATGAAGCATAACGACAGCCGGATGTGCTTCAATATGTACATTGACCATCCAGCGATGTAACGGGAAAACGGGTAGTTTAATCGCAAAAGCAATCATTATGCTAAGAAACAAGCCGAACTGTAAGCTATTTGGGATAGCCATTCCTCCACCAGCACCTACACTCGTTAATATTTCTTTAAGCTCTGTAATATTTGTTGTACCTGTTTTCGCAAATAAAACCGAGAAAACGATAAGCAAAATAGCGGAGCCAATACCGTTATATATTAAATAACTATAAGCAGCCTTTTCACTCGACAATTTCCCCCACTTCCCAATTAATAAAAACATCGGTGGCAATGTAATTTCAAAGAAGATAAAGAACAACATTAAATTTTGAGCAGCGAAGACACCGAGCATCCCTATTTCTAACATGAGTAACAGCATATAAAATGCTTTCAAATTCCTTTTAATCGTAAATGCCGCAATTGCTGCAAGCATCGCTAGAAGGGCCGTCAGTACCATCATAACGAGCGATAAACCATCAATACCAAGCTCGTAATAAATGGAAAACCACCTTTTATCCACCGCTGCAAAATCCCCAAATTTAATCCATTTCACTTTTTCATCAAATAGAGACAAACTCTTTCCGGAAGCATATGTACAAGCGAGGACGATAGCCATTCCGAATGGAAGCACCGTTCCAAATAAACCGAGCGCTCGCACTGTACGTGATTCTTTTTTCGGTGTTAATGTAAGTAAGAGAATTCCTAAAAGCGGGGAAAAAATGAAGAACGTTAATAACAAATCATTCATCGTAAATCCCCTCCCGTATAGAGCAAAATAATGAAGAGTACTGCAAGTGAAACAGCTGTTACAGTCCCGTACACTTGTACATTTCCGTTTTG
This sequence comes from Bacillus paranthracis, assembly GCF_024296885.1. Lineage (NCBI taxonomy): Bacteria > Bacillati > Bacillota > Bacilli > Caryophanales > Bacillaceae > Bacillus > Bacillus paranthracis. The sequence continues at coordinate 5,036,035 of NZ_CP101135.1, forward strand.
GAGTCTAGAGCCAATTGCACTTATCCCTTTCACTAAACTCCCTATTAAAACGGCAATTCCTTCGACTACATACACTTCAAATAGGCGAAGCACATGAGCGATTCCTTTCGTAATAGGAAGCACCGTCATATTGTATAGTTCATCCACATAATATTTTTCTTTCAAAAGTTTATAAAGAGGCGAGTCCTCGCCACCAGCCCAATCTCTAGCAATAGATTTCTTGCCATATATGACATATGCAAGAGCAATCCCTGTCAAAGAAACGAGCGTCGCAACAATCATAATCCAAACTGGTCCGTGTGCCTCTCGCACTTTAAATGCTACATCTTTCGTAAGCCAATCCCCGAGAAACGTTCCAAACCAGGGTGTATTTATATAGCCTGCCACGACTGCAAGAACGCCAAGGACAATCATCGGATACGTCATGATGCGGGGCGATTCATGCACATCTTCCTTCATCTTCGCTTCCCCAGTAAAGACAAGAAAGTATAGGCGGAACATGTAGAATGCTGTTAGGAATGCTGCAAGTATCGCTAAGACGAATAAAACATAATTGCCGTTCATCCAAGCTGCCGCTAAAATTTCATCTTTACTAAAGAAACCGGAAAGGAGTGGCACACCACTAATTGCAAGAGTACCGATTAAAAATAAGGCACCTGTTACTTTCATCTTCTTCTGTAAACCGCCCATTTTATTAATGTTTTGCGTATGCACGGCATGAATGACACTTCCTGCCGCCAAAAATAGCAACGCTTTAAAAAAAGCGTGTGTCGTTAAATGGAACACACCAGCTACATAACCGGCAGATCCGAGTGCAAGCATCATATACCCGAGCTGGCTAACTGTAGAATAAGCAAGTACTCTCTTTATATCCGTTTGTACAAGACCGATGGAAGCTGCAAAGATTGCAGTAAAGGCGCCAACAATTGCTACCGTCTGCATCGCCACCGCACTTGCTGAAAATAGCGGAAACATCGTTGCCACTAAATATACGCCAGCTGCGACCATTGTCGCCGCATGAATAAGTGCCGAAACAGGCGTCGGCCCTTCCATCGCATCCGGTAACCACGTATGAAGCGGGAACTGACCCGATTTCCCCATCGCTCCGATAAAAATTAAAATCGCCGTTATTGTAATCATTGTCGGAGTCAGATCACCCGTATGAATCGCTCTAAAAATTGCGTCATATTCAAAACTACCTGCATGCCAGAAAATTAAGATCATCCCAATAAATAAACCGACATCGCCAATACGTGTCATAATAAAAGCTTTTTTCGCAGCAGCCTTCGCTTCTTCTTTAAAGAAATAAAAACCGATGAGTAAGAACGAACCAAGGCCGACTAACTCCCAAAATATATAAAGCTGTAATAAATTCGGTGATATAACAAGCCCGAGCATCGCAAATGTAAAGAGTCCTAAATAGGCATAAAAGGTTGGTAATCTTTCCTCACCTTTCATATAACCTTTCGAATACACGTGTACAAGTAAACTCACAAGTGTAACGATAAACAACATTAAAGCCCCTAATGCTGTCACTTCAAAGCCAAATGATATATCAATATCTCCAGCTCTAAGCCATACCCACTTATGCTTCACTGGTACTGTCGTAAATCTTTCTATTAATACAAGTACCGCAAATATAAAGGAGAGAAAGACGAAGAAAATACTAAGTACACTGCTTCCTTCTCTAATTTTCTTCCCGAATATAATTAATAACAAAAACGAAACAAGCGGGAAAAGCGGTATGAGCCATGCATAATCGATCATTGTTTCCTTCCCCCTTTTCGGTCACAATGTTATCCTTTGAGCGTATCCATTTCATCTACATGAACTGTCGTACGATTACGATATAAAGCAATTAAAATGGCGAGTCCTACCGCCGCCTCCGCTGCTGCTACAGCCATCGTAAACAGAGAGAAAATTTGCCCTGTTACATTTGGGAACAAACCTAATTTACTAAACGCTACTAAGTTTAAATTGGCTGCGTTCAGCATTAATTCAATACAAACTAATACAATCACCGTATTTCGCTTCGTTAAAGCTCCAAACAAACCGATGCAAAATAAAATAATCGCAAGCGTTAAATACGCAGAAGCAGGTACGCTACTCATTGGAATCCTCCTCTTTCTCATCCTTCTTCGCAAGAATAATTGCGCCAACAAGTGCTACAAGTAAAATAACTGAGGTTAGCTCAAATGGAATAATATATTTTGAATAGAGAAGTGTACCGATTTGAAGTGTGTTTTTTTCATGGAGAGGTAAACTTCCTTGTGTGCTTTCATTTGCAAAATCAATATTGTTAACAGCGAAATACATAACGGCCCCAAATGCTACAACCGCAAAGAAGATAATCCATTTTCGAAGAGTAAGACGAGATTCATTTTCTGCATTATGTTTCGTTAACATAATGCCAAAAATCATAATAATGGTGATCGCACCCGAGTAAAGTAAAATTTGTGCAACTCCGATAAATTCAGCTGATAAAAGAAAGTACAAACCTGCAATGCTGAGAAATGTCAGAACGAGAGCTAGCATCATATGCATGACTTTCGTTAAATTCAACATAAGAACGCCGCCGATAATTGCAGATAAGGATAGTATAAAGAATGCTATAAACTCGCCATTCATGCTTTATTCTCCTTCCTGACGTTTTCATCGTTTTCATCAAGCCACTGCAAATTTTTAAATAAGTCATCTCGTGAATATTCCGCGAGTTCAAAGTTATTTGTCATAACAATCGCTTCTGTCGGACAAACTTCTGTACATAAATCACAAAGAATACAAATTTCAAAATTAATATCGTACGTGTCGATAATTTTTCCTTTTTTCGTAGGATCCGGATGTTTTTTCCCCGTTAACTGAATACAGTCTGTCGGACAAATGTTGGAGCACTGGTTACAAACGATACACTTTTCTGGATAAAACTTTTGGATCCCTCGAAAACGATCTGGCAATGGCAACGGTTGATTCGGATAATCATAAGTCACCTTCTTCTTACTCAAATTGCTTAATGTATATTTTAATCCTTTAAATAGTCCTTTCATCTCTTACTGGCACCCCCTTCATAGATTAGAAGAATAACTCCTTAATCAATGCCGTTAAGAAAATATTTGCAAGTGCAATTGGCAATAATACTTTCCAGCCAAACTCCATTAACTGATCACCTCTTATACGCGGAAACGTAACGCGGAACCAAATTAATAGAAAAACTACACTGCTAAACTTTAAAGCAAACCATACGGCACCTGGGATGAATCCAAGGAACATAACTGGATTCCATCCGCCTAAAAAGAGCACAGTAATTAAAGATGCCATCCCGAAGAAATATACGTACTCTGAAAGCATGAAAAACGCCCAGCGAAACCCTGAGTATTCCGTATGATATCCAGAAACAAGCTCCGACTCAGCTTCTGGTAAATCAAACGGCGTCCTATTTAACTCTGCTACCGCTGCGATTAAAAATACGACGAAACCGATTGGTTGCACGAAAATGTACCAAACATTCTCCTGCGCTGCTACGATTTCATTTAAATTTAAGCTACCAGCTAACAAAACGATCCCAATTACACTCATTACGAGCGGAATTTCATAAGAAATCATTTGCGCCGCTGCACGCATCCCTCCTAAAAGGGAATATTTATTATTCGATGCCCATCCTCCGGTTACGACACCAATCGTCGTAATGCCAGAAACAGCAATGTAATACAGTAAGCCTACGCCAATATCCGCGAACTGAAATTTATCAGTAAATGGGATAACTGCAAGCACCATAAATGCTGGTGCGAACGCAATGACAGGTGCTAATATAAACAACGGTTTATCTGCCGCCTTCGGAATACTATCTTCTTTCAATAATAGTTTTAAAACATCGGCTACCGTTTGCAACAGACCAAACCGGCCCCCGACTTGGTTTGGCCCAATCCGCCCTTGCATAAAACCCATCACTTTCCGTTCTGCCAAAATACCATATGTAACGAAGCCAAGGACTGCAAATAATAGGAGCACCGCTAATCCGAAAAAAATGAAGAAATTCGTCCAGCTAGAAGGTGATTGTAAGAGCGTTTCAATCATTAGCCATCAACCTCCCCAAGTACAATATCCACTCCACCTAAAATCGTAATTAAATTGGCGATGTTTTCACCTTTCAATAACTTCGGTAAAATTTGCAAATTGTAAAAAGACGGCCTGCGAAACTTCAAGCGGTACGGCTCTTTCTTTCCGTCACTAGCAATATAGCAACCAATCTCTCCTCGCGGCGACTCTATACGGACGAATGCTTCCCCTTTAGGAGCCTTAATAATTTTCGGTACTTTCGCAAGTACTGCTCCTTCTTTCGGGAACTGCTGGACTGCTTGCTCGACAATTTTTAACGACTCCTCAATTTCCTTCATGCGGCAAACGTAGCGATCCCAAGCATCCCCCACGCTCCCAACAGGAATATCGAAATCAAAACGGTCGTAAATGGAGTACGGTTCATCCTTGCGAAGATCCCAGTTTACTCCGGTGCACCGCAAATTCGCTCCGCTTAAAGAATACGAAATCGCTTCCTCCGCGCTATATATACCAACGCCTTTTACACGATTTAAGAAAATCTCATTGCCGCTAACAAGATCATGATACCCTGCCAATTGTTCTCTCATATAGGGAACAAATTCTTCCACTTTTTCAATCCAACCATCCGGTGCATCCCACTTTACACCGCCAACTCTCATATAGTTAAAAGTAAGCCGTGCACCGCATAATTCGTTTAATAAATTAATAATCATCTCTCGTTCACGAAACGCGTACAAAAACGGGCTAACCGCTCCTATATCAAGAAGATTTGTCCCCCACCAAACAAGGTGGCTCGCAATCCTTCCAAGCTCCATTGCAAGTACTCGCAAGTATTCGGCCCGCTCCGGGATTTCAAGCCCCATCATCGTCTCTACAGCATGGCAAATGACGTAATTATTCGTCATAGCCGATAAATAATCCATCCGATCTGTATAAGGGATAATTTGCGTATACTGTAAGCTCTCTGCAATCTTTTCGGTCCCGCGATGCAAATATCCAATAACCGGTGTAGCTTCTTTAATAACTTCCCCGTCAATTTTAATAACGAGCCTGAACACACCGTGCGTACTCGGATGCTGAGGACCTACATTCAAAAGCATTTCTTCCGTACGGATCATTTAGCTACACCTCCACATCATACGGTTCATAATCTTTCCTAAGCGGGTGCCCTACCCAATCATCAGGCATTAAAATACGTGATAAATTCGGATGTCCCTTAAATACGATACCAAGCAAATCATACGCTTCCCGCTCTGGCCAATCTGCCCCTTTCCAAAGCGCTGTCACCGATTCCACTTGCGGTGCTTCCCTATCCAACTTCACCTTCACCGCTACTGACTGTTTCTTTCCATATGAAAATAAATGAACATACACTTCCATATGTGTCATAAAATCCGTCGCATGTAGCTCTGACATATAATCAAATGCAAGTCCCTCATGGAATCGCAGTAACTCCATTACTTCATAATATTTTGAGGGCTCCACTACAAGAGTTGGTACATCTTTGGAAAGTTTATTAATGTAGCAATCTACTAAAGCATCCTCTCCTACTTTTCCCTTAATAACTTCAACATACTGATTTAAATACGGTTGATTCACAGATGGCTCTTCCTGCTTCGTCTCTTCTTCCTTCTTACCTTCAGCACCCTTCATCTTCGCCCTTGCAGCCGCTGCCGCTTTTGCCTTCGCTGCTGCAATTGCCTTCGCCTTTTCATCCCCCGAATCCCCATTACCTTGCGATGCTTTCTGCTTCGCTAACGCCGCTGCTTTTGCTTTCGCGGCGGCGACTGCCTTCGCTTTCGCCTTGGCCTTTTCTTCTTCCGTCACTTCTTCTGTTCCTTCTCTTTTTTGCTTCGCTAACGCCGCTGCTTTCGCTTTTGCGGCTGCTGCTGCCTTCGCCTTTGCTTTGGCCTTTTCTTCTTCTGTTCCTTCTTCTGTTCCTTCTCTTTTTTGTTTCGCTAACGCCGCCGCTTTCGCTTTTGCAGCCGCTGCTGCCTTCGCTTTGGCCTTTTCCTCTTCCGTTACTTCTTCTATTCCTTCTCTTTTCTGTTTCGCTAACGCCGCCGCTTTCGCTTTGGCAGCCGCTGCTGCCTTCGCTTTGGCCTTTTCCTCTTCCGTTACTTCTTCTGTTCCTTCTCCTTTTTGTTTTGCTAACGCCGCCGCTTTCGCTTTGGCAGCCGCTGCCGCCTTCGTCTTCGCTTTGGCCTTTTCCTCTTCCGTTACTTCTTCTATTCCTTCTCTTTTCTGTTTCGCTAACGCCGCCGCTTTTGCTTTTGCCGCCGCGGCTGCACGTCGTTTTGCTTCTTCTATAGTCATATCGTCATTTTTTGGTAGCGCTTTCTCTTTTTCGCGATTTTCTTCCTCAAGTTTACTTATTTCCCCACCATGTTTCGCAACAAGACGCTTTCTCGCCTCTTCTTTCGCACGCCTAGCCGCTTCTCTTTTTAAATCCTCTAAGTCTTTGTTAGGATCACTCATTTATTCGTCACCTGCTTTCCAGTCTTTGCTTCGTAACGAATTTTTTCTTTTAATTTATTAATTCCATAAATTAAAGCTGCAGGATTTGGTGGGCAACCAGGGATATACACGTCAACTGGCACAATTTGATCTACACCTTTCACAACAGCGTACGAATTTACATATGGACCACCTGCTGTCGCACAAGATCCCATTGCAATAACCCATTTCGGTTCAGGCATTTGGTCATATAAGCGCCGAACAATAGGAGCCATCTTCTTCGTTACCGTTCCCGACACAATCATAACGTCCGATTGCCTTGGTGAAGTCCGAAAAAATGACCCAAATCGATCTAAATCATAATGTGATGAACCTACTCCCATCATTTCAATTGCACAGCATGCCAGTCCGAATGTCATCGGCCATAAAGAATTACTTCTCGCCCATCCTTTCAACTGTTCCAATGTAGAAAAAAAGATATTTCGTTCTAATTCCGCTCGCTCATTTGGATGTAATTCCTCAAAATTTATAACCATTGTAACACCTTCTTTTTCCAAGCATACGCTAATCCAACTAGCAACATTACAACAAAGATGAGCATTTCAATCAGTGCAAATAAACCGAGGTTGTCATATGCAACAGCCCATGGATATAAAAATAAAGTTTCTACATCAAAGATGACAAACAATAAAGCAAAAATATAATAACGAGCATGAAACCGAATATTCGCATCATGAAAAGGCTCAATCCCGCTCTCATACGTCGTCGCTTTCGCTGCACTTGGTTTATTTGGGCGCAGCATCCTTCCTAATGTAAGAGCCACTACCGGCAGCAATATACCTAATAGCAAGAAAATCAAAACGATCATATAACTATTTTCATATACACTTGCCATTGTGAAACCCTCCCCCCTAAATTAAGAACAAGTTCACTTAGTAAACAATATGTCCTAGTTGCAGTAATTATTATTTTTAAATTTTTCTAAATAATGCAACTATTTTAATCATTATAGCAAACTTCAAATTCCTATGTCGATATGTTGGGGACAGAAACGAGAATTATTAAAATCTGTTTTTATAACTGGCTATACTTGCGCAAAATAAGTATATAGGTTATATATGTTTTTTAAGAAACTATAAAAAATACAAAAGAGGAATTTATATGTATATACCGTGGGTGAGATAGATGAAAAAACAAACACATGTAAGTATTCTTATAAGCATTACATTGCTATCTATAGTAATTCATTACGTGGCAATGCCTTTTCTATATGAATACTCATTTCCCTTTCAAATATTAATTGGAATGAGTACTTTATTCATTGATATTATCGCTTGTAGTTATATACTTTATTTTTTAAATATGAAAGAAGGGTTACCTCGTTTATTTTGGGCGATATTATGCGTTGGAACTCTCTCTTATTTCATTGGGGATATCGTCGTTGCCTATCAACGTTTAATTTTAAAGGACTACTATACATTCGTTGATCCGTCCGACTTTTTTTATTTACTTTTTTTAATTAGCTTTGCATTCGCCTTTCTATATGAAATCATTTATAACCGAGATTTATTAGAAAAGCTTTTTATGATATGTGATATTTGTATTATTGTTACAGCACAATTCACTTTAAGTTACTACTTACTTATTGAAAGAACCATTCACATTTCTTCAACATCCTATATCGACATATTTGTTCAACTTACTTATCCAATGACCGATTTACTCTTTTTCCTCATAGGAATTAACCTTTTATTCAAACCACTTTCCTTATTACCGAAAAAAGTTGGTGCGCTCCTTGGTAGTGCTTTAATTTTGTATGCGACTACAGATGCGATTTATGCTTATATCAAATACTTCACACCCGAATATTCTATGTTTACAATTACTCCTCTCTATCAAGTAACTTTAGTGCTAGTAGCAATCGCCTGTATTCTTCATACAAAAGAACCTGAAAGACAAGAACAAGTGCTATTAACACCTAAATTTGGGGAAGCGATCAGATTATCATTACCTTATATTTCTGTCGTAATGCTTATTGTTTTCATATTAGTCGAATATGTTTTCGCGCCTATTATAGTAATTGGGCTTATGATAACTTTCTCCTTCGTTCTCATACGCCATAGTTTAGTTCGAAAACAAAATAAAATATTATTATTAGCCCAAATGCAATTCAACTCAGAACTCGAAAAACAAATTGAACTGCGTACAGAAGATTTAGTAGAACAAAAAAATGAACTGTATCATAACCAACAAATGTTTAAATCTTTATACGAGCATCATCCAGATCCAATCTTCACATTAGATTTATACGGTAATTTTCTTAAAGTGAATAACGCTGGTACGACTTTACTCGGTTATCAAACGAATGAATTATTAAATCAGCCTTACTATTCACTTACGTATGAAGAAGATTTGGAAGAAATCGTTAATGCCTTTCATCGCGTAAAAAAGGGGAAATCTATTTCTTTAGAAATACGGGCATATCATAAAAATAGAGATATTTACTACTTGCATGTGACAGCTGTTCCTATCTTTTTAAAGGATCATATTTCTGGAGTTTATTTAATGATTAAAGATATTACGGAAAGCAAACAACAACAAGAACAAATTAATTTTCTAGCATATCATGATACACTAACAGAGCTTGCAAATCGACGTGCATTTCATCAATATGTAGAACAAGCAATTGCGCGATCCAAAATATCAAAAATGCCTTTTGCTGTTATGTTTCTTGACCTAGATCGCTTTAAAGTTATTAACGATACCCTCGGTCATAGGGTAGGAGACCTTCTATTAATTGCAGTAGCAAAAAGACTCGAAAGTATAGCGACACCAAATATGAAGCTTGCCCGATTAGCTGGAGATGAGTTCACAATCCTAATCGAAAATTATAAAAAGAGGCCAGATGTAAAAAAAATAGCTGATACAATTGTAGCAGCCATGAACGAACCATTCGAAATTGAAAATCAACATTTACAAATCTCACCGAGCATCGGGATAGCAATATACCCTGAAGCAGGTGAAGATCCATTATCGATTTTACAGCATGCTGATATGGCCATGTACGAAGCAAAAAATAAAGGAAAAAATGGTAGCTCTCTGTACACGAAAGAATTGTATAAAAAAATGGAACGAAAAGCTCGAATTGAAAAAGATTTACCACTCGCTTTAGTAAACGAAGAATTTTATCTTGTCTATCAACCACAAATTGATATTACTACGAAAAAGATTATTGGTGCTGAAGCATTACTACGCTGGAAACACCCACTCCTTGGTGACATTCCGCCATGTGAGTTCATTCCAATTGTAGAGGAGACTCCTCAAGTCATTCCACTTGGTCATTGGGTATTAAATGAATCTTGTCGTCAGCTAAAAATATGGCATACTTTTGGCTACAAAGATTTAAAAATAAGTGTTAACTTATCAGCTAAAGAGTTCCAGCAAAATAATTTAATCGAGAACATTTTACAAATAATAACAGACGTTAAAGTCGATCCAAAAGATGTAACACTTGAATTAACAGAACGAATTGCAATGATCGATGAAAAGGAAACGTTATCAAAGCTAAAACAATTAAAGGAATATGGTATTCAAACGTCCATCGATGACTTCGGAACCGGCTATTCTTCTCTTGCTTATTTATCCATTTTCCCTATTGATACATTAAAAGTACCGAGAGAATTTACACAACTCGCCGATCATCGCCCTGAAGAAAGGGCCATCGTTTCCACTATCCTTTCTCTTGCAAATACGTTAAACCTATCTGTCGTTGCTGAAGGAATTGAAACAGAAAAACAACTTAAGTTTCTACAAAAGAACAACTGTAAATATATGCAAGGTTACTATTTCAGTAAACCACTTACTAGTCATCAATTTATAAAATTTCTACAAAAAACACCTAGTATGAACCAATAACTCATACTGGGTGTTTTTATCATGCTATTTGCGGACTACAAAGCTATTCATCGACGCAGAGTGTCCGACTCACTTTATAATGTCGGAATTTTTTTCTCGTAATATTCCTCTGCAATCTCTTCATAAAAAGCTGCTGACGTCGTATAAAAATATGGAATTAGCCATAAGAATCCAATCCCGAGTGTAATACAACTTAATATAAACCAACCAATAAAACTCAAACATAAAATGAAATACTCCATCTTATGTCCATCCATCATACGACGGCTTTCTGTAATCGCTTGATTTATAGAATACTCAGGGTGATCATTTATGATAAAGTACGTCATCGCATAAGAAAATGATTTAATAATGCCTGGAATAATAAATAGTAAAAACCATAAAAACAGATAAATATTTACTACTATATATAATAAAAATGACTTTATAAACTTACTTCCCTCTGTAAACCATCTGAATATATGCCCAATACGCGCCTCTTTTTCACGAATAATATGCAGCGCTAAACAATAACCACCTAGCGTTAATGGACCTACTATCAATATTGTAATGACGTCTACTGAAAGTGAGCTTTTTACTTCTTTCCAATCCCAAACCTGAGCAAAAATGAAATCAATACTTAAACTAAAAGCTGAAATAAGAATCGAAATCAGTAATGTTGCCCCGACAGCTAAGCCCCATTTCCCTTCTAATGAATCCAGCGCTTCTCCTTTTAAATCACTAATCATGTTTAGCCTCGCCTCCTATACACAATAATTCTATTAGTATAGCATACTCCTACTGCAATTCACCCTTTGAAATATAGCGGTAAAAATGCGCTGTCGTTGTACTCACGTACGGACTAAGCCATAGAAAACCTATTCCAAGTGTAAAAATCGCTAAAATAGCCCACCCTATAAAGCTTAGCCATAAAAGAAATAGATCTAATTTATGCCCCTTCATCAGATTCTTACTTTCTTTCATTGCTTGCGAAACACTGTATTCCGGTTTTTCAACCATCACATAATATGTCATCGAATATGAAAAATACAAAATAGCCATTACAATAAACGAAATAGCTAATAAAATAAAGAAAACAATTATAAATGATGGATTTGCATTCTCATCAAGAAAACCTAATAGCCCAAATACAATCGTTCCTAACATCGGAACCCATGTACCTGTATATAACAAAATTGCAAGCATAGCCCACATTGTTTTCATCATTCTTTTAAAGCCACGAAATCCTTCAAATAAATAATCCACTCTAGCATCTTCTCGTTTGCTTATTTGTAGAAACAAATTCGTATGACCATATGTGGTAATGCCATAAGCCACATAACTTAAAATTATCATAAGGCAGTAAAAAACCCCAAACGTAATAGCAGCTCCAATTGCCATTGTTTCTTCTTCAATTGAACCAGTTAAAATAGATGCTAAAATAAATATTATAACTCCTGGAATTAATACTATAAGCATTACAGCCATTGAAACGACGTAACTTACAATATGATATAAAATCGTTGATCCAACACCTAGTCCCCATTTTCCTTTTAAAGAGTGCAATGCTTCTCGCTTCATTTCACCGATCATTTATTCATCCCCTTTATAAATTGTTGTACATTCTCTACTTATACGAGCACCAATATAATTATACCATTTTTGTAAAATTATCCATTAACTACATAAAAAAAATCCGTAAAGGCTTTGCCTTTACGGATTTTTTTATTTCATATCGGAAACGTTTAAACGGTTCACAGCGCGTTGTAATGCCATTTCTGCACGTTTAAAGTCAACATGTGCTTGTTTATCTTGCAGACGTTGCTCAGCACGACGCTTCGCTTCATTTGCACGATGGATATCGATATGGTTTGCTTCTTCAGCAGATGATGATAATACAGTTACTTTATCTGGACGAACTTCGATAAAGCCACCACTTACCGCTACATAATCAGTGTGTCCACCATTTTTCAGACGAACTGCACTAATTTTTAATGGTGCAACAGTTGGAATGTGACCTGGTAAAATCCCCATTTCCCCACTCTCTGCTTTTACACTTACCATTTCTACTTCTTTTTCGTAAACCGGTCCATCAGGAGTTACAATACTGACTGGAAATGTCTTCATACTTCGTCCCTCCTAAGGCCTTACGCCATCATTTTCTTCGCGTTTTCAATAACTTCTTCAATGCCACCAACTAAGCGGAATGCATCTTCTGGAAGGTCATCATATTTTCCTTCTAGAATTTCTTTGAAACCACGAACTGTGTCTTTTACAGGTACGTAAGAACCTTTTTGACCTGTAAACTGCTCCGCTACGTGGAAGTTTTGAGATAAGAAGAATTGAATACGACGAGCACGATGTACAACTAACTTATCTTCTTCAGATAACTCATCCATACCTAAGATAGCAATGATATCTTGAAGCTCTTTGTAACGTTGTAAAGTTTGCTGTACTTGACGAGCCACTTCATAATGCTCTTCTCCTACGATTTCTGGAGAAAGTGCACGAGATGTAGATGCTAATGGATCTACGGCTGGGTAAATACCCATTTGTGTTAAACGACGCTCTAAGTTTGTTGTTGCATCTAAGTGAGCGAACGTTGTAGCTGGTGCTGGGTCAGTATAGTCATCGGCTGGTACATATACCGCTTGGATAGACGTGATAGACCCTTTATTTGTAGATGTAATACGCTCTTGTAATTGACCCATTTCTGTTGCAAGTGTTGGTTGGTAACCTACCGCAGATGGCATACGGCCAAGAAGGGCAGATACTTCAGAACCTGCTTGCGTGAAACGGAAGATATTATCGATGAACAGAAGTACGTCTTGTCCTTGCTCATCACGGAAATATTCAGCCATTGTTAAGCCTGTTAATGCAACACGTTGACGTGCTCCAGGTGGCTCGTTCATTTGTCCGAATACCATCGCAGTTTTCTTAATTACGCCAGAATCGCTCATTTCGTGGTATAAGTCATTACCCTCACGAGTACGCTCACCTACACCAGCGAATACAGAGATACCACCGTGCTCTTGTGCGATGTTGTTGATTAACTCCTGAATTAATACTGTTTTACCTACACCGGCACCACCGAATAGGCCGATCTTACCACCCTTAATGTAAGGAGCAAGTAAGTCTACTACTTTAATACCAGTTTCAAGAATTTCTACTTTAGTAGATAATTCTTCGAATGCAGGTGCTTGACGGTGAATTGGATCACGACGTACATCCGCAGGAACCTCACCATCTAAGTCAATAGCATCACCTAATACGTTAAATACGCGACCAAGTGTTGCATCACCAACTGGTACAGAGATTGCTTTACCAGTATCTTCTACTTCTGTGCCACGAACAAGTCCATCTGTGGAAGACATCGCAACTGTACGAACTGTATCATCACCTAAATGAAGTGCAACTTCAAATGTTAAGTTAAGTTCACCGTTTTCGTTGCTCTGTTTTACCGTAAGGGCGTTGTAGATTTCTGGTAGCTTTCCGCCATCAAACTTAACGTCTACAACCGGACCCATGATTTGCGTAACGCGCCCTTTATTCATCGGGTTCCCTCCTAGCTTTCTTTTAATTAGCCAACTTTCTACGAACAGTTAGCTTTTCATTTTTTATTAGTTTATAGCTTACGCGACTCTTTTGACAGAGCCGCCTACGCTTTTTATTACTATTCTAACGCTGCTGCTCCACCAACGATTTCCGTAATTTCTTGCGTAATCGCTGCCTGACGCGCACGGTTGAATGAAAGTGTAAGTGAATCGATAACTTCCATTGCGTTGTCTGTAGCACTCTTCATTGCTGTCATACGCGCTGCGTGCTCACTTGCTTTACCGTCTAGTAATGCACCGTACACTAAGCTTTCTGCGTATTGTGGCAATAGTACTTTTAAAATTTCTTCTTCAGAAGGTTCGAATTCATAAGCTGTCGTCGGTTTATCAGACGCCACATCAGTAAGCGGTAAAATTTTATTTTCCGTTACTTCTTGTGAAATTTTACTTACGTAATGGTTGTAGTAAATATACAGCTCATCATAAGCACCATCTGCGAACATCGCAATTGCTCGAGAAGCAAGGTCTTTAATATCAGTAAATGATGGGTGGTCAGATAATCCAACTACTTCATCAATGATGTTAAAGCCGCGACGTTTTAAATAATCACGTCCTAGTCGTCCAAGCACAATAATTGAATATTGGTTTGAATCCATATTATGACGTTCACGAATTACGTTACTTACTGTACGTAATACGTTACTGTTATAACCACCTGCTAGTCCGCGATCAGATGTAATAACGATGTATCCTGTACGCTTTACAGGACGCGCATTTAGCATTGGATGATTAATTCCTTTACTTCCTTGCGCAATGCTCGCTACTACTTCTTGAATCTTTTCCATATACGGAACGAAAGATTTAGCATTTTGCTCTGCACGGTTTAACTTAGATGCAGATACCATCTCCATCGCTTTCGTAATTTGACTCGTTTTCTTTGTCGAGTTAATCTTCGCTTTTATATCGCGTAAAGATGCCACAGGTTTTCACCACCTTTTTTCCGGAAGTTGGCACGATTAGTAAGAATCCTCTTCCTAATCTACGTTGCAAGATATTCTTGCTCATGATTGAAGGAAAAGAATAGGTGCACCTACTCTTTTCCTTTACATAACCGTCAGCAATCTCAGAAATTGAGATGCCTTTATATATTATCTAGCTCCAGCGGCTTGAATGCTCGGTGGCTTCACTTCTTCCTACGAGGCAAAAACCGCCTCTTCGTCAGAAGCTCCATCCCCCTCACATTCAGGACGAGCCGCTTCCGCTTTTATTAATCTAGTTCCGCCTCCTAGCCCCTTTCGTCTAAGAACCTTCCCCACGAGAAGGTAAAAATCACCTTCTGTGGGAAAGAACCTTAGCCGATGGGGCTAAACAGTCGGCTTCACTTTTTATTACTCAGAAGCTACGAATACTTTTTTAAATCCGTTAATTGCTGCTGCAAATTTGTCGTCATCCGCAAGTTTCTTAGTTGTGCGGATTTCTTCTAATAAGTCAGTCGCATTAGAATCTAACCAAGCATGGAATTCTTCTTCGAAACGAGTGATATCTACTACTGGGATATCATCTAGGAATCCACGTGTTAAAGCGTAAAGAATGATAACTTGTTTCTCTACACGTAACGGTTTGTGTAATCCTTGTTTTAATACCTCAACAGTACGAGCACCACGGTTTAGTTTCGCTTGAGTTGCTTTATCTAGGTCAGAACCGAACTGAGCGAACGCTTCTAACTCACGGTAAGATGCAAGGTCAAGACGAAGTGTACCTGATACTTTACTCATTGCTTTAATCTGAGCAGATCCACCTACACGAGATACAGAAGTACCCGCATCGATCGCTGGACGTACGCCAGAGAAGAATAGGTCAGATTGTAAGAAGATTTGTCCATCCGTAATTGAGATTACGTTTGTTGGGATGTAAGCTGATACGTCCCCTGCTTGTGTTTCGATGAAAGGTAGTGCAGTTAAAGAACCGCCGCCTTTTGCATCACTTAATTTTGCTGCACGCTCTAATAAGCGAGAATGTAAGTAGAATACATCCCCTGGGTAAGCTTCACGACCTGGAGGACGACGTAATAGTAATGACAGCTCACGGTAAGCTGCTGCTTGTTTTGATAAGTCATCATATACTACTAATACGTGTTTACCATTGTACATGAACTCTTCACCCATTGTTACACCAGCGTAAGGAGCTAGGTATAATAATGGAGCTGGTTGAGAAGCAGATGCAGTTACAACGATTGTGTACTCTAATGCACCATGCTTACGTAGTGTTTCTACTACGTTACGTACAGTTGATTCTTTTTGTCCGATAGCTACGTAAATACAAATCATATCTTCATCTTTTTGGTTAATGATTGTATCAAGCGCAACTGCTGTTTTACCTGTTTGACGGTCACCGATGATTAACTCACGTTGACCACGGCCAATTGGTACAAGAGCGTCAATCGCTTTAATACCTGTTTGAAGTGGCTCATGAACAGATTTACGATCCATTACACCTGGTGCTGGACTTTCGATTGGACGAGTGTTTGTTGTATTGATTGGGCCTAAACCATCAACTGGTTGACCTAATGGGTTTACAACACGACCAATTAGTTCTTTTCCTACTGGTACTTGCATGATGCGACCAGTACGACGAACTTCGTCACCTTCACGGATTTCTGTGTAAGGTCCTAAAATGATAATACCTACGTTGTTTTCCTCTAAATTTTGTGCTAGTCCCATAACGCCGTTAGAGAACTCTACAAGTTCACCAGCCATAACGTTATCAAGACCATGAGCACGCGCGATACCGTCACCAACTTGGATAACTGTACCAACATCACTAACTTCGATTTCAGACTGATAGTTCTCGATTTGTTGCTTTATCAGTGCGCTAATTTCTTCAGCTCTGATGCTCATGTGCTTCACCCCTATCTATTCTTCATTAATTCACGCTGAATACGTGCTAATTTTCCTTGTAAACTTCCGTCATAAATGCGATTTCCAATACGTACTTTAATGCCGCCTAGTAAATCTTCATCTACAACATTTTTTACGCGAATTGCATCTTTTCCTGTTCTCTTTGCAAATGCTTCTGCAATGTTAAGCTTCTCTTCTTCCGATAGAAGACGAGTAGAATATACAGTTGCGTCCGCTACGTTACGTTCTTCATTAGCAAGAACAACATATTCATCTGCAATTTCAGGTAAGATATCAATGCGCTTGTTATCAATTAAAATATATAACGTATTTAAAATAGATTCAGAAACAGACCCGAATACGTTTGCAAGAAACGTTTTCTTTTGTTCCTTTGAAATGTTCGGTTGCGTTAAAAAGCTATGTAGTTCTCCGTTCTTTACATAAACGTTTTGTACAAGGCGTAATTCCTCTTCAAACATTTCTAATACGTGTTTTTCTTTAGCAATTTTAAAAAGAGCGACAGCATAACGTTTTGCTACAATCCCATTGCTCATCGCGCTTCTCCTACTTCTTTAATATAATCGCGAATTAACTTCACTTGATCTTCTTCTTTTAATTCTTTTTCAATTACTTTAGAAGCAATTTGAACAGATAAAGAAGCAACTTGTTCTTGTAAAGCAGCAATCGCTTGCTCTTTTTCGCGTTGAATTTCTTGTACAGCAGATGCTTTAATTGATTCTGCTTCTTCTTTCGCAGCAGCAACAATAGCATCTTTTTGATCTACAGCTTGTTTTTTCGCTCTTTCGATTAACTCTTGTGCTTCAACACGTGATTGTTTTAACATTTCACGTTGTTCTTCTACTAACTTCTTCGCTTCAGCGTTACTTCTTTCTGCAGCGTCGATTTCATTAGTAACATGCTCTTCACGTTCTTTCATAATCCCCATTAAAGGACCCCACGCGAATTTGCGTAGCATTACTAATAGAAGTAAGAAAATGAACAATGTATAAGCAATCGTTCCAAATGGAATGGCAGCCCCTAATAATAAAGTTGGCACAAGGATTCACTCCCTTCAAAATATCTAAATTGATCATATGAAAAAAAAAGACATACGTTTCGTTCATAAAGCAATGGCGAAGAAAGTTCGGAAAAACACTCTTCGCCATCTATGTAAGGGGAGTCTCCCTTATTTGTTCATTACGATGAATGCAATAACTACACCGATGATTGGAAGTGCCTCAACTAAAGCAACCCCGATGAACATAATTGTTTGAAGTGCGCCTTTTAATTCTGGTTGACGAGCAACACCTTCGATTGTACGTGATACGATAAGACCGTTACCAATACCTGCACCTAATGCTGATAAACCAATTGCAATTGCAGCTGCGATTACACCTAAACTCATTTAATTTGTCCTCCTTTGTATTATAAAAAAATAAATTTTTTCTTACTTAAATTATATTAATGGTCATGACTTACTTTATGAGCCATATAAACCATCGTTAACATAACGAAAATAAATGCTTGGATTGATCCAACGAATACACTGAATCCCATCCATGCTAACATCGGCACAAGTGCACCTAATGCTCCAAGGAATGATGCTCCGCCCAGCTTAGCAAGTAATCCTAATAAGATCTCACCTGCATAAATGTTACCAAATAAACGAAGACCTAACGTTAATGTGTTAGCAAACTCCTCAATAACCTTTAATGGGAATAAGAATTTCATAGGTTGGAAATAACCTTTTACGTATTCTTTCGTACCCTTCATCTTAATTCCATAATAATGGGTGAGGGTAACTACCATCACGGCTAATGTTAATGTAACTGCTGGATCAGACGTTGGTGATCTCCACCATGCAATATGTTCGCCAGCTTCAGTTGCTGAATACATGAATGGTAAACCAAGGAAGTTCGATACGATGATAAACATGATAAGCGTAACGCCAAGCGTTAAGAAACGTCCACCTGTTTTCCAGTCCATCGTACTATTGATAATCCCTTTCACGAAGTCAAACACCCATTCCATGAAGTTTTGCATTCCTGTTGGGCGAAGAGCTAAGCTGCGAGTTCCGATAACAGCGATTAAGAAAACAATAACTGCTGCTACAGTAACCATCATAACTGATGACAAATCGAACGTTAAACCTAGAAATTCAACTAATTTACCGTGTTCCACTAGTAATTCACCTCTCTTCCCTGCTCTTATACTCTAAATAAAGAAAATCTATGATCATGACAAGGTATCCTGTCAGCAATCCTACACCTAAGCCCCACATCGCAATTAACTCTTGATATTTGGCTGCAAATAAAATTAATAACCCAATCGTGGCGAATCTTGAATATGTACTTACCGCTGTCGCCTTAAACTTCACGTTTTCTCCATTTGTCACGCGATCCAACAGCTTGTCTGTCCTACGTGCAATGATGCGCAAACTAAGAAAACTGAAAATCGTTCCGATAATCAGTCCAAGAAATACATCCTTGTAAGAGGTGAATCCCCATCCTAGCACTAGAAGCGCAAGCAAGTAGTACATATATTTCTTTTGTCTTTGGACAAGTCCATGTACGTCTATCATCATTGCTCTCCCGAATAGTAATGTCGAATGAGTCGAATCATTGCGTATACCCCTGTTCCTAATCCGAGTAATAACCCTATAATAAGAAACAATGGAAACGTTCCAACCTTATTATCAATCCACTGCCCACCAAAGATCCCAACAAGAATAGAACCGACTAACTGAGCAAGAATACCTGACATTAAAGCATAAGCTTTTATATGGCTGCGATCGTTTTTTTGCAAGGATTCATCCCTCCAATATGTAACCCTCATTCACGATGTGTTAATAATAACTCATTTTTTTGCATAAATCCTATACAAAATAAAAAGTTTACATTTTCGTCACGGAATAGATGTATTTTTGTCACTGAAAGCCCTACCATCTATCCCCGTTGTTAGCATACAATAGGGTATTAACAGTGTCAACGAGAAATCGTAAAAAATCAAAAAATTTGAGTATTAGTCATTTCCTCCCAAAAATGAAAACGTTCCCCTTCTAAATACTGGTTAGAGATATGCAATTTCTAACAGTTTTCTCTTTATAATAGAAGGAAATGTTCACAAGTTTGTCACTATTATATTTTTACGATATAACGCTTTCCTTCCATAATATAGTGCTCTTTAGACGTAAGACTTCTATATTATATGTGATGTGTATGCAACTTATGTTGTATATACTATGTATATTTATCCTCTCCCCTCCCCTACTTGCTTACATCAAAAAAGACGAGCTGAGGAATCCCCCCTGCTCGTCAGTTGTCTTACTTCGTTCCGAATAAACGGTCACCAGCATCACCAAGACCTGGTACTACATATCCGTGGTCATTTAATTTCTCATCTAATGCTGCTACATAAATATCAACATCAGGATGTTCTTCTTGTACTACTTTTACTCCTTCTGGAGCTGCAACGATACACATTAATTTAATTTGTTTTGCGCCGCGCTTTTTCAGAGAGTTAATTGCTTCAGCTGCAGAACCACCTGTTGCTAGCATCGGATCTAGTACGATAAAGTCACGCTCTTCTACATCCGTTGGAAGTTTCACATAGTATTCTACCGGTTGCAATGTTTTAGGGTCGCGGTATAAGCCAACGTGTCCTACTTTTGCTGCTGGAATTAATTTCAGAATTCCATCAACCATTCCTAAACCTGCACGTAAAATCGGAATTAAACCAAGTTTTTTACCAGCGATCACTTTTGTTGTCGCTTTGCTTACAGGAGTCTCAATTTCAATGTCTTTAAGTGGAAGATCGCGAGTAATTTCAAAAGCCATTAAGCTTGCTACTTCGTCCACTAATTCACGAAAATCTTTCGTACCTGTATTCTTGTCGCGAATATATGTAATCTTATGTTGAATTAACGGGTGATCAAATACATACAGTTTTCCCATGTGAATCTCTCCTTTAGATGATATTCATGCGTTTGCACGCTTTTTTACACTATTTACGATTGTAAAGAAAACGCTACTAATATTCAAGGGCAAATTTGGAAAAGTCATGATTTCCGATGAATCTATCTAGTATCTTTACCAATTATGGGAGCTGTATCCTTCATTATATCGCCAAAATTTATTCATCATTTGTATACATACTTAAGGAACAATATATGTCCACAAAAAAGACTGCTAAAACAATTATGTCTCAGCAGCCTTCTTCAATCTATTATAGATCTGTGTACATTGGGAATTTGCTCGTTAACGCTTCTACACGCTTACGCGCTTCTTCTAATGCAGCTTCATTTTCATGATTTTTTAATGTGTAAGCAATAAGTGACGCAATTTCATCCATTTCTTCTAAACCGAAACCACGAGATGTTACAGCTGCTGTACCGATACGTACACCACTTGTTACAAATGGGCTTGCTGTTTCAAATGGAATTGTATTTTTGTTCACTGTAATACCAACTTCGTCTAATACGTGCTCTGCTACTTTACCTGTGATTTCTAGGTTACGAACATCAATTAGGATTAAGTGATTGTCTGTTCCACCAGAAACAAGTGTAAGTCCTTCTTTTTGAAGACCTTCAGCTAAGCGGTTCGCATTGTTAATGATATTTTGTGCATATGTTTTGAAATCATCTTGAAGTGCCTCACCAAACGCAACAGCTTTTGCAGCGATTACGTGCATAAGTGGACCACCTTGAATACCAGGGAAGATTGATTTATCAATTTGTTTTGCAAATTGCTCTTCACATAAAATCATACCACCACGTGGACCACGTAATGTTTTATGTGTTGTTGTTGTAACGAAATGTGCATGTGGCACTGGATTTGGATGTAAACCAGCCGCTACTAAACCTGCGATATGTGCCATATCAACCATTAAGTATGCGCCCACTTCATCTGCAATCTCACGGAATCGTTTGAAATCGATAACACGAGGGTATGCACTTGCACCTGCAACGATTAATTTTGGTTTATGTTCTTTCGCTTTTGCTAATACATCATCGTAATTAATACGGTGAGATTCAGCATCCACGCCATATTCTACGAAATTATATTGTACTCCACTGAAGTTAACAGGGCTTCCGTGTGTTAAGTGACCACCATGAGATAAATTCATACCAAGTACTGTATCGCCTTGCTCTAAAATCGTGAAGTATACTGCCATGTTCGCTTGTGCACCAGAATGCGGTTGAACATTTACGTGCTCTGCGCCGAAAATTTCTTTTACGCGATCACGTGCGATATCTTCTACTACGTCTACATGTTCACAACCACCATAGTAACGTTTCCCAGGATATCCTTCAGCATACTTATTCGTTAAAACAGAACCTTGCGCCTCCATTACTGCTTCACTTACGAAGTTTTCCGAAGCAATTAACTCAATCTTCGAACGCTGTCTTCCTAGTTCTGCCTCAATTGCAGCAAATACCTTTTCATCTTGACGTTTTAAATGATCCACCAAAATCCCCCTTTTCTGAACGAATTACATCGATTCCCAACAGTTTTTTCTTATTTATTCAGAAAAAACGAAAATTCAGGTTGTAATTCTTTCGAACCTTCATGTTTTCAACTACATTCTAACATGACTTTCTATATCATAAAAGAAAAAAAAGACCGAAAATCGGTCTTTTCTTTCTTCTATAATAAAGTCAGACAACATACCTTATTCATAACTTTAACGGCAAGTGATAGTCTCTTCCTTCGCCGCATAAACAGCACGTGCTCCACCAATTAGCTTTCCACGTGTTGTTGCCATCGTTACATGTGCACTTCCAATTTCCTTCACACTAGTACGAACCGGAACAGCTACGTGCTTTAAATGCATACCGATAAATGTATCACCAATATCCATTCCCGCATCTGCTTTAATAAACTCAATTACTACCGGATCCTTCAAATTGTGATAAGCATATGTTGCTAATGCACCACCTGCTGATCTAACAGGCGTAACTGTTACAATTTCAAATTGATATTTCATCGCCAACTCTTTCTCAACTACTAAAGCACGGTTTAAATGCTCACAACATTGAAACGCCAACTCAATACCTGTTTGTTCTTGAAATTGTTTTAACTCAGAAAAAATCGCCTCTGCTACTTCCATCGTTCCTGATGTCCCAATTCTTTCTCCTAGCACTTCGCTCGTACTACACCCCACTACAAAAATTTGACCACTTTGTAATGAAGCTTGTTCTTGGAAATCAGAAAGCGAAATTTGTAGCTGTTCTCTTACCTTTACGATTTCTGTCATTACGCCTCTTCCTTTCACAGGTTGGTTCACCAAATTATATTTCCTACTGCTTCTAGTTAGAATCTATTACTTTGCTTCGTATGTTTTAATTTTTCCTACGCGGTTTTCGTGACGGCCGCCTTCAAATTCAGTTGTTAACCAAATTTTTGCGATGTCGCGTGCTAGACCAGCACCAATTACACGCTCGCCCATTGCTAACATGTTTGTATCGTTATGCTCTCTCGTTGCTCTCGCACTGAAAGTATCATGAACTAAGGCACAACGAATACCATTTACTTTGTTTGCAGCAATTGACATACCGATGCCTGTCCCACAAACTAAAATACCACGATCTACTTCGCCATTTGCTACCATTTCCGCTGCTGGAAACGCAAAATCAGGGTAATCAACAGAACCAGCTTCACATTCACAACCTAAATCAATATATTCAATATTTAACTCTTCTAATAAACTTACAAGTTCTTTACGGATATTCATACCGCCGTGATCAGATGCTACTACTACTTTCATTTTTACCCCTCCAAAGTTTCAATCCATTATCTTCATTCTCACTTAACCCTTTAATGGGACGAAGTGATCTCCAATATCGTATTATACACGAAACATCAACCTTCTGAATGTTTTTTCAGTAAAGTTTGTACAAGTTTTTCCATCTCTTCTAATGTTTCTTTATAAATAGAGAGAGATCCGCCGAACGGATCTGAAATATCCTTACTCATCCCCTCAGTTACTCCATATAATGTATCTACTTTCCCTTCAACACTTGGATAATGCCCAAGGATAATTTCCTTATGGTTTTCCGTCATTGTTACTACAATATCTGCCCAATCAATTAAGGCTTCGTTTACCTGCTGCGAAGCATGATCGATTGCAATTCCCTTTTCAGCTAAAGCTTCCTTTGCATGTACCGACGCATCACTTCCAGGATAGGCGAAAACACCAGCAGATTGCACTTCAAACTTACCTTCTCCATAATGGCGCAGTAACGCCTCAGCCATCGGACTACGGCATGTATTTCCAGTGCAAACAAATAATACTCGTTTCATCTAAACCCACCCCTTTTCTCTATTTCCTTCCTTTTATCATAGCGTACATTACAATAGAACAAAAGAAATGTGAATATACGAAAGGCGCATTTCTCTTATATTTTTTCTAAGAAAAATGCGCCTTATCCACATATATGTGAAACCCTATTTCCAAGTGCCCAAAGTATTTTACCATATATAAGGAACAGACTACAAAACAAAATAAGGAATCCATTTCATACGAAACGGATTCCTTTCATGTGATAATTATTTCATTGTAACTTTCATTACTTCTGTTGAACCTTTTGTAGCAGTTACACCTACAGTTGTCTTAATAGACTCAGCTGCATCTGTGTTTGTAATAACGATTGGAGTAATTGTGCTTTTCGCTTTTTCACGAATTAATTCTAAGTCGAATGAGATTAATTTATCTCCAGCTTTTACAGCTTGTCCTTCAGAAACGTGAGCTTCAAAACCTTCGCCTTCCATTTTTACAGTTTCTAATCCAACGTGGATTAAAATTTCTGTACCGTTTTTCGCTTTAATTCCAATTGCATGTTTCGTGTGGAATAATTGTACGATTTCGCCATCAACTGGAGATACAACTACACCTTCAGTAGGATCGATTGCAACACCGTCACCCATCATACGACCAGCGAATACTGGATCTGGTACTTCTTCAATATTTTTCACCGCTCCAGTTAATGGAGCTACAATTGTTTCTTCATTTGTTTTTGAACCAAGACCGAATAATTTTTTAAACATAGGATAGTCCTCCTTATAATTTACCTAAAAGTTTATAGGGCAATCTCTATTAAAGATCAGAATAAACGTAAGACTTCATACTTCGAATATTATACTGTAAAAACGCTTTCGAAATAAATTACGTCATTACTACTAGACTCTTATTGTAGCGTCTCACAAAATTCCAGTCAATTCTGATTGTCTGAATAACAATAAGAAGTTAACTTCTACTTATATTTTCTCTTTTTTTACCTAACTTGTCTAGAGGTCTTTACTACATTTTATTTTTTGTTGTTAATTTGTAAAATTTTTTTCAAACTTTTTCCGAAATCCACTTGACTAAAGTAAGTAACTATTTTATTATTACTTACATAAGGTAAGTTAATAACTTTTAGGAGGTTTTCAAAAATGATGGATTTCGGTCTTCTAATTATTCGTCTTATTATAGGTATTACATTCATGGGTCATGGTGCTCAAAAATTATTTGGTTGGTTCGGCGGTTACGGTTTAAAAGGAACAGGTGGCTGGATGGAATCAATCGGTTTACGCCCTGGTGTATTTATGGCATTTATGGCTGGCGCAACTGAACTATTAGGTGGTTTCTTATTCGCATCAGGTATTTTCACTGCAATCGGTTCATTATTTATCGTTGGAACAATGTTAATGGCGATCTTCACTGTTCATGGAAAAAACGGTTACTGGGTAACTCAAAATGGATATGAATATAACTTAATGTTAATCGCTGTTGCAATTGGTGTAGCTTTAATCGGTCCTGGCGCATACGTTTTACTATAATTTTTATCTTGAATTCGAGATTATTTAGGTGGAACTTACTTCATTGTGGTTGAAGTAAGTTCTTTTTATGTAATAAAAATATTATTTTCAGCAGGAGTTTTCCACTAACATCTTGTAAACAAACAATAAGTCGTCATATTTAGAAAGGGGATTTCAATCATGTTATCCATTAATCCAAATGAACAATCGGAAAAAGAGAATTACAAATTACTTACAGGAAGTATTATTCCACGCCCTGTCGCATTCGTTACTTCTGTAACAAAAGACGGCGTATTAAATGGAGCACCATATAGTTATTTCAATATTGTTGCTGCTAATCCGCCACTTATCTCAGTTTCTGTACAACGAAAAGCTGGAGAAAGAAAAGACACTTCCCGAAACGCAATTGAAAAAGGAGAATTTGTCGTACATATCTCTGATGAATCATATGTAGCGGCAATTAACGAAACAGCAGCAAATCTCCCTCCAAATGAAAGTGAAATTGAATTAGCAAAATTAACACCAATTGAAAGTGATGTCATCTCCGTTCCAGGTGTAAAAGA
Source organism: Bacillus paranthracis (assembly GCF_024296885.1). NCBI lineage: Bacteria > Bacillati > Bacillota > Bacilli > Caryophanales > Bacillaceae > Bacillus > Bacillus paranthracis. The sequence goes on from NZ_CP101135.1 coordinate 5,062,251, forward strand.
AGCAAATATTCGAATGGAATGCGTGCTAGAACGCGCAATCCCCCTTGGCGGAACAGAAGACTCACCAGCTTGCGATTTACTAATCGGACGCGTCGTTCGTTTCCATGTCGCAGAACACCTATACGAAAATGGACGCATTCATGCCGAAGGACTAAAACCAGTAAGCCGCCTAGCAGGACACAACTACGCAAAACTAGGAGAACAATTTGAATTAGTGAGGCCAATCTAAAAGCGGAAGCGGCTCGCTCAGAATCGCAGGCTATTTGGAACTCTCGACCTTGAAGCGCTTTTTGCTTCGAGCGAGAGAGTGAAATGGCCGGAGATTCTAGCCGCTGGAGCTGGATAATATCTAAAAGTAAAGGCGGCTTGATTCCTTCCACCACTCAAACATAAAATCCCCTGCTAAATAGCAGGGGATTTTTATCATTGTAATTCTTCCTTCTTTTCTTCTAAAGCCGGTATCTTCTCTTTTTTCGGTTTCCCAAGCTTAATTACGAAGAAGTAAAGGGAAAGCAATGTAATAAGAAAAACAATTAAAAACGGGTATGGAGAATAAAAAGCACGCGCTGCCTCCGTTTTCCCCGCAACAAACTTCAATGACTCAATATCTAAAAACTCAGCAAACATTTGTACACCGAGCATACTAAACCAAAAAACAAAAAAACTAATAATAATACCAAAAACTTGCTTCAATCTCGTCATCCATCTCATCCTTTCTATATGTTTAATTTTTTAGCGCAATCAGTATAGTACAAACAAAACTATGCACAGAAAGGAACTATCCTATCATTCGCGAATTAATTTAATCCAACCTAAAATTGAAATTTGTAAAATAATACCCCAAATAATAAGCAGTCGTAACCATCTAGGAAAAAAGTTACAAATCGAATATACCATTCCAATAATTTGTTCATAACGCCCTCCCCCTAAAATTATATAGGAAAAAGGAGATATAATCCAAATCCAACCAAAATGATACCACCTACTATCTCACCATATGTACCGAGCATACCTTTCGCATGCCTGCCAATGAATAAACCAGTCCACGCTAATAACATACTAATAAATCCAAAGAGTAATATCGTAATAACTGTCTGTGCTCCGTAAATACCAAGACTAAGCCCTACTGAAAAACTATCTATACTAACACCAAATGCAAATACGAATAAACTAATTCCAATAGGGGCTGTTCTAGTCTCTTCATTCTCTAAAATAGAGGAATACACAATATAAAATCCTAGTCCTATTAATAATATAGCACCTGCAAAATGTGCAATGTCTCCATACTGCTCTGATAAAAAACGACCTAATACCATCCCAATAAATGGCATGATAATATGAAATATCCCTATCGTCACACCGATATACAGGATCTGTCTTATCTTTAAGGCCATCATTCCCATACCAAGACTCACCGAAAATGCATCCATCCCTAAGGCGAATGCCATAATTATTAAAGGTATTAGCTGTTCAAACGTCATTCATGTCCCTCCTCGGACGTGCTACTTCACAATATGCTTATCCGAGGAGAAATATTCTGTTTGCTAATCGTACCTTATCATTCAGTAATAATATGATGTCCTGCCGCTTTTGTTAAGCGATTCATAATCGCGTTTCCTATTCCTTCATTCGGGAACGATTCACTAAAAATAACATCCACTTCACTTGCATCAAACGTTCTAAGTACATCATATAATTTAGTCGCAACGCTAGCTAAATCACTTCGAACACCACATGATAATACAACATCCGCATTATATATATGGTGATACTCTTCTGTCGTTAATACACCTACTTTGAATCCTTCTTCCTTCTTCTCATCCACAAGGCGCTGGATAAACTCACGTGATCCTTCAACGATACTGAGCGGCGCTTTCGGTGCATAATGTGTATACTTCATTCCAGGTGATTTCGGTTTTTCCTTCTCATCCTTTAGAGCCGGATCTAAAGAAACCGTGCCAATCACCGCTTCCAATTGTTCTTTCGTAATCCCACCCGGGCGTAATATCGTTGGAACAGCGCTCGTACAATCAATTACAGTCGATTCAACACCGACTCCTGTTGCACCACCATCTACAATACCTGCGATTTTCTCATTTAAATCTTCATATACGTGAGATGCTAACGTCGGGCTTGGACGACCTGAACGATTCGCACTCGGTGCTGCAACAGGTACATTTGCCTCTTCAATAAGAGCAAGAGCTACCGGATGATCAGGCATCCTCACTCCAACTGTATGAAGTCCTGCCGTCACCTTCTCTGAAATTCCTTCTTTTCTAGGTAAAATAATTGTTAACGGACCTGGCCAAAAATGCTCCATCAACTTCTCTGCAACTGGCGGAATTTCCTTCACAATACCATCTAACTGCGATTTTGTACCGATGTGGACAATAAGTGGATTATCACTCGGTCTTCCTTTCGCCTCAAAAATTTTCGCAATCGCTTCATCATTCATCGCGTTTGCACCTAGTCCATATACCGTTTCTGTAGGGAAGGCAATCGCCTCATTTTCCCTTAATAATTTTGCTGCTTCTTGTAACTGTGGATAATATTTTTTTCTTTCCACAACATTATCCACAACCCACATATTTGTATGCATTTTTTCCCACGTCCTTTTCTACCCTGAAATACTTGTCTATTTTTAGTTTACTATGAGATTTATCCAAAAGACAAACAAGGTTTATCCACAAAATGTGGATAAACCTAATTAATCCGTGGATAACTTTGTGAATAGCTGACAATTTAGTATTATTGCATTTGGCTCTTTTATATTTTTACAAAAGTGTTCTAACTGTCGAATTCCCTCTGGTACGTCCTCTTTCTCTATAGTAACAAAGTCAAAAAACTGAAAGATTGTTATAGATTGTGGATGATTTGTTAGTAAGTACAATTGTCGAATATTTTTTTCTTTCATATACTGCAAAAACATTTCAAAAAAATATAAGAAAGTCTGTTTATCCACATTAGGTGTGAATAAACAAGAACGAATAAGTGCGTTTTTTTCACTTTGTTCATATCCGATGACTGCCCGTATTTCTTCCGCCTCTTCCAAAATCATAAACTGTGCGTACAACTCATTTATTTTATCATCTTTTTTATTAGCTTGTCCGAAAAAAGAATGCAATCTTTCCACATCTGCCTTCGTCGCAAAATATACCTTCTTCATAATAAATCCCTCCTCTTTTTTATATATGAGAAGGGATTTACGAATAGTACTATTTAGAGAATAAAGATGTAAAAGCTTCTACAATAAATAACTTAACTTCCGGCTTTTCTTCTTCCTCTTCTACTTTTACATACTCATTTCGCTTTTCTTGTTTTTGTTCCACAGGTTTCTCCACTTTTTCCACAGTTTTTGTTTCCTCTTTACTTGCAGGTTGTTCTTCTACTTTCGTTTCATTTTTTACTACTTTTTTTTCAGAAGCTGTTACTTTTTTTGCGACTTCCTGCTTTACAACTTTCTTTTCTTTCACCTCATCCTCTTTTTTCTCTTCTGCATTTACTACTTCTTCATCATCTATTTGTTTCACTTGCTCCTCTTCAGGAGATTCAGCCTTCACAACATGTTCTTCTTTCCTTACAGCTGTACCACTTGAGAAATCTAAGAAACACATCGGTGGAAATAATACACACCACCAGTTTGCCCCTTCACCTTCCCCAATTGTAATTAAGACTGCTTCATATTCCCCTGCCGGATAAATAAAATTCCCATATACCTTTGTAGGAAACTTTACATTTTTACTGAATTTCACTTGAAATGAATCTTTACTTCCTTCTTTTTTTAACGTATTTGCCACTGTTTTTTCTATTTCTGGAATATGACTTTGAATGACCTTGCGCGCTTCTTCAAATGAAGTTAAATCAGCTACCCATCCATCAATTTGTGCTTTTACTTCATCACGCACTTTGCGCTTTAACGCCTGGTCTTTATCTGAATCACTATTTGCTAAAATCCGTAATCGAACGGCCTCTTTCGGAATAACTGAAGGCCCCTTCGCATCAGCTTTCATATATCCAAACTGCACAAGTAACTGTGCACCAATTAATAATAGAAGAAGATAAGCAATAACTTGTTTTTTCATTTCCTCCACCGTCCCTTCTACAAACATTGTGGACAGACTTTCATCTTTCTAAACTATTAAATTCAAAATCTATATGAATTTTTCCACAAAAAAATAGAGTAAGGTGTAAACCTTACTCCATCTCCGCAAATACCATACGATCTTTTCCATTAATATCAAAAACAACCTCAACATGAGCATGTGGAAAAGCTTGTTGTAAAAGCCCTTTCACGTCCTCACCTTGCCCTACTCCAATTTCAAATGCGACAATAGCTTTCTTCTGCAATACATTCGGCAACTCTTCCATAAAGCGGCGATAAAAATCTAATCCGTCTTCACCACCAACAAGCGCTCTCTTTGGCTCATGCTCTTTCACCACAGGAGAAAGTCCACGCCAATCTTCTTCCGGTATATATGGCGGATTTGAAACGACAACATCTAACTTTTGACCCGTTTCATAAAATGGTGATAATAAATCACCATGATAGAACGTTACTTCTGCGCCCAAGGTTTTCGCATTTTCTTTTGCGACTTTAATTGACTCCTGTGCAATATCTACCGTATACACATGAAGATTTTTATTTTCTAAAGAAAGCGTAATCGAAATCGCTCCGCTACCTGTACCAATATCTGCTACATGTAGTTTCTCATCATTAAAATGACGATCGATTCTTTCTAACACTCCCACTATAAGCTCTTCTGTTTCCGGTCTTGGTATTAATACTTCTTCATTCACAAAGAACGATCTTCCATAAAACATCTCATGACCAATCATATATTGAATAGGAATACCTTCTACATGCTTGTGGATAAACTCTGTAAAACTTTTTTCTTGTTCCGCAGTTATTTCTTCACGCATGTTCATCAATAATCCTGTTCTATTCGTCTTTAATACATGACAAAGGACAATTTCTCCCGCATTTTCATCTCGTCCATTCTCCTGTAAAAAAGAAGAAGCCCATTTCAGGGCTTCATAGACACGCATTACTCAGCTGCCTCCATCCTTTGAGCCTGATCTTCCATTACTAAGGCATTGATGAAATCATCTAACTTACCTTGTAAGATTTGATCTAACTTTTGAATCGTTAAACCGATTCGATGGTCTGTAACACGGTTTTGCGGGAAGTTATACGTACGAATACGCTCTGAACGATCACCCGTACCAACAGCTTGTTTACGGTTTTGATCATACTCAGCTTGCGCTTCTTGTCTAAACTTATCATAAACACGTGCGCGTAATACTTTCATCGCTTTTTCTTTATTCTTAATTTGTGATTTCTCATCCTGACATGATACAACTACACCAGTCGGTAAATGCGTTAAACGTACCGCTGACATCGTTGTATTAACGCTCTGTCCACCAGGTCCACTAGAAGCGAATGTATCAACACGAACATCTTTCTCATGAATATCAATCTCTACTTCTTCTGCCTCTGGTAATACAGCTACAGTTGCTGTAGATGTATGGATACGTCCACCAGATTCCGTTTCAGGAACACGTTGTACACGGTGAGCGCCATTCTCGAATTTCAGCTTCGCGAAAGCACCTTTACCGTTAATCATAAAGATAATCTCTTTATATCCACCTAACTCTGTATAGCTAGCCTCGATAATCTCCGTTTTCCAACCTTGCACCTCAGCATAACGGCTATACATACGGTATAGGTCACCAGCAAATAAAGCGGCCTCGTCGCCACCAGCAGCTCCACGAACCTCAACGATAACGTTCTTATCATCGTTAGGGTCTTTTGGTACAAGTAAAATTTTCAGACGCTCTGATAATGTTTTTTCTTGTGATTCTAACTCAGAAACCTCTTCTTTTACCATTTCACGCATTTCTGCGTCTAACTTATCTTCTAACATTGCTTTCGCATCTTTTAATTGCTCACGAACATCCTTATACTCACGATACACCTCTACCGTTTCCTGTATATCAGACTGTTCCTTTGAATATTCACGAAGCTTATTTGAATCACTAATAATTGCTGGGTCGCTTAGCAATTCATTTAACTTCTCATAACGATTTTCTACAGCTTGCAAACGATCTAACACATCATTCACCTCTACATCCTAGTATCTAATACAAATAGTATATGGTACTTACTCAAAAAAACGCAAATTATATTTAAAAGTGGCGGTGGCTCGTTCAGCTCTGACCAGCTAAAGTTCTTTCGACCTAAAGGTGCTTTTTACCTTTCGGGCGGAAGGTTCTTAGATGCGAAGAGCTAGCCACCAGAACTAGATATATTTAAAAGCGTAAGCGACTTGCTCAGAATCGCAGGCCATTGGAACCCTCGACCTTGAAGCGCTTTTTGCTTCAAGCGAGAGAGTGAAATGGCCTGCGATTCTAGCCGCTGAAGCTAGATATCACACTTAAAGCGCAAGTGGCTCACACCACTTACACTCTCTATTCTGAAAAAAACCCGCCTTGCGCAGCGAGTTTTACTTATCTTTGTTTGTAGGAACTGCATGACAATGACGACAGCGTGGTTCATACGATTCTGAAGCACCAACTAAAATAATCGGATCATCAAATGCCGCTGGTTCTCCATCAATTAATCGTTGTGTACGACTTGCCGGAGATCCACATGCAGAACATACTGCTTGTAGTTTTGTTACATGTTCAGCAATCGCCATCAGCTGAGGAACTTGTCCAAATGGTAGACCACGGAAATCTTGGTCTAAACCAGCTACAATGACACGATAGCCACGATTTGCCAATACTTGCACCACTTCCACAATGTCCCCATCAAAGAATTGCACCTCATCGATTGCAATTACATCCATTTCTTCAGTGATATGTTCAAATATATCTTTTGAAGCTGAAACAGGAACTGCTTTTACCTTTAATCCGTTATGTGATACAACGTCTTCTTCACTATAGCGATTATCAATACATGGTTTAAATACAATTGCATGTTGTTTCGCAAATTGCGTACGACGCACACGGCGGATAAGCTCTTCTGATTTACCAGAAAACATACTACCGCAAATCACTTCAATCCAACCGTTCTGATTTATTAAGTACATGAAGATCTCCTTTCATCTACTTTTTAATTAAAAGTAGGGTAAAGGTATAATATTTTCGCAAAAAAAACAGACAAGCGAATAGATACACTTGCCTGTTTTATGTTTTTATTACTTAAGACCGTATTTCTTATTGAAGCGGTCAACGCGTCCGTCTGCAGTAGCAAACTTCTGACGTCCAGTGTAGAATGGGTGAGAATCAGAACTGATCTCAACTTTTAGTAATGGATAAGTGTTACCATCTTCCCACTCAACAGTTTCGTTAGATCCTCTAGTAGATCCGCTTAAGAATTTGAAGCCTGTGTTTGTGTCCATGAATACAACTTTCTTGTAATCTGGGTGAATTCCTGCTTTCATTCTTTTCATCTCCTTCCGCCCTGAATCATTTTCGAAACAGAGTTTTTCATCTTCAGCTGCATACACAACTATATTGATGAAACACATATGATGAAATTATAACAAGGCTAACTTCATTTTGCAACTACCTGTTTTTGTCTTTTTAATTTTAAAAGCAGAAGCGGCTCGCTCAGAATCGCAGGCTATTTGGAACTCTCGACCTTGAAGCGCTTTTTGCTTCGAGCGAGAGAGTGAAATGACCGGAGATTCTAGCCGCTGGAGCTGGATATTATCTTAAAATGGAGGCCGCTCATCCAACTAGAACCAACTAATGCCCTTCCACTCATCTCTCTTTAAGATCACCTAAAAAACATAAAAAACTCGCTTACCATAAAATAAGCGAGTCCCAATCTTTTCCCTTTACTTCGTTGTTACATATCTTTTCGAATCTGCAACAATGTTTTGTAAAAATTCTTCATTTGTCTTTGTTTGACGAAGTTTACGTAAGAAACCTTCAACAAAGTCTGGTGTATCACGCATTGTTTTACGAATACCCCATAGCTTGTCTAAATGTTCTTTCGGAATTAATAGATCCTCTTTACGTGTACCAGAACGACGAATATCAATTGCCGGGAAGATACGACGCTCAGCTAATGAACGATCTAAATGAAGTTCCATATTTCCAGTTCCTTTAAATTCTTCGTAAATTACATCGTCCATACGAGATCCTGTATCAACAAGAGCTGTTGCTAAAATTGTTAAGCTACCGCCTTCTTCAATATTACGTGCAGCTCCAAAGAAACGCTTCGGTCTATGGAAGGCAGCTGGGTCGATACCACCCGATAATGTTCTACCACTTGGCGGAATAACAAGGTTGTAAGCTCGCGCTAAACGGGTAATACTATCCATTAAAATGATAACATCTTTTTTGTGCTCTACAAGACGCATTGCACGTTCTAACACAAGTTCTGCTACTTTAATATGATTTTCTGGTACTTCATCAAAAGTAGAGCTTACAACATCTCCTTTAACAGAACGTTCAATATCTGTTACTTCCTCTGGACGCTCATCAATTAAAAGAACAATTAATTCAGCTTCCGGATGATTTGTTGTAACACTGTGTGCGATTTCTTTTAATAGACTAGTTTTACCAGCCTTTGGAGGCGCGACAATTAAACCACGTTGTCCAAATCCAACTGGTGCAATTAAATCCATGATGCGTGTCGGTAACTTTTTCGGTTCCGTTTCCAATTTCATTTGGCGATCTGGGTATAATGGTGTTAATGCAGGGAAATGCACACGCTCTTTTGCTGACTCTGGATCATCTCCGTTTACAGCTTCAACTTGTAATAACCCAAAGTAGCGTTCATTTTCTTTCGGAGGTCGTACTTTACCAGAAACCTTATCTCCATTACGTAAATCGAAACGACGAATTTGCGAAGCTGAGATATAAATATCTTCTGAGCTTGGAGAGTAGTTGATAGGACGTAGGAATCCAAATCCTTCTGATTGAATAATTTCTAATACGCCTTCCATGAAGAAGAAACCTTCTTTTTCTGCTCGAGCTTTTAAAATGGCGAAGATTAACTCTTTTTTCGTTAATTTGCTATAATACGAAATTTTAAATTCTTTCGCAAGCTCGTATAACTCTTTTAATTTCATGTTTTCTAATGCTGCAATTGACAAATTCATTCAGACACCACACTTTAACGTTATTCTCTTTTCACATGGGTAAAGGGAAAAAATACGGAAGGCAAATAATTAATAATGAAAGGCAATAAGTTCAAGTAGGGTAATATTCACTATTGTAACCCTTTTATCTAGTTTTAATCAATACGTTGAAACACAAATACAAGAAGCGAAGACAAGAAAATTTGTCTTCGCTTTTTATTTAATCCAGCTTCAGCGGCTAGAATGGTCGGTGGCTAGAAGGATCAGTCATTTCACCCCTTCTGAGCAAGCTGCTTACGCTTTTTACTCAATCCAGTTCCAGCGGCTAGAATCTCCGGTCATTTCACTCTCTCACTCGAAGCAAAGAGCGCTTCAAGGTCGAGGGTTCTAAATAGCCTGCGATTCTGAACGAGCCGCTTGCACTTTTTATTTAATAACCAAGTTCGGTTTTTTATTTAAGCTGTGACGTCCGTCTACGAAGCGTACTGTGCCTGATTTTGCGCGCATAACAAGGGATTGTGTTGTTCCTACGCTACCTTTAAATTGAACGCCGCGTAATAGTTCTCCGTCTGTTACACCTGTTGCTGCGAAGATTGCATCGTCACCTTTTACTAAGTCCTCCATGCGAAGGATGCGGTTGATGTCGTCTATGCCCATCTTTTTGCAACGCGCCAATTCAGCGTCGTTTTGTGGTAATAATTTCCCGTGAATTTCTCCACCTAAACATTTTAATGCAACTGCTGCTAACACACCCTCAGGCGCGCCACCAGAGCCGAATAAAATATCTACACCTGTACGATCAAATGCGGTGTTGATTGCACCAGCTACGTCTCCATCATTAATCAATTTAATGCGAGCACCAGCTTTACGAATTTCTTCAATAATTGCTTGATGACGTGGACGGTTTAAAACTGTCGCTACAACATCTTCAATATCTTTGTTTTTCGCTTTCGCAACTGCACGTAAGTTATCGATAATAGGCGCATCAATATCGACCGCCCCAACTGCTTCTGGGCCAACCGCGATTTTATCCATGTACATGTCAGGAGCATGTAACAAATTACCATGATCTGCAATTGCAATAACAGCAAGAGCATTCCATCCACCAGCTGCTACAATGTTTGTCCCTTCTAAAGGATCAACTGCAACGTCTACACGCGGACCATATCCTGTACCTAATTTTTCTCCGATATATAGCATTGGTGCTTCATCCATTTCACCTTCACCAATTACAACTGTACCTTTCATCGGAATTGTATCAAATACATCACGCATAGCTGATGTTGCTGCACCGTCTGCCTCATCCTTTTTCCCGCGTCCCATCCAACGCGCTGATGATAAAGCTGCAGCCTCTGTTACACGTACTAACTCCATAGATAAACTTCTTTCCACGATAATCCCTCTCCTTTAAGTCTTTATATTTCTGCCGTATTTTGTGAACCGTGTTTTTCTATAAAGTGTACTTCCGCAAGTAGTGATGCTTCGCTTCCCCCTCGCGGAAGTATCACTTATGCGTTCTTCATTTCTTCAATTTCTTGCTTTGTCATTTGTTCTCGCCAAATGTTTGCACCAAGCCCTTTAAGCTTGTCTACTATATTTTCATAGCCACGATCAATATGCTCAAGTCCGGTTACTTCTGTAATTCCATCCGCCATCAATCCTGCAATAACAAGGGCTGCTCCAGCTCGCAAATCACTCGCTTTCACTTTTGCACCTTGTAATAAAACAGGACCAGTTACGATAGCTGACCGACCTTCTACTTTAATTTGCGCATTCATACGACGTAATTCATCAATATGTTTAAAACGTGCGCCATAAATCGTATCCGTTACAACACCCGTTCCATGCGCCTTTGTTAAAAGTGTTGTAAATGGCTGTTGTAAATCTGTTGGGAAACCTGGATATACAAGCGTTTTTATATCAACTACTTTTAATCTTCTATCACCGTTCACTGTAATCTGGTCATCATTCGTTTCAACTTGGACACCAGCTTCTCTTAATTTTGCAGTAACTGACTCCAAATGCTGAGGAATAACATTATCAACTGTTACTTCTCCTCCTGACGCAGCACCTAAAATCATATACGTACCCGCTTCAATACGATCTGGAATGATCGTATGATGACAACCGTGCAATGAATCCACACCATCAATTCGGATTACATCTGTACCAGCACCTTTAATACGTGCCCCCATGCTAGTTAACAGTGTAGCTACATCAATAATCTCTGGTTCTTTCGCTGCGTTTTCAATAACAGTTCTACCTTTCGCTCGTACAGCTGCTAGCATAATATTAATCGTAGCTCCTACACTAACAACATCTAAATAAATACGTGCCCCTCGTAGTTCATCTGCTCTTAAATAGATAGCACCTTGTTCATTCGTAACATGTGCACCTAACGCTTCAAATCCTTTAATGTGCTGATCAATCGGCCTCGGTCCTAAGTGACATCCACCTGGAAGCCCAATAACAGCTTTTTTAAAACGGCCAAGCATCGCACCCATTAAATAATAAGAAGCACGCAATTTTTTCACTTTTCCATTTGGTAAAGGCATTGCAACCATGTTAGAAGGATCGACTACCATCTCTTCCTCCTGTCCATACGTTACTCTTCCTCCAATTTCCTCTAGTAAGTCTCCTAACATTTTCACGTCCGAAATATTAGGGACACCACCAATAGTTACTGGAGTATCTGCTAAAATTGTCGCTGGAATTAGTGCAACGGCGCTGTTCTTTGCACCACTCACGCGAATTGTTCCATTTAAAGCTCTTCCGCCTTCAATTAGCAATTTTTCCATATTGAGCTCCCTTCTTGTGAATGTATTTACTTTCTATATTTTTATAGAAAGCTCCCCCTTAAGAATCTCAATCACTCTTTCCACCCTAACACTCAATAAATAGGAAACCATCATCTTCATTTCTCCTGTAATACAAAAAGATAAAGATTAACTATTTATCGAATTTACTTTATCAATTTAGATACATTATCACATTTATTAATAGGACTATGCACATTATTTTCTATTTCAAAAACAAAATGATAAAATCTTTAGACTTGTTCACGCTTTCATTATACAACGAAAGGAAACCGTCTAAAAGAGTAGACGGTTTCCAAAACGGAATTTTATTCTTACGCTTTACCGTTAGAACCGAATTCGCGAATTTTACCAATAACAGTTGCTTTGATAGCGTCGCGGCCAGGTCCGATAAATTTACGAGGATCGTAAACTTCTTGGTCTTTGTTTAATACTTCACGAACAGCTTTTGTAAACTCAATTTGGTTCTCAGTGTTTACGTTGATTTTTGAAGTACCTAAAGAGATAGCTTTTTCGATATCAGCAGTTGGGATACCAGTACCACCGTGTAATACTAAAGGTACGCCAGTGAAGTCACGAACTTGTTCCATTTCAGCGAATCCTAAGTTAGGCTCACCTTTGTAAGGACCGTGTACAGAACCTAAAGCTGGAGCTAGGCAATCGATACCTGTTGCTTCAACAAGGTGCTTACACTCAGCTGGGTCAGCGTAAATTACGCCTTCAGCGATTACGTCGTCTTCTTGTCCGCCAACTGTTCCAAGCTCAGCTTCAACAGATACGTTACGAGCGTGTGCGTATTCTACTACTTTTTTAGTAGTTTCTACGTTTTCTTCGAATGGGTGGTGAGAAGCGTCGATCATTACAGATGTGAAACCTGCATCGATTGCTTCTTTACATTTTTCGAAGCTTGAACCATGGTCAAGGTGAATCGCTACAGGAACAGTGATGTTCATTTCTTCGATTAAAGCTTTAACCATAGCTACAACTGTTTTGAAACCAGTCATATGACGAGCTGCACCCTCAGATACACCTAGGATTACAGGAGATTTTTCTTCTTCCGCAGCAGCTAAGATAGCTTGAGTCCACTCTAAGTTGTTCATGTTGAATTGACCAACTGCGTATTTTCCTTCTAGTGCTTTGTTTAGCATTTCTTTCATAGAAACTAAAGGCATGGTGAATCCTCCTAAAAAACGTTTTTTGTATCCGATAAGTTCTTATCGCTGGTAGTATGACCAGAATAAGGTAAAATATGTATATCTACATACCGGACTTTTTTCTACACTCAATAGGATAACAACTTGTACTCAAAAACTCAACCGTATTCACCTGCACAATAGTCCATGTAAACGCTTTTTTCCATATTTTTTATAAAAAATTCATTTTTAAGCCTCTACAGCGAGTTCATTTCTCACCGCTTGACGAATTTCATCAATATCAAATGGTTTAGCAAAATGCATTAAAGCACCTAAATCTTTTGCTTCTTGGATCATATCAAGCTCTCCATAAGCAGTCATTAAAATCACTTTAATACTCTCATCAATTTCTTTTACATGCTTTAAAATCTCTATACCATCCATACCTGGAATTTTCATATCTAACACAACTAAATCTGGATTATCTTTTTTCACGATATCTAAAGCTTGAAATCCATTCGCTGCTTGGAATGTCTGATAACCTTCTTTTTGGAACACTTCATGTAATAACACACGAATGCCATATTGATCATCAACGATTAAAATTTTCCCTTCCATAACTCCCAACCTTTCTGTGTAAGTACAAGATTTAAAGCTTCTTATATCTTAACGATTAATTTTCGCTATTCTTTACCAAATTCCTTCCTATTTCTTTCTTATTTTACCGTTTCCTATTTTGTTATGCCACCTTCGATTTCACCTTTCTAAAAAAATAAACTATAATGAAAGCCGGTAAACACGTACGAAGGGAGTAACATTATGTTAAAAATTTTTTCAACCCAATTAAGCGGTTATTTCTCCAGAGTTTCTCAAAAAGAGGAAATGAATATAGAAGATAGCGCCCGTCTACTTGCTCAAGCATTAGTTGGCGAAGGTTTCATTTATTTACATGGTACAAATGAAATGGAGGGCGTTGTTGCTGAAGCACTATTCGGTGCTGAACCAATGAAGCAAGCAAAACGATTATTTGAAAATGGTAAGGAAGTAGAAGTAACTTCTGCAGATCGTGTGCTTCTTATTAGCCGTTTTTCAACAGATGAAGAAGTTGTAGCAATAGCAAAAAAACTGCAAGCAGATGGACACTCTATTGTCGGCATCTCTGCTATTCAAGAAGGCACTGAATCACTAGAACAATATACAGATGTACATATTGATACAAAGCTGTTAAAAGGTCTTATTCCAGACGATGAAGGTAATCGCTACGGATTCCCAAGCTTAATGATAGCTTTATTTGCATATCACGGAATCAAATTTACAATCGATGAAATGTTAAATGAATATTAAAAAAAGCGCCCTATTTCAGGCGCTTTTTTATTACTTGCTCTCTTTATTCGTAATAGATGCTCTTACGAAGTCATGGAACAATGGCTGTGGACGGTTTGGACGAGAAACAAGTTCTGGGTGGAACTGTGCTGCCACGAACCAAGGGTGATCTTTTAATTCAATGATTTCAACTAGACGGCCATCTGGGCTTGTACCAGAGAATACAAATCCTGCTTTTTCCATATCCGGACGGAATTGATTGTTGAACTCATAACGATGACGATGACGCTCATATACAACCGGCTCATTGTAAGCATTGTATGCATTTGTTTCTTCAGCAAGCTTACATGGGTATAGACCAAGACGAAGTGTACCACCTAAGTCTTCTACATCTTTTTGTTCTGGTAATAAGTCGATGATTGCATAAGGTGTGTCAGGATTGATTTCAGAAGAGTTAGCTCCTTCTAATCCTAATACGTTACGTGCGAATTCGATTGATGCAAGTTGCATACCTAAGCAAATTCCTAGGAATGGAACTTTGTTTTCACGAGCATATTGAATTGCAACGATTTTACCTTCTACACCACGATCACCGAAGCCACCTGGTACAAGGATACCATCTGTGTCTCCTACTAATTCTTGTACGTTCTCTGCTGTTACGTGCTCAGCATTTACCCATTTCACTTCTACATCTGTGTCGAAAGAGTAACCCGCATGACGAAGTGCTTCTACAACAGAAATGTATGCATCTTGAAGCTCTACGTATTTACCAACAAGAGCGATTTTTGTTTTCTTAGAAAGATTACGCACTTTTTCAACTAGCGCAGTCCACTCTGTCATATCTGCAGCTGGATTGTCTAATTTTAAGTGATCGCAAACGATTTGGTCCATATTTTGCTCTTGAAGAGATAATGGAACTGCATATAAAGTATCTGCATCGCGTGCTTCAATAACTGCTTTTGTATCAATGTCACAGAATAATGCAAGCTTGTCTTTCATATCTTGAGAAACAGGCATTTCTGTACGAACAACGATAATATTTGGTTGAATACCTAAACTGCGAAGCTCTTTAACGCTATGTTGCGTTGGTTTTGTTTTCATTTCACCCGCTGCTTTTAAGTACGGGATTAACGTACAGTGAATGTACATTACATTGTCACGACCGATGTCGCTCTTAATTTGACGGATTGCTTCTAAGAATGGTAGAGACTCGATGTCACCAACAGTTCCACCGATTTCTGTAATAACAACGTCCGCGTTTGTTTCGCGACCAGAACGGTATACGCGCTCTTTAATTTCGTTAGTAATGTGAGGAATAACTTGAACTGTTCCTCCTAGGTATTCACCACGACGCTCTTTTTGAAGAACTGAAGAGTAAATTTTACCTGTTGTTACGTTGCTGTATTTGTTTAAGTTGATGTCGATGAAACGCTCATAGTGACCAAGGTCTAAGTCAGTTTCTGCACCATCATCTGTTACGAATACCTCACCGTGTTGGTATGGGCTCATAGTCCCTGGGTCTACGTTAATGTATGGATCAAACTTTTGAATTGTTACGTTTAAACCACGATTTTTTAAAAGTCTTCCAAGAGATGCTGCTGTAATACCTTTACCTAAAGACGATACTACACCGCCTGTTACAAAAATATACTTAGTCATGAAAAAGCTCCCTTCTATTTTGCTGTTATATAATCACCGTTGCAAAGGGCAACGTATGTAGATAACACTGTATCCATCTTATTGTTAGACTCTTTTTATTTTCTAAACAAAAAACAAAAAAGAAAATTGCTCCCCTCATCACATAAAGTAATAAGTAGGGAGCAATTTTCTTTTATATTTACACTTTAAAAGTATTATCGTCCTTTTTTAAAGAGCCCAAAAATGATTCTACATGGACGATAATGAAAAGTCAAGAACTACAGTTCTTCCTCTTCTTCTTCTTCAGTTTCATCATACTCAAGTTCTTCTTCAGCGAAGTCATCTTCATCGTCATCTAAATCATCAAGATCATCGTCGTCTCCGTCTTCGTCTTCAAGAACCTTGTCCAAATCTTCTACATCATCATCTTCGTCTTCATTTCCGTCTACATCATCAAAGTCATCTTCATCTTCTTCAATGTAGTCGTCAAAACCGTCTTCTTCAACTTTACGTTTCTTCTTCGGTTTTGGTTGAGGCAAGATTTCTTCATCAATTTGCTCATATGGGTACCAGCTACGTAATCCCCAACGATTTTCTCCTAAATTAATGAAACGCCCATCGATGTTTAAGTCTGTATAAAATTGTGCGATTTTCGCATTAACTTGCTCTTGAGATAGTCCCAGCACTTGAGCGATTTCTTGAACCAACTCGTTGAATGTCGTTGCTTGTTTTTTATCCCCTAAAACGCTATGTACAACTTCAATCATTGAACATTCTTTTAGCTCTTCTGGTGAATATTGCTTAAAATCCACTTATGCGGCACTTCCTTTCATCAAATATAACCTTATATATAACGGCCTGCTTAAAAAAATCCATACTATTCATTATAAACAAAAGTCGCACAAATATGCTACAAAAAAAAACGGGAAACTTTTATAGGGTAGTAAAATTATAATTTGTGCATTCCTTATTTCGGAAGCATATGGGCCCCTTGCAATACATACCTAATTTGCATGTCTGTATATTCTTCGAGCGTATATAGCTTTTGCAACGCCCAACGTCGAAATCCCCACATCTGTCCTTGTATAAAAATATTATGCGCAAGAAGCTGTATTTCTTTTTTATTTAATGTAAATGTTCCATTTTCCGTACACTGTTCTAAAATATTCTCAAACATTCCTACCATTTGAAACTCCTTTTCTAATACATACGGGAGTGATTCTTTCGGTAAAAAACGTACCTCTTGATACATTATTAATACTTCTTCCTGCAATTCGTCCATCACTTTAAAGTAATTCGTTATTGCTATCTTTAAACTCTCTATACTCCCTTTTTCTGTACAAACTACTTCCTCTAACCTTTCTTTTACATGTTCATAAATACTATCACAAACTAAATACAAAACATCATCTTTTGTACGAATGTATTCATAAAGCGTACCAATACTAAATCCAGCTGCCTTTGCAATCTCTCTCGTTGTTGTACGTGGAAATCCTTTTTGCTTAAACAATTGCACCGCACCTTTAATCATTTGTTCACGCCTTAACGCGACTAATTTTTCATCTTTCACTGATGCGTGCACATTATGTTTAACCATCCCCTTCACCTCTCTATTATTTTTTGGAAGGAAAAAGCGTAGGAAAATACCTACGCCCTTGATCCTACTTCGTTAACATACGAGAAATTACGAGCCTTTGAATCTCTTGTGTTCCTTCATATATCTGTGTAATCTTTGCATCTCGCATGTATCGCTCTACTGGATAATCTTTCGTATAACCGTAACCACCAAATACTTGTACCGCTTCCGTCGTCACCTTCATCGCTGCATCACCTGCAAATACTTTTGACATCGCTGACTCTTTCCCATACGGAAGCCCTTCCGATTCCAGCCAAGCTGCTTGATATGTTAGAAGACGCGCCGCCTCCACATCCGTTGCCATATCTGCAAGTTTAAAGCCAATCCCTTGCTGCGCCGCAATCGGCTTCCCAAACTGATGACGCTCTCTTGCATATTCTACGGAAGCATCTAAAGCCCCTTGTGCAATACCGACCGCTTGCGCCGCAATACCATTACGGCCACCATCTAATGTTTGCATCGCTATCTTAAACCCTTGTCCTTCTTCCCCTAGTAAATTCTCTACAGGAATACGGCAATCTTCGAACATAATTTCAGTTGTTGGTGAAGAGCGAATCCCTAATTTACTCTCCTTCTTCCCAACTGAAAATCCTGGTGTATCACTTTCCACTATAAATGCACTCGTGCCACGCTGTTTCGATTCAGGATCAGTTAATGCGAAAACAACATAAATATCAGCAATACCACCATTAGTGATAAATATTTTTGATCCATTTAATACATAATGGTCTCCATCTCTTTTGGCGATCGTCTTCATTCCACCAGCATCCGATCCAGACCCTGGCTCCGTTAAGCCGTACGCACCAATTTTCTTTCCTTCAGCCATCGGTCGTAAAAATGTTTGCTTTTGTTCTTCTGTTCCAAATTTAAAAATTGGCCAACCAGCAAGTGAAGTATGTGCAGACAATGTTACACCTGTAGAAGCACATACGCGTGATAATTCTTCAATAGCAATTACATACGCCAAGTAATCGCTTCCAATTCCGCCGTATTCTTCAGGCCACGGAATTCCGGTTAAACCAAGCTCTGCCATTTGATCAAATAGCGCACGATCAAACCTCTCTTCTTCATCACGTTCAGCTGCTGTCGGTGCTACTTCGTTCTTAGCAAAGTCCCGAACCATTTTTCTTATCATTTCATGTTCTTCTGATAGTTTAAAATGCATGCCCGTCTCCCCCTTGTGCTTTTATAAAGCCCGGCTAATAACAAGTTTCTGTATTTCACTCGTTCCTTCATATATTTGCGTGATTTTCGCATCACGGAAAAATCTTTCTACTGGATAGTCCTTCGTATAACCGTATCCCCCAAATACTTGCACCGCTTCAATCGCAACTTCAACAGCTGTTTTAGAAGCGAATAATTTCGCAATAGATGCTTCCTTACCACATGGTAATCCTTGCGCTCTTAGCGATGCCGCCCTATATACGAGTAATCGCGCCGCTTCTACACTAGTTGCCATATCTGCAAGTTTGAAGCCAATCCCTTGCTGCGCCGCAATTGGCTTTCCGAATTGCTCACGTTCTTTCGCATAATCAATCGCACATGCAAGCGCCGCTTCAGCAATTCCTAATGCTTGCGCCCCAATCCCAATTCTTCCAACATCTAAATTCGCCATTGCTACCTTAAATCCTTGTCCTTCTTCACCAAGTAAATTCTCAGCCGGTACCTTCATATCCTCGAACGTAAGTTGTACAGTGCGAGAACCGAGCAGTCCCATTTTATGCTCATCTTTACCGATAATTAAGCCTGGTGTATCTTTCTCTACTATGAATGCAGAAATCCCACTCTTTCCTGCCTCTGGATTTGTAGAAGCGAATACAATATATGTACTTGCTTCACCACCATTTGTAATGAACACCTTCGATCCATTAATAATGTAATGATCACCTTTCTTCACAGCTCTTGATTTCAAACTTCCTGCATCCGATCCTGCATTTGGTTCTGTTAATGCAAATGCCCCTAAATATTCACCAGTCGCAAGTTTAGAAACGTATTTCTCTTTCTGTTCTTCTGTTCCGAAATATAAAATCGGGTTCATTCCAACTGACGTATGTACAGCTAAAATTACACCAACCGTTGCGCTTACCTTTGAAATTTCTTCAATTGCTAAAATGTAAGAAATAAAATCCATTTCTGCCCCGCCGTATTTTGCAGGCGCTGGAATTCCCATTAATCCAAGCTCACCCATCTTCTGCAAAATCTCTTTTGGAAACACCCCTTGTTCCATACTAGGAACAAAGGGAGCAATTTCCTTCTGTGCAAAATCTCGAACCATTTTTCTCATCATTTGTTGCTCTTCATTAAAACGAAAGTTCATATACTCCGCCTCCATTTGCTATAAATCCTTTTAATAATTTGGTAAGACCACTATTTTGTAACAAAGGGGGATTTATTCGTAAACGTAGAAACCACGACCTGTTTTACGTCCTAACCATCCTGCATTTACGTACTTACGCAGTAATGGACATGGGCGGTATTTACTATCACCTAAACCTTCATGCAACACTTCCATAATATATAAACACGTGTCTAAACCGATAAAATCAGCGAGCGTTAAAGGACCCATCGGGTGATTCATACCAAGTTTCATTACTTCATCAATCGCTTCTTTCGTCGCTACACCTTCATATAACGTATAAATTGCTTCGTTAATCATCGGTAATAAAATACGATTCGATACAAATCCTGGGAAATCATTTACTTCAACTGGTACTTTGCCAATTTCCTTCGTAATATCTTCAATTGTTTTGTATACCGCATCATCTGTAGCCAAACCACGAATAATTTCAACAAGTTTCATAACCGGAACCGGATTCATAAAGTGCATACCGATTACTTTTTCCGGACGTTTCGTTACCGCGGCAATTTCTGTAATTGGCAAAGATGACGTATTTGTCGCTAAAATTGCGTGTTCTGGAGCAATTTCATCTAAATTCGCAAAGATTTTCTTTTTAATATCCATTTTCTCGACAGCTGCTTCGATAATAAGATCCGCTTCCTTCACACAATCTAAATCAAGCGTTACTGCAAGACGGTTTAATGTCGCTTCCTTTTCTTCTTCCTTCATGCGCCCCTTTTCTACTTGGCGTGCTAAGTTTTTCGTAATAATAGCCAATCCTCTATCTAATTGCTCCTGTTTTAAATCTTGTACCTTCACATCGTATCCTGCTATTGCACATACTTGCGCAATTCCTGATCCCATTTGTCCTGCACCAATTACAACAATTTTTTGTACACCCATTTCTTCTTCCCCCTTAATTTTTAATAAACTATATATCTTCTAATCTTAATTAGTGAACTTCAATCATCACTGCATCGCCTTGACCGCCACCACTACAAATCGAAGCAATTCCAATTCCACCGCCGCGTTGCTTAAGTGCATGGATTAGTGTAACGATAATGCGCGCTCCGCTTGCTCCAATCGGATGTCCCATCGCTACTGCGCCGCCATTTACATTCAATTTTTCTGGGTCAATTCCTGCGATTTCTGTACTTGCAATTGCTACTGCTGCAAATGCTTCATTAATCTCGAATAAATCGATGTCTTCAATTGTCTTACCTGTTTTTTCAAGCAATGCGTTAATTGCATAACCTGGCGTTCTCGGGAAATCTTTAGACTCCACTGCAATTGCTGTATGTGCCAAAATTGTCGCTAACGGCTTTCTTCCTTCTTGCTTCGCTCTGTCTTCGCTCATTAATACAAGTGCAGCACCACCATCGTTTAAGCCTGGTGCATTACCAGCTGTCACTGTCGCTGTTTTATCAAATACAGGTTTTAATTTTGCTAACTTTTCAATTGTTGTATCCGCGCGTGGCGCCTCATCCTTTGCAACGACAATAGGATCGCCTTTTCTTTGCGGAATCGTTACTGGCACGATTTCCTCTTCAAAACGTCCTTCATTATGTGCTGAAACCGCACGCTGGTGGCTACGATATGCCCATTCATCTTGCGCTTCGCGAGAAATTCCATCTTCCTTCGCAACTTCTCCGCCATAAACACCCATGTGTATACCTGAAAATGCGCATGTTAAACCGTCAGCAACGTTTAAATCAACGACTTCGTTGTTGCCCATTCTATATCCCCATCTTGCTCCTCGTAAAATGTAAGGACTGTTACTCATCGACTCCATACCACCAGCTACAATCAATGATTGATCGCCAGTACGAATAATTTGATCCGCTAACGTAACCGCACGAAGCCCCGATGCACAAACTTTATTCACTGTTTCCGTCTGCACTTCCCAAGGGATTCCAGCAGCCCTCGCCGCTTGGCGCGATGGAATTTGCCCCTGCCCACCTTGAATAACCGTTCCGAATATAACTTCCTCAACATCACTAGCAGAAACATTTGCTCTTTCAAGCGCCGCTTTAATTGCAATCCCTCCAAGTTCTGTTGCTTTTACATCTTTTAAAGATCCTCCAAATTTTCCAACTGGTGTTCTTGCAGCACTTAAAATAACTGTTTTACTCATGTTTCTTTCCCCCATTTCATTTTTTAACACTGAGCGCTCGCTCGGTATCCCTACGTTGAGAAGAGGTGCAATCATTGCACCTCTTTCTAAAGTTGTATGCATTCCTACAAACTAGATTGCTTCTTTCTTCTGTCCAATCACTGAGCGTTCTAAAATCTCTGTTACATCGAGAGTTTGAACTTTCTCTTCAACTTCTTTCGCTTTCGTCCCATCACTAATCATCGTTAAGCAATAAGGACATCCTGTGCCGATAATGGATGGCTGTACAGCTAATGCTTGTTCTGTACGAGCAACGTTAATACGTGAACCTGTTGTTTCCTCCATCCACATTAAGCCACCACCTGCTCCACAGCACATTCCCGTTTCACGGTTACGTGCCATTTCTACAAGATTCACACCAGGAATCGCTTTCAAAATGTCACGCGGGGCTTCGTATACTTCGTTGTATCTTCCTAAGTAGCAGGAATCATGGTACGTAACTGTTTCCTCAATAGCGTGAACCGGTTTTAAGCGTCCTTCTTTCACCCACTGAGCTAACAGTTCTGTATGATGATAGACTTCTGCTTGCAAGCCAAAGTCCGGATACTCATTTTTAAATGTGTTATAAGCATGAGGGTCAATCGTAACGATTTTCTTCACTCCTGCTTTTTCAAATTCCTCGATATTTTTTGTCGCCATCTCTTGGAAGACAAATTCATTACCAAGGCGGCGCGGTGTATCTCCAGAATTCTTCTCTTTATTACCGAGTATCGCAAATGAAATGCCTGCTTCGTTCATCAACTTCGCAAATGATATCGCAATCTTCTGACTACGATTATCATATGATCCCATTGAACCAACCCAGAATAAATATTCGAACTCCTCGCCAGCTTTTGATTTTTCTTTTACAGTTGGAACCGTTACTTCATCATCACCTTGGCGCCAAGTTTCACGCTCTTTACGGTTTAGACCCCACGGATTCCCTTGACGCTCGATGTTTGTCATCGCACGCTGTGCTTCCGCATCCATCTTTCCTTCTGTTAAAACGAGATAGCGGCGTAAATCAATAATTTTATCAACGTGCTCATTCATAACCGGACACTGATCCTCACAGTTACGACACGTTGTACAAGCCCAAATCTCTTCTTCTGTAATAATATCTCCGATTAAACTCGGATCGTAAGCGAGTGTTGTAGCTGCAGATTCTTGTTGTCCTTTCCCAGCTGCCATCATCGCTAACTGATTTCCTTGTGTATTATTAAAAGCAACTACTGGAACCCACGGTGCTTTTGATGTCACTGCAGCTCCTTTATCAGTTAAATGATCGCGAAGTTTTAAAATTAAATCCATCGGCGATAACATTTTACCTGTTCCTGTTGCCGGACACATATTTGTACAACGACCACACTCTACGCAAGCGTATAAGTCAATAAGCTGATTTTGTCTAAAATCTTCGATTTTACCAACACCAAATGTTTCTTGTGTTTCATCTTCAAAATCAATCTTTTCAAGTTTCCCTGGATTTGAAAGACGGCCGAAGAAAACGTTAGCTGGTCCCGCAATTAAATGCGCGTGTTTCGATTGTGGAACATAAACTAAAAATGTTAACAAAATTAGTAAATGCACCCACCAAGAGAAATAGAACACAGAAATGGCTACGGTTTCATTTATCCCTGAGAAAACGTAAGCGATTGCAGAAGCGATTGGCTCACTCCATGAAAGCTCCTCGCCATGCCATATAATTCCCATCCCATTACCGAGTAGCACAGAAATCATTAAGCCACCGATAAAGATAAGAACAAGTCCTGATTTGAAATTACGTTTTAAACGAACTAGCTTCTCAACATAACGTCGATGAAAAGCCCAAAAGACTGCAATTAAAATAACAAGTGTGACAATTTCCTGGAAGAATGTAAATGCAGGGTATAGTGGTCCAAGTGGAAGATGTGATCCTGGTGCGAGTCCTTTCCAAACGAAGTCAATTGCTCCAAATTGGACAAGAATAAATCCGTAAAAGAACATAACGTGAATAATGCCGCTCTTTTTATCTTTCAGCAGCTTTTTCTGACCGAAAACATTGACCTTAAGGAGATCCCAACGCTCTTTAAAACGACGGTCAAATTCAATCTTTTTTCCTAACTGTATGTAGGCCATCCTCGTTCGTATAAGATACACAAACAAATATCCCGCATAAGCAATAACAGCAATGGCAGCCAGCCAATTCATGATCAGTAAGCTATTCATTTTTATGCTACCCCTCTCTTTGTAAGCCCTCTTTCTTTTTTAGAATCTTCAAAAACATATAATTTTCTGAATTTTATCCCCTACCTTCATTATATAATGAGTGAGCATTCAGTCAACAGTTTTTTGTTATACAACAACATATTTTTTAATAAAGCTGTTTATTTCGGTGAAACTATAAAGTGAAACTTTAATCATTAGAAGTTATTTACTCCCTACTAATTATTAGCCCACAAATAACCGAATAAAATGAATGTTTGATTTATAAAAAACAAATGGTGAAAAGACCGTGAAGGAGGGAATTTACTCATGTTCTTCTTATCTCTCTTATTAATAGGTATTGCTCTCTGGATTGTAATTGATCTTTCTTATGGGAGAATTGTTCATTTAAGGCGTGTACGTTCTCGTTCTTTCCCTTTACGTCAAAGTGATTTTCACCTTTATACATACGGAAAAGATTTGTATGACACTCTATTTACTGATATAAAACAGGCGAAACACCATGTGCATGTTTTGTTTTTCATTGTAAAAAACGATACAATCAGCCGAGAATTTTTAAAGTTACTTATTGATAAGGCAAAGGAAGGAATTGAAGTAAGACTTTTACTCGATAGATTGGGAAGCCATCATTTATCAAACGAGGCCGTTCACTCCCTACAAAAACATGGTGTCTCTTTTTCATTTTGTCACAAAGTAAAGTTTCCTTTTCCTTTCTTTTCTGCAAATCAAAGAAACCATAGAAAAATTACAGTTATCGACGGGAAAATTGGTTACATTGGGGGATTTAATATTGGTGAAGAGTATTTGGGACATAATGAGCGGTTAGGATTATGGAGGGACTATCATTTACGTCTTACAGGCGAAGGAGTACAAGATTTACAAAAGCAATTTTTACATGACTGGTTTGATGATACAAACCAAAATTTATTGGACGCTTCTCTTTATTTTCCGAAACAGCAACCCGGTACTATCGAACATCAATTTATTCCAACTGATGGTGCCTATTTACAACATACTTTTTTACATTTAATTGAAGGTGCAAAAAAGGAACTCTTTATCGGTACACCCTATTTCATTCCTGGAAGAAAAATTATGAACGCATTATTAGAAGCACGAAAACGCGGGGTTCAAATCACGATTCTCGTTCCAGAAAAAGCGGATCACCCCCTTGTTCGAGAAGCAAAATTCCCATATTGCCGAAAGTTAATACAAGCTGGCTGTAATATTTACGCATTTCAACAAGGTTTTTTTCACGCTAAAGTTATTATAGTTGATGACTATATCTGTGATATCGGAACTGCAAACTTTGATATGAGAAGTTTATATATTAACCATGAAATCAACTGCCTTTTATATGATGAACATTTTATACAAACAGTAAAAAATAAATTCCACGAAGATCTAGAAAATGCGTCATTACTTTCCTTGAAAGATGTTAGTCCGAATTCTCTCATTAATAGAGGCAAAGAATGGATAGGAACAATACTTGCTTTCTTCCTATAGGAAAGATAATGCATAAAGGAGATGTATTCATTATGATTATGCGTTTCGGATATGTCTCACATGCAATGGCACTCTGGGACTGTTCTCCGGCTAAAACGATGACATTTACAAGCTTTCAAAAGCTTAGTAAACAAGAACGAGAAGATAAATTATACGATGTTACGCGGCAGAATCTTGAGCATACAATACGTATTCTTCATTACAATATAGCGCATGAAATTCCATTATATCGCTTATCTTCTTCCATCGTCCCACTTGCAACACATCCCGAAGTCGAGTTTGATTACATCGGATTGTTCACACCGCTTTGGCGTACAATTGGGGCGTTAATTAAAGAACATAATTTACGAGTAAGTTTTCATCCGAATCAATTTACACTATTTACAAGCGACAAACCACACATTACGACTAACGCTATTACAGATATGACCTATCATTATAAAGTATTAGATGCAATAGGCATTGCAGATTCTTCTTATATTAACATCCATGTAGGTGGTGCCTACGGAAATAAAGAAAAAGCGGTTGAACGTTTCCATGACAACATAAAAAAACTTCCTGCACATATAAAGAGGCGAATGACACTTGAAAATGATGATAAAACATATACAACTGCTGAAACTTTATCTATTTGCCAAAAAGAAAAGATCCCATTCGTATTTGATTATCACCATCACATGGCAAATCTTTGCGAAGAACCGTTAGAAGAGTTACTTCCTGCAATTTTTGAAACTTGGTCACATACAAATATCGTTCCTAAAGTTCACATTTCCTCTCCTAAATCAAAAAAAGAATTTAGGGCTCACGCGGAATATATTGATTTAGAGTTTATTAAACCTTTCTTACACGTTGCAAAAAAAATCAATCATAATTTCGATATTATGATTGAAAGTAAACAGAAAGATTTAGCGATGCTGCAATTCATACATGAATTATCCTCTATAAGAGGGGTAAAAAGAATAAGTAGCTCAACATTACAATGGTAAATTGTAATGTTGAGCTATTTTTTTCAAAAAAAGTAATTTTTTTAGTAAAAAACACCCTATTTTATATGCTATGATTGGAATTAGCATTTTCCACCTGTGATTCAACTTTATTGAAACGGAGTCATAATATGATTAATCAAAAAAAATACGTACACTTTGTCATAATGTACATAATTATATTTTCTCTTTGGATATTTCTTATCCCTAAGGACTTAAATATAAAAGAAATTGGAATTCTCTTCTTATTTTGTTTTGCTACAATCTTTTCTTGCTATTGCCTATATAAAGCAATTAAGAAAATGAAGCGCGGTGACAAATTATTTTGGGTTTTGGTACTATGCACTTGCCTATGTGGATTGACAATGGAGATAACTCTATTTCTTCATTCACTTTCTATATATGACCAAGTCATATTCTCATATAAGGCATTGCCCTTTTTTATCGTACAATATATTTTGCTCTTTTCTGGCTTTGCTATAAAGTTCATAAAACATTATTCTATTAGAGGACTAGCTCAATTTTCATTCGATAGCATCTTTATCGTTATTATGAATATTTATTTTACCTTAACTTTTATTTTGGACATTTCAAGCTTTCGTATGTTAACAACAGATACCTGGGTTTTAATTGGATATTTTATTGCACAATCATTAGTAATCTACGCCGTAATTAGTCTATATAGAAGAGAAGAATATTCTTCTAGCAGAATTTCATTAATTATCGGCTTTACTATTATACTCGTGTACGGATATATACACCTGTTTCAATTAAACGCAGGGATAAAACCTTCTTCTGAAGTCTCTTACTTAATACATACTGCTTCGATTTTATTAATTGGTTTGTCATCCATACTATATATTTTAGATAAACCAATACAGCATGAAACGAAAACAAAATATTATCGGTTTGATTATGTGCGCTTTATATTACCTTATTTTAGTATAATCATTACTTTTTCTTTTATTATCTTTCAACCTTGGGATGATAAGTTCATGTTGATCGGTCTAGTATTATCTCTTATCTTATTATTCTTACGACAACTTTATATGTGGAAAGATAATCAGGCACTAATCGATACATACGAGCAGTTGACTACACAACTAGAAGATAAAGTAGAAGAAGGTGCATCTGCTTTATCAAAAAGTGAACAACGTTATAAATCTTTATTCGAAGATCACCCGGATGCTGTTTTCTCTTTAAATATGTATGGTATTTTCCAGCAGTCTAATACAGCTTGCGAAAGCTTATTTACTGCCTACTATTGTGAAGTAGAAAGCTATTCTCTTTTACACTTTATTGACCCAAAAGACCATGATTTACTGCAGAAAGCTTTACAACTAACGAAAGAAGGTAGACCACAAACTTTAGAAGTTCGTACAAAAGAAAAGGAAGGTTATTACTATTACCTTCACATTACACTCATCCCTACTTTCATAAACAAAGAAGTTGTTGGGATGTTCGGTATAGCACGTGATATTACAACTTTATATGAAAAACAAAAACAAGTAGAACATTTAGCCTTTCATGATGCACTTACCGGATTACCAAATCGCCGTAAGTTTGAAAAAGATTTAAAAAACATTTTAAATACCGCTCAGGCTAGCGCAAATGATGTTGCCGTCATGTTTCTTGATTTAGATCGATTCAAAAAAATTAACGATAGACTCGGTCATGACGTCGGAGACTTGTTATTAATTGAAGTAGCAAAACGATTACGCAGTTGCCTACGTTCAAAAGATGTCGTTGCTCGCCAAGGCGGAGATGAGTTTACAATTCTATTACCAGATATGTACTCAGAAAAAAGTGCGGCCTTTATAGCTGAACAGATTTTAAATATTTTAAACAAACCATTCTTCATTAAAGATGAAGAACTGTCTATTACACCAAGTATCGGAATTGCAATGTACCCTGATTGTGGAACTGATGTAACAGCATTAATGAAAAATGCTGATATGGCTATGTATCGCGCGAAAGCAAATGGAAAAAACCGATTTGTTTTCTTCTCAAAAGAAATGAGTATCGCTCAAAATGAGAGTAACTTCTTAGAAGGAGAACTTTCAAAAGCATTACAACAAAATGAATTTTTCCTTGAATACCAGCCACAAGTAAGCACAAAAACAAAACAAGTTATTGGTTTTGAAGCATTAATTCGTTGGAAACATCCAAAGCTCGGTATCGTATCCCCAGCCCAATTTATCCCTCTAGCAGAGGAAACTGGATTCATTATTGAACTTGGAAATTGGATTTTACGTACTGCTTGCTTAGAAGCGAAAAGATGGCATAATCAAGGTTTCTCTCACTTAAAAGTCGGTGTAAATTTATCTGTAGTTCAATTTAATCATGCAGATTTAATCCCAACTATTTCAAAAGTTTTAGAAGAAACAGAGTTAAAACCAGAAGCACTAGATATCGAAATTACAGAAAGTATCGCCATTAACCAAAATCAATCTGTAGTTGCAAAACTAGAACAACTTCAAAATCTCGGTATTCAAATTTCAATTGATGACTTTGGAACTGGTTATAGTTCTTTAGCTTATTTAACAAAATATCCAATTAATACATTAAAAATTGCTCGAGAATTTATTTGCGGAATTACAACTAGTCCTTTAGAGGAAGCGATTATTTCTTCCATTATTACACTATCAAAAGAACTAAATTTAGAAGTTATCGCAGAAGGTGTAGAAACCGAAGAACAATGGAAGTTTTTATATGAGCAAAACTGTGACCACATTCAAGGATTCTTTATTAGCAAGCCCGTTTCTAGTAAAGACGTTTGGAGGTTACTCCACAAAAAAACAACCGTCTAAGTAAGACGGTTGTTTTTTTAATATTCAAAAGGTAGGTCCGAAGCTAATTGTACCTCTTGATCATTATGAGAAATTACTTGGCTTTTCTCTAAAGCTGTATCTGTTAATGAAATACCCCATGCCATTGCTAACGTTAATAAACTACCAATAAGTAATTTTTTCATATTCCATCACCCACATTTTTTCTTTTAATATATCATGAAAATTTATCCATGCCGTATGCAATTATGCATATCCATTTTTTAGGGTTATTCATTGATTGATTTTATTTACGATTGCCTCTTTATATGCATGCATTTCTAATATATCAAAAAAGAAACTTGCTTTCTTATATGTATCTTCAATCTCTGCCTCATCATACTCCAACCTTTCTAGACATTCACCTCTTTGATAGTACAGCTGCCCAATTAATGCCATACTATTAATTCGGCAAGATATTTCAATCGCCTTATTCACTTGATATAAGGCTTGTTCATATTGATTATCTAAGTATAATGCTTTTGCATGATTATATCTTACCTTCACGTCGAATTCTTCATTATCATGCAATGACTCTAATTGTTTCAATATACCTTCAAATAACTCAATACTCTTCTTAAAATAGCCATTTTCAGCATAAATATTTGCGATTGCATTTTCTATATAGAGGTTTTGGTATACATCTATTCCAGCTAATTGTTGGTTTAACAATTTTTTCAATTCTAAAATACAATATTCGTAATCAATTTTCTTCAACATGTAAGCTGCTACATGATATTGCCATTGAAGAAACTGCTGGAATTCGGGATGATATTCTTCCTTTTTCAGCTCATTCCATACTCTATTATAAATCTCTTTATATTTTTTTTGCTTACATAGCGTAATGACTTGATCTTTAAACTGCTTTTTTCTCTCAATATCTGAATAAATGAGTACCTCATAAAAATGAATAATGGGAACTTGTAACTTTGCTGCAATACCTTGCAATATATCCATACTTGGGTATACTGCGCCTGATTCAATTCGGCTCACTTCCGATTGATGACATATGTTCTCGGATAACTGTTTTTGTGTTAATCCCCGCATTACCCTAATTTTCTTAATTTCACTTCCTAATTTTTCTGCGTGCATACTTACTCACCATCCCATTATAACAATATAATTTGTTAAGTTGTCATACCACTACAATAATGTGAGTTCGACAATTTTTGACATGAAATAATGCATAATATATATAAAATTCGGCAAATTCTTCATACAATTCGTCTCACATATAATAATAGATTAGTGGTTTTATAAATAAATTATAGAAGATTCGTCCGTGCCTTCGTTACATTCGGTCTTCTTTTTCCTTTATTAGCAGTAGCAGAAGTTATTCACACCCAAGAATTAGGCAGAAATGAAGTAAAATTTGAAATTACTTAGCCTAATTTAACGCTTAAAAAATTACACAACCTCAAAATGATACGAAAAAAACATACTGAAAAAGTATTTAAAAGGTGAGATAAATGAGGCAAAAGCTCAACAAAAGTGAATGACAACTGAAATGAATATAGATTCCCAACCTACAAATAAAGCAACAAAAGAAAATCAAACCGAAGCTCGCCTTGCACAAACATATAAAAACTATAAAGTATATGGCCAAGATCTCATTGTAAAAGTAGATAAAAATGGAGTAATCACAACTGTTAGTGGTAAAGTTGTCCAAAACTTAGATCAACAACCTAATCTTACTATAACAAATTTTTTGTCGAAAAATGAAGTAAAATCTAAATTACACGATATACTTCAAATCCTGAGCGATGCGACTGTGACGAAACTCTCTATCGAAATACTTGTTTATAAGAAAAAAGAAGTTTACCATTCATAGGTAAACTTCTTTTCATATCCATCCCTTTTCTTCCGCAATTGTAATTGCCTCAATTCTATTTTTCGCATCAAGCTTCGTTAATACTTCAGAAATATAATTACGTACTGTACCTGGCGAAAGATAAAGTGCCTTGGCAATTTCATTTGTCGTCTTTCCTTCTTTTGCAAGTAGCAATACTTCTTTTTCGCGATCCGATAACGGATTTTGCTCCTGCCATAAGCCGAACATTAAATCTTGAGAAATCTCTCGTTTTCCTTTCATTACATTACGAATCGATGCAGCTAAATCCTCGCTTGGGCTATCTTTTAATAAATATCCGTGCACACCAGCTTTCATTGCTCGTTCAAAATATCCCGGGCGCGCAAATGTTGTTAAAATCATTACTTTACATGCCGATTTTTCTTTCTTCAACGTTTCCGCAACATCTAATCCACTTTGAATTGGCATTTCAATATCCATAATGCTTACATCAGGCTTTAACGATTCAATTAGTTTTAGCGCCTCTTCCCCGTTTGCAGCCTGCCCAATTACTTCAATATCATCTTCTAGATCAAGCAGGGCCCCTAATGCACCACGAAGCATCCGCTGATCTTCTGCAATAATAATTCGAATCATGCCTTCACCTCATCTTTTCCTGTTCGAATAACAACTGGAACTTTTACTGTTAATAGTGTTCCTGGATTAATCGTACCTAGTTCAACAAATCCATCAATAAGAGCGATTCGCTCCTTCATACCACGAATACCATTCCCATCGTGATTTTGATCCGCTAAACCGATTCCGTTATCTTTTACTGTCAAAATCAACTCACCTTGTGATTCTAGTAAAGAAACTGTGCAATGCGTTGCCTTACTATGCTTTACAACATTCGTAACAGCTTCACGTAAACACATTCCTAAAATATTTTGTTCAATGGGTGATAGCAAACTTGCACTCGTTTCTTGTTTTATCTCTAATTCAATATTAGCAGCTTGTAAGATCGCTTTTATTTGCTCAAGCTCTTCTTCTACTGTAATCATGCGCATATCAGAAATTAATTCTCTTAGCTGCTTTAAAGCGGTACGAGATGTTTGTGTAATTTCTTTCGCTTCCACACTTGCGCGTTCTGGATTTTTCACAATCAACTTCTCCACGAGCTGACTTTTTAACGTAATAAGAGATAGCGTATGCCCGAGCGTGTCATGAAGATCTCTTGCAATACGCTGCCGCTCTTCACGTTTTACTAAGTCTTTAATTTGCTCGTTTGCTTCATTTAATTGATTTCTTAATATCTTTTTCTGATTAAAGTTGCGCATACCAAATGGTGTAAGAAGCATTAAAATAAACATCGGTACGATATTTATTAAACTTGTAGGTGTTAGTTGATTCATATTTATAAATACAAATGCTCCAAGCATTACAACTAACAAACATAGTAATACCCGAAATGCTTTCTTACTTGGTGCAAATCCCATCGCACTTGCCGTGAAAAAGCCAAAAAATATCATGAAGGGATTATAAAATAAAGCAAATAAATAGATAAGCACCATCTGTATACATGCCCACAAAACAAACGTCTTCTGAACAAAATAAAGTTGACGGTATGTGATAATAAAAAGTATCAACATACCGCTCCCTAGCACAAACTTCCATCCTGACACTTGCGCTAAATGGTAAATTGGAAATAATAAATACACAAGAAACATATACGGAAAGAATCCCATATGCTTCGGAAAAATCTCAATCCTCTTCTTCTCTATCATTTATACCGCTTCCTGTCTTTTTCTTATATATATTGATACTACAACAAATATAAGGAAATAACCTCCTAATACCGCGATATTTTCCCATCCAATTGATTTTCCAGCAACAATATCCCATGCACCACTTCCAAAATGGTATGTTGGTGTCCATTCACCGATAGATCTTAATATTTTCGGGAATACTTCGATTGGCATCCATAAGCCACCAAGAATTGCTAAACACATATTTAAAATATTTGCTAAGCCCGCAGCAGCATCCGCCTTCTTAATAGAACCTATTACTGTTCCTAATGCTAAAAATGGTGTTACACCTAACAACAACCATAATCCAGCACCAATCCATTGCCCTACTGTTAACTCAACATGATTAATTAATATTCCTGCGATAAAGATAACTAAGATTGAAAAAGCATTTACTACTGTTTGAGCGATGATCTTTGCTGTTATATACGCTCCCTCTGGAAGTGGTGTAATTTTCAACAAATGTGTCCACCCTTGCCCTTTTTCCTGAGAAATCCTTACACCGAAACTAAAAAGTGCTGTCCCTACAATACTAAACGTCGCCATTGAGATTAAATAATGCGCTTTCCACGCATCTCCGTTTTGTGGCACTTGAACAACATTTGTGAAAATATAGTAAAACATAACTGGCATTAATAATGAGAAAAAGATAAATAATTTATTACGGAATGTACGTAAAATTTCTATTTTGCATTGCATCCATAAAGCTCTCATGCGATCTCCTCCTTCTGATTTGCGACAAACTGTTCAAATGCTTCATCAAGACTTCCACGTTCAACGGAAACATCTGTTACAGGTAAGTTCTTTTGATAAATTGCTTTTAACGTTGCATCTGTATCTTCAGTTGTTAAAGTGAAGTGCCCTTCTTTTGATTGTACTTCTGTTACGTTTGGTAATTCTTTTAGTAATTTTGCCGGAATACTTTCCTTCGAATAAAACGTGATTGTTTTTCTTGAAATCGTTGCCTTCATCTCATTCGGTGTACCATCCGCGATAATCTTTCCGTTCGCAAATAATAAAATACGATTCGCCAATGCATCCGCTTCTTCTAAATAGTGCGTCGTTAAAATAATTGTTTTCCCTTCACTTGCTAACTTTCGAATCGTTTCCCAAAACGTTCTTCGAGACGTAATATCCATTCCAACCGTCGGTTCATCTAAAAATAGCAAATCTGGATTTCCTGCAAGTGCGAGTGCAAAATTTAACCTTCTCTTTTGACCTCCTGATAATTTCTCACATCTTTGCTTTCGCTCCGATTCTAAATTTGATAACTGTAGTAACGTTTCTTTCGCTACCGGATTCGTATAATAACTACGGAATAACTCAATTGCCTCTTCCACTGTAATGCTATCAATGACACTTACTTCTTGTAACATCGCGCCGAGTCTATTACGAACATCTCTATGCTTTGGACTCTTTCCAAATATAGAAACCGTTCCTTCCGTCGGATCCTTTAATCCAAGCATCATCGACATCGTCGTCGTTTTCCCTGCACCATTCGGTCCAAGCAATGCTACGATTTCTCCTTTATTCACATGAAATGAAACGTTATTTACTGCTTTTTTATGTTTAAATGTTTTAGAAACACTATTTACTTCAATAATCTTTTCCATCTCTCCACCCCCGCTGTTTCTTATATTTACATTGTATTCCTTGGAAAACTTAGGAAACAGTATGATGCGTCATGACATCGATATGACAATTGTCATGTATTCTTTATGAGAGGAATCAATCCACCATACTGCAAGCGAGTAGCAGGACGAAAATAAACATGATACAATCGGGTAAGATATATATTCGAGGAAGGACAGTGGTTTTCATGATTATTCGTAATGAACAAGATTTAGAAGGCTTACGAAAAATCGGCCGCATCGTTGCGCTTGCACGTGAAGAAATGAAAAAAGAAGCGAAGCCAGGTATGACAACGAAAGAGCTTGATTTGATTGGCAAAAAAGTATTAGATGAGCATGGTGCTATTTCTGCGCCTGAAAAAGAATATGATTTCCCTGGCGTAACTTGCATCAGTGTAAATGAAGAAGTTGCTCACGGTATTCCAGGTGATCGTGTATTAAAAGAAGGCGACCTTGTAAATGTCGACGTATCTGCAGCACTTGATGGTTATTATGCAGATACAGGTATTTCATTTGTACTTGGAGAAGATGAAGCAAAAGAAAAGCTTTGCCAAGCAGCTGTTGATGCCTTTTGGGCAGCAATGAAAAAGGTGAAAGCTGGTTCAAAACAAAACCAAATTGGTCGTGCCGTTTCAAACTTTGCACATAAAAATGGATATAATGTTATTCAAAATTTAACTGGTCACGGTATTGGTCTTAGCTTACATGAAGCACCAAACCACATTTTAAGCTATTTTGATCCAATGGATAATGCGCTTCTAAAAGATGGTCTTGTTATCGCTGTAGAGCCATTCATTTCTATGAAAGCTGATCACATTATCGAACGTGGCGATGATGGTTGGACATTCGTTACACCTGATAAAAGCCTTGTTGCACAATGTGAACATACAGTTGTCGTAACACGTGGCGAACCGATTATTTTAACAGAAGTATAAAAAAGAACCGCTTCTTACTAAGAAGCGGTTCTTTTTACATACTTTTTTGAAAAGAAGCAATACGGTTGAACTCTTTTTCATTTACGTATATAATTTTTAACGAAGGTTTGATGATTATCTCTTATAGAAGATAATCAAGGGAGTACCTTCTTTTTTTATTTAACAGCATCGATTAAAGTAATGCGTTCTATTTATTATAAGACGCTGTCTTCACTTTAATCTACGAATTGTATACTCTTTTAGATAGTACATATTTTCTTCATTCTGACCAAATTCAAGCTACATTTTATCACTACCTCAATACGAAAGAACTTTTTACAATGAGATACATTATTTTGGTTAGTATGTATCGTAAAACTCACCTTTATAACGATTCTTTACACATTGCAAGAATACAAATCCTTATAAAATAGTTTAAGCATTTCACTGCATATTTTTTGTATGTACCTATTTTATAAAGAACCACATAACAACTCGCATTCTATAAAGGTCTGATATCATTCCTTATCAGCACTTCATTCGACATTTTTTTGTCGAAATTTGTATATTCACTCCCTATATTATTAAAATATACATTTGTTTTACGTTACAAGACATCAATATGAACACTTTTTCTATAAGAGTATACGTAGTAAAGGAGGCATCACGTAAAGCACATTGATCTATGACAAATAATCTCTTCATAAAGCATTGTTATGCAATAGAGGGATTCATAAAGGAGGCACAATGAAAAAACTTTTCAATATATGTTTAATTGTATTCGTACTATTTTCGCAACTTGCTAGTTTTCCATACAATCAAGTAAAAGCAGAAACCTTAGCAGGGAATTCATTATTTGACACTGTTGAAATGAAAGATGCAACAAATCATATTATTGACGAAGCATTAAATCCTAAAAACTTAATAAAAGTAGGATCAACCATTCACCTAGAATATGCTTGGTCAATAAAAGATCAACAAACAGACTCAGCAGTGCTCCAAATACCTAACGCATTAAAAGTAAAAAGTGACCAACAGGGAAATCTGATGGCAGAGCAACAAATTATTGGTCAATATTTTGTTAAAGCAAACGATAACAAAATGAAACTAGTATTTAACGACCAAGTAAAAGATTCCAAAGGTGCTAACGGAAAAATCAGTATTGATGCAGTATTCAATCCAGATTTAAAATCTGGTGCAAAATCTGTTCAACTCTCTTTCCCTTTAGGTGCAACAGCTAAGCCTATTTCAGTTCCTGTTCAAGTAGATAACCCGGCTTCACCTACTGCGGATAAGGATACTGCTCAACAACCTGCAGAAGAGCAAAAAGATGGTGATGCTCAACAACCTGCAAAAGAGCAAAAGAATGGCGATACTCAACAACCTGCGGAAGAGCAAAAGAACGGTGATGCTCAGCAACCTACGGGAGAGCAAAAGAACGACGATGCTCAGCAACCTACGGAAGAGCAAAAAAACGGTGATGCTCAACAACCTACGGAAGAGCAAAAAAACGGTGATGCTCAGCAACCTACGGAAGAGCAAAAGAACGGCAATGCTCAACAACCTACGGAAGAGCAAAAAAATGGTGATAACACAACAGAACAGCCTGTTGATAATCCAGACCCATCACCTAAGCAAATTACAGAAAATATTTTAACAGGTGTCACACTAACGGACAAAGACGGTAAGCCATTCAATGATACGGATAATCGTCCAAGTCCAGATTCTATTACTAAAATTGATTTTACATGGGAAATTTTAGAGTCCCTAAACGTCAAAAAAGGTGATTACTACACTTTCCAACTCCCAGAATACTTTATTGTCCACAATACCATTACAGAAGATTTAATAGATGGTAAAGGACATACGATTGGATCATTCGTTGTTACGCCTGATGGCAAAGTAACGATGACTTTTAACGAATATGTTGAAGATCATCCTAATATAGCTGGAGATTTAAATATTCGTACGGAGTTTAATGAATTAAAAATTACAGGGACTACCGAAAAACAAATTCCATTCCCTATTAAAGAAAAAGACGTTATTATTGAGCTTGATTTCAAGCCTAAAGTAACAAAATCTATAGATAAAAAAGGTGTACCTGATAGACCAATTAATACGAATCAAATTAATTGGAAAGTAGAAATGAACAAGACAAAAGATAAGCTTACAAATGCCGTCTTTGAAGATGACATTCCAAATGGGGCTAGTCTCAACGAAGATTCTATTAAGGTCTACTATTTGGAAGTAGATATTAACGGGAAAACAACTCGTGGTGCAGAAGTTCCTAAAGAAGAATATGAACTTACTTCATCCTCTAATAAATTAAATATCGCTTTCAAAAAAGAAACGAATAAAGCATATGAAATTGAATATGCAACAAAGATTACAGATGAAAGTGTTACTAGTTTCAAAAACAACGCAAAAGTATCCAGTGATAATCAAGGTAGTGTAGCTGCAAATGCCACTGTAACTGTTTCACGCGGTACACATCTTGAGAAAACTAGTAAGTACAATCCAAAAACACAAACAATCGAATGGACAATCACTTATAACGGTGATCAGAGAGATATTAAAAAAGCTGATGCGCTTTTAAAAGATGTTTTGGATAAATCTCATAAAGTTGATAAAAATTCTATCGTGGTAAAAAATGCTTCTTATGATGATGCAGGAAAACTTGTTACAGGTGACAACGCCACAAACTTTACTGTAAAAGAAACTGATGAGGGATTTGATTTACAGTTTAATGAAGATATTAATAGTGCCTATGTGATTACTTATACATCGAAAGCTACGAATGATGTCATAAAAGATGGCGAAATCGAAAATAAAATTATTGCAGATGGTAAATGGAGTCAAACAAACAAAGTTACGTTAAAACAACAAAACATCATAAAGAAACATAATAAAAAAGATACGGATTACAATAAGAAAACAACAACATGGACAATTATTGTCAATGATAACAACTACGTGTTAAATGATGCTGTTATCAAGGATACGTTTGACTATGGTGGCCTAACGTTACAGAAAGATAGTTTCAAAATTACAGACGGATCAAGAACGCTTGATCCAAATTTTGATTACACACTTGATGTAACAGATACAGGATTTGAAGTGAAACTAACCGGTGATTATAAGTCTAATATGGATAAAACTTTAACTATCACATACACAACAGACTTTAATTACGAAACTTTATCTAAAGTGAAAGAGAATAAGGGTAAAAATACGTCCTTCAAAAATACCGCAAAGTTAACATGGGTAGATATAAACGGGGACGATAAAAATAGTTCATCCAATGATACATTCGATCCTGATGGCTATACAAAAGGCAACGGATTTAAATACGGTTCTTACAATGCCCAAACGAAAGAAATTACATGGAAAATTGGATTTAACTATAATAATAGAACGATTAAGGATCCTTCTATCGTCGACGTATTAAGAGATAACCAAAAATTAATACCTGAATCTATTGAAGTTCGACATATGAAATTAACTGGTGGTGCACATGGATTTGAAGTAGGCGATCCTGTTCCTCCTAGCGAATATACGATAGAACATCCAGCAAAAGAGAACAACAATACATTAACGGTGCATTTTAAAAACGAAATTAATTCTGCATATTATATTAGCTTTAAAACTTCACTTGTAGGTGAACAAATTAATAAACGCTACGATAATTATGCCGATTTAAAAGATGGATCGAAAACTGTTACTACTATCCATGGTGCATTTGAGATCAAAAACGGTGGTAGCGGTGTTACGAAAACAGCAAAACAAAATGACAAGTATATTGATTGGAGTGTTTCCATTAATCCGAGTCAATCAACTATTGAAAATGCTGTCGTAACAGATAACCCAACAGACAATCAAATTCTTGATGAAAAGTCCTTCCACCTATACCCAACAACAGTAGCTGTGGATGGCACTTTAACAAAAGACACAACAAATGAATTAAAAGAAGGAACAGACTATAAACTCAAAGTAACAACAGACAACGATACAGGAAAACAACAGTTTAAAGTTGAATTTCTTCATACCATTAATCGAGCTTATATTTTAGAATATCGCTCACTCATTAATGCAGACAATAATGAGACAGTGAGTAATAAAGTGAAGATTACTGGTAATCGTTTAACATTAACTCAGGTTGAAACAACAGAAGAAAAGGTAGTTAAAGTATCTTCTGGATCTGGGGGTGGTTCTGCTAATAAAGGACGCGGAAGTCTTCAAATTATAAAGGTTGATGACAAAGATAGAAAAGTACCATTAGCCGGAGCAGAATTTACTTTATATGATCAGACAGGCACAACCGCTATTCGTTCAATTACAACAGGTGATGACGGCGTCGCCAAGTTTAACAACTTACGACGTGATAAATATTTAATTAAAGAAACAAAAGCACCTCAAGGTTATGTAATTAGTAAAGAATTAAAAGAAGGTATACTTGTCGAGCTAGGTTCTGAAGAAATTACAAAATATACTCTTACAAATAAAAAGTTTGTTGGGAAAGTAGTACTTACAAAAACTGATGCTACGAGTAGAGAGAGACTTGAACATGCTGTTTTCTCTTTACTGGATCAAAACAAACAGGTTATTCCAGAACATAAAGAATTAATAACAAATGATAAAGGACAAATTACTGTAGATCATTTAAAACCAGGAACTTACTACTTACAAGAAACAAAGGCTCCTGAGCATTATAAATTAGATGATCGACTGATTGAGGTTAAAATCGCGGAAGATCAAACAACAGTAATCAACCGAACTGCAACAAACAGCTTGATTCCAGGCGCGGCCATTTTAACAAAAGTCGATAAAGATGGAAAAACCTTAGCTGGTGCGGAGTTCAGTGTAAGAGACCGGAACAACATAAAAGTTCCTGGTTATGAAAAGTTAACGACAAATGATCAAGGACAAATCGAAGCAAAAGATTTACGCCCTGGAGACTATCAATTTGTCGAAGAAAAGGCACCGAAAGATTACGACATAGATAAAAAACCGATTGAGTTTACAATTGTAAAAAGTCAAAAGAAAGCAGTTACTGTTACTGCGACAAATCACCTCATTAAAGGTGGCGTCACTTTAACAAAAACTGATGATATCGATGGTACAGCTCTTGCAGGTGCTGTATTTAAAATTGTCGATGCTAATGATGAAAAGAAAATCATTCGCAAAAATGTAACAACTGGTGCGGATGGTAAAGTAACTGTTAAAGACTTAGAGCCTGGTACGTATAGATTTATTGAAACAGAAGCTCCTAAGGATTATGTGTTAAATACAAATCCTATCGAGTTTACAATCGATAAAAGCCAACAGTCATTTGCTACTGTTACGGCAACTAACAGTTTAAAAACAGGAGAAGTTGAATTATTAAAAGTTGATGAATTCGGTGATAAAAAACCTCTAAAAGGCGCCGTATTTAAGATTGTTGATGTAAATAACAATGATGTTCGTACTGACCTAACTACAAATGCTGATGGAAAAACAAAAGCTGATAAGTTACGTCCTGGTACGTATAAATTTATTGAAACA
This sequence comes from Bacillus paranthracis, assembly GCF_024296885.1. Taxonomy (NCBI): domain Bacteria; kingdom Bacillati; phylum Bacillota; class Bacilli; order Caryophanales; family Bacillaceae; genus Bacillus; species Bacillus paranthracis. The sequence goes on from NZ_CP101135.1 coordinate 5,103,578, forward strand.
GCTGCTCCTGAACATTACGTTTTACGAGCAGAACCTATTGAATTTACAATCGATAGGAGTCAGAAAGAAACTCTACTTGTGAAAGCTGAAAATGCTTTAAAACCAGGAGATGTTGAATTAACGAAAGTTGATGATATCGATGGTACAGCTCTTGCAGGTGCTGTATTTAAAATTGTTGATGCTAATGATGAAAAGAAAGTCATTCGCGAAAATATAAAAACGGGTGCGGATGGTAAAGCTATCGCTACTGGCTTACGCCCTGGCGACTATAAATTTATCGAAGTAACAGCACCGAAGTATTATGATAAGAACACAAGTCCAATCAAGTTCACAATTACAGAAAGTCAAACAACGTCAGCTACTGTTACTGCTAAAAACAGCTTAACAAAAGGCGGTATTGAATTAACAAAAGTGAATGCTGCAGATGAAAAGGAAACACTTGAAGGTGCAGTATTTAAAATCGTTAATAGAGATACGAATGAAGATACTCGTACGAACCTTGTTACGAATAGTGAAGGAAAGTTAGTTGTAGACGACTTACGTCCTGGTAACTATAAACTTATCGAAACAAAGGCTCCAACTTATTATGATGTAAATGTAGAGCCAATTGAATTTACAATCGAAAAAGGACAACAAAAACTTCTTCCACTTACATTTAAAAATAGTTTAACGAAAGGAAAAGTTAAACTTATTAAAGAAGATGATGTGGAGAGTAGTATCGCTCTTGCCGGCGCAGTGTTCACATTACAAGACGCAAACGGTACAGAAATTGCGAAAGATTTAAAAACAGATGATCATGGAGTAATAGTTATTCCTGACTTAGCACCAGGAGATTATCAATTTATTGAAACATCAGCTCCTGAACATTATAAATTAGATCAAACACCTATTAAGTTCACAATTAAAAAAGGTAGCAAGGATGATCTTCCAGTCCCTGTCACTGTAACAAATAGTTTACTTACAGGTGGCGTTACTTTAACAAAAGTTGATGACGTTGATGGCGCTACTCTTGAAGGTGCAGAATTTATCATTGTTGATGCTCATGATACGAAAAAGGTGGTTCGTAAAGAGTTAACTACCGATAAGCAGGGTAAAGTTTCTGCTTCTGACTTGCGCCCAGGTGACTATCAATTTATTGAAGTAAAAGCTCCCAAAGACTATACGTTAGCCAACGATCCTATTCCGTTCACTATCGGAAAAAGTCAAAAAGAAAACATTACTGTTACTGCTACTAACAGCTTAAAGAAAGGTGCAGTCACATTAACGAAAATTGATGACATCGATCGTACAATGCTAAAAGGTGCAATCTTTAAAATTGTTGATATGAAGGGTAACGAAGTTCGCACAAACCTTGGTACAGATAAAAATGGAAAAATTTCCGTTTCTGATTTACGTCCTGGAGACTATCAGTTCATTGAAACAAAGGCTCCTGAGCACTATGTATTAGACGAAACACCGATTCCATTTACAATTGAAAGAAGTCAAACGAAAGAGATCAATGTTACGGGTAAAAACACGTTGAAAAAAGGTAGCGTGGAATTAACAAAGATTGATGATATCGATACAAACACTAAACTTGCTAATGCTGTATTTGATTTATTAGATGCAGACGGACAGCTAGTTGAAAAAGGTTTAAAAACAAATAATGAAGGGAAAATTGTTGTTGAAAACCTACGTCCTGGCACGTATCAATTCGTTGAGACAATCGCTCCTGAACATTACGATTTAAATAAAAAACCGATCAAATTTACAATTAAGAAAAGCCAAACTGAAACGCTTCATGTTACGGCTAAAAACGCTCTAACAAAAGGTGGCGTTGAACTTTCTAAAGTAGATGACATCGATGATACTAAACTTGAAGGTGCTGTATTTAACATTGTTGATATGAACGGTACTGTCATTCATAAAGATCTTGTTACAAATAATAAAGGAAAAATCGAAATCGATGACCTACGTCCGGGTGATTATCAATTCATCGAAACGAAAGCACCTAAGCATTACGTTTTAGATGAAACGCCAATCCATTTCACTATTGAAAAAGGACAGAAGAAAGCTATTTCTTTAACTGCTAAAAATAGCTTACAACAAGGTAGTATTGAACTACTTAAAGTAGATGATCTAAACGATCAAATGAAACTTTCTGATGCGGTATTTAATTTACTAGACCAAAACGGAAAAGTGCTTAAAACAGATTTAAAAACAAATAATGAAGGAAAGATCGTTGTTGAAAATTTACGTCCTGGTACGTATCAATTTGTCGAAACAACCGCTCCGAAACATTATGATTTAGACAAAAAGCCAATTGTAGTTACAGTTGAAAAAAGCCAAAAAGATATTGCTACTGTTACTATGAAAAATAGTTTAACTAAAGGTGGCGTTGAACTTTCTAAAGTCGATGACGTCGATGGTACTACTCTTGAGGGTGCTGTATTTAACATTGTTGATATGAAGGGTACTGTAATTCGCAAGAGTCTTACTACCAATTCACAAGGTAAAATTAGCGTTCCTGACCTACGTCCGGGTGATTATCAATTCATCGAGACAAAGGCTCCGAAACATTACGATTTAAATAAAGAACCAATTCCTTTCACTATCGAGAAAGGACAAGCCGAACCGATTTCTGTTACTGCTAAAAATAGTTTAACTAAAGGTGCGGTAGAACTTTCTAAAATGGATGATATCGACGGTACGGCTCTTGAAGGTGCGGTATTTAAAATTGTTGATATGAACGGCAATGACGTTCGTACTGGCATTACGACAGATGCGAAAGGGAAAGTTTCTATTCCTGATTTACATCCTGGAGACTATCAATTTATTGAAACAAAAGCTCCTAAGCACTATAAACTAGATGCTACACCAATTAAATTTACAATTGAGAAAAGCCAAGCAGAGAAGTTACAAGTCACTGCTAAGAACAGCTTAATTGAAGGTGCGGTAGAGTTAATTAAAGTGGATGATATAAATCCAGATACAAAACTTTCTGATGCAGTATTTAACATCATTGATGCGAAAGGTAAAATTGTTCGCACAAATTTAACTACTGATAAAGACGGGAAAGTTTCTGCTTCTAATTTAAGACCAGGAGATTATCAATTCGTGGAAACGAAAGCTCCGAAACATTATGATTTAAATAAAACACCTATTCCTTTCACTATCGAGAAAAGCCAAACAACTCACGTTTCTGTTACTGCTAAAAATGGCTTAACTAAGGGTGGCGTTGAATTAACGAAAGTTGACTCTTTAGATGCGAAAGAAACGCTAGAAGGTGCGGTATTTAAAATTACTGATATGAACGGTAATGATATTCGTACGAATTTAGTTACCAATAAAGACGGAAAAATCATCGCTAAAGACTTACAACCTGGAGACTATCAATTTATTGAAACGAAAGCTCCAAAACATTATGACTTAAATGAAGATCCTATTAAGTTCACAATTGAAAGAAGTCAAACAAAGCATGTCTTCGTTACAGCTACTAACAGCTTAACGAAAGGTAGTGTGGAGTTAATTAAAGTCGATGATGTTGAAAAAAACACAACACTCGAGGGTGCGGTATTTAAAATTGTTAATAAGGATGGACACGACGTCCGTACTGATTTAACTACTGATAAAAACGGCCGTTTAGTTGTGGATGAATTACCGCCAGGAGACTATGAGTTTATCGAAACAAAAGCTCCTAACCATTATGACTTAAACGAAACACCTATTAAGTTCACAGTTAAAAAAGGACAAGAAAAAATAGCTTCCGTTACTGCTAAGAATAGCTTAACAAAAGGCGCTGTGGAATTAACGAAAGTCGATGACATCGACGGCTCTACTCTTGAAGGAGCTATCTTTAAAATCGTTGATATGAACGGCAATGACGTTCGCTCTGATTTAACTACTGATAAAGATGGCAAGATTTCTGTTTCTGATTTACGTCCGGGAGACTATCAATTCATTGAAACAAAGGCTCCTACTCATTACGACTTAAATCAAACTCCTATCAACTTTACTGTTGAAAAGAGTCAAACCGCTACAGCTTCTGTTATCGCTAAAAATAGCTTAACGAAGGGCGCTGTGGAATTAACAAAAGTTGATGACATCGACGGTGTTACTCTTGAAGGCGCAGTATTTAAAATCGTGGATATGAACGGCAATGACGTTCGTTCTGATTTAACTACTAATAAAGATGGAAAAATTTCTGTTTCTGATTTACGTCCAGGAGATTATCAGTTCGTTGAAACGAAGGCTCCTGATCATTATGACTTAAATCAAACTCCTATCAACTTTACTGTTGAAAAGAGTCAAACCGCTACAGCTTCTGTTACTGCTACAAATAGCTTAACGAAGGGCGCTGTGGAACTTTCTAAAGTAGATGATGTCGATGGTACTGCTCTTAAAGGTGCAGTATTTAAAATCGTGGATATGAACGGCAATGACGTTCGCGCTGATTTAACTACTGATAAAGACGGAAAAATTTCTGTTTCTGATTTACGTCCGGGTGACTATCAGTTTATTGAAACGAAAGCTCCTACTCATTACGACTTAAATCAAACTCCTATCAACTTTACTGTTGAAAAGAGTCAAACCACTACTGCTTCTGTTACTGCTAAGAATAGCTTAACGAAGGGCGCTGTGGAATTAACGAAAGTCGATGACATCGACGGCTCTACTCTTGAAGGAGCTATCTTTAAAATCGTTGATATGAACGGCAATGACGTTCGCGCTGATTTAACTACTGATAAAGACGGAAAAATTTCTGTTTCTGATTTACGTCCGGGTGACTATCAGTTTATTGAAACGAAAGCTCCTACTGGGTACGATTTAAACGCTAAGCCAATTCCTTTCACAATTACGAAAGGACAATCTCAAGTTACTTCTGTTACAGCGTTAAATAGTTTAACAACAGGTTCAATAGAATTAACTAAAGTTGATATGGATCACAATGGAACACTTGAGGGTGCCATTTTCAATATTTTAGATCAAGATGGAAAAGTAGTACGAGAAGGCTTAAAAACAGATGGGCATGGTAAATTAATCATAAATGATTTGAAACCTGGCAATTATCAACTAGTGGAAACAAAAGCTCCTGAAGGCTATCAATTAGATGCATCACCAATAAGCTTTACAATTGAAAAAGCCCAAGCTGCACCACTACAAATTACAGTTTCAAATAAAAAGATTGAATCTTCATCAGGTGGAGATAATGAATCAATTACTCCTCCGAATAAAGAAGAGAAACCAGGTAAGGAAACTTCCGAAGAACTAGAAAAAGGTAACCCTGAAACACAAATAAACAAACAGCAAGATGACCGAAATACGGGTAAAGAACTTCCAAATACAGGTCACAAAAAAGATTCTACTCAAACAGTAGGTATCTTACTTCTACTAGCTGGTTTGTTAAGTATTTTAGCTACAAAACGCAAAAAATATTATTAATAGTTTTTCACACCCAATCAAGTGAACATTTGATTGGGTGTTTTTTTATACAAAAAAGGACGATACATAGAGTATCGTCCTTTTAACGGGGTGAGGCTGTCCAAAAGTACGGAAAACCTTTGAACAGCCTCGTATTTTCATATGGATGCCTTACATATATCACTGATGATAATTATGAAATGCGGAAACATATTTATCATCACATGATTCAAACACGAGAAAAGAAACCCTACAGTGGATTCTTTTCTCTACATAATCTAAAGTTTGGGTACACTAGATTCATGCAATGTAGGAGCTTTCCAAATAGAAAGCGAACCTTCGTTTAAAATGATAGCATACATATCTCCGTCAAAAATATGCAAATGTGCATATAGCGTTTTTTATTTCTCAATGTCAGAATATTGAAAAATAATAAAGATAAGGGTAAAATGAAGTCGTTATCCGTCTTCTTTTGTCAGTCAGAGAGAATAGAAGAATAGAAGAGGAAAAAATGAAAAAATCTTTGAAACAAAAAATAGTAAGCTCTTTGCTTGCTGTATCACTCGCTGTTAGCTTAGCTCCGATTGGACAAGCCAAAGCTGATTCCACTTCAGAAATCACACAGACTTCATCTATTACAAAACAAGTTGATGCAAGCCGCGCTATCGAACACATCCGTTTCTTATCCGAAACAATTGGCCCTCGACCTGGCGGGACAAAATCAGAAGAATGGGCTTCTCGCTACGTCGGTATGCAGCTTAAATCAATGGGCTACGAAGTAGAATATCAACCATTCCAAGTGCCGGATCAATACGTTGGATTTATTGAATCACCATTATCCACAAAGCGTAATTGGCAAGCTGGTGCTGCCCCTAACGCACTAATTTCTACAGAATCTGTTACGGCTCCTCTTATCTTTGTTCAAGGTGGGACAAAATTAGAGGATATCCCAAATGAAGTAAACGGAAAAATTGTTCTATTCGAAAGAGGAACAACAGTAGCTGACTATAATAAACAAGTTGAAAATGCCGTTAGCAAAGGAGCAAAAGGTGTTCTTTTATACAGTTTAATTGGTGGACGTGGAAACTACGGACAAACTTTCAATCCCCGCCTAACGAAAAAGCAATCTATCCCTGTCTTTGGTCTTGCTTATGCGCAAGGAAATGCATTTAAAGAAGAAATCGCTAAAAAAGGAACAACAATTCTTTCCCTAAAAGCGAGACATGAATCTAATTTAACATCATTAAACGTCATCGCTAAAAAGAAACCAAAAAACAGTACAGGTAATGAAAAAGCTGTCGTTGTAAGTTCACACTACGATAGTGTCGTTGGAGCACCTGGAGCAAATGATAATGCTTCTGGTACAGGATTAGTATTAGAATTAGCTCGTGCTTTTCAAAATGTAGAAACTGATAAAGAAATTCGTTTTATTGCTTTCGGTTCTGAAGAGACTGGCTTACTTGGCTCTGATTATTACGTTAATAGTTTATCCCAAAAAGAACGCGATCGAATTTTAGGTGTCTTTAACGCAGACATGGTCGCAACAAATTACGATAAAGCAAAGAATTTATATGCTATGACGCCTAACGGTTCTCCAAACCTTGTAACAGATGCAGCCTTGCAAGCAGGTAAACAGTTAAATAATGACCTTGTACTGCAAGGAAAATTCGGCTCTAGTGATCACGTACCATTTGCTGAAGTTGGGATTCCTGCCGCTCTATTTATTTGGATGGGTGTCGATAGTTGGAATCCATTAATCTATCATATCGAAAAGGTATATCACACACCTCAAGATAACGTATTTGAGAACATTTCACCTGAACGTATGAAAATGGCATTAGAGGTTATTGGAACAGGAGTTTATAATACACTTCAAAAACCTGTCGCTCAAACTGAACAAAAAGCTGCTTAGTCATTTAAAAGACCACCGATTTTTATCAGTGGTCTTTTATTGAGAAAAAATATATATGCATAAAAGCATATTTTCTCCTACTCATTATCGTATACAATATTAACTGTAACAAAAATGATTACAACAATTAAGGAGGCTTTTCTACTATGAAAAAAATAATTTTAGCCGGTGCATTAACTTTAGCAGGAATTACTGGTGCTACCGCGTTTATTCCTGAAACAAAGGCCGCTGCCGCTACTCAAGAACAAAGCTTTACAAAATTTTATTCTTTGCAAACTCGAAGTAGTTCTGAACAAGAACCTGTTTTCCTTCAAAAGGGACAAGAGTTAACAATTCAACCTAACAGCAAAACCCCTACTTACAGTGTTTATGACTCAAATCATAACCTTATTGGACGTTATTCTGATGGCTACGGCCGAATTTTCACTGCAAAAACAGATGGGAATATGTACGTTCAATTTCATGCACCTTATGTTTACTATAGTCCTGTTAGCTTTTCGGTTACGTATACAATCCGATAAAATAAAGGGCCCTTCCCAAGGGCCTTTATTTTGTTTCCCAATTCACTTTTACAAAACCATCTTTCACCATTAAACCACTTATACTAAATACATACTTTTCATTCGCTTTCAATGTAGCTTTAAAAGTACCTTTTTTTGATTCACAGATTTCTTTTAACTCCCTTATACCTTCTCCTTCTCCTTTCCTTTCATACAAGCTAAAGCATAAATTCCCACGTTTTGCATCCGTCTCATAAGAAAATGTTACTTCTGTGTCTTTGGCATACTCAAGTTCAATACCTTTCCCAGCAATATCCCACGATGAGAATTTTGCCTCATAGCTTGTCTCTCCTTGTTGCTCACTCTCTAAATATATATCACCAGCTCTCCACATATCATCTAACGTTTGAAGAAAAGCAAAACCGCTCAGTAATACAAACATCGCACTTGCAAATATGACAACTAATGTTATCTTTTGTTTTTTCACAGCATTCATCGTATGCTCTCCTTCTATTTTCTTGTTACTTCTTCGTATCATATATAACAAAACTCCAATAAAAAACGGCAATATAATTGCTACAACACTCCACCACTTACTTATTCCACGCGTTTTCGCATCTGTATACACCCATGATGCTACACATACTAAAAGTGCTATAAAAGCTAAAAACATTGTAATCCCAGCTATCTCAAATACTACAAATGGATTAGCGAACTCTATCATGTAATTTATACTCCTTCTTTAAAAACGACTGTATGACAACATATATAGGAATGTATAGGTGCATCATAATAACTATCGTTATAATGACAGATATTTTATGCTCCAAATGACTAACAAACTGCTCTAGGGTGACTGTTAATACAATCATCCAAATAGCATGAATGAAAACAACCCATCTCTTCTCTAATTTCCGAGCATTTCGCATGCCCTGCTTCGTATTATTTATTAGCTCTTCGCTAGGAATCATCTCTTTCGCTAAACTACTTTTTATCTTTTGATCAAATTTGTCTTCCTTCATAAACGAACCCCTCCAAATGTTCTCGCATTTGCTTCTTCGCATAATTAAGGCGGTATTTCACCGTACCAATTGGTATATTTAATATTTCACTCATTTCTTTGTAAGAATATTGTTCATAGTAGTAGAGTACGAGCACTGTTTTATATTTTCCGTTTAATAACTGTATAACTTCTCGTATCATTTCTGCTTCGACTTTTTGAATAAATTCTTCTGATATATTCACATCATCTGCATGCTCAATTTCTCCGCCATCTTCTTTATGAAATAAATCCAATACACGATCTTTCCATCTTTTCTTTTTACGATAAAAATCATAAAACGTACGAATACAAATCGTAGTAATCCACTTTTTATAATTTTCCACGTAAGAAAGTTGGTGCCGCGATGAAAAAACTTTTATCCATGTCTCTTGAAAAATATCTTCCGCATCTTCTTTCGTTTTCGCTAACTTATAGCATAAGGAATATATTTGCTGCTTATATATGTCAATCAATTCTTCTACCTTTTCTTCCATCATAAACCTCCTGTCATTTATATAAGACGACGCAAATTCTCCTTTTGTTTGATAAAATTTTATTTTTTTATTATTTCCATACAAAAAGGCAATCACAACATCGTGTGATTGCCTTTTACTGAAAGCGGAAAATCGGCCCGCTTTTCTCTATTGTCCAGCTCCAGCGGCTTAGAATACTCGGTGGCTTCGCGCCTTCCTCCGAGGCAAAGTACGCCTCTCTGTCAGGAGCTCCATCCCCCTCCTATTCTGAACGAGCCGCTTCCGCTTTTCTTTATGTCTAGCTCTGCCTCCTAGCCCCTTCCGTCTAAGAACCTTCCCCACGAGAAGATAAAATGCATCTTCTGTGGGAAAGAACCTTAGCCTTCGGGACTAAACAGTCGGCTCCGCTTTTCTTAATTACATTTTTTCTGGCGCAGATACTCCTACGATTGCTAATGCGTTTTGAAGTGTCGTGCGTACTGCTTTCATTAACTCGTAGCGAGCTTTACTTAATTCTAAGTTATCTTGGTTTAATACTTTTTCTGCATTGTAGAAGCTGTGTAATGTTGCTGCTAATTCAAATGCATAGTTTGTAATACGGTGTGGTAAACGTTTTTGTGCTGCATCTGCAACTACTGCTGGGAATTCACCAAGTTTTTTCAGTAACTCTACTTCTTTCTCAGAAGTAACAAGTTTGTAGTTCACGTCTCCGCCTGTAGCTAATCCTAATTCTTCACCTTGACGAAGGATACTGCATACGCGAGCGTGAGCGTATTGTGCATAATATACTGGGTTTTCATTAGATTTTGATACAGCTAAGTCCATGTCGAAATCTAAATGAGAATCGCCACTACGCATTGCGAAGAAGTAACGCATTGCGTCCACGCCTACTTCTTCCATAAGCTCACGAAGTGTAACTGCTTTACCTGTACGTTTACTCATCTTCATTTTTTCACCGTTTTGGTACAGTTGTACCATTTGGATGATTTCTACTTCAAGTGTTTCTTTATCGTAACCTAACGCTTGAATAGCAGCTTTCATACGTGGAATGTAACCGTGGTGGTCAGCACCCCAAATGTTGATTAACTTATCGAAACCACGCTCTAATTTATCACGGTGATACGCGATATCTGGCGTTAAGTACGTGTAAGAACCGTCGTTTTTAATTAATACACGGTTTTTATCATCACCGTAAGTCATTGAGCGGAACCAAGTTGCTCCATCTTCTTCAAAGATCTCGTCACGCTCTTTTAATACAGCAAGAGCTTGATCGATTTTTCCGTTTTTGTATAACGATGTTTCTGAGAACCATACATCAAATTTAACACGGAAACTTTCTAAGTCTTTTTGAAGTTTTGCTAACTCATATTTTAAACCGTACTCACGGTAGAATTCATAGCTTTCTTTTTCATCAGCTTTCGCATAACGATCGCCAAACTCTTCTGCTAAACGTTTACCAATTGCAATGATGTCTGCACCATGGTATCCGTCTTCTGGCATTTCTTTCTCTAAACCTAAAGCTTGCATGTAACGAGCTTCAACAGAAAGAGCTAAGTTATGAATTTGGTTACCAGCATCATTAATGTAGTACTCACGAGATACATCATATCCTGCTTTTGCTAATAAGTTACATAACGTGTCACCTACTGCTGCACCACGTGCATGTCCTAAGTGAAGGTCACCTGTTGGATTCGCAGATACGAACTCAACTTGTACTTTTTCACCTTTACCAGTATTCGTTTCACCGTAAGCTTCACCAGCATTAACGATCGTTGGGATTAAGTCTGTTAAGTAGCTATTATCCATGTAGAAGTTAATGAAACCAGGACCTGCGATTTCAATCTTTTCAATAGAAGCTTTTGCTTTATCGAAGTTTGCAACTAATTCTTCTGCAATCATACGAGGTGCTTTTTTCGCAACACGTGCAAGTTGCATTGCCATATTTGTAGAGAAGTCACCATTTGTTTTATCTTTTGGAGATTCTAATACTACATTTGGAATCTGTTCTTCTGTCGCTAATTCTGCCTTTAATACAGCAGCTTGAATTTCTTCTTTAATTAATCCTTTTACTTGTTCTAAAGAATTCATTATTTTGCCTCCTTCAAATTAATCGTAATTGTATATCTGCCAGCTTCTTGTTCACTTAGAAGCAATGCGTACGTTAAGAAGAGTTGTCCTTTTTTCTTTTCATCCGACCATTTAAAAAGAACGTTATCAGTCTTTGTTTGCAATGCAAACGTACCAAGTTCACTCGTGTACGTACCAGTTGTCCATTCACCTTTCACATGCGTTTGACGCATCGAAACAGCACCTGAACGCATAATGAGAACTTGTTCATCTTGGATTTTAATAATTGTTTTCACTTCGCCTTGTTCGTTCGGCTCTTGGAATGTTACGTATGTACCTTGACCTTTTACATAGTATTGACCATTTGCTTCAAAAGCAACGGTTTCCTTCCTCGCCCCTTCACGGATTTCTGTTACGAAATGAACGTGTACCGGCAAGCCTGCAAGTTGTTTCTCCACGTCTTGCACACCTTTCAAATGTTATAGATATTAAATACTACTTATAATAAATCACTTTTCCTATCATATCAAAAAAAACCTCTGTCTGTCTGCTGAAAAATCAGGAAAACTCCATTTCAAAACATAATTCACTCTCACTTTATTTCATATGATAAAATGTTTTTTAAGTCTAAATATTCTTTCATTTAAAGGGGTGAATGAAGTGCTACCAACAAAATTGAAAAAAGGTGATGAAATTAGAGTGATTTCACCATCTTGTAGTTTAAGTATTGTCTCAACTGAAAACAGGAAGCTTGCTGTAAAAAGGTTAACCGAAATGGGCTTTCACGTTACATTTTCAACATATGCTGATGAGATAGACAGATTTGCTTCCTCTTCTATTTCTTCACGCGTTCAAGACCTTCACGAAGCATTTAAAGATCCGAATGTAAAAGCCATTTTGACGACACTTGGAGGAAACAATTCTAATGGCTTATTAAAACATCTCGATTACGATTTAATTCGAGAAAACCCGAAATTTTTCTGTGGCTATTCGGATATCACTGCACTAAATAATGCAATTTACACTAAAACAGGACTTGTTACATATTCAGGTCCCCATTTCTCTTCATTTGGAATGGAGAAAGGGCTCGAGTATACAACAGATTACTTTTTAAAATGCGTAACTTCTAATGAGCCGATTGAAGTCCTACCATCTGAAACATGGAGTGATGATTCTTGGTACATTGATCAGGAAAATCGAGAGTTTATTAAGAATGAAGGATACGTTTCGATTCACGAAGGAGAAGCTACGGGAGATATTATCGGTGGTAATATGAGCACATTGAACTTACTGCAAGGTACACCATATATGCCAAACTTAAAGGATAAAATTTTATTTCTTGAAGAGGATAGTTTAACTGGGAGAGCTACTCTTAAAACTTTTGATCGATATTTACATTCTCTTATGCAGCAGCAAGATTTTGAACATGTAAAAGGCATCGTTATAGGAAAGATGCAAAAAGGCGCAGAATGTACGATAGAAGACGTGCAAGAAATGATTGCTTCAAAGCCTGAGCTTGCACATATCCCTATCATTGCAAACGCAAGTTTCGGTCATACAACCCCGATTTTCACTTTCCCAATTGGCGGACGTGCAACAATCATTTCTAACAAAGAAAAAACATCTATCACTATTTTAACGCACTAAAAAAGGAGCGAATGAGTCGCTCCTTTTATCGTTTTTCTATTTTTTCCAACGCTTTTTGCGGAATTGATTCTTTCGGGATTTCAGCCCATCCTTTTCCTTGCATACCTTTTGCATAAATTTTTATAAAAGCACCCGTATGCAATTCACGGTTCATCATTCTTTTAATAACCTGTAACTTTCCGTCTTCTGTATACCCTTTAAAAGTATACAAGTATTCTCCGTCTTTTTTCTCACCTTTATCTATAACCGCATAATAATCTTGTATTTCTTTATTTGAAAAGAAGTTGTCTACAAAAGCATGTACACCTTCTGTTTTTGTGTTCAAATAATACGCTGTTCCACCTAGAATAATGGCGAATACAGTTAAAACTTTAATTACCAATTTCATACATGAACCTCCTGTTTGCACTTCTTTTTCCCTAGTCATATATCTATACTTGTATTATACGAAAAATGGCATACTATACTCTATCTAAAAGTCTTACACTTTCCTTACATTATTGTAAGGGATTTTTTCTTACAGCAAGTTCCCAAGAAAAAATTTTTCCGTTTCATACACTTTTATATTATTATTGAATGATACGAATTTTTATTACAAAAATCAAAGGAGACAGTTTTCAAATGGCTATCTTGCAAGGTTTAGCACTATTACTTGTTGTACTTTGTCTATTTACACTTTTTAGTTACCGTGCTCCTTACGGCATGAAAGCAATGGGTGCTTTAGCTAATGCAGCAATCGCAAGTTTTCTTATTGAAGCATTTCATCGTTATATAGGTGGAGAAATGTTTCATAATGACTTTTTACAATCAGTAGGAGAAGCTTCCGGTAGTATGAGCGGTGTCGCAGCAGCGATTTTAGTCGCATTAGCAATCGGTGTTTCCCCCGTATATGCTGTTTTAATCGGTATCGCTACTAGTGGATTTGGTATTTTACCAGGATTTTTCGCTGGATACGTTTGTGCCTTCGTCGTGAAATTTCTCGAAAAGAAATTACCGGCTGGTGTAGAGTTTTTAGCAATTTTATTTATCGCTGCACCAATCTCACGCGGAATGGCAATGCTTATGGATCCGCTCGTTAACGCAACACTCGGTAAAATCGGTTCTATGATTTCAGTTGCAACTACAGAAAGCCCTATTATCATGGGTATTATGCTTGGTGGATTAATAACAGTTATTTCTACCTCTCCACTGAGTTCTATGGCACTCACTGCAATGCTTGGATTAACAGGTTTACCAATGGCAATTGGTAGTCTTGCCGTAGCAGCCTCAGCCCCAATGAACTTTATTTTCTTTAAACGACTAAAGATTTGTTCAAAGAAAGACACAATTGCTGTAGCAATCGAGCCTTTAACACAAGCCGATGTTGTTTCAGCAAATCCAATTCCAATTTATGCGACAAACTTCGTTGGCGGTGCACTTGCTGGTATTATTACATCTCTGTTCCAGCTCGTTAATAATGCACCAGGAACAGCATCACCAATCCCAGGACTTCTTGTTTTATTCGGATTTAATGACGTTGTAAAAGTAACAATTGCTGCTATATTATGTGGAATCGTTACCACGATTGTTGGATACATCGGATCAATTGTGTTCCGTAAATATCCAATTCGCTCTGCTGATGACATTCGCGGCATTACTTCGGAAGAGAAGGTTGCATAAGAAAAAGAGCTATTCCCATTGTTTGGGAATAGCTCTTTTTAATGTTACGTAATGGTAAATGAAATTATATCGACGATTTTTCAAATATATCGATCACAACTCAAAATATATCAACGATTTTTTCATTATATCGACGATTCGACAAGACATATCGACTTACCGACACATAACGACAAAATAAAAGCCCCTAATCATATAGAGGGCTCTTATTTTATCCAGCTACAGCGGATTCCGCTTTTATTTCACCCAACCGAGCAGCATTTCCCGCACGAATTTGCTTGCTGCGACTGGTGTTTGATCACTATGGTCGTAGACAGGAGCTACTTCTACTAAGTCTGCTCCAACTACATTTATATTTGAATTTGCAATTGCTACGATGGAATCTAATAATTCTTTAGATGTGATACCACCAGCTTCTAACGTTCCTGTTCCTGGAGCGTGAGCTGGGTCTAATACATCAATGTCGATTGTGACATAGACTGGGCGTCCTGCAAGTTTCGGTAATACTTCTTTTAACGGTTCTAATACGTCAAATTTATATAAGTTCATACCTACTTCTTTCGCCCATTCAAATTCTTCCTTCATTCCAGAACGAATTCCGAAAGAATATACGTTTTCCGGACCAATTAAATCACACACTTTACGAATTGGTGTAGAGTGGGATAAAGGCTCCCCTTCATACGATTCACGTAAATCAGTATGAGCATCCATATGGATGATTGCTAAATCCGGATATTTTTTTGCCATTGCCTTAAAAATTGGCCAAGACACTAAGTGCTCACCGCCGAGACCTAGTGGAAACTTATCGGCATCTAAAAGTTTTGATACATATTCTTCAATCATGTCTAAGCTGCGCTGTGCGTTTCCGAATGGTAATGGGATATCACCCGCATCAAAATATTTTACCTCTTCTAGTTCACGATCTAAATACGGACTATATTCTTCAAGACCGATTGATACTTCACGAATACGTGCAGGGCCAAAACGAGATCCCGGACGGTAACTTACTGTCCAATCCATAGGCATCCCATAAATAACTACCTTCGACTCTTCAAAACTTGGATGACTTTTAATAAATACTTTACCTGAATAAGCTTCATCAAAACGCATATTCTTTTCCTCCTTATGTGGAACTTAAGGTATCCCAACCTTTCATTATTTCTCAAATTTGGAGCGAGTTGCTCCTCTTTCTCGATTTACCGGGTCTTCTATTTCATACAAAGAAGACAATTTTCTTTACAGAAGTGTAAATAGCTAGCATGTTCAAGTCTTCTGGACAAACACCTTAAATGAGCTATTTACACTTTATTTGTTCCGTGCGATTCTCTTACTTAATTAAATCGCCAACAAATTTCGGTAATGCGAATGCTGCATTGTGTAATTCTTTTGTGTAGTATTTCGTTTCGATTTCGTGGAAACGCTCTTCACTTACTTCTAATGGATCATGTTTTTTAGATCCGATTGTGAACGTCCAAAGACCGCTTGGGTAAGTTGGAATGTTCGCTGTGTATAAACGAGTAATTGGGAAAATCTCTTTTACATCTTTAAACACAGTTGTAATTAGTTCTGGCGTAAACCAAGGGTTGTCCGTTTGTGCAACGAAAATACCATCTTCTTTTAACGCTTTTGAAATTCCAGCGTAGAAGCCTTTTGTAAATAGGTTTACTGCTGGTCCTACTGGCTCAGTAGAATCTACCATAATTACGTCATATTCATTTTCGCTTTCTGCGATATGTAGGAAACCGTCTCCTACTTTTACTTCTACACGCTCATTATCTAATGCACCTGCAATTGATGGTAAGTACTGTTTAGAGTACTCAATTACTTTTCCATCGATTTCAACAAGAGTTGCTTTCTTTACGCTTGGGTGTTTTAACACTTCACGAATAACACCGCCATCGCCGCCACCTACAACTAATACGTTTTCAGGGTTTGGATGTGTAAATAAAGGTACGTGCGCTACCATTTCATGATAAACGAACTCATCTTTTTCTGTTGTCATAACCATGCCATCTAAAATAAGCATGTTTCCGAACTCTTCCGTTTCGACCATATCAAGTTTTTGGAATTCTGTTTGCTCCGTATGTAATGTGCGGTTAATACGCGCCGTAATCCCAAAATGTTTTGTTTGTTTTTCAGTGAACCATAGTTCCATCGTACAATCACGCCTTTCAATGCAAATTTATAATAGGGACATCATTAATGTCCCCTAACAAAAATAAAACAAAACATACAAAATGTATAGTTAAAAGTACAAAAATACCGAAAATATATTTTAGTCAGAGCGTTCTAACATATACATATAAAGAAAACCCTTTCTTAAGAAAGGGCTTTTCTCTCTACTTCTACCTGTTTTCGAATCGGAATTAAAATCATTACACAACCAACTAATACAACAATCCCACCTACTAAAAACGGACTTTGCGGTGAAACAGCGTGGCCGATAATCCCTGATAAAATGGGGGCAATTGCGCCACCTAACCAACGAACAAAGTTATAAACACCAGATGTAACAGATCTTTCATAAGGTGAAATATCCATTACATAACTTGTAAATAATGCATTATTTAATCCTGATGCTAATCCTGATAGAACAATTAATACAATTTGTAACCACATAATTTTCACGAAGAATAGTGCAATTAAGAATAGCGCAAATACGAGTAAACTGCCTTTCAACAATGTTTTCGGCTCATATTTCCCTTCTAGCTTATGTGCTAAAATTGCAGAACCGTAAGCTAACGCGAGTCCCCATCCACAAAATACAAAACCTAATTGAATAGCAGATAAATGCATAATAAGTGGTGAATATGCTAACACAACGAAAAATCCGTAGTAGTATAACATTCCTGAAATGGCGCCTTGCATAAACGGCTTATACTTCACCAGGTTAAGTAATTCTCCTACGCCTGCCGCTTTACGCTTCACTTTTCGCTCTGGTTCTTTCACAAAGAAGAAAACTAAAATAAATGCTAAGAAAATTAAAATACTCGTCGCAAAAAATGGGTAACGCCAAGAATGTCCACCTAATATCCCACCTAATAATGGTCCACCTGCCATTCCTAAACCGATAGCTGCTTCATATAACCCTACTGCTTCATGAACTTCTTTACTTAATGCAATCAATAAAGTCATCGCCGTTGCGAAGAACATCGCATTCCCTAATCCCCATCCAGCGCGGAAAAGAGATAACTGAGCAATCGTTTGCGATATACCGCATATAAACGCAAATACAGTCACGATCGCAAGACCGATTGTCATCATTCGTTTATCACCAAATCTCGATGCAAATATTCCAGCTGGTAACATCATAATTGCCATCGTCAAAATATACGCTGTAAATAACATCTCTACTTGCCAATGCGATGCACCAATCTTTTCAGCAATAATTGGCAAAATTGGATCGACTACCCCTATACCTGAAAAGGCAAGGAAAGTAGCCAACACTGTAATCAATCTCCCTAATTTTTGTTTGCTCTCCATTTTGATTACTCTCCTTTTGTATTCTCTAAAAATGTCACTGCACGATGTAAGCTGTCTTCAAGTTCTCCCTTTACACGCTGCATTTGCTCCATTTTCTCGTCTAGCGTTTGCACTTGTTTTTCAAGCATCTCTTTAATTTCTTGAATCACTTCACGATCACGGGGATTCTCACTATTTCTTCTTTGCTCCATTCTTTCTTTTAACGATAAAAAATGTTGCATTTCTTGAAGCGTAATCCCTAACACTTCTTTCGCTTCCACAATTCTTTTAATTCTAGCGATATCTTCGTCTGTATACAGGCGAATGTTCCCCTCACTACGTTCTGGGGGATGAATTAAACCAATTTCCTCATAATAACGAAGTGTACGTTTTGTTAAACCAACTTGCTTTGTAACTTCATCAATCTTATACATGTTTATTCCTCCCTTCACTCGATTATTACATTTTACGTTAACGTTAACTTTTGTGCAACTGTTAGACTTTTGTAAATGTTTGTCATATTAAATTGTATTTTTTCAAAAGCAGTTTCATAATGAAAGAAAAGAAATGATAAGGAGAATTTCACATGAGTAAACCACTTATTTTCGCTCATCGCGGCGTAAAAGGAACACATCCAGAAAATACGATGATTGCCTTCCAAGAAGCTGAACGCATCGGCGCCCATGGCATTGAACTTGATGTCCACCTATCAAAAGATGGTGAACTTGTCGTAATTCACGATGAAACAGTCGATCGTACAACGAATGATGTAGGACTTGTTTCTGAAAAAACGGTAGAGGAGTTACAAGCTTTAGATGCCGGCAGCCATAAAGATTCTTCTTTCCATGAAGCAAAAATCCCAACGTTACGCGAAGTATTCATTTGGTTATCTACAACAAAGTTACAGCTCAACATTGAGTTAAAGACAGATGTCATTCACTATCCAAACATTGAAGAAAAAGTTGTTGCTCTCGTTCGAGAATATCATCTTTCTAATCAAATTGTATTCTCTTCATTTAATCACGACTCTGTTTCATTATTAGCAGAAATTGCTCCTGAAATCCCAAGAGCCATTTTATATGACCAGCCACTTGCTGATCCTATCGCTGAAGCAAAAACTAGAGAAGCAACTGGTTTACATCCAAACTTTCAACTACTAACAAAGGAATTTGTTCAACTCGCGCAAAAACAAGGGTACGTTTTCCGCCCTTATACAATTAACGAATACAAAGATTTGCAAACTATGATTGATTATGGCGTAGATGTCATTATTACCGATTGGCCAGCACGTGCATTTGAGCTCCTTTCTTAATTGAAGGAGCTCTTTATTTTCGAAATTTCATTGTTTAAAATAATCGAAAACCCTCAATACTAATACAATAATGTTTGTATGAATGAGGGGCTGAAAAAGATGGATCAAACTATGAATCCAAAACTTAAAAAATATAAACGTCTTTTCTTCACCGTAATGTTTTCTTCTGTTCTTTTTTTCGTTTTTTCCTTTTTTGTTATTATTATAGTTGCAAAAATTATGGGACCTCCTCCTGTCGCTGTCCCGCAAACAAGTGTCTTTTATGCTAATGATGACACTGTTATAGGACAAAGTAATGAGGTACAAAAACGATACAATGTATCTCTCAAGGAAATTTCTCCTTACGTAAAAGAGGCAACACTTTCTATCGAAGATCAAAGATTCTACAAACATCATGGCTTCGATATGAAGCGTATCGCTGGTGCCATTGTTGCTGATTTAAAAGCGATGGCAAAAGTCCAAGGCGCTAGTACGATTACACAACAGTATGCCCGTAACCTATACTTAGATCATGATAAAACGTGGAAACGTAAACTATTAGAAGCAATGTACACAATCCGTCTTGAAGTGAATTATAATAAAAATCATATTTTAGAAGGATATTTAAATACAATTTATTACGGGCATGGTGCTTATGGAATCGAAGCTGCGTCCCGTCTATATTTTGATAAAACAGCAAAAGAATTAACATTAGCGGAAGCTAGTATGCTCGCGGGTATACCAAAAGGACCTAGTGTCTACTCTCCCTTTTTAAAAAAAGATCGTGCGAAAGAACGACAATCTCTTATATTAGATGAAATGGTAGAACAAGGCTATATTACGAAGAAACAAGCAGCTTCAGCAAAGAAAGAATCACTAACTTTCGCTTCATTAGATACGAAAAAAGTCGCAGAGGTTGCGCCTTATTTCCAAGATGCTGTACAAGCTTCTCTTCTTCGCGATGTCGGATTAGATGAGCAAGCCTTACAAAAAGGCGGCTTGCGTATTTATACAACGCTAGACCCGAAATTACAATCAGTTGCAGAACAAGCTGTAAAAGACCACATACCTGACACGACAAACATACAAACTGCGCTCGTCTCTATGAATCCAAAAACAGGGGAAGTAGCTGCCCTTGTTGGTGGAACTGACTATAATACAAGTCAATTTAACAGGGCTACACAGGCCGCTCGCCAGCCTGGATCTACATTTAAGCCATTTCTATATTATGCGGCATTAGAACGAGGATTCACCCCTGCTACGCGCTTAAAAAGCGAATACACCGTGTTCACTTTAGGTGACGGTGTTTCAAAGTATAAACCGAAAAACTATAAAGACTATTATGCAGACGATTTTGTAACAATGGCGCAAGCTCTTGCGGTCTCTGATAACATATATGCCGTGAAGACCAATTTATTTTTAGGCGAAGACATTCTTACAAAAACGGCGAAGCAATTCGGCATTAAAAGTGCATTAAAAGATGTCCCTTCCCTCGCGCTCGGTACATCTCCTGTAAAACCAATTGAAATGGTTAACGCTTATAGCATGTTCGCAAACGGTGGAAGAGAAGTAAAACCTATTTTCATTCGCCGCATTATGGATCATGAAGGAAATATTTTATACGATGCTCATTTGGAGAGTAAACAAGTTCTTGATAAGAGCAAAGCATTTGTGATGGAAGAAATGATGACAGGCATGTTTAATAAAAAACTAAGTAGTTATGCTGCTGTAACTGGTCAATCGATGTTATCTAAACTATCAAGAACCTATGCCGGAAAATCTGGTTCTACTGAAACAGATAGTTGGATGATTGGGTTTACCCCGCAACTCGTAACTGGCGTATGGGTTGGATATGATCAACCTAAATCAATTTCAAACGTAGCAGAACAAGGCTATGCGAAAAGAATATGGACTGATACGATGGAGAAAGGCTTAGATGGACAACCTAAAAAAGAGTTTAAACAACCAAGTGACGTCGTTGCAGTCGATATTAACCCTGAAAACGGGAAAATCGCTACAAAAAATTGCCCAATTTCAGTGAAAATGTATTTTGCAAAAGGTACAGAACCAACTGAATATTGTATGGATCACGTTGATGATAAAGAGGAATTTGAAAAGACAACTGAAGAAAAGAAAAAAACAAGTTGGTGGAAAAAATATCTTCCTTGGTAGAATATCAAGCTATTTCACTGAACGTGGAATAGCCTCCTAGTCGAATCGTTGATATATTTTCATACAACAAGCCAAAATAAAAAGGATGTCTCACTAGTCAACAATCGACTAGTGAGACATCCTTTTCTTTTATTCACTTAATAATGCACGGCGCAATTCTTCGCTAGACTCGTTCCAAATCGCTTCATTATGTTCTTTTAAGAATGTACCAAGTACTTTTTTAGATGATTCGTCCATATGTTCAACCATAATGTGACGCTTCAATGATTTATCCATTTTGTTTACGTGCTCTGGAAGTGACTTATATCCGCGGCGAATTTCACGGTCAACTGTCATTTCACAAGCTGTTACGCCTGCGTAATACGCACCTGTTGCTGTTCTTTCAATCGTTACCCATACAAGCCAGTATGGTTTTCCGTTTGGAACTTCATCTTTATTTGTTAAAAACTTAATACCTTTTTCTACTGTACTACGTGCATGCATCGCACCGATATCAACAAATGCTGTTTTCTCTAGTACATCGACAAATACAGGTGAAATGTTTTCTAGACTTAATGCCCCAACGCCAAAACCACCATGTCCATCTGTTGAATCATTTTTCACGATATTAAAACCGATTTTTTTCTTTTTCTCTGTCATATGTAAATTCCTCCTCACTTAATGATTATAAAAGGCCAAAGATAGGCGCAATAATACTGTTTAAAAATGCAAATACGTATGGAATGACAACATTAAAAATAGGTTGGATTGTGTAATTGCTAAGCGGTGTAATAACTAGAATTAATAAAGCAATTGCCCCGTATTTTTCATACTGTGTCATTTTCGCACGAATATTTGTTGGTGCTAAATCCTCCACTACGCGATATCCATCAAGTGGCGGGATTGGTAATAAGTTAAAGACAAGTAACACGATATTCAACATAATAAAAATCTGGAAAAATTGAGCTAGCGTATCTGCTACTGCAAATGGAATTGAGTCTAATACACCAAATGTTAATAAGCTATACCAAATAATTAAACCGATTGCGCTTAAAATTAAGTTACTAATCGGTCCTGCAATTGAAACTAATATACCTGCAAGACGAGGTCTTTTAAAGTTATATGGGTTAACAGGAACTGGTCTCGCCCAACCAAAACCAAGAATTAATACAGCAATCATCCCGATAGGATCTAAATGTGCCATCGGCGATAAAGTTAAGCGCCCTTGTCTCTTTGCTGTATCGTCTCCAAATTTATATGCTACATATGCATGCGCAAATTCATGCACTGATAATGCGATAATAATGGCCATTGCTACCAAAGGAATTTGGTGCAACGGGTATCTAAATAACTGATCCATATTTCATCTCCTCTTCCATATGTCAAAAAAGAAATTATTTGTTTTTTCGATTGTTCTTCCACATAATCCGCTATAATAAGAGTGTAACTTACATAAAAGGAGCGATTATATATGCCATACGTAACAGTGAAAATGCTAGAAGGACGCACAGAGGAACAAAAGAAAGCTCTTGCTGAGAAAGTAACAGCAGCAGTAAGCGAAACAACTGGTGCTCCTGAAGAAAACATCGTTGTTTTCATCGAAGAAATGTCTAAAAACCATTATGCAGTTGGCGGAAAACGCTTAAGCGACAAATAATTTCAAGTTTTTTCATAAGAAGCAGCCATTAGCTGCTTCTTATTTTTTTCCTTCGAGTAACTCGATGATTCTCTCTTTATATTTTCCTTTTCTTCCATCTTCATAGATTAAATCATGCGGGTAGAATAGCTTTTGATCCCTTCTCTTCTTACCAGTAATCGCCTCAACAATATCCGATTCACGTGAAAGCTCTCTAAGCTCTCCATTTGGCATAAGAAGTAAGATTGGCAGACGTTCTTCTTCTTCACCAGCACGGTAAAAGTCGTACGGTAAGTCTGATGTTGAATCAACTACTAAATAGTATTCTGGATCGAGTCCAATCTTTTTAAATAAGCTACTTAATTCCATCCAATTATCTAAACCGTGCTTATCTGTAAACTCTACATATTTAAATAGGTTTCGATTCATAAAACGACGGCATAAATCACTTAAAATTGGATCCTCTTCGTCTTGCCATACTTGGAAGTAATAATACATAACGTTCTCGTCTAACTTTAAATAATCCTCTACTGTTACTTCTTCTTCAAATAAAGAATAGAAATGAACCGGATGATTTTTAAATGTATAGTACTTCTCGTGCAATGATTTTGCACGGTGTAAAATCTTCGTTAAAATAACTTCAGCACTGCGCGTTACTGGATGGAAATATACTTGCCAGTACATTTGATAACGACTCATAATATAATGTTCAACAGCATGCATACCACTATTTTTAATAACTACTTGATTTCCGTACGGACGCATAACGCGCAGTATACGTTCCATATCAAAGTTTCCATACTTTACGCCAGTGAAATACGCATCTCTTAATAAATAGTCCATGCGATCTGCATCAATTTGACTGGAAATCATGCTAATCGCTAATTTATTAGTAGATGTTTTCGCAATTACATCGGCTACCTTTTGTGGGAAATCTTTATCCACACGAC
Organism: Bacillus paranthracis; assembly: GCF_024296885.1. Classification (NCBI taxonomy): domain Bacteria; kingdom Bacillati; phylum Bacillota; class Bacilli; order Caryophanales; family Bacillaceae; genus Bacillus; species Bacillus paranthracis. The sequence goes on from NZ_CP101135.1 coordinate 5,127,768, forward strand.
TTAATACACGATTAATTTCCGTATCTCCAACGATAATCTTTTGCGTAAATTTCTCATGGTCTAATGAAAATACTTTTTCAAACGAATGAGAAAACGGACCGTGACCGACATCATGAAGTAATGCCGCACATAAGCATAACAATCTATCTTCAGCATTCCAATTCGGTCTGCCATCAAACACATCATCAATCATACGACGAATAATTTCATATACACCTAACGAATGAGTAAAGCGACTATGCTCTGCACCGTGAAATGTAAAAAATGTCGTTCCAAGCTGCTTAATACGGCGCAAGCGTTGAAATTCTTTCGTTCCGATTAAATCCCAAATAACACGATCGCGCACGTGCACATATTTATGTACCGGGTCTTTAAACACTTTTGTTTCGCTGAGTTTGTCGTTTAAATATACCACTTTCCGACATCCCCCTTTCTTTACTGCATTCTTACTATATATTATAAACGAAATAGGAAACAGAAAGAAATGAAAGACTATATTAATTGCCCTTATATAAAGAAAAAATCACTTTTACCGGGGTAAAAGTGATCTCTTTTTATATATTATTTCCCTAAAACGAACTCAGCAACTTCATCTAAGATCATTTCTTTACCTAGTGGGAAGTAACCTTTGTTTAATTCTTCGTTTTTAATTGTAAATACGTGGTTGTTTTTAACAGCGTTCATATTTTTCCAAATTGATTCTTCTTGGAATTCTTTTAGGCGCTGAGAACCGTCACCAGTCGTAAATACGAATAAGTAATCTGGGTTGTAATCGATTAAAGCTTCTTTTTGTACTTGTACTAACGGTTTATCAGTTGGTGTACCTTTAACTGCTGGTAATTTTAAATCATTAAAGATTACACTACCGTAACCGTAGTCACCGTATACGCGGAAAGCGTTTGGATATGCAGCCATTTTCATGAATTTAGCATCGCCAGTTTTCGCAACGATTTTGTCATGTAATTTGCTTGCTTTTTCGTCATACTGTTTGAACCATTCTTTTGTTTCTTTCTCTTTACCGAAGATTTGACCTACTTCTTCGAATTTTGGACGCCATTGGTCTAATGGAGTTTTTAACATAACTGTTGGTGCAATTTTAGATAATTGATCATAAATCTTTTCTTGACGATTATTTACAAGAATTAAGTCTGGTTTTGCAGCAGCTACTGCTTCGATGTTAATTTTATCTCCCCAAGCAGAACCAACTGGTTTTACGTCTTTTAATTTCTTTTCAATATGTGCATCAATTTTTTCTTGAGATGTATTAGCAGTAATAATTGGTTTCATACCAAAGATTAATAATTCTTCTGTTGAACCACTAAGGTCAGCAATTTTCTTGGGATTTGCAGGGATTTTAATTTCCCCTTTTGCATGTTGTACAGTGCGCTCTTCAGTCTTCGCATCCTTCGCATCTGCTTTCTTCTCTTCTTTGTTAGAACAAGCTGCAAATAGTACAGAAGTAACGACTAGTACCATTGCTAATAACGCCATTTTAAAATTCTTCATGTTCCCACTCCTTCTAGCTGTATTTCTCTTATAAGTTACAGTGAACTATAAGAAACAAGGTTAACAATTAATAAATATATATTGATTAATTGTTGCTTATGCCCCCGTTCTAACGGGTGTTCAACTTCCTATTTACTAATAAGAAGCTCAACGTCCATTAGAAGCCCCCCTCTTTACGAGGGGGATTCTACTTATGCTTTTTTACGCAATTGATTACTAATCATCGCTAAATCATACGTTAAACAAATTGGCTTACAGTTTACTGGACATGGAACAATTTGAGCTTCAATCTCAAATACATTACGAAGTGTTTCACTCGTCATCACTTCATCTGGCGTTCCTTGTTTCATTAACTTACCAGCTTTTAATGCAATCATATGATCTGAGAAACGAGAAGCATGGTTTAAGTCATGGATAACCATAACAATCGTTCTACCTTCTTCTTCATTTAACTTTTTCAATAAGTTTAATACTTCTAATTGATGAGCCATATCTAAGTACGTTGTCGGTTCATCTAATACGAGTAATTCTGTCCCTTGTGCAAGAGCCATCGCAATCCATACGCGTTGACGTTGCCCACCTGATAATGCCTCTGCTGGACGATTTGCGAATTCTGTCATTCCCGTCACTTCAAGTGCCCAATGAATGTAGCGATAATCCTCTTCTTTCAACGTTCCAAATCCTTTTTGATGAGGAAAGCGTCCATATGAAACGAGTTCAAATACAGTAAGGCCAGTTGGTACTTCTGCAGTCTGTGGTAAAATTGCCATTTTCTTTGCGATTTCTTTCGTTGGTTGTTTCTCGATTGCTTTTCCGTCAAGATAAACAGTACCTTTTTTTGCTTTCAAAATACGAGAAGCCGTTTTTAATAATGTGGACTTTCCACAACCATTTGGTCCAATAATTGTTGTAATTTTCCCTTCCGGAATTTCAACTGTTAATCCATCAATAATTAACCCTTCATTATAGCCAACAGATACCGCATCAACTGCTAAAGTTGCCATACAAAAAGCCTCCCTTTACTTTGTCCTCATAAGTAAGTATATAAAATACGGTGCACCAATTACAGAAATAACAAGACCGACCGGTATTTCTGAAGTTGGTAACACACTTCTTGAAATTACGTCTGCGAATAAAAGTAAAAACGTTCCTATTAGTGCAGCTGTAGGCAGCATAATTTGATGTTTCCCACCAACAAGGCGCCTCGCTAAATGGGGAGCCATTAAACCGATAAAACCAATTCCTCCGGCAACAGCGACAGATGCACCTGCTAAACAAACTGCAATAAATAATAATTTACGTCTTTCCTTTTCTACGTTTACACCAAGACCAACTGCTGTAGAGTCGCCTAGGTTCATTACATTTAGTATGTGTGCTTTACTAATAGCTAGTGGCAAGAAAATAACCATCCATGGAAGGACACTTAGCACGAACTTCCAATCTGTGCCCCAAAGACTTCCTGCTAACCAAATCGTAGCAAAGCGGAAATCGTTAGATGTCATCTTCATAGAAAAAATTAAACTAACAGCACCAAACCCGGCTGCAACAGCGATACCCACAAGTATCAATCGAGTAGATGAAACGCCGTCTTTCCATGCTAGTAAATAAATAATAACAGCTGCTAATATCGCTCCAACTAGTGCGAAGAACGGAAGAATGAATACAGATAAAAATGTACCAGTTCCTACTTTCCCGAAGAAAAAGTAGACAAAGATAACAACTGTTAATCCCGCTCCAGCGTTAATACCGATAATACCTGGATCAGCAAGTGGATTTCGTGATAACCCTTGCAAGATCGCACCTGACATAGCTAAAGCAGATCCAACTAATATAGCAATGACCATACGCGGCATACGGAATTCAAATAAAATAACAGACTGATCTTCAGCCCCGAGTCCAACCAATGACTTTAATACGTCCATTGGCGGTATTTTAAATGTCCCTGTATTTAAACTCACTAAAAATACAGTAACGATTAATCCTACTAAAATTGTTAAAACCGAAACGTTCTTTTTTGTTAAGACACTTGTCCTCACATTTTTCCTCTCCCTTCGTTACGTGCTAAGTAGAGGAAGAATGGAACCCCAATTAGCGCTGTAATTGCTCCAATTGGCGTTTCAAACGGCGGATTAATAACGCGAGATAACATATCTGCACATTCAATTAACAGCCCGCCTAAGACCGCAGAACATGGAATAACCCATCTATAGTCTGAGCCTACAAGGAAACGAGTCATATGTGGGATGACAAGACCAACAAATCCAACCGATCCTGCCATAGAAACTGCCGAACCTGTTAACACAAGAACAAGTACTGTCCCGATAAATTTAATTAATGTCGTATTTTGACCAAGTCCAATCGCAATTTCTTCACCGAAGCTTAAAATTGTAATATACCTCGACATCATAATTGCAATGAAGAGACAAACTAGACCAATCGGTACTAACATATTAATACTTTCCCATTTCACTCCAGCAACTCCGCCTGCATTCCACATACTTACCTCTTGGGCAAGATTGAAATATAGCGCAATTCCAGATGAAATGGCCCCTAATAAAGCACTAATCGCGGCACCCGCTAAAGCTAATTTCACAGGCGTTAATCCACCTGGTGAAGAAGATCCAATTCCATATACAATGCTCGCTCCAAACGCAGCACCAATAAAAGATGCGATAACGAACATTAAATAAGGTGAATTAGGGAAGAATGCATACATAATTGCAATTCCAAACACAGCCCCATCTGTAATCCCCATTAACGATGGTGATGCAAGTGGATTTCGCGTCATACCTTGCATAATTGCTCCTGATACCGCTAAAAAGGCACCTGCTACTACGCCCCCTATTGCTCTAGGCATGCGAAGTTCTTGAATTACATTATGATGCGTAATAGAACCGTCAAACTGAAATACAGCTTGCCATACAGTCTTTAAACTAATATCTGCAGCACCAAACGAAATAGACAGTGCCATGCTTAAAGCTAACAAAATTGTACCTGCTACTAAAATAATAGAGGCAATGAGCGGCCTGCTCTTAATCTCTTTAACATTCACATCTTGCTGTTCTATACTCCTTGCGCTCGCTTCCATCCCTCAACCATCCTAACCAACAACATATGTTTAATTTAATGAAATGAAATTTATTCTCAAATAGCAATAAAAAAATTAAATGAATCGGCCCTTTTCTGATAATGATTCTCAGAATCAGACACCTTCTATTCTACCTATCGCTTCAAAAGACTGTCAACCATTATTTTGAAATACAAATTCATATAGGCCGAGACCTTAATAAATAGATAATGCCTATCTGTCATGAACTATTATCATCACCAGTTAAGCTTTCTCAGAATAGATTCTTCCTCTTATGGGCATAAAAAAAGAAGAGTAATCTGTTCACTCTTCTTTTCCTTACTTATTTAACTTTGCCTCAATTTTTACAATTAATTCGTCTTCTGTTGGCGCTGCAACTGGACGATTATTTACAAATGCGAATGATTTTTTACGGCCAGGGCCACAGTAAGACTGACATCCAACTTCAATCGTTGCACATGAATCTACTTTTTTTAGCTTTGGAATCAGCGTTTTAACGTTCGTTGCCTGACAATCATCACACACACGAAATTCGTTTCCCATTATATAACACTTCCTCTATTTTAAACTTTTCTCAAGTACATTTAAAAATAAACACTAAATGGTATTTTACCGCTCTTTGAAGCTCGTTGCAAGTTTCCTTTCGACGCTCTTTCCACATATAATGCTACATATGTATATGTTTTCCTACAGCAGCTTCCGTCATTCTTGGCAAAATTTATCCCGCTTTAATGGGCAGTAAGATCCCCACCTTAAAATTCAGCGAAAGCAAAGAAGTTAGGTAGGGGATGAAGAACCTCCCCACTGATGAAAGTTTCACTTTATACCTCTCATCGAAATCTACCATATTTTTAAAAGCTTTGTATAAAAGCTCACTTTTTTGCCCATTATAAAAATAGGAAGTTCATAAAAAGAAAGGGAGTTGAATCTATGAAAGTAAGACAAGATGCTTGGACGGATGAGGATGATTTATTACTTGCTGAAACTGTACTTCGTCACGTTCGAGAAGGAAGTACCCAATTAAATGCATTTGAAGAAGTAGGAGACAGATTAAATCGTACATCGGCTGCCTGTGGTTTCCGTTGGAATGCTGTTGTTCGCTATAGCTATGAACAAGCTCTTCAACTAGCAAAAAAACATCGTAAAGATAAAATGCGTGCTGCAAGTGGTGAACAAGCGAAAAAACGTTTACTTTATACACCACCAGCTTCAGATTCGATAACTAATTATGAAGAGTTCGTACAAGAGGAATCAATTGTACAATATAAAGAAGCTACTCCATATCAAGAAACTACCGTTCCTACTGCAAAAGGCTCTATGACAATGCAAGATGTTATTTATTTTTTACAAACAGTCGGATCTTCAAATATAAAAGTGACAGCTCTTGAAAACGAGAATACGAGATTGAAACAAGAAATTAAATCACAAATCCTTCGAAATGAAGAACTAGAAAAGAAACTGGAAAAATTAGAAAAACAATCTCATACTGTACAAGAAGATTACGAAACACTTATGAACATTATGAACCGCGCTCGTAAGTTGGCAGTCATGGATGAAGAAGAACGTTCTCAAACATCTTTCCGAATGGATCGAAATGGTAATTTAGAAAAAATTGCAGAGTAAAAAGGATGCATTACATGCATCCTTTTTGTTATTTCACTTCAACCATATGTGCTTCTTCTACTTTAGAATCCCTCTTTATATCTGGGAAAATCTTTTCCTTTGGATTCTCTTTAAAGGATGCTAAACCAATTGTTTTTACCGGTTCACTTATTTTTGCATATTCTGCATCACTAACAACTGCATACATATCTGTATATTTACGCGCATCACCAATTACTACATTGCCTTCGTACTTCATTTTCTTTCCATCAATTACTACATCTTTTTGTTCCTCTTTAGCAAATACAATTCCAGCTTCATCAGAAATGGCCGGCAATGCTTTAATAGGTTCTACATCTTCTTTCACTACTTTTTTCAGCATGTTTTCCTTTACCATCTTCTCAGCCGTTGTTTTATTCATGATTAAAACCTTTTTCTCATTAACAGTACCTAGTTTAGCTTCAAATTTATTTTGAGATTCAATTTTATCTTTATATTGATCCATTGTTTGTTGAACGCCTGTTTCATCTCCGTACATAACAACACCCGTTGCTTGTGGTGCAATCATATCCATAATAGAACAGCCACTAAATACAGCAGCTGACATAATCGCTACGATTCCTAATTTAACATTTTTCATTTGTATGCCTCCTAAAATCAATAATTACATCTCTTAGTTTAGCCATCTTAGATCATTTAACCAATTCGCTTTCCTTACAACAACCTTACAATTCAGTAAGGTTTTCTCTTAAAAACTACTTTCATTATTTTTTGCTATAATAAAGATTGTCATTTTAAAGATAAGGGGTTAGTTATATGAGCAATTCCCGTTCCATTTTATCTCAGCCAGAGTGGCGTATTGTAGATCAGTCTAGTTTAGGACCAACATTCCATGCACTTCAATCATTCGCAATGGATGATACATTATGCACAAGCATTGGAAAGGGCGAATCAGCTGCAACAATGCGCTCTTGGGTTCATCACAATACAATTGTTCTTGGCATTCAAGATTCACGCCTACCACACTTAGAAGAAGGTATTTCCTTTTTAAAAGAAAACGACTTCAATGTTATCGTTCGTAATTCTGGCGGGCTTGCAGTCGTACTTGATGAAGGTGTGTTAAACGTATCACTTTTATTCCAAGAGACGGAAAAAGGTATCGATATTGATCTTGGATACGATACAATGTGGCATTTAATTCAGGAAATGTTAAAGGATTACGATGTTACAATTGAGGCAAAAGAAATCGTTGGTTCTTACTGCCCTGGTAGCTACGATTTAAGTATTCGCGACCAAAAATTTGCTGGTATTTCACAGCGCCGTATTCGCGGTGGTGTCGCTGTCCAAATTTATCTCTGTGCTACAGGAAGTGGCTCTGAACGTGCCGCACTTGTTCGTGATTTCTACAACCTAGCCATTCAAGGAGAAGAAACACGCTTTACTTATCCTGAAATTGTACCGAGTACGATGGCTTCACTTTCAGAATTACTTGGCGAAACCATTACAGTACAAGATTTAATGATGCGCCTTTTAAAAACATTGCAGCAATTCGCTCCAAAGTTAACACCATCTCAATTAACAATAGATGAAATACCTTTATATGAGACGAATTTACAACGTATTATTGATCGTAACAATAAAGCACTTGGCTTAGAAAAATAAAGACCGTCGCTATTTTAGCGACGGTCTTTATTTCAATTCGTTATAGAATTAAAGTGCTTGAGCTGCTGTAATTAAAGCTAACTTGTACACTTCTTCTTCGTTACATCCACGAGATAGGTCGTTTACAGGCATGTTTAAACCTTGTAAGATTGGTCCTACCGCTTCGAAGTTACCTAAACGTTGAGCGATTTTGTAGCCGATATTACCAGCTTCTAAGCTTGGGAATACGAATACGTTAGCATCACCTTTAATTGTAGAACCTGGAGCTTTTTTCTCAGCTACAGATGGTACGAATGCAGCATCGAATTGGAATTCTCCATCTAGAGCTAATTCTGGAGCCATTTCTTTTGCAATGCGAGTTGCTTCTACAACTTTTTCTGTTTCTGGAGATTTCGCAGAACCTTTTGTAGAGAAGCTTAACATAGCAACGCGTGGATCAATGCCGAATAATTCAGCAGTTTTTGCACTTTCGATACCAATTTCAGCTAAATCTTGGCTATTTGGTGCAATGTTAATTGCACAATCAGCAAATACATATTTCTCTTCCTCACGTACCATAATGAATACGCCAGAAGTTTTTGTAACGCCTGGTTTTGTTTTAATGATTTGAAGTGCTGGACGAACTGTATCAGCTGTAGAGTGAGCTGCACCACTTACTAAACCGTGTGCTTTACCCATGTATACAAGCATTGTACCGAAGTAGTTTTCGTCTTTAAGGATTTTGCGAGCGTCTTCTTCAGTTGCTTTACCTTTACGGCGTTCAACGAAAGATGCTACCATTGCATCCATTTCTTCGTATGTAGCTGGATCGTAAATATCAACGCCTGCTAATGTTAAATTCATGCTAGCAGCTTTTGCGCTAATTTCTTCTTTATTACCAACTAAGATTGGTTTTACTAACTCTTCTTTTGCTAAACGCTCTGCAGCGCCTAAAATTCTTTCATCAGTTCCTTCAGGAAGTACGATAGAAATGCCTTTTCCTTGAACTTTTTCTTTTACTGTTGTAAATAAGTTGCTCACGAATAAACCCTCCTACATATGTTAAAAAACTCTATCTTTAAGAATACTTCTTTTCCTCTATATTTTAAACTTATAGCTCCCAAAAAATAGATAAAATAAAAATGATTATATTTTCATAAAATTCAGCCGTTAAATTCACCTTGCTTAAACACTTAAATGTGACAATTTTATGCGCCAAGGTTTTATATAGATGATTTTAAAACTATATATGCTATAGTTAACGTGTAAAACTATCATTAACTGAGGTGAATAGAATGAGTGAAGCAACAACAACGTTAGATGGCTGGTATTGTTTACATGATTTACGTTCTATTGATTGGGCTGCATGGAAAACATTATCTAGCGACGAACGCGGACAAGCTGTGTCTGAATTTTTAAATGTCGTTGAAAAATGGAACGACGTAGCTGCTGCAAAAAAGGGCAGTCACGCAATGTATACAGTTGTTGGCCAAAAAGCTGATATTATGCTTATGATTTTACGTCCAACAATGGAAGAGTTAAATGAAATTGAAACAGAATTGAATAAAACAACTTTAGCTGAATATATGGTTCCTGCATACTCTTACGTATCTGTTGTTGAACTAAGCAACTACCTTCCAGCTGATGAAGATCCATACCAAAATCCACAAATCTTAGCTCGCTTATATCCTGAGTTACCGAAAGCAAATCATATTTGCTTCTATCCAATGGACAAGCGTCGACAAGGTGATGACAACTGGTACATGCTTCCAATGGAGGAACGTAAGAAAATGATGTACAGTCATAGTAAAATTGGTCGCCAGTATGCAGGTAAAGTACGCCAAGTTATTTCAGGATCTGTTGGATTCGACGATTTTGAGTGGGGCGTAACATTATTCGCTGACGATGTTCTTCAATTTAAAAAGCTTATATATGAAATGCGCTTCGATGAAGTAAGTGCTCGTTATGGTGAATTCGGAACATTTTTCGTCGGAAACATTTTACCAGACGAAAAGGTAGAGAAATTTTTACACATATAAATCGTGAAAAAGGAACGAAATTCGTTCCTTTTTTTATTCCCCTCTATATTTCTCCTCAAAAAACTTCTTTTTTCCGCAAATTTGAACAAAAATCGACAAATCCCTTTTAAATACCTTACAAAATTGTAACCTTTCTATATCCAAATTTATGCTAAAATGGTACGAGCTATATGCTAATAACGATGCGAAGGTGATAATGTATATGAAGAAAATCTTTTCTATTTTACTAGTGTTTCTATTGTCAATTTCTTCCTTAGGAGTAACAACATCCCATGCGGAAGAAAAAATACACATTGAGGCAGCTGCTGCACTTCTATTTGATGCAGATACAGGAAAAATACTGCATGAACAAAATCCAGATGAATTACTAGCTATCGCTAGTATGTCAAAATTAATTGTTGTTTATGCCGTGTTAGAAGCAATTAAAGAAGGAAAAATCACTTGGGATACAAAGGTAAATGTTTCCGATTACGCTTATGAAGTTTCACGTAATAATGAATTCTCTAACGTGCCGTTCGAAAAAGGACGTCAATATACTGTAAGAGAACTATATCATTCTATCGTTATCTTCTCTGCAAACGGATCTAGTATTGCCTTAGCAGAACTTCTTGCAGGAAGTGAGAAAAACTTCTTAAATCTTGCAAATGAACATGCAAAAAAACTAGGGTTAAAGAAATATAAATTTGTAAACGCTACTGGTTTAAATAACGCTGACTTAAAAGGAAAACATCCTGAGGGTACTAATCCAAATGCAGAAAACTCTATGTCAGCTCGCGATATGGGTATACTTTCAAAAGCAATGATTACAAAGTATCCAGAAATGCTAGAGGATACAAAACAAAGATTTAGAAACTTCCCAGATAATCATCCGAAACCAATTCGTATGGAAAACTGGAACTGGATGTTACCAGGAGCTGCTTTCGCTTATGAAGGTACTGATGGTTTAAAAACCGGAAGTTCTGATACAGCTGGATACGGATTTACTATTACTGCTAAACGTGGTGATGTACGTCTTATTTCGGTTATTATTAAAACAAAATCAATGGACGAGCGCTTCACAGAATCTCGTGAGTTAATCGAATACGGGTTTAATAACTTCGAAAAACAAAAACTAAAGGTCGATAAAAACAATACACTCTCTGTAGTACAAGGGAAAGAAGATCAAGTAACTGTTGCACCGGAAAAAGAAATAACTGTAATTGCAAAAAAAGGTAGCAAAGACCCTTATAAAATTGGAACTGAAGTAGATAAATCTCTTGCTGAAGATGGTCATTTAATTGCTCCTATTAAGAAAGATGCAAAAGTAGGATCGATTACTTTAGAATCAACCGATAAATACGGTTTCTTAGACGGTAGTAAAAGTATGAAAGTTACTGCAAAAACGACAGAAGAAGTTGAAAAAGCAAATTGGTTTGTATTAACAATGCGCTCTATCGGTGATTTCTTCTCAAACTTATGGTCTAAAGTTTTTTAATAAAAAAGCTGGCTCACGCTAGCTTTTTTTATTTTCCACTCTCCATGTAAAACTTTGTTTGGTTGTCATATCTGAGTCCTTTTTCTCATACGTATGAACTAGTAATTGTTACACACTTCATCTAGACATAAACCTCTTTCCACAAGGTATTCCAAAAAGAGAGGTGACACATAATGGGCGTTATCGCGTATAACGAAGAAGATGTAAAGTTATTAGCTAGACTGATGCGTGCTGAAGCTGAAGGTGAAGGACAACAGGGGATGTTAATGGTCGGAAACGTTGGAGTAAATCGTGTCCGCGGGAATTGTTTAGACTTTAAAAATATTCGTAATTTACGTCAAATGGTGTATCAAAATCCTGGTGGTTTTGAGGCAACTCAAAAAGGTTATTTTTATCAACGTGCAAGGGAACAAGATATCGCATTAGCAAGGCGAACGATTCAAGGACAACGTTTTTGGCCTGCAAATTTTGCCTTATGGTTTTTTAGGCCTGAAGGTGCATGTCCACCAACTTGGTATAATCAGCAAAACTCTGGTCGCTTCAAAAAGCACTGCTTCTTCCAGCCAAATGCTGGGGATTGCCCTAGCATATATTAAGGAATGAAAACAAGGAGGGATTTTTGAATGGCACAGCAACAAAATCCGTATTACGGAACAGGTTTCTATCAACCATCTGGAACTTACGTACAACCGCAACAAATGACCCCACAGCAACAGCAACAGCAGCAAGCAATGCAACAACAAGCTGCGCAAGCTCAATATGCTGTTTCTCAAGGCATGTTACCTCTAGAACAGTCATATATTGAAAATATTCTTCGCTTGAACAAGGGCAAGCAAGCCACAGTTGTAATGACTTATGAGCGTGGTAGTTCACTCGGTACACAATCCTATACGGGTATTATCGAAGCGGCTGGTCGTGATCATATCGTAATTAGTGAGCCACAATCAGGGAAACGTTATTTATTATTAATGATTTACTTAGATTATGTAGAATTCCCAGAAGAAATTACGTATTTGCCTAGTCAACAAGCAACTTATGCTCCAAGACCATAAAAAAAGCTGGCGTATGCCAGCTTTTGTTTTTTATAATCCTTTTACAACTGCAGTTCCAACTAAGATCCATGCCACAATAAACGCTACACCACCAAGAGGTGTAATTGGACCAAAGAACTTAATACCTGTTGTACTTAATGCATACAGACTACCCGAGAACATAATGATCCCAGCTACCATAAGCCAACCAGCAGTAGTTAAGAGTGATGATTGAATTTTATCCATCAATAAAGCAACTACAAATAGTCCACCTGCATGAAACATTTGATATGTAACACCTGTTTTCCAAACCTCTAACATTTTTGCAGAAACTTTATTTTCTAAACCGTGTGCTCCGAAAGCCCCTAACGCAACAGATAGCCCCGCTGCAATACAACCTAGTAAAAAGAAAATTTTCATCTTAATTCCCCTTTTTTACTTTTATCATAAGCAATTTTTTCATATAAGCCAAACGATTTATCCTCTAAAAATCAAATAAAGAATTACCATTTGCATCACTTTCTTTTATATATACTGGCTCATTAGAAACCGGTGCAATTGGTTGCATCGTGATTGGTTGTGATCCAATTATTTGTGATTGAACTTGTGGCTCTCTATACGTAGAAGATTCAACTTGCTCATCTAATAATAAATCACATAAAGCACGCACAACTAATACATGTTCTTTTGATTTTTGTCCTTCACTACTTTTTGCCTTTGCAATTTCATTCGCCATTTTATTTAAAATCTTATCGCTTGATATTTGCATCCCTTATCACCTCATACTTTGTAGTTCTTTCTCAAATTGTCCCAGCTTCTCTACTGAACCAAATACTATTATCATATCATGTTCTTGCAACTTTTCCTGCCCCGTTGGATTATGTATAACATTCCCATTTCTCAAAATCGCTAAAATTGTTACATCAAATTGATTTCTAACATCACTCTCTAATAATGATTTATTAGTTAAAATAGAGCCCTTACCTACTGCAATTTCTTCAATTACAAATGACTGCTCCACGCCATACAGTACTGTATCAATATAATGAACTGTTAACGGATTCGCAATACCTTTTGCAATATGAATCCCTGCCATACTAGATGGATTAATCACCTTATTTGCACCAGCCCTCTTTAATTTGTCTTCGGTTTCTGGTTTTTCTGCTCTTGCCACAATTTTAATTGCATCGTTTAATCCTCTTGCAGTTAACGTAATAAATACATTTTCAGCGTCATTTGCTACGATAGCAACTAAACCAGCTGCCTTTGAAATCCCAGCATGTTGTAACACTTGGTCTTCTGTTGCATCTCCATGTACATATAAAAGCTTTTCCTTCTCTAATATGCTTTCATCCTTATCCACGACGACAAATGGAATTTTCTTTTCTTGCAATTCATGTACAACTTGAAGCCCTACTCTACCGCAACCACATACGATAATATGATTTTGTAACTGTGCTATTTGTTTATCCATCTTCTTCCTCCGTACTGCATGAAATAGGTTCCCTTCAATAATCATAGCTGCCACTACACCGATTGCATACGTAACGATACCGACTCCAATCGGTATGATAAGGAGCGCAAAAACTTTTCCTGCCTGTGTTACAGGAATGGCATCTCCGTATCCAACCGTTAATACAGTAATCATCGTCATCCAAAATGCTTGAAACAAACTAATCTCTTCAATCGTCATAAATCCTAGCGTTCCTAAAATTACAACAAAAGTCATACATATAACTGCTATCCATAATTGCTTACGTGCATTCATATCATGTTTCAACTCTTTTCTCTATCTACAATCTTTGCCAGTGGAAATGAAATACATATATACTAGATACGGAATCTATGAAAGAGGTTGATATAATGAAAACATTTCTTTCCGCCTTACAATGGGCACTATTTATTTTAGCTGGGAGTCTTATTGTACCAATTAGCGTCGCAACTAGTTATGGTCTTGATGGCGCTGAAGCTATCGCATTCGTACAAAGAACATTATTTGTTCTAGGCTTTGCTGGTCTCTTACAAGCTATATTTGGGCATAAACTTCCTATTCAAGAAGGTCCTGCTGGCCTTTGGTGGGGAATTTTCTCCCTATATGCAAGTTTAGGTGTCGTATTATTTGGATCAAACAATGAGACACTTAAAGTTCTTCAATATGCTTTCTTATTAAGCGGTATCATTTGTATTATTCTTAGCGTTTTTGGACTTATTGATAAACTCGTTCGCTATTTTACACCGACAGTCATTGGAACGTACTTATTTCTTCTTGTTGCACAACTTAGTGGTTCCTTCTTAAAAGGAATGTTCGGCCTGGATGGAAAACATACAGAAGTACAACCTAACGTATTTATTCTTTCACTCATTGTTATTTTACTATCCTTTTTCATCATGAAGCTACCTATTATCGGACAATATTCTGTTCTTTTCAGTATCGTTTGCGGCTGGATATTATTCGCATGCTTTGGATTATCCAATCCAATAACACCAGTGACAGACATAATCCGTTTTCCATCCTTATTTGTTTTCGGAATGCCTCGTGTTGAATGGAACATGGTAATTACGGTCATTTTCGTTACACTCTTACTTCTAACAAATATGTTAGCAAGTATTCGCGTTGTACAAAAGGTTGTCTCTAAATATGAAGAAAATGCTGCATCAGATCGTTTTAAACAGGCCGGTATTATAACAGGAATCAATCAATTACTAGGCGGCCTGTTTTCGGCTATCGGACCTGTCGCTATTTCTGGATCAGCAGGTTTTATTGCAACGACTAATATTTATAAACGCCTCCCATTTATATTAGGGTCAAGCTTTATTATTGTCGTTAGTATATTCCCAAAGATCACTTCATTCTTTGCGGCAATCCCAGTTGCAGTTGGTTATGCTGCCATTTATCCTGTATTTGCAAGCATGATCGGTCTCGCCTTTCGAGAATACGAAACAGTACAGGATAAAGAACGATTATTTAAAGTAGCAGGTCTGTCAATCTTCACAGGAATTGGGGTTATGTTCGTTCCAGCAGGAGCATATTCCACGCTTCCACCATTTCTAGCTTCATTCCTAAGTAATGGTCTCGTTCTTGGGGCTGTAATGGCAATCTTACTAGAAATACTATTTTCTCGTTCGACAATAAAACAAGTATCGTAAATTGGAAAACTTCCATTATTGCACTCTACCTTTAGAGTTGTTACGATAAAATAAACATTTAATCATTGGGGTTTTGTCCATCCCCAATGATTATTAATTAATATGATGAGAAAAACACTCATAAAAATGAATCTACTTCTTTTTAAAGAGGTTCGATGTCTTACTATTATTTCTTACATCTCCATGAACATATATTTGATTTAAATAAAGAAGGGAATTTTCAATATGACTTATAAAATGATTGTTTTAGATTTAGATGATACTTTATTACGTGACGACCATACTATTTCACCTCGTACGAAAGAAGCTCTAATGACTGCACAAGAACAAGGTGTAAAAGTTGTACTTGCTTCCGGGCGTCCAACATTCGCAATGCGTGCAATCGCAAAAGAACTACATTTAGAAAAGTATGGTAGCTTCATCCTTTCGTTTAACGGTGCAAAAATTATTAACTGTAAAACAGATGAAGAATTATTCAGTAGTACGTTATCTCCTGAAATCGTTCACAGTTTATACGATATTAGTAAAGAAGAAGACGTCTGGATCCACACATACATTGGCGACGATATTATTACTGAAAAAAATAACTCTTATACAGAAATTGAAGGTCAAATTACAGGTATGCCAATTGTAGAAGTAACTAACTTGAAGGAAGCTGTGCAACAACCAGTTGTAAAAGTATTAATGGTAGAAAATCCAGAACACTTACAAATGGTAGAATCAAAGCTACAAAAACAACTAGAAGGACAATTAAGCGTTATGCGTTCTAAACCATTCTTCTTAGAATTTACTGAAGCCGGTGTTACAAAAGGAACGAGCTTAAACCAATTAATCCAAAAACTTGGCATTAAGCGCGAAGAAGTTATCGCAATGGGCGATAGCTATAACGATCAGGCGATGATTGAATTCGCCGGTCTTGGTGTTGCAATGGGCAATGCACCTGATGATATTAAGGAAATTGCAAACTATGTAACAGATACAAATATGAACGATGGTGTAGCAAAAGTTGTAGAGAAGTTCGTACTAAAAAAAGAAGCACTTGTTTAATATTTCCACTCATAAAACCTATTTGAAGTCAAACACTTCAAATAGGTTTTTATTTAAATTACCATGCTTTTGTGACTATATTTTGAACTTTGCACTATTCTCGTAGTGTAAACTTTCTTTTTGTATATAATGAAACAAAATAGACTATTTTATTTTAAAAAAGAATACAAATTTACTATAAACAAGCATACGTTAAGGGAGGCTATTTTACATGTTATCTACACCAATCGGACGATTAAGAGCAATTGGACTTATTGAGGGGATTTCTTTTCTACTACTATTATTTGTAGCAATGCCATTAAAATATTTCGCAGGATTTGCAACAGCTGTTAAAATTACAGGCATGGCTCACGGTGTTTTATTTATTTTATTTATCTTCGCAGTAATTCAAGTAACAATCGTACACCGTAAATCAATTTTATGGGCACTTGGGGCATTCGTTTCATCAGTTATCCCATTTGGCACGTTTGTACTAGATGCAAAATTAAAGAACGAGCAACAATAATGAAAAGGTAGTTAACGACTGTTAACTACCTTTTTTATTTACAAATTTGGAATTTCCCAATCAATTTCCCTCTCACCCATATTAGCTAAAATCGTATTTACTTTAGAGTATGGCTTACTTCCGAAGAAACCACGTCTTGCTGATAGTGGGCTTGGATGTACAGATTCGATAATGTGGTGCTTCGTATTTGTAATTAATTTTTTCTTCGCCTGTGCATGGCGTCCCCACAATATGAAAATAACTGGCTTTTCACGTTCATTTAATAGCTCAATTACGCGATCTGTGAAATGCTCCCATCCTTTTCCCTTATGAGAATTTGCTTCGCCTTGTCGAACTGTTAATACAGTATTTAGTAGTAATACTCCTTGCTCTGCCCATTTCACTAAATAACCGTTATTCGGAATGTCATACCCATATTCATCTCGAAGCTCTTTATACATATTTAACAATGACGGTGGCGTTTTAATACCGGGTTGCACAGAAAAGCTTAAACCATGCGCTTGATTCGGTCCATGATATGGATCTTGTCCTAAAATAACGACCTTTGTATTTTCATAACTTGTATACTCTAGAGCGTTAAAAATATCTTCTTTCTTTGGGTAAACAACATGTGTACTGTACTCTTCTTTCAAAAAATCAGCTAGCTTACGATAATATTCTTTCTCAAATTCTGGTGCCAATAATGGCCCCCAATCATTCTTTAAAACATTTTCCATACTGTCACTTCCTGTCTAATTAATTCACCATATCCTGTTTTGTAAATACTACGAACGAAATAATAAGGGAAACAACTGCCCAAACCGTTAAATTCATTAAAGAAAACTCCATCGATAAACCTTGTAATGCAGGTAGTTTTCCTGATAGATAATCTGTTAATGATAAATTCACACTAAAAATATATTTCGCACCTTCCCAAGATGTTGCGAACGAGCTTAAAATACCGCCTGCAATTAATGCAGCTAGCATAACGCCCATACCAGCTGGTGTATTACGAATTAAAACAGAGACCATAAATGATATAGTTCCGACAACGATAGCAACAAACCAAGCTAATCCATACGCCATCAAGATATATTGCCATTGCGGAATAAGATGTACAAAATTCGTATTTAACGTTTCCTTATCAATAACAAATCCAGTTAACACAGGTAAATTCCATCCCGAGTATCCAAATACAAGCCCTGATAATATGTATGCAAACACACCTACAAGGAGCAGTATGAGCGAAATGAAAAATAACATCGTTACGTATTTACTAAGGAGTATTTTCCAGCGCCTAATCGGCCGCGTAAGTAACATCTTCATCGTTCCATCACTTCGTTCTCCTGAAACAATATCAATGGCGACAATCATTACGAGAAGTGGAATAAATAATGTAATCCCTTGCTCAATAAACGCCCTTACAAAAGTTGGTGCGCCCGGTGCCATCGGATTAATATCATGATCTAAATAATATTGTTGCTGCTCAACTCTTACCTTTAACCAATCACGCCATTCTTCTGGCAACCTAGAATTGTTCAAACGGTTTTGAGAATCAACAATTTGTTGCTGCAGCGAAACTTTCCAATCCGTTGTACCTAGCCTTTTTTGTGTCGTTTCTATTTCACGATACTGCGCATACACGAAGAGCGGGATTAAGATTGCTAAAATAAGCATAACAACAAAAATACGCTTCTTACGATAAATCTTCTCCGATTCGTTTAAAACTAGATTCGCAAATTCACGCATGCTGCTCACCCCTTGTGAGTTCAATAAATAAATCTTCTAGCGTAAATACAAGTTCCTTAACACTATGTACATCTATCCCGTTTTCTACAAAATGTTTATTCCAATTACTTATAGATGCGATATTCATGCGGCATAGTAATCGATCACCTTCTATACTCACTTCTCTTACTTCCTCAGCATCTTCTAGCATATCTTTTGCCTTCCCAATCGGCGTAACAATCCATTCTACACGATCACTTGCTGTTTTAATTAACTCTTCAACCTTGGCAACTGTTATCATCTTTCCTTTATGAATAATAGCAACGCGATCGCATATCATTTGCACTTCACTTAGCAAATGACTTGAAATAAACACGCTCATATTTTCTTCTTTTACAAGCTTATGTATAAATTCCCTAAGTTCTCTAATCCCTGCTGGATCTAAACCATTCGTTGGCTCATCTAATATGAGCAATTTTGGATTCCCAAGGAGCGCCTGCGCAATTCCAAGTCGTTGTTTCATACCAAGTGAGTACGTTTTTACCTTGTCATGAATTCTTTCATCTAAATGAACCATTTCAGCAATTTCAATAATACGTTCATCTGATATATCACCTAACATACGAGCAAATTGCTTTAAATTTTCCCATCCCGTTAAATATGTATACAACTCTGGGTTTTCAACGATACTCCCAATTTGACGCATCGCTTCTCTAAAATTTTCCTTAATCGAATAACCACCGATAGAAATCGTACCTTCTGTCGCCTTAATTAATCCGACTAACATTCGAATGGTAGTCGTCTTTCCAGCACCATTTGGTCCTAAGAACCCGAACACTTCTCCTTGCTTTACATCAAAGGAAATATTCTCTACAAGAGTCTTCTTTCCAATTACCTTCTTCAAGTCTCGTACGGAAAGTATCGTCGTCATTTTACCCCTCCTTGTTCTAGTTTTAATTTACTTGCTACATTTTGAACTAATCGGTCCGCCATATATGTATACCCTACTTCATTCGGATGGAAATGATCGGAGTATAATAAATCTTTCCCACGGTTTTGGAATAAATCAAATGTTGGTGTAATATACACATTTTTATTATTTATCGCTAATTTTTCTAAAGATGCATTCCAGTCTACAACAATGTTTGAAGACCCCTTTAAATCTTCTACATCTTCAAAAGGATTATATAAACCTAGCCAAAAAATAGGGCTATCTGTATTTAATTTACGAATTTCTTCTATAATTTTCTTCGCTTCATTTTGGAATGTTTCTGTATCAGGACGATATGTTTCTAAATCTATCTTTCCAAGCGATTCCCAGCCTGGAAATAAATCATTTCCTCCAATCGTTAAAACAATTACATCTGCTTGTTTAATTGAATATTGAGCGCCACTACTTTCAATTTGTTTTAATAAATCAGGCATTTTTGCACCACTAACTGCTAAATTTGTTAATGCAATTTTTTGCTTATAATCTTTTTGTAAATCCTCTTTCATTCGCCCAACATAGCCAATTCCTTCTTTATCACCAACGCCACGCGTCAATGAATCACCTAAACTGACGATTTGTAACGTTCCCGTTTTCTTTTTCTCTTTTGCCACTACATCGGTCTTTTTAATTAAATTTGAAGCTTTCGGATTTAATACATCATTTACACCTGAAACAAAGCCATATGCAAATAAACAGAAAGATGCAATTGTAATGAGTAGAATTACTTTTACTACTTTTGATCTCATATCAAAACCCCTTTTAGCCCTCATAGATTGTCCATAATTATACCAAACGCAATTTTGAAAAGCGATTTTCATACCTTATCTATTATGTTGTTTCCCTTTGTACGAATTCTGGCAATAACTCTACGTGCTTTACATCTATTTGCTCATCATTAATCTTTTCATATAATAATTCAAATGCCTTCACGCCAACATTTTTACTAGAATATGAAATCGTCGTAATGCCTAAAATGTCTGCTACATCTTGATCATCACAACCGATAATCGTAACATCTTCTGGAATACGAATTCTTTGTTTTTTCGCCTCCGTTACCATTCCCGCTGCAATATGGTTACAAGATACAAGAAACGCAGTTGGCTTTACTGACATAGAGGCCCACTCCCTAATTACATTACGCCCATCTTCCACCGTAAAACAGCCTTCAAACTTCCAAGTTCCTATCGGTTTTTCAGCAATCTGTTGAAGTGAATCCGCATATGCTTGTTTTCTTCTCTGGCTATTAATGCTATTACTTCTTCCAATGCAATACCCAATACGTGTATGACCAGCATCTATTAAGTTTTTCATCCCTTGTGAAAACACTTTATAGTAATCAACATGTACACTTGAAATGCATTTTGAATCTATTTCTTCACACATAACAATCGGGCCGAATTTCGTATATTCTTCGAGCTTCTCCTTACTATTTGCCCGAGAACATATAATAACCCCATCAAGCTTTTTCATTTTTAACATATTCAAAATTTCTAATTCTCTTTCCTCGCTATAATTCGTCTGACAAAGCATCATATTATAATTATTCTTTGCTGTTTCCTTTGATATTCCCTCAATAATGGCACTATAATATTGATCATTAACGTGCGGTAATAAAACGCCAATTACATTCGTTTTTCCTTTCACTAAATGAATTGCATTCACATTTTGCGTATAGTTTAATTCTTCTATAATTGCTAAAATTTCTTTTCGCTTCTGCTCATTCACATATGGATGATTATTTAGTACACGTGAAACAGTTGAAACAGATACCCCAGCAAGTTCCGCAATCTTTCTTATATTCGTCATCTCATTTTCCCCTTCCCTGCAAAAATTCTCCCTTGACCTGGTAAGCTTTCCACAATATATCCTTTCCTAGCAAATACATTTTGAAAGGATATACAACTATGCTTCGATTCAAATTAGAATATATATTTTTCATTGGTGGTCTACTCATTCTCGCCATCGGTATTAATATGATGACGACCATTACTTCCTTTGGACTTAGCCCTTATGATTCCTTCTTTATTGCACTATATCAAAATTTCGGGATAAGTATCGGTTTTTGGATTTTCATGATTAATTTTGCCTTTACCCTTATCGTCCTCTTTTGGAATAAAAGACAAATTACAATCGGTACAATCGTAACAATGGTTCTTATCTCTCTTTTTGTTGATTGGATTGGTTCCATTACAACTATTATGGACGCTGTCCGTTCTCTTCCAAAATATATAACACTTATTTGCGGAAATCTATTCGTTGGAGCCGGAATTGGTCTTTATGTCTCTACAAACCTTTGTGCAGCACCGCAAGAAGCTTTCGTTTTAACAGTTGCTGAGAAAAAGAAATGGACATTTAGAAGAACAGAAATTTCGTTAGCGTTTTTATTTTTAACATTAAGCTTTTTATTAGATGGACCTATCTATTTTGGAACAATCATCTTATCTTTTACAACAGGCTGGATTATCCAAGCATTTATTCAAGTTGGTACGAAGATTTTAAATAGAAAAAAACCTATTAAGCAAGCCGCTTAATAGGTTTTTTCTTAGAGGAGATACTACTTTGCATCCCCTTCAATTCGATAGTTTGCTTTCAAACAATCTATTTCTTCATACCCTTGCAACGTATGTAGAATATAATCATAATCAGCAAGAGAAGCACGATGCGTTACAATTACAATTTCAGCTTTTCCTTTCTCTTCAAGTGGCATTTGAATAATTTTTTCAAAGCTAACGCCACGCTCAGAGAATAACGAAGTAATTTTTGCAAATACACCAATTTCATCTTTCACATGAAGTCTTAAAAATTTCTTCACAACAATTTCGTCTGGCTCTTTTAATACTTTTTGATATTGCGGGACTACAGCACTATTTCCTGTTACCCCTAACCTAATATTTTGCATTACAGCTACTAAATCGGAAACAACAGCTGTTGCTGTCGGTAAACTTCCTGCACCTGGTCCATAAAACATCGTTTCTCCAACTGCTTCACCATACACATATACAGCGTTATATTCATTTTGCACGGCCGCAAGAGGATGTGTATTTGGAAGTAAAGTCGGTTCAACTGTAACCTCTAATTTTTCACCATCTCGCTTCGCAAGACCGATTAGTTTAATCGTGTAACCTAAACTCTTACTGTATTCGATATCTTCCTCTGTAATAGAAGTAATCCCTTTTACCTTCACATCTCCAAGCTCTACATTTGTAGAGAAACCAAGGGTAGCCAAAATTGTCATTTTTCTTGCTGCATCTAAACCTTCTACATCTGATGTTGGATCCGCTTCTGCAAATCCAAGTTGCTGGGCTTCTTTTAACACGTCGTTATATGCTCTCCCTTCATCTGACATTTTCGTCAAAATAAAATTTGTCGTTCCATTTACAATTCCCATTACTTTCGTAATAAGATCTGAAGAAAGTCCCTCTACAATACTTCGTAAAATCGGAATCCCTCCGGCTACACTTGCTTCATAAAACAAATCTGCTTTATTATCTTTTGCTACCGCTAAGAGTTCCGCCCCATGTAACGCCATTAAATCTTTATTGGCAGTCACAACATGCTTCCCGCTTTGTAAAGCTTGCAAAATATATGCTTTTGCATCATCAATGCCACCCATTACTTCGATGACAACGTCGATGTTTGGATTGTCTAAAATTTCATGTGCATCTTGTGTTAATAGAGTAGAAGGTACCTCTACTTCTCTCTCTTTTTCAATATTTTGTACTAGCACTTTCGTTACTTTTACAGGACAACCTACTTGGTGTATAAGTCGCTCTTGGTGATCTGTAATGATACGAACTACTCCGCTACCAACTGTCCCAAGACCTAATAAGCCAACTTGAATTTCTTTCATAATACTGTCCACCCCTCAAAAATTGTGTTTAGATGAAATTATATGAATAAAAAATCTGAAAAACAATGTTTTTTGAACATTCGGAAAAATATAGGTTAATCTTTACAAAGAAAACGTTGCCACGTGTGACACAATCTTTTTTTATAATACATAAGGGGTTTCTTGATACACGTAATAATTCAGCCAATTAGAGAATAATAGATTCCCATGGCTTCTCCACCTTACAAGCGGCTTCTCATTTGGATTATTATGCTTAAAATAGTTTTTCGGCACATCAATATTTAACCCTTTTTGGCGGTCCCGTTCGTATTCTTGCTTTAACGTATCACAACTATATTCACTATGCCCGAGCGCAAACACTTGTCTTCCTTCTTGCCCAATAACAAGGTGAACACCTGCTTCCTCAGAGTTTGCTAATAATGTTAATTCTTTCACCTCTCTAATATCACTCTCTCGTACTTCTGTATGACGCGAATGCGGGGCGAAAAACAATTCATCAAAACCTTGTAACAGTTTCACATGTTGCTCACGGACTTCATGTTCAAATACACCAAACATTTTTTCCTTAAGAGGATACTTTGGAACGCCATAATGATGATACAAACCAGCCTGTGCCCCCCAGCAAATATGAAGCGTAGATGTTACATTCGTTTTTGAATACTCCATAATACGTTTAAGCTCTTCCCAATAATCTACCTCTTCAAAAGAAAGGGTTTCAACTGGTGCTCCTGTAATAATGAGTCCATCAAATTTCTCATTCTCAATATCACGGAATGTTTTATAGAAACTCGTTAAATGTTCCTGTGCAACATTACGAGACAAATGCGATTCCATATGAAGTAAATGAACATCTAATTGCAACGGTGTATTTCCAATTAAACGAAGTAATTGCGCTTCTGTTTCTTGCTTTGTAGGCATTAAATTTAATATAGCAATTTTCAATGCCCGGATATCTTGTGTTTCTGCTCGCTCTTTTGTCATTACAAAAATATTTTCCTCCTGCAACACTTTGCGAGCTGGCAAATCTTTATCAATTATGATCGGCATGTTGTTTGCCTCCGACTAGCGCTGCTTCTAAATCTGCAATAATATCCGAAACATCTTCTATGCCAACTGATAAACGAATTAAATCTGATGTGACGCCAGCTAAGCGCTGATCTTCGGCACTTAATTGTCTATGCGTTGTACTAGCAGGATGTATAACGCAAGTTCGCGCATCAGCCACATGCGTTACGAGAGTTGCTAGTTTTACATTTGAAATAAATTCTTTTGCTGCTTCTAATCCTCCCTTAATGCCGAATGTTAAAACACCACTAGCACCTTTTTTCAAATACTTTTGTGCTAACGAGTAATTTTCATTACTATTTAATCCCGGATAGTTCACCCATTCAATACGTTCATGATCAGCAAGCCATTTAGCAACTGCAAGAGCATTTTCACTATGACGCTCCATTCGTAAATGCAATGTTTCTAAGCCGATATTGCTAATATACGCATTAAATGGGCTCATACAGTTTCCGTAGTCTCTTAATAATTGAACACGTGCCTTCACAATATAAGCTGCTGCACCAAAATTTTGAACGTAACTTACGCCGTGATAACTTGGATCCGGTTCAACTAGTTCAGGATATTTCCCGTTTGTCCAATCGAAGTTCCCTCCGTCAATTACAATGCCACCTAACGAACTTGCATGACCATCAATATATTTTGTCGTAGAATGAACGATAATATTTGCTCCATGTTCAAATGCTTGGCATAAATAAGGAGTTGCTAATGTATTATCCACGATAAAAGGTACTTCCAACTCTTTCGCTGCATCTGAAAGTTCTTTGAAATTTAAAACGTTCATCGCCGGATTTCCTAGCGATTCTGCATAAACGAGTTTCGTCTTATCATTAGCAAGGGCCACAATTTCATCAGCAGTTAAATTCGGATTAAAGAATGTAACATCGATACCAAGTTTACGCAAACTCACTCCAAATAAATTAAACGTCCCGCCATAAACTGTGGAAGAACAAAGCAAGTGGTCTCCGCTACTACAAATATTTAAAACAGCAAGCATAATAGCAGCTTGCCCAGAAGCCGTTGCAACAGCACCTACACCACCCTCTAAATCCGCTAACTTTTGCTCAAATGCAGCTAAAGTAGGATTTCCAATACGCGTGTAGATATATCCTTCTGCCTCTAAATTAAATAGCGCTGCTAAATCATCTGAAGTATCGTATTTATACGTTGTACTTTGATAAAGCGGTAAAACACGCGGTTCACCATTCTTTGGCGTATAGCCACCTTGCACACAAATCGTTCCTTTCCCCCATGATTCTCCCATTTCTCATTCTCCTTTCTTTTATACAAAATAAAAAACTGCCCCTTTCCTGAAAACAAGAAAGGAGCAGTTTGAAACACGCTCTAAAGGCTCTTTCTTATCTCTCAGGGTTATTACCTGCAGGATTTGGCACAATTCCGTTATACGGCTGTTGCCAAGGTTTCATCGGGCCTGTCCCTCCACCTTTTCTTGATAAGACTATGCAATTACCGTTGATTTTATAGCAATAATTTCCTCATGTCAATTAGTTTTTCTGAATGTTCTAAATTAAATACAAAGAACTTAATGTACATAACAGAAGAAATATATTCTATATCCATTTGAAAAAGACCTTTTAAAACCTCCGCTTAATTTACTATTACCAATGCTTGGGGCAGCTACTATCGGAAATGCATTTCCACTTCCAAAACATAACGAAACTACAAATAAAAAAAATAGGCAGTGTGGACAAAGGTTCCACTGCCTATTCTCATTACACATGTTGCTTCAATAATGCATATAACTCCTCAAAATTATGCACTTCATATGTCGGTATAATCCCACTATCATTTAATTTCCTTTCTGGATTAAACCAACAAGTATCAATTCCCGCTACATATCCACCTTTCATATCAGCGCTTAATGAATCCCCAATAATGAGCCCTTCTTCAGGAACAAAGTTAGGAATCCTTTCAAAAACATAATCAAAATACTCTTTCATCGGCTTTTGATAACCTGTATCTTCAGAAACGAAAATATCTTGAAACAAGGCATGTAACCCTGCATTACGTAATCGTTTATCTTGCGTCTTAGAAATACCGTTTGTCACTATATATAAATCGTACTCACTTTGAATTTGATTTATAAATTGTAAGGCACCTTCCATGAGCTGATTTCCTTCTTCTAAGTAACTGCGATAATTATTTTCGAATAATATCCCATCTACTTCTTCCCCGTATTCTTTAAACAAAATTGAAAATCGTGTATTTACAACTTCATCACGATTTATTTTACCTTCTTCAAAAGCAGTCCAAAGACTTTTATTAATTTTTTTATATTGCGCTTCAATCTCGCTAGTGAGAGACATCCCTTTCTCTTCAAAAAGCATACGTAATGCCGATTTTTCTGCCTTTTGAAAATCCAACAATGTATCATCTACATCGAATAATAATGTTTTATATTTTTTCATAAGCCCTTCACACTCTCTTTTCTACAAAAACAAATTTACGTAAATCGTATCATTCTTTCTTGTAAAAATAATAGGAGATATCTCATACTAAACATGAGGTGAAAACATGAAAGTCAGCAGAAATAGCGAAGAAATCTCTCATTACATACAAACTTACAATTTCCATACTCTTTTTTCTTTTGATATCTTACCGTATGCTGAACTACATTCCTTTCAGAAGAGAGAAAAGATATGTAATGAAGGGGTCGATGTTCCTTATCTTTATTACTTAATTTCTGGGAAAGCAAAAATATATATGAGTCACAAAAACGGAAAGGTCTCCTTGATTAACTTTATTCAGGCACCTTCGTTCATTGGGGAATTAGGATTAATTGGCGTAGAATCTGTTACGAAAACGGTGGAAGTAATGGAAGATTGTATATGCTTAGCGCTTCCTCTTAAAGATTGTCAGCATCTTTTGTTACAAGATGCTACCTTTCTACAGAAACTATGCAAATTTATCGGTGAGAAAACCATTACCCGAACAGAAAGTTATGCTAAAAATAATAGTTATCCGTTCGAAAATCGATTAGCGGCGTTTATTCTATTAACAGAACAAAATAACAGTTATATAGAAAAACATACTGAGGTTTCGGAATACTTAAATGTTAGCTACCGTCACCTTTTATATGTATTAAACCAATTTTGCCAACAAAATTACTTAAAGAAAGATGGAAGAACCTATTACATACAAGATCGAATTCAGTTAGAAAAACTAGCTGACGAACTTAAAATATAAAAAAGTAGCATTAACGTTTATCTGTTAATGCTACTTTTTTGAGTGACGATTCTATTTTCAATTAAAATTTACTTGCTACTTTAGCTGCTTCTTCAAGACCAGCTGTAATGATTTCTTCTGCTTTATCTGGGAATTGGTTATGTCCTTCAATAACTACTGTTTCCATGTTTGTTGCGCCGAAGAAGCCCATCATGCTTGCTACATATTTAACAGCCATTTCTACTTCTGCTGCTGGACCTTCAGAGTATACACCGCCGCGCGCGTTTAATAATGCAATCTTCTTATCTCCAATTAGACCAACTGGACCTTCTGGCGTATATTTAAACGTTTTACCAGCACGGTTTAAATAATCAATATATGTGTGTAACACTGCTGGAATCGTTAAGTTCCATAATGGGAAACCGAAAACGACTTTATCAGCTTCTAGGAATTGATTTAAATACTTATCAGCAACTGCTACTGCTTTTGCTTCCTCTTCAGTTAAATCAAACCCTTTACCAGCTTTGAATGTACCATTAATCATATCTACGCCTACATATGGTAATTCTTCTTTATATAAATCAAGTTCTACTACTGTATCGTTTGGATGCGCTTCTTTGTAACTTGCTAAAAACGCTTCATATAATTTTACACTAACTGCTTGTTCCGCTGGACGGTTGTTTGCTTTTACGAATAAAACTTTTGTCATTATGTTTTCCTCCTAGTACTAACTCTTCTGTTGTTATATGCTTTCAAAAAAGGTATCCCTTGTAATTGTTGTTTTGTTGCTTACAAACATATTTTATCTTTATATCAAGACAATTTCGTCCTCACATAGACGTATTTTTCCATAAAAAAAGTCCACCTTCTAAAGGCGAACTAGGTCTTACGACTTTCGTCTTATACAACTCCATTTTTTACTGCATATAATGCTGCTTGCGTACGATCAGATAAATTCAACTTACTCAAAATACTACTTACATGAGCTTTTACCGTTTTTTCCGTAATAACTAAAACAGAAGCGATTTCTTTATTACTCATCCCTTTCGCTAATAGCTGCAATACTTCATTTTCTCTCGCTGTTAACACATCCACTTGAATAGAAGGCTCTTCTTCCTTTTCTTCTACAGGTAATGTTTGAGAGAGAAGAGCATTTGCTATATCAGGATGTAATTGAATATTACCTTTATATGCACTTCGAATAGCCTCAACAAGCTGATCCGGTTCTACATCTTTTAAAATATACCCGCTTGCTCCAGCCCTTAATGCTGGTAACACATGCGCCTGATCAGAAAAGCTAGTTAATACAATTACTTTCACATTCGGATATTCTTTTTTAATACACGCTGTCGCCTCAACACCATCCATTTCGGGCATATATAAATCCATTAGTACAACATCAGGATTCGTCTCCCCTACTTTCATTAGTGCCTCTTTCCCATTACTTGCTTCTCCAACTAACTCTATATCTTCCTGTGTACTTAAGAAAAATGCTAATCCTTTTAAAACGACTGTATGATCATCAACTAACAATACTTTTATTTTCACAAACTTCCCTCATTTTCACATCATAATGGTACGTTTACTTTTACACTTGTCCTTTTCTTATCACTTACAATTTTAATTGTTCCACCGACTAATTCTACTCTTTCTCGCATCGTAGTCATGCCAAGTGATTTCTTCTCTTTTATATCCTTTTCTACGAAGCCGGTTCCTTGATCGACTATTTCTAACGATACATTCTTCTCCGTCACTTTGAAATAAATCGTCGCTTCTCTAACATTTGCATGCTTACTTACATTATTTAAAGCTTCTTGTCCAATTCTCCATAGCGCTTCCTCTACTACGCGTGGCAAATCACGGACACCTGTAACTTGTTCTCGAATTTTCAAACCCAAACTTTCACCATATTGCTTTAAAGCTGGTAATAATCCTTTCTCCAAACCCGCTGGACGTAATTGCCAAATTAACGTCCTCATTTCTTTTAAAGCTCCTTGCGCTAGTTCACGCATGTCATGCAAAGATCGATCCACTTTTTCGTTTTGACCTTTTAAAACCGCCTCAGCGCCTTTTGTCATAAAGGTTAACGAAAATAACTTTTGTGAAACAGAGTCATGTAAGTCCCTTGCTAATCGATTTCTTTCTTCCATTCGTACGAGTTCACGTCGTTGCTCATTTAACCTTAAATTTTCTATCACGAAAGAAATATGATTTGTTATTGCTTGAAGTACATCTAACGTATTTACATCAAATTCACCATTATTTGAACTAACACATAAAACACCAAATATGTGAGTTTGAATCTGTATTGGGGTGGCGATAACCGTCCTATTAGAGGCAATCTTATGACTGATTTGATCGTTTAATAAAATAGGTTCACCTTTTTCTAACGCTTCTTTCGCCGCTTCTTTTATATCCTCCTGCCATTCTTCCTGGCAATAAGATGCCCGCAAGGATAATTCTTTCTCTTCCCTAATAAAGAATGCGACTTGATTCCACTGAAACACTTCACCTAATTGATCTACAACTTTTTCAGGCAATATATTAAATTGATGAATCGTTCTTAAAACTTGAATGAACCGTTCTAATTTCACATAATAATGTGCTCTTCGCTTTTCATTTTCATATAACTTTGCTCGTTTTAAAGCCGTTCCAATTTGGAAGGCAACTGATTGAAGCAATACTAATTCTTCTTCTGAAAAATGTGTTTTACCTGGGCTTGCCACATTTAACAAACCAAATTTTTCTCCTCCAGCCTTTAAAGGAACCGTAGCATGATGAAGAATTCCTTCTGTATCTCCCCAATTATATTCAATTGCATTATTAATTCTTTTACATTCAATAATATTAACAGCTCGCTCTAGTTTTCCTTCCACAAAGCCACGTAAACACCAACATTCCCCTTCACACATCGGGCGTTTGTTTTCATATGTAAGTGCCTCTGGTAATTGATAATCAATTAATTTTGTATATCTACCATTTTCATCCGCAAGAAATATCCATCCTGTCGTTAAACCTGTTACACTAAGTAATTTTTCTAGCACTGCTTGCAATACATGATATGTATCATTTGATGTATTTAGTGTTTCTGCAATTTCTTTTAATATAACTAATTCATTTGTACGATTCTCTTGAAACATAATTCGTCTCCTACATACAAGATTTTACATAGTTCCTAACATAAATCATCTACTTTTCACTTTGTACTTATTCGTAACATTGATATAATGGTGAAAACATAGTTTTCATTATATCACCTGAGGGGGCTTTTCATAATGACATTAAATAAAGCACTTACTATCGCTGGTTCTGACACAAGTGGCGGTGCTGGTATACAAGCAGATTTAAAAACATTCCAAGAACTTGGTGTGTACGGAATGACATCTCTTACGACAATCGTAACGATGGATCCACATAACGGTTGGGCACATAACGTATTCCCAATCCCAGCTTCTACATTAAAACCACAATTAGAAACGACAATTGAGGGCGTTGGCGTAGATGCTTTAAAAACAGGTATGCTTGGATCGGTAGAAATTATTGAAATGGTTGCAGAAACAATCGAAAAACATAATTTCAAAAATGTAGTAGTTGACCCTGTTATGGTATGTAAAGGTGCTGATGAAGCATTACATCCTGAAACGAATGATTGCTTACGTGACGTTCTTGTTCCAAAGGCATTAGTTGTCACACCAAACTTATTTGAAGCTTACCAATTAAGTGGCGTAAAGATTAATTCTCTTGAAGACATGAAAGAAGCAGCGAAAAAAATCCATGCTTTAGGTGCGAAATATGTCCTAATTAAAGGCGGTAGCAAGCTTGGTACCGAAACTGCAATCGACGTCCTATATGATGGAGAGACATTCGACATTCTAGAATCAGAAAAAATTGATACGACAAATACACACGGCGCAGGTTGCACATATTCTGCTGCAATTACAGCAGAACTTGCAAAAGGAAAACCTGTGAAAGAAGCAGTAAAAACTGCTAAAGAATTTATCACAGCTGCTATCCGTTATTCATTCAAGATCAACGAATACGTAGGCCCAACACATCACGGTGCATATCGTAAATTCGTTGTATCAAAAGAGCTTGTCTAACCTATAAATAAAAACACCCACAGAGTGTGTATTTTCCCTCTCTGTGGGTGTTTTTATTTATAAGCTCTTCTGGTCATCTTATCTTTAAGATGCAGAACTGACCTGATTTCTACCATTTCTTTTGGAGTAATATAATGCATCATCAGCTGCTTGAATAAATTGCTCTGGTGATTGTTCATATACTGAAATTCCTACTGAAACTGTAATTTTTATTTTTGTTCCATCTAACAATTGGAATGAATGTTTTTCAACAGCTGCGCGAACTTGTTCCCCCATACGCATTCCGTAAGCTAATCCCTTCTGTGGTATAAGAAGCGCGAACTCCTCTCCACCCTTTCGAAAAGCCAAATCTGGAAACGTTGAAACTTCTCGTAAAATACGCCCTATTTGTTTTAATACTTCATCTCCTGCAGGATGCCCGTACGTATCGTTTACAGACTTAAAATGATCAATATCTATAAGTAGTAAACAAAGTGAATCATTTTTCATGCGCTTATTACCAATATGATGATTCATTTCTAAATCAAACTGCCTTACGTTTCCTAACCCTGTCAATGCATCTATCGTTGCATATTGCTTCATCTTTTGAAATAACTCATTGGATTGCAATACATAATTTGCGCTTATAAATGTGATATATGCCGCTACACTACTACAAACTAAATATAATGCTACTATAGACATATCTTTAAATAACATAGAAAGTGGCACTATTAAAATAGATAAACTATATACATTAAACCAGATCCACCTTATAAATATAGAAGCTTTCATCCGCCAAATAAAAATAATTCCAACACCTATCAATACAATAGTATAACAAGCCAATTCAGAGGCTAAAGAGTACTCGGTTAAAAATAATCGGGTAATTAAAATAATCGTAACTGTTATACTACTAGCTATCGGACCTCCAATTATAATTGCCAAAATAACAGCTAAATAGCGTAGATCTAACATAATATTCTCAATATGTACGCCAAAGTACATCAACAGTACACTTAATATTCCAGTAAAAATACCTACTACACATTTCTGCCAAAAAGAGAACTCTTCTTTTAACGGTTTATCTCTTAAAAGCTGACCTCCAATAAAAATAAAGGAAAGAATAATTGTTGTGTTTACAAATAAGTCCCTTAACATAAAATAATCTCCCTACTTTTCTATCTATCCCTTTCCTTATTTTATTGTATACGACATCCCTATAATTCCCAAAGATTTTTATTTATTTTTTGCTGTTCCACGTGAAACAGCAAAAAAATAAAAAGGACGAAAATTCGTCCTTTTCACTAACAACAGCGCGATATCTTTCCACCCTTTGCATTAAATCTAGCTTCTTGCGCTTCTGCAAAAAATTGTTTTTGACATACAACTTCTTTTTCTGGATGATGCTTTTTCATATGCTCTACATATGTTTCATAGCTTGGTACTCCAACAAGTAAACTAATAAAGTGTTTCCTTTGTCCCCATACTTGCCATAGTCTTTTAAGCATAGTTCCTCGACTCACTTTCATCTCTAGGGATATATGGTGCCTCTTTTAGCGGCATTGGCTTATTTCTTAATACTTGAATCCAAATTCGAATTGCAGAAATTAATACAGCGATTACAACGATCATAAAAATTCCACAAAGTGCCGCATCAATATAATCATTGAAAATAATTTGCTTCATTTGAGCCACATTTTTAGCTGGCGCTAACACTTTCCCCTCATCTAATGCTCCTTGAAACACCTTTGCGTGGGATAGAAATCCTATTTTAGGGTTTTCATGAAATAGCTTTTGATAACCCGCCGTCATCGTTACAATAAGCAATCCGACAGTTGGAATAAGCGTCACCCAAACATATGCCTTTTTTCCCATTTTGAACAAAATTGTCGTTCCAAGTAATAACGCAATACCTGCTAACATTTGATTTGCAATACCGAAAAGTGGCCATAATGTATTAATTCCACCAAGCGGATCAACTACCCCTTGATATAAGAAATAACCCCATCCTAACACACATAACGTTGTAGCTATTACATTCGCTAATGTAGAATCCGTTTTCCCAAATGGCTTATATACATGCCCTAAAATATCTTGAATCATAAATCGACCTACGCGCGTTCCAGCATCAATCGTTGTTAAAATGAATAACGCTTCAAAGAGAATCGCAAAATGATACCAAAATGCCATCATGGCCGTTCCACCTATTACTTTTGAGAAAATATATGCCATACCTATCGCTAACGTTGGTGCACCACCTGTACGTGATAAAATCGTTTGCTCTCCAACGTTTACAGCGAGATCTTTTAGTTCATTTGGTGTAATAGCAAATCCCCATGAGGAAATAACTTGAGCTGCCTGCGAGACATCTGTACCGATAAGTGCTGCAGGACTATTAATTGCAAAGTACGTTCCCGGTGTTAATACACAAGCTGCAATCATCGCCATGGCTGCTACAAACGACTCCATTAACATTGCTCCATAACCGATTGGCTGTGCGTGTCCCTCTTGCTCAATCATCTTCGGCGTCGTACCTGATGAAACAAGAGCATGGAATCCAGACACTGCACCACAAGCAATAGTAATAAATAAGAACGGGAATAAATTTCCAGAGAACACAGGACCAGTTCCATCAATAAATTTCGAAACTGCTGGCATTTGTAAATCTGGTGCTACAATTAAAATACCGATTGCTAATCCTACAATTGTTCCGACTTTTAAAAATGTACTTAAATAATCACGTGGTGCTAAAAGCATCCAAACTGGTAATGCCGATGCGATAAATCCATATACAATAAGCATTATAGCAATTGTTTCTCCGCTAAACGTGAACATGCTTGCAAGCGCTGGATTTTCCGCTACATACTGCCCTCCAATAAGAGACAGTATAAGTAGGATAATTCCAATTACTGACCCTTCACCAACCCGTCCAGGCCTAATGTAGCGCATATATACTCCCATTAAAATAGCAATAGGAATCGTTGCTGCTATCGTAAACATTCCCCAAGGGCTTCCGACAAGCGCCTTTACTACTACTAATGCTAATACTGCTAATAAAATAATCATAATGCCTAAAATACCAATCATTGCAATAAGTCCTGTAACAGGACCAATCTCATCTTTAATCATTTCACCGAGAGATTTACCATTACGTCTCATCGAAGCAAATAAAATGACAAAATCTTGCACAGCTCCAGCGACAACTACCCCTACAATAATCCATATTGTCCCTGGCAAATATCCCATTTGTGCCGCCAAAATCGGTCCTACTAAAGGACCAGCCCCAGCGATTGCTGCAAAATGATGCCCAAATAATACCCATTTATTTGTCGGAACATAATCTTTTCCATCATTTAATGTATGAGCTGGCGTTTGTCGATTATTATCTAAACCGAATACCTTTCTCGCTATAAATCTACTATAAAAGCGATAAGCAACTGCATACACACATACCGCAGCTACTAAGAGCCATACAGCATTAATAGTTTCACCTTGTGATAAAGCTATTACACCAAAAGCCCCGGCTCCTACTGCTGCAATAACTCCCCAAAGTAAAATCGACTTCAATGTTCTCACATACAATCCCCCCAATACTATTTCTTAGTGGGATTGTACTAAATTTTCTGAATATTTAACTTGAATCCTCCCTATCATGAAGGATTTTTAGTTTATCATGTTAAAAAATTCGCATTATCTGCTATAATTCAATTTTATTTCGAAGTCGTTTCACATAATTACGACTTACTGGAATCGGTTGCTCATCATATTTATCTAAATATAGATTATATGTGCCATTATAGTAAGGCTTTAACTCTTGTACATATGACATATTAATTAAATAACTTTTATGCACACGTAAAAAATCATATGCATTTAGCTTATTTTCTAGCTCCTGGAGTGTATATGTTGAAATATACTGATTATTTGTTGTATAAATTGAAACTGTTTTGTTTTCCTTATTTTTGCTTACATATACAATATCTTCAGGGAAAATATACCGAATCCCCTCTTGACCTTCTATCGGTAGTTTACGCAAATAGCTCTTTGCTTTCTCACCTTGCTCTTTAGCCATTCTATATAAAAGGAATTGCAAATCTTCCTCGCGAAATGGGCGTAGTAAATAATAAACTGCTTGAAAACGAAATGCTGTAATGGACTCTTCTATATCTTCACCCATAAAAATAAATTTCGTATAACAATTTACTTCCCGTAATAAACTCGCATATTCAAAACCCGTTCCATCTAGTAATTTTGAATTTAAAAAAACAAAATCTGGTGTATGCTTCTTCATCATAAATAATGATTCTGTTCCTGTATTTGCTTCAAAACATTCTACATTCCTTATATTTTCAGTAAATTTTTCAACTAAACCTCTTCGCTCTTCTGCATCTTCCATGATCAGTAAAATTTTCATTTCTTCAACCACCTAATTCTTTTGTCCGTATGTCCTGTTGTATACATTCGCTTTTATAAGGAACATTCCCTTTTTCTTACTATACCATTATTTATCTAAAAAAACAGAAAAAAGGGAACCATCATGGTTCCCCCTGCCCTTTTTTCCGTTATTTGTAGGCAGTAAAACCCACTGAATGAGAAAACATGGGCTCTTAGTTTTACTACTCTAAAACATAATTGGTACGGACCAATAATTGAGATCACTTACCGATTAAAGTTTTACCTTATACTAATTCTCGTTGTTTCGTTTCTTGCCCAAGTATAATTACAGCAAATACGCCTATTAAAATTGATCCACAGAAAATCGTAAATATTAGTGATAGTGAAGCCTGTAAAGCAACTAAATATCCTACTAATAGCGGTCCAAGAATACCACCAATACGACCGAATGCTGCCGCCATCCCTGCACCTGTACCACGAATAACTGTTGGGTATTGTTCAGGTGTATAAGCATATAATGCACCCCAAGCACCTAAATTAAAGAATGATAGTAACATGCCTGCTACGATTAATACCGTTAATGACTCTGCCACTCCAAATAAGTAAGCACTGCAAGCTGTACCAATTAAATACGTAACTAAAACAAACTTACGACCAAGACGTTCAATAAACCAAGCAGCTGTGAAATAACCTGGTAATTGAGCTAACGTCATAATAAGTACGTATTGGAAACTTTTTATTAAACTAAATCCTTTTAATACCATTACACTAGGTAACCAAAGGAACATGCCATAATAAGAGAAGACAACAGAAAACCATAAAATCCATAACATAATTGTTGCCTTACGATATTCCCCAGACCAAACTGACTTTATATTTTCGATAACGGATGGCCTTTTTTCAACCTTTTGGAATCTTGGAGAATCTGGTAAATTCCATCTTAAATATAAAGCGTATAGTGCCGGAACCGCACTCAATATCATCGCAACTTCCCAACCATATTTCGGTATAACAAAATACGAGATAAGAGCTGCGATTAGCCATCCACCTGCCCAAAAACTTTCTAATAGCACAACTATTTTGCCACGTTCATGTGCTTCAACACTCTCCGATACTAATGTAGAAGCAACTGGAAGTTCTCCACCAAGCCCCATACCAATTAAAAATCGTAAAACAAGGAACATAGCAAGTGTCGTCGTTAAAGCCGTTAAACCACTACCGATAGAAAATAATAATAATGTAATAATAAAAACTGATTTCCGCCCTATTTTATCTGATAGTATTCCAAAAACGAGCGCCCCGACCGCCATACCAATTGAATTAATACTGCCTATCCAGCCCATTTCTTGGGTACTTAATCCCCAATCTTTTTGCAGCGCTACCATTACAAATGAAAGCATTCCAACATCCATTGCATCAAATAACCATCCAAGCCCCGCTATACCAAGTAGCTTTCGCTTCGAAATTTCTTTCACCTTGCCCACAAGAAGTCCTCCTTACACAGCTGTCTTTACACATCATTTTACATGTGTGAATTGTATAAGTAAAATACTTTCGGTAAAAAATTCTCCTTCATCATTCCCAAAAAGTAAAATACTTATCCGACTATTTGAGGGCAGTAAGACCCCTCACCTCAAAATTCAGCTGAAGCAAAGAGCGATAGATAAAAAAACCATGGCCATTAAACACCCGATTAGTGAGTATCCGCAATCGGTAGTAGATGAATAAAAACGCACTTTATTAAAAATGGACAAATAAAAAAGTAGCGATAGAACGCTACTTTTTTGAACGCATGACTTCTTTTAAAAATTCCGCTAATACTAACTGACGACGCCAACGCGTTGGATTGCTACACAATCTATAAAACCACTCTAAATGGATCGCTTGAATCCATTTTGGTGCACGTTTTACCTCTCCAGCCCATACATCTAAACTTCCGCCTACTCCAACGGCCATTTTCGTTTCTAAACGATGCTTATTCGTTTGGATAAAGTTCTCTTGTCTCGGGAAACCAAGTGCAACAAGCAATAGGTCTGGTTTTGCCTTTTGAATACGAGAAACAATATTCTCTTCTTCTTCTTGTTTAAAATACCCATCTTGTATACCCACAATAGATACAGCTGAATACGTCTTCGTTAAATGATCTGCTGCAGCTTGTACAACATGCGGTTTTGCACCTAATAAGAAAACTGATACTGGTTTATTGTCTTCTGATAACGCCGCAAGTAAATTACACATTAAATCAAAACCTGCTACACGTTCCTTTACAGGTGTACCTAACATACCACTTGCTTTTACGACTCCAATACCATCAGGTGTAATTAAATCTGCATTTAATAATGTTTGATGGAATGCTTCATCCTTTTTTGCACACATAACAATTTCAGGATTTGCTGTTACTACCTGAAAAGTATGTGTTCGCTCCACTTCTAGTTGTTCTTTTAAATATTGGACCGTTTCATCCATTGTCATTGTAGAAAAAGGAACGCCTAGAATATCAACTGTTTGTACTGCCATAGTTAACTATCCTCTCTATCATTACAAGTTTTTCGCTATTAATTGCTTATATGTTTCCTTTGTATCTTCATATAGTTTTTGAAGTGAGAAGTTCATAATAGCATGCTCATAAATATGTTTCCCCATTGCTGCTAATTCTCCAGTTTTCCACTTATCATACGCTTCTTCTAATGCTAATGCTAATGCCTTTCCATCATCTGTTGGCACAATCCATCCATACGTTTCATCTACAATTAATGGTTCAATCTCTCCAGCCCTAGTCACAATTGATGGTACGCGTTGATTTGCCGCTTCTAATAAAACTAGTGGGAACCCTTCACTATGGGAGGTTAATAAATTCACATGTGATGACGCAAATAATTGTTTTACATCTTGACGATGCCCTAAAAACTCGACTTTATTATTAATCCCTTTTTCAGTAGCCAATGACTTTAGATTTTCTTCTAACGGGCCATCGCCAACTAACAATACTTTAATTTTCTCTAATTTTGTTCGTTGTAACGCATCAAATAGAACTTCATGTCCTTTCACAGGATGCAATCGTGCTACTTGGATTGCCGTAAATACATCTTCATCAATATTGAACATTTCTTTTTTATTATAACCTTCTGCTTTTTCCTTATCGTATTCAATTCCATTATAAATAACATGCATCTTTTCATTAGAAATACCTAAAGCAGCTAAACTTTTCTTTAATCTATTTGTTACAACAAAAAATAAATCTATATTTTTTAAGGCTTTCAAATTCAATTTCGTAAAAATCCAACCTTTTAAGCCTTGTTTAGTAAAGTCTTCAAATGGATCACTATGAATAGTCGTTACCCATTTTGCCGTTATTCTCTTTTTCATTAAAGAAACATAGAAATTAGCCCTAGGACCATGCGTATGAACTATATCAAATTTTTCATTATTAATGAATTCGCTTATATTCTTTAAAATAGATAAATCATAGCGGGATTTTTGTGAAAACACATGGACTTTTATCCCTAACTCTCTTGCTTCTTTCGCAACAATTCCATCTTCAAATACCGCTAATTCTACTTCACCAGTTGGAAACTGATCGAGAAGTGAAATAATATGTGTTTTCCCTCCCCCATCTTCTGCTCCTGCATTCATATGCAATATCCTCATATTTTTTCCTCCTTTAAATCCTCGCCACATTTCCATCTATCTTTATTTTACTGTACTAAAAAATAAAAGCTAACAAAAGTTAGCTTTTATTTTAATCATTCAATTTCTAAGTCTACAATTAGATAAGCTAACACCACTACAAAGTAGATCCCAACTCCTGGTGCTGTTAAAATATGTCCTGCAATATAAGCAATACCTAATGCTAACAATAAGCTTGCTGCAATCATTCCATATTTTATATTAAATATCTCTTTAAACCTTGTAATAAATACTAGTAGGATTCTTAAGCCGTAATAAATAAATGGAATCATTAGTAATGCAAAACCAATAATCCCAAAGTCATAAAACCAATCATGGAAGTCCATTTCAATTAGCTTTGGATCTGGCTGCTTTTGTTCATTATATTTAAAATTACCTGCATAACCCATTCCTAATAACTTTTGTGACATTGGCGCTTCTTTAAAGAACTGCTTATGTCTTTCTTCATATACTTGACGTCCGCTGAAAATAAGATTTTCTTGATTTTCTTTCTTTTGCTCTTTCTCAAGCTCTTTCTTAACTTCCTCTTCTATCTTCGCCTTTTCTTCTGGCTTTTCAACTTTATGATGCTTTTCTTCTTTTGCTTTAAGTTCTTGCTCTTTTTTCAGCTTTTCTTTAATTTCTTTTTCCTTTTGACCTTGCTGTGCCACATTTTGCTCTGATAAATAGTTATTGTGAATGCCCATATTTTGTGCTAATGGCGTTTGTTTAAACGTTCCAACTACACCAGCTAATAGGACAATAGCAATTACCGCATTAAACGCAAGGGATTTTTTGTTCGGATTTTTTCTATCAAATAATAATTGTAGTACAATGATTCCGATTGCTGCCGCTAACGTAGCACCAATTGAGCCCATTCCTACTTTCGTACCGACCTGAATTAATGAATAAATCATTAAAAGCGATGGAATCCAATATAAAACGTGTTTCCAGCTCTTTGTTTTTTGAATAGAATATAGTACCACAATAGGGAAAATAATAGCTAAGATTGAACCTAGTTCATTCCCTGCATAGAACCAACCTCGAGAACCTACCTTCATCCATTCATAACTACCAAAATCAGTAGATGTTGAAATAGAAATAACCATAATTGCGTTAATGATTAATGTAGCATATACAATACTATTTCGAACCTTATCACTAATATTAACTTTCTTTTTCAATGATTTTAAAGCTAAAATGTATGATCCCAGCATGATATATATATATAATGCTTTCGCAACGAATTTAACTTCTTCACTAAGTACAATAGGATTCTTAACTAGTTTATTATTAATAAATCCTACCCCTAAAACTCCGGCTAATAATATAAGATAAATTAAAAACTTTCTATTTCCCTTCTCTTTTGCCTGAATTAAAATATAAATGCCACCAACAGCCATAATAAGGAATCTTACTAAAATTCCAACGGTAGCACTTGACTTTAATAAAGTGATGCTAAGAGACGTTAATAAATCTAAAACAGGCTGTAAAATAATAAAAAAGAGCAAAAAACGCTCAAATCTAACCCTAGCTTGATTTGCTAACATTCCAAGACCTCCATACAAAATCTCAACATTATCTTTTAATCATAATTTTTTATCATTCAAACACACCTAGCAATTATAACATAACTCATATTCAAATCGAGAACTATTTTTCCAGCTAAAACTAGCCAGGATAAGTATTAATCAGTAATAGAAATTACTGTTCTTTCGCTATACTCCTTATTTTTACAAAAGCTATCTAACAACCATCCCCTTATTTTTGTCAGTATATACATATTTTTTTATCATTTTATACAGATGTAAACAACATACCTACCATTGTAACATTTTACCAACTAGGTAACATCAAAAAAATGTAAAATTAATCTTTTCATATCTTTTTCAAATTACTTTATAGCTATTTTCCAAACATTTTCAAACGCTTTCTTTATGTATTTTATCCGTTTTTCTACATGTAGCGAAAAGTAATTGTTATTTCCAATACTTTAGTGTATATTTTTTCTCTGGAACATCTTTAAGAGGAAGGGATTAAGGCCATGTTATTAATCGATATATTTACGTTTCTTGGCATTATCGCCGCTGCCATTTCTGGTACATTAGTTGGTTTAAAAAAAGATTTAGATTTATTCGGTGTCCTTTGTTTAGCTGTAGCTACTGCGCTCGGCGGCGGTATTATTCGTGATATTATGATCGGTAACCTGCCTCCCGTCGCATTTGTTAAACCCATTTACTTTTTCGTAAGCGTATTATCAGCATTATTTACTTGTATGTTTTTTGAACGTATCAATAAACTTCAAGTTGTTATTATGCTTTCTGATGCTGTTGGCTTAGGCGTTTTTACAGCTATTGGTGCAAATGCGGCAATGTCACATCATGTTGACGCCTCATTTTTAGTTGTTTCAATGGGAGTCATTACAGGTATTGGAGGCGGTATTTTGCGTGACATTTGCGCTCAAGATATCCCCTACGTATTCCGAAAAGAAATTTACGCCATCGCTTCTATTTTAGGGGCAATTAGTTTCCTAATCACATATGCAATGGGGGCACACGTATTGGCTTTCTATGTTTGTTTACTAGTAACATTCATTATTCGTGTTGTCACTGTCATATATAATGTACATTTCCCAGTTTTCTTTAAAACACATGCTAAAATTAATAAAGGTCATTAAGAGAATTCTATATGGAATTCTCTTAATTTATATACTATTCTACACACTAATATAGAGTAA
This sequence comes from Bacillus paranthracis, assembly GCF_024296885.1. Taxonomy (NCBI): domain Bacteria; kingdom Bacillati; phylum Bacillota; class Bacilli; order Caryophanales; family Bacillaceae; genus Bacillus; species Bacillus paranthracis. The sequence continues at coordinate 5,170,527 of NZ_CP101135.1, forward strand.
TTGCATATAAAAATATATAATTATATTAGAACTAAAAAATGAAAACGCTTTACAAACAGGGGGAAGAACGATGCTTGGGGTTTTTAAAAAACATAACAATAAAACAAACGTCAGTATACTTGAATTAAGTAAGAATCAACAAATCACTTTTAACGTTCCTACTAATTCTGAACTGAAAATTCAAATGGATATGCTACATATTTCAAAAGAAGATTTACAAATCGTAAAGGTACTACAGCCCTTTATTTATGAAGAAATTGATTGGATTACTGAAAAATTCTATTCCAATATTACAAAACAGCCTAATTTAATTACGATTATCGAACGTTATAGCTCTATTCCAAAACTAAAGCAAACTTTAAAAACACATATAAAAGAATTATTTAGCGGAGATATGCATGAAGACTTTATTGAACAACGTGTTAGAATTGCCAAAAGACATGTACAAATCGGGTTACATAGAAAATGGTATACTGCCGCTTATCAAGAATTATTCCGCTCTATCATGAAGATTTTAAAAACGAAAATTACAACAATTGACGATTTTTCTTATTCCATAAACGTAATAAACAAATTATTTACTCTTGAACAAGAACTCGTTATCGCGGCTTATGAATCTGAATATGAAAGAATGCAAAAAGAACTTGAAAAAGAAAAAGAAATAACAGCTATGACCATTACGCATATTGCAACAGAACTAGCATCTGTATCTGAAAAAACAAGCGCTTCTATTCAGCAGTTAACCGCTAGATCTGAAACGATTGTAGAAATTGCTAAAACAGGTACGTCATTAGCTACAACATCAGAAGAAAAAGCAAATAAAGGTAAAGAACAATTAAATGAGCAAAATAAACGAATGGAATACATTCAAACGAACATGGAAACGATTATTACAGATACGCATGAACTTCTCGATATTTCTAACAAAATTAACGAAATTATAGATATTGTAAAATCAATTGCAGAGCAAACAAATTTACTCGCACTAAATGCTGCAATTGAATCTGCGCGTGCTGGGGAATTTGGCAAAGGCTTTTCTGTTGTAGCTGGAGAAATTAGAAAGTTATCAGAGCAAACGAAAGAATCTATATTTAACGTTACAAAGCTCGTTGAAAAAACAAATGAACAGATTGTTCGTGTCTCTTCTTCCGTGAAACAAATTAGCTCTCTCGTATCTGAAGGAACTGATAGTATGTCTGCAACGGATCAATACTTCCAAGAAATCGTAAAAGACATGTCTAACTCGAAAGAACAGAATAAAAAAATTGAGAATGAGTTAGAAACCATTTCACAAGTAATGAAAGGAATTCAAGACGATTCCTCAAAAATGGCTCTAACAGCCGATAGTTTACAACTGGAATTAAATCGATAGAGTGAAGTTTATGTCAGTAGAGATATTTTATCCCTGCTGACTCTTAGCTTTCATCTTCTATCCATAAAAAAAGAATCCAAACTGGATTCTTTTTATTTTCTGAAAAATATTTTTTGACAATACACATAACTCATATAAACACCAAAGCTCTGCAAAATAAACAATGCTGGCATAATTACATTGTAATATGCCATATCTACTTGGAAGAGCTTTAACAATACGTAGCCACTAGTTAAAAATAAGAACAACATATATCCCTCATTTTGTTGTTTCTTAATAAGGAAGTGTAATAGCGCTATAGTCATAAACAATGTTACGGCTATATATATCAGTTTTTCACATTTAAAAAGAATAGAATTTATTCCCTCATCTGAAAACTGATTTATCATCGGTTCTAAAAGTTTAAATCTTTCTCCCTCAATCTCTTTTAACTTTTGATCAATATGCTCTGTTACACTTTGATTTTTCGATACTCTTTCCTCATGTTGTGTTTTTCCAATTAAGACAGATTGAACATACGTCTCATTCGTAATCGTATATTGTGACAGTCCCATTGTCTTAATTCCATAATTCACACTAAAATGAGCACTATAAAATAGAATAAGTATCCCTATCATCTTTAGTAACACTTTTTGTTTCGTTGCTGATTGAAACACTTCAATTAATAATACATATATCGTGATAAAAATAGGAAGAAATAATCCCATTGGGAAAATCATATTACTACATGCAAATAAAATCGCTGAAAACACCCACATATAAGGATGATCTAATCCTTTATATAAAAGTATGTAGCAAGCAAAATAAAATAAAAATATTGCAAGTGACTCAGGAGTTAATACGGAACTCATGAATATATTTGGAATATACAGAGCATAAAATGTGGAAGCAATACGACCGCATTCTTCTCCAAAAACTATTGCCGCAATACGATAAATAAAAAATGCAGTTCCTGCGCAAAATATCACATTAAATAGTTGTAAAGCGAATAATGTATCACCAAATATGCGAATAATTACTGACTCATATATAATAAACGGCAAATGAGTTACAGTCCCTATATTATTACCAATTGCAATCTCCTTTGCAGACTCATACATCACTTTCATATCACCAATTATTGGAGCGTCTACAAATAACAGCATACTAAGCCTCACAACTATAGATATACTTATAAGAAAAATAAGAAATTGTTTGTCTGTAAAACGATATTGTAGAATTGTTGCCACTAACAAAATGAGTATGACGAAAATTGCCAATATGATTGTTACACTTGTTGTACTTCCCCCAAAAAATTGCTTACTTGTCTCAAATGCTGTCCAACAACTATAAACAAAAAATGCAAGCATCGCACCAATCGTAATTTTATTGAAGAAAGATGAAAAATTTGTTTGTATATGATTCATATGTCCATTGCACCTCTATTTCCATTCATAACAAAACGATTCTATCATGAATGGGTACACGGCTGATAGGGAATTTCTATGACAAATACATAGTCATTACTTTTTGCTTGCAATGTAAGCGAATCCTCTTTTACACTACATTTTAGATAAAATAAATTTTCTTTCAGTTACATGAATACAAATACAGAAGTTTAAATAATCCTCTTTTGGAATACGCTTTACTTTATTAAATATCTAATATGAGTAATCCACTTACACATATTATTCTGATTGAAAACAGACTATAGGGGCTGAATATATGGAAAAGAAATTCATGCGAGAATCTAAAGCAATTAAAACAACACGTGTTTTTCCTAACGATTTAAATAATCACCAAACACTTTTTGGAGGGAAATTATTAGCAGAAATTGATAGTATTGCTTCAATTGCGGCTGCAAGACATAGTCGTAAACATTGCGTAACAGCATCTATTGATTCAGTTGATTTTTTAACTCCAATTCACCAAGCTGATTCTGTTTGTTATGAAGCATTTGTATGTTATACAGGGAAATCTTCAATGGAAGTTTTCGTAAAAGTAATCGCAGAAAATTTATTAGCAGGCGAGCGTAGAATTGCTGCTACTTGCTTCATTACATTTGTGGCAATAAAAGATGGAAAACCTTCGTCCGTACCACAAGTACTTCCTGAAACTCAGGAAGAACATTGGTTACACACAACCGGTTTAGAACGCGCGGAAAATAGAAAAAAAGGACGTTTAAAAAGTAAAGAAATGGCTGAGGTTTTAACTTTAAATAAACCTTGGAATATATAATGTTATTTAGCACAGGTAAGCATTCTTTTATCTTCACCTGTGCTTTTTTATTACAAATTAAATTATAAGTTACATATAGCTATCTAAGCATAACGTCTATTCTTAAAATCCCCCACTAACTTGTCCTTTATTTTTTTATACTATTAGTGGTATAGTAGATAATGTTTACTAAACAAGAATGATGCCTATTATTTGTAAAGGATGGTGCAATATGTCTGTTGAAGTACCAATTGTAATACCTAAAACCTTGATTATTATTCCCGCTTACAATGAAGAGGAAGCGATTGCAGATACATTAACAAGACTTTTAGAATTAAAAGAACATTTTGTAGGATTAGATATTTGTGTAATTAATGATGGATCTATGGATAAAACATCTGAAATTGTTACAACATTCCCAGTCCATCTTGTAAATCTACCTTATAATTTAGGAATTGGATCAGCTGTACAGACTGGATATAAGTATGCTTATGAAAATAGTTATGATATCGCTATTCAATTTGATGCTGATGGACAGCATAACCCCGATGATTTATATAAAATCATCCAACCTATAGCTGAAGATCAATGTGATATGGTACTAGGGTCTCGATTTACGGAAAAAACCGCATATAAAGGCAGTCTTTCAAGAAGAATTGGAATATTTTATTTTACTGCCCTACTAAAATTACTAACAAAACAAACATTTATGGATCCAACATCTGGTTATCGTTCTATTAATCGCAAGGTAATTGAAATTTTCGCACAAAATTATCCGAAAGATTATCCAGAACCCGAAGTACTCATTCACTTAAAAAAGAAAAGTCTTCGCATTAAAGAAATATCTGTAAATATGCAAGAGAGACAAGGTGGACAATCTTCTATTACACCGTTAAAGTCTGCATATTACATGATTAAAGTCAGCTTGGCTATATTAATGCAAAAAATTGTGAAAGGTTGATAATCCATGCCCATAATTACCTTTTCATTCATCTTTATTCTATTATTATTTTTCCTGATTATTAACTCGATACGTAAAGGAACTTTAGAAACAAAATACGCCATTCTTTGGATTTTTGTTTGTATCGCAATGGCGATTTTAAGCTCTACAGATAAGATTATAAATTGGATTGGGAAGCTATTGCACGTAGAATACCCACCATCTGTTTTATTCCTGTTCGGACTTTTATTCTGCTTTATTTTAATTTTTGATTTAACTCGTAAGGTTTCTAAACAGCATCACCAACTTGTAACATTGACACAAGATTATGCGTTGCTAAAACAAAAATTAAATAATAAAGAACAAAATGATTCTTTACACGATGCATAATTAAAAATGACCTACTTTCTAAAATAGAAAGTAGGTCATTTTTATATACCATTTAAATGTAAATTCTTTGATAGATTTAATGAGATTATTTACTTACTTTAGAAATGGCCTGCTAATCCTCATAACAGTTGCGACAATACCTACACCTATCATTATAAATAGCATTGGCATCAATGGGAGCGCATATCGATCATATGCAAAGTATAAGCTATTGAAAAAGGTTTGGAATAAAACATTTATCCATAAGAATGAATACTCTCTCCACCTTCTCCAACAGAATGCAAATGCTAGGATAGAACAAATTATGAAGCCTGTTTTAATTGTGTCATAAATCTTCTTCATATCTTCTCCAGATATATCAAAAATACTAATTGTGGTGCCTGGATAATAATATGCTTTTTCCCAGAAAATTTGTGGTTTTAAAATTAAATAACTCTTTATCATTGACGCTTTATCTGTATGCCACCATTCCTTAATACGGTCCATCGCTACTTCTTGCTGCTTCGCCATTAACTCATGCGCTTCTATACCTGGATATTTTGCAAAGATTTCTGCATCGATTTCTTCCACACTTTTCCCAGATGGATAACCTTCACCTTGATATGTGCCAAGTAGTAAAGGATTACCTGAACCAGCTGTAAGCGGAATAAACTTGTTAAACTGAACATAGTTACGTGCCCACCAAGGACCAAGTACAACAAATAGTACCAATACACTAATAAGGGCTTGCTTTACCATTAAACGAGCCGGATAGCGTTTTGCTACAAGATATATAAATAATAGAATTGGATATAAAGCGATTTGTACCCTGAAATATAGTGTTACAAAGTAGAATAATAAAATAATATAAAAATCTTTCATTGAATGCGTATCTGCTAACTTTAAGCTCCAATATAACAGCCCTAGTGATAGAAAGAGATAAGGACTTTCTGTCAACGTTAAGTTCTCCACCACCACTTCAGGTGGATATAGAGCTAATAACAATGCAGCAATCAATCCTACCGCCGGATTTAAAATATATGTACCAATCTTATAAGTCATATAAATACTTAAAATACCAAAAGCTATCATAACTAATTTTGCACATAAAACACCTAAACTTCCATGTCCGAATATGAAAAATATGCCCGCTAATAAAAATACTTGTCCAGGCATGATATGAATAGTTGGTTTTGTCGGATCATGATACGTTAACATACCAGTTTCCAAAAAATTCACGGCATTTTTTTGATACATTAAGTCATCGCTACCAAGTGTCAAATCACTACCATATGTTTTTAAAGTCATTAACCGAAAGATTAGGCCAATAACTAGAATAATACCCAATATTATCAATTCAGGTCTTCGCATATACTTTTGTAACATTCTAAAGTTTCCTCCCTTTTATTACAACACATCTCTCTATTATAACCACCTTTCATATCTAACTTCTATACCTTTAATAATAATTATTATATACATAAAGTTGATTTACAAAGTTTATATGCGGTAAACTTATACAGATATTCTTTTAATCTTATTCCTTATAAAATGAGTTAATTTAAAAACATAAAAATTTGAGGAGTTAAAATTCTATGATGAAACAAAACCAGCTTGTCTCAGTTGTTATCCCTCTATACAATGCAGAGAAATATATTGAAGAGACGATGCAGTCAATACTAGATCAAACATATAAAAATATCGAAATTGTAATTGTAGATGATGGAAGTAAAGATCAATCACCTTCTATCGTAAAAAATCTTGCTGAAAAATACCCAGGTCAAGTAAAATACGTTCATCAAAAAAACCAAGGCGTTTCGGTAGCTCGTAATACAGGAATTGAAAACGCTAGTGGAGAATATATTGCTTTCCTTGATAGTGATGACTTATGGCATCCAACTAAAATTGAGAAGCAAGTCAAAAGTATACATAAAAACAACATGGACGCGTGCTATTGTGGTTATATGAATTTCTACGAAGAAACAGGCGAGAAGGTTGAACATACAACAAATTTTATTAAAGGCGATATGTCAAAAGCATTCCTAACACATCAAGTTGTTGCTCAAACAAGTACTTGGATTTTCAAACGAGCCATCGTAATGGATCATAACATTCGTTTTACACCAGGATGTAGTTGGGGCGAAGATTTGGAGTTTTTATTTAAACTTATGAGTGTGACAAATGTATGTTATGTCGATGAATACTTAACTTATTATAGAATCTTATCAGAAGGGAATCTTTCTTCTAAGTATAAAGATTATGAATTAAAAACAACAAAAGAGCTGGAAGTATTCAATCGTATGAAGGACTGGGTACATAACAAATCTCAAGATTTCATTACAAAAGACCCTCAGTCACTTATTGAGATTCTTGAGACTTATTTATTCCCTTATACAGTCATCAATAACGCTTGTATATATATTAAGGGAAACTCTCAATTAGATAAATCACAAGTTCAATTAATCAAAAAAGATATCAAGAAATATTGCCGTAAAATCTATTCAAAGAATGGAAAGCGTAGTAAAAAACTATATGCAATGCTTTGGTTTGTACGAATTAAATTTCTGTTTTCTTAAACTGAAAATATAACTATACTCTCTCTTTCTGTGAACAAATCAAATTTACAAATAGGACAAGCTAACCGGGTCCTAAAGAATAGAAAGGTCTTTTCTCATGAAAACAAATAAAATTCTAAAAAACGCATCCTACCTCTTTGTAGGAAACATTACTGTTCGTTTTGTACTGGCTATTGCAACAATTCTCTTTGCAAGATATGTTTCACCAGATGAGTACGGGATGTTTACAGTTGCATTAGCAGTTTCCGCTGTCATTTGCTATTTTACGGATGCAGGTTTGACACATACGTTTATGCGTGAAGGAACAAGAAGCAACGCTAACATTAGCGTATTAATAAGCAGTTATTTACGAATTCGTTTAGTATTAGCTATCGTAATTTCTGTGCTCTTCGCCATTTTCGCTCAGTTCTTCTACACTGATGCTTACTTACGTGCCATGGTATATTGGGTCGTACTACCAACCATGTTTGGAGCTACTTTACAAGGGGTTGGGATGGCCTATTTCCAAGTAACAGAGCGTATGCAATTCACAGCGATTATTTCTGTACTACAAGGTGTGACGGCCGCAGCCGCTCTTCTGCTAGGGATGTCATTTAAATGGTCACTTATGATGGTTGCTGCTATGTATGGAATATCTAGCCTTATAACAGGAGTCATTGCCTTTATAATGACAATCCGCTATACAACAATTCATAAGGGTTGGAATAAAGGCATTTTAGATCAATTACTTATTTTCACAGTCAATGGCGTTATCATTATGCTTTTACCGCAGTTAGGTCCTATTATCTTAGAAAAAGTTTCAACGAAAGCACAAGTTGGATTCTTTGGGGCTGCCTATAAAATACCTGCTGTACTTTACCAAATACCTGGTGTAATTGCAGCAGCCTTCTATCCAAAATTGTTTGCTTTTGGAAACGAAAATAATATTGATGAACATAGAAAGCTATCTCAATTCGAATTAAAGCTTATGTCTTTCTTAGGGATGGGAATTTCTATCCCGTTTATTGCCGATCCAAGTTTTTGGATTGTAACTCTATTAGGTGAAAAATATGCGCCAGCTGGTAATGCACTTGCAATTTTAGCCTTTATGGTCATTTTACAATCTATCAACTATCCGCTTGCTGATAATTTAACAACAGCTGGTCAACAATGGAAACGTGCGACAACTATGGCAATTGGATTAGCTGTTGCTATCATAAGTTACATCATATTAGGTAGCCAATTTGGAATGATGGGAGCTGCTGTAGCTGCTATCCTTACTGAGATTACATTATTAATCGGATTTTCATTATTCGTTCGTAAAGGATTTTCATTGCTATTCAAAGGAATAATATTCAATACACTAGCATTTATAATTAGTTATGCAATATATCGCACAGTATTAATTAGCTTACCACCACTAGTAGCTTTAGTACTTACTGGTATATTGTATGGCATTATTGGCCTTGCAATTGATCCACAAATACGTGGATTAATTTTAGGGTTTGTAAATAAAAAGCTAGGTAGATAAACAATAACAAGGCAAGCTTCTAAATTGTAAATAGAAGCTTGTTTTTTTACTTATATACAATTCCCCTTCATAATAAAAGGTTCTAGGTACAACCCCAATATATTTCTCGTACTTCTCTCCACTTAATACAACTGGTTTTTCCGTCAAATATAGTATTTCCACAAATTCATTGATCTGCTTATCAAACAGACCAAAGAACTGGATTATTCCTCTCTTTACAGTTATTACTCATTTGGTATATCACGTTAATTCTCGTATGTGTTCAATCAATTCCTCACCTGTAATGGCACCATAACCTGATATGTTCCAATTTTGTCCATAGGCCTCATCATGTGAAGCTAATTCAACTATTGCTTTTGCACCATCTGGTGTAAAACTATATTCACGGACAATCTTTTTACCTCCAATAAAGCTAGACATTTTATTTGCAAGTATTCCTTTTAATGTATGATGGACAAGTGTGTTTTCTGCATTTGGACCATAAAAGTTTGGGAAATGAGCAATAAACATTCGTACATTAGCTTATTTTGAAAATATATACATTTTGAAATGATGGCATTATATGAAAGAATTTAGTATCATGATTCAAGGTACTATTTCAAGTTGGACGGAGGATACTATGAGCTTATTAACAGTTGAAAAATTAGGACATACATTTGGCGATCGTACATTATTTAAAGATGTATCTATGCGATTACTAGCAGGTGAGCACGTTGGATTAGTTGGTGCAAACGGTGTTGGTAAATCAACATTCATGAATATCATTACTGGTCAGCTTATTCATGACCAAGGTCGTGTAGAATGGACACCGGGCACACATTACGGTTACTTAGACCAACATACGGTTTTAACACCTGGACGTACAATTCGTGACGTACTAGCGGATGCATTTTTACCGCTATTTGAAAAGGAAAAAGCTTTAAATGAAGTTACAGAAAAAATGGGAACTGCTACACCAGAAGAACTAGAAGAACTTCTTGAGCAAATGGCAGAAATACAAGATGCACTTGAAGCAGGTGGTTTCTATTTACTAGATATGAAAATTGAAGAGGCTGCACGTGGTCTTGGAATTGATGCAATTGGTTTAGATCGTGATGTTTCAGCACTAAGTGGTGGACAACGTACAAAGGTATTGCTTGCAAAGCTATTACTTGAACAACCAGAAGTATTATTACTTGATGAACCTACCAACTATTTAGACGTTGAACATATTCATTGGTTAACGAATTATTTAAAAGAATACCCACATGCGTTCCTGTTGATTTCCCATGATACGGAATTTATGAATAAATGTGTTGATGTTATTTTCCATCTAGAATTCACAAAAATGACGCGTTATACAGCAACATATGAAAAATTCCTAGAGCTAGCAGAAATCAATAAAAATCAACATATAAATGCTTATGAAAAACAACGTGAGTTTATCAAAAAGCAAGAGGACTTCATTGCAAAGAATAAAGCTCGTTATTCAACGACAGGTCGTGCAAAGAGTCGTCAAAAACAACTTGATCGTATGGAGCTTATTGATCGCCCAGAAACAGCAATTAAACCGGAATTCTCATTTAAAGAAAGTCGTGCAAGTAGTCGCTTCGTCTTTGAAGGTGAAAATGTAGAAATCGGATATACACATCCGCTACTACCAAAGTTATCAATGACGATCGAACGTGGTGAAAAAATTGCCATTGTTGGATGTAACGGTGTTGGTAAATCCACGTTACTAAAAACAATCTTAGGTAAAATTAAACCTTTAAGCGGTAAAACAAGCCTTGGTGACTTCTTAGAGCCTGCATACTTTGAGCAAGAAGTTAAAGCTGACAATATAACACCAATTGATGATGTATGGAATACATTCCCTGGCCTAGACCAACATCAAATTCGTGCGATGTTAGCAAAATGCGGATTAAAAAATGAACATATTTCTCGTCCATTAAGTCAATTAAGTGGTGGAGAACAAGCAAAAGTTCGTTTATGTAAACTAATGGGTGAAGAAAGTAACTGGCTACTATTTGACGAGCCGACAAACCATCTTGATGTTACAGCAAAAGCGGAACTTAAGAAGGCTATGAAAGCATATAAAGGAACAATTCTTCTTGTATGTCACGAACCAGACTTCTATGAAGATTGGATCACAAAAGTTTGGGATGTTGAAGAGTGGTCTCAAAATAGTAAGTAGTCTTATCTTAAAAAAACTCCTTGTATGGACAAGGAGTTTTTTGCTTGTTTTTATTAAGAATTTTTTATATTGTAATATCCCATAAGTCGCAATTTAAATTCTTTTAATTCCGAATATGTCTCTAAATTTGCTAACATTCCTCTAATGACCGGAATTCTTGGATTAGACAATCTCATCTCCGCCTCTAAAACATCTAATGTAACAAGTAATTCATCATTTTCTAATTGATCCGCTAAAGTACGTTTAAACACAATAATTTCTTTTAAAAAATGTTCCTTAACCTGTTCCTTAATAAGCTCTGATTTACAAAGAAATTCTCCAAGCTTTTCTTCATGTAACACAGGTTCTTCTGAAGATTCTACCAATCCATCTACTAAATCGTCTACTCTTTTCAAAATAAAAGCAGAGACGTAAGATAAGTCTATTTCTGGCGCTTGTAAAATAATTAGTTCTAAATATCCACGGCATATGCCTTCTACCATAATGACTAAATCTAATAAATATGGCATAACCTTATCACCATAGATAGACAGTAAACTATTCCGATAAAATGCGTGAGACTCTAACTTCATCCGCATCATAAATTCTTCTACTTCTTTATTAAAAGGAATCGCATTTTCCCTTGCATGCATAATAATAAATTCTTTATGCTTTTGTATATCATTAAACTGGCAATGCAATTGTTTTGCAAATTTTTCACGTGGCAATAACGACTCTTTTTCAATATCCATCATTTTATTTTGAATCTTGTCATAGTAATATCGAAGTGTCGCTAATAAAAGTTCCTCTTTTGATTTAAAGTATAAATAAAAGGCTCCCTTAGATATGCCACAAGCTGTCACAATTTCCTGCACCGATGTCGCATTTACACCCTTAGTCGCAAATAACTTCATAGCCATCTCTATAATTAAGCGCTCTTTTTCTTTCATATCATGTCTCTCCTAAATTTAATCTCGCATCTTATTATGAATGTATTATACCATCCCTTTTCATTGACGGCTGACCAATCAGTCAGTTATATTATGTATTAGACTGACCAGTTGGTCAATATAATACAAAGGGAGCGCAAACATGAACAAAATTATTAATTTTTCGTTAAAAAATAAGTTCGCAGTTTGGCTACTAACCATTATCGTTACCATTGCAGGTATTTATTCTGGGCTGAATATGAAGCTGGAAACAATTCCTGATATTACAACACCTGTTGTAACAGTAACCACGGTTTATCCTGGTGCTACACCAGAAGAAGTAGCTGATAAAGTTTCAAAACCGATGGAAGAGCAACTGCAAAATTTAAGTGGTGTAAACGTTGTTAGTTCATCATCTTTTCAAAATGCATCTTCTATTCAGGTAGAATATGATTTTGATAAAAATATGGAAAAGGCTGAAACAGAAATAAAAGAAGCTCTCGCAAATGTGAAACTGCCAGAAGGCGTAAAGGACCCGAAAGTTTCACGTGTAAACTTCAATGCCTTTCCTGTTATTTCATTAAGCGTAGCAAGTAAAAATGAATCTTTAGCTACCTTAACTGAAAATGTAGAAAAAAATGTTGTGCCAGGATTAAAAGGACTTGATGGAGTCGCATCTGTTCAAATTTCAGGTCAACAAGTAGATGAAGTACAACTTGTCTTTAAAAAAGATAAGATGAAAGAATTAGGTTTAAGTGAAGATACTGTAAAAAATGTAATTAAAGGATCGGACGTATCTTTACCACTTGGCCTATATACATTTAAAGACACAGAAAAATCAGTTGTTGTAGATGGAAATATTACAACAATGAAAGCATTAAAAGAATTAAAAATCCCTGCTGTTCCTTCATCAGCAAGCGGTCAAGGTAGTCAAACTGCTGGAGCTGGTGCACAAATGCCACAAATGAATCCAGCTGCTATGAACGGGATTCCGACAGTTACATTAGACGAAATTGCTGACATTAAGGAAGTCGGAAAAGCAGAATCTATTTCTCGAACAAATGGAAAAGAAGCAATTGGAATTCAAATTGTCAAAGCTGCTGACGCCAACACAGTTGATGTTGTAAATGCAGTGAAAGATAAAGTAAAAGAACTTGAGAAAAAATATAAAGACTTAGAGATTATTTCAACATTCGACCAAGGTGCACCTATTGAGAAATCAGTAGAAACAATGCTGAGCAAAGCCATTTTTGGTGCTATTTTTGCGATTGTTATTATTATGCTGTTCCTACGAAATATCCGAACAACATTAATCTCTGTCGTTTCCATACCACTTTCTTTATTAATTGCTGTATTAGTCATAAAGCAAATGGATATTACACTTAACATTATGACACTCGGAGCAATGACAGTCGCTATCGGGCGCGTTGTGGATGACTCCATTGTTGTTATTGAAAATATTTACCGACGTATGTCGTTATCAGGAGAGAAACTACGCGGGAAAGATTTAATTCGTGAAGCTACGAAAGAAATGTTTATTCCGATTATGTCTTCTACCATTGTAACAATTGCTGTATTTTTACCGCTTGGACTAGTAAAAGGTATGATTGGTGAAATGTTCTTACCATTCGCCTTAACTATCGTCTTCGCTTTATTAGCATCGTTACTAGTAGCAGTTACAATCGTACCGATGCTAGCTCATTCTTTATTTAAAAAAGAGAGCATGAGAGAAAAAGAAGTACATCATGAAGAAAAACCAAGTAAATTAGCAAACGGTTATAAACGTATACTTGCATGGGCTTTAAATCATAAAATCATCACATCAAGTATTGCTGTCCTTCTATTAGTTGGTAGTCTTGCACTTGTTCCAATTATCGGTGTAAGTTTCTTACCATCTGAAGAAGAAAAAATGATTATTGCAACGTACAACCCTGAACCAGGTCAAACGTTAGAAGACGTTGAAAAAATTGCAACGAAAGCTGAGAAGCACTTCCAAGATAATAAAGACGTCAAAACAATTCAATTCTCATTAGGTGGCGAAAACCCAATGAGTCCTGGTCAATCAAATCAGGCAATGTTCTTCGTACAATATGATAACGACACGAAAAACTTCGAAAAAGAGAAAGAACAAGTCGTTAAAGATTTACAGAAAATGTCTGGAAAAGGCGAATGGAAAAACCAAGACTTCGGAGCAAGTGGCGGTAGTAACGAAATCAAGTTATACGTTTACGGAGATAGCTCAGAAGACATTAAGCCTGTCGTAAAAGATATTCAAAACATAATGAAGAAAAACAAAGACTTAAAAGATATAGACTCTAGTATTGCAAAAACATACGCAGAATACACTTTAGTCGCAGATCAGGAAAAGCTAAGTAAAATGGGTCTAACGGCTGCACAAATTGGAATGGGACTTTCTAATCAACATGATCGCCCTGTTCTGACAACAATTAAAAAAGACGGTAAAGATATCAATGTATATGTAGAAGCTGAAAAACAAAATTATGAAACAATCGATGACTTAACAAATCGTAAAATTACAACCCCGCTTGGTAGTGAAGTGGCTGTAAAAGATGTGATGACTGTAAAAGAAGGAGAAACTTCGAATACAGTGAAGCACCGCGATGGCCGTGTTTATGCGGAAGTAAGTACAAAACTAACATCTGATGACGTTTCAAAAGCATCCGCCGCGGTTCAAAAAGAAGTAGATAAAATGGATCTTCCTTCTGGCGTAGATGTTTCTATGGGAGGCGTTACAAAAGATATTGAAGAATCATTCAAGCAACTTGGCTTAGCGATGTTAGCTGCGATTGCTATTGTATACTTCGTTCTTGTCGTGACATTTGGCGGTGCTCTTGCACCATTCGCAATTTTATTCTCGCTACCATTTACAATCATTGGAGCCCTTGTTGCCTTATTAATCTCTGGTGAAACGTTAAGTGTCTCTGCAATGATCGGTGCCCTTATGTTAATCGGTATCGTTGTAACAAACGCAATCGTGCTTATCGACCGCGTTATTCATAAAGAAAATGAAGGTCTATCAACACGTGAAGCTTTATTAGAAGCTGGTGCAACACGCCTTCGCCCGATTTTAATGACTGCAATTGCAACAATCGGTGCTCTTATCCCGCTCGCATTAGGATTTGAAGGTAGCGGCTTAATTTCTAAAGGACTTGGTGTAACAGTAATTGGTGGATTAACAAGTTCAACATTATTAACACTTCTTATTGTTCCAATCGTTTATGAAGTATTAAGCAAGTTTAAAAAGAAAAAAGTAAAGTAACAAAAAAATAACCTCGCTAACTCCGAGGTTATTTTTTATTTCCAAACAAGATTAGGAAATCACCATAGCCTTCCTTTTCTAATTCCTCTGTTGGAATAAATCGAAGAGCTGCTGAATTTATACAATAGCGAAGTCCATTTGGTCCTGGACCATCTGGGAATACGTGGCCGAGATGTGAATCTCCTTCCTTACTTCTCACTTCTGTACGCGTCATATTATGACTCACATCCATTTTTTCCTTCACACTAGCTGACATAACTGGCTTCGTAAAACTAGGCCATCCACATCCACTATCAAATTTATCTAGAGAAGTAAACAAAGGTTCACCTGAAACGATATCTACATAAAGACCTTCTTCTTTATGATTCCAATACTCATTTCGAAATGGTGGTTCTGTACCATTTTCCTGTGTTACATAAAATTGCATCTCACTGAGTTTTTCCTTTAAATGAGCATTATCCTTTGGCCAATGTTGCTTAATAAACGCATCTCGCCCTGAGCCCTTACGGTATAACTCGTAGCGGAATTCATTTTTCTTATGATATCCTTGGTGATATTCCTCTGCGGGATAAAACGTAGCAGCTGGCAATATTTTTGTCGCAATCGGCTTTGAAAAGCGCCCACTCCTTGCAAGCTCTTCTTTTGAAGCCTCTGCTTTTTTATGTTGTTCTTCATTATGATAAAAAATCACTGTTTCGTAAGACTGTCCGCGATCGTGGAATTGCCCGCCTACATCAGTCGGATCAATTTGTCTCCAATATATATTTAATAACTCCTCATACGGCATTTTATTTGCATCAAATGTAATTTGTACTGCCTCATAATGTCCCGTCGTTTCTGAACATACTTCTTTATATGTTGGATTCTCTTTATGACCACCTGTATAGCCAGAAACAACCTTTATAATTCCTTCCATCTCTTCAAATGGCGAAACCATACACCAGAAGCACCCTCCAGCAAATGTAGCTAATTCTACCTTTTCATTTACAGCCATTCTTTCACCCCTATTCTATCTTCTCCTTACAGTATGGCATAAGAAACATCATGTTATAAAAGAAAAAGCATCGAACATCGATGCTTTTTTCTCTTCACTTTATTTTTTCCCAGCGTCCTTCTCCATTTCATCACTTGTCACATCTAAGACATCTAATAAGAAAATGAAGATTGGAATACCGATAATTAATCCCCATACACCTAAGAAGTGTTCCGAGAAGATTAATACCATAAACGTATAGAAAATTGGTAAGTTTGTTTTTTGTGACATAAACTTCGGATTTAACACGTAACTTTCAAGCGCATGAATGACTGTTACGATAACTAAAATATAAACAACGTACATAATACCACCGATATTGTAAGCAATCATACAAAGCGGGAATAACGAAATGATAACCCCAGCTACTGGAATTAAACCAAGTAAGAAGATCATTAACGCTAAACCTAATAATTGTGGGAATCCTAATATCCATAATGCAATAACGGATAAAACGCAGTTAACAACTGCAATTAAAAATTGTGCCTCAATTACTTTTCCGAATGAACGTGCAAATTTCTTACCGAAGTACTCGATTTCAGTATAGAAAATTGCAAGTCTGCTCTCTTTAAATTTTGCAGTAAAAGCAACGATACGAGCTTTCTCCAATAAGAAAAATAAACTTAAAATTAAAGAAAGTAACACTTGAAGGCCAAATTTCCCAACATTCGTAATCGATTTATACAAAATGTCAACGCCTTGTCCTACATACTTCGAAAGTTCCATATGATTAACAGCATTAACTGCATACTTAATTAATTCACTGTCCGGTGGGTTTCTTAAAAATACGTTAAATTGATAAATCAATTGTGAAATTTGTATCGTTAATACTGGTAAATATTTAAATAGCGTAATAGCAATTCCACCAATTAACATGACATATAGAAATGCTATAATGAGTTTTCGATTAATGGGCATGAAATGATCTAATTTGCGGGAAATAAACTTTTGGAATCGATCCATTAAATACGTAAGAATAAACGTAATTAAAATTAAATTCAACATACTTTGCAGCCCGTATAACACGAGGGCAAGTATTACTAATACGAGTAACCTCTGAAATCCTTTGCTTTGAAACAGGTTTTTTATTTGCATAATCGACGAGTACTCTCTCCTGTCCTATAAAGTAAAACGTTAATAAGTAGATTTTTCTCTCTTTTCTACTTTTAATTATTCATTCATATTAAGATTTTTATAAGCTCATTATACGCCTACCTTAGCAGATCTATAGTAGCTTACTTCTTATTTTACAATACAATGACCTAATTCAAAACGTATTCTACACAGTATTAATGAAGATTTAAGGAAACTTACATTTTGTCACAATAGGTCTTACCACTACTGTAACATAAAAAGCAAGCTATCAGTAGAAATCTGTCCTACAAATAGCTTGCTTTTCTCATTTTTTAAGTAAGTTTTACTATCCAATGAATGGCATGAACATCGGTATGACAACTACCGTTACAACTCCAACTACTGTTACAGCAATACTTGCCATAGCTGCCTCTACTTCACCCATTTCAATTCCTACTGCCACTCCTAATGCATGACCTGCTGTTCCAAGTGCTAAACCTTTTGCAATTGGATGTTTCACTCTAAATGTTTTTAAGAATAACGCTCCTAATGCGTATACGATGACTGCGTTAAAGATTACTGCAAATGATGTAATTGCTGGTATACCACCAATACTTTCAGAGATTGGTAATGCAATTGCTGTTGTTGCCGCTTGTGGTAACATTGAATTCATTACTGCTGTATCTAGGCCAATTGCTTTTGCAACAATGAACACGACAATTACTGAACAAATAGATCCAACCACGATAGCTGATAAAATTTGCCACCAATATTTTTTCAACTTATCCACTTGTTTATATAATGGAATTGCAAACGCGATTGTTGCTGGCTCTAAGAAAAAGCTAATCATTTTTCCACCAGTATTATATTCTTCGAAAGTAAAGTTACCTACTTTTAAAAAGACAATCCCTAATACCATCGCTACGAATAATGGTGTGAATAAGAAGAACCCTTTTGAATGCTTGAATAATAATGTTCCGATTCCGTATGCGATTAATGAAACGACGATTCCGAAATATGGAGTCATTGTGCTTGCCATGTTCATTCCCTCCTAACAATATATACTAAAATGGTTACGCAACTTTTCCGTGCTTGCGTCCTTTATTTACTACTTTCAATTCTTTTGTATCTTCTGTTTCTTTTTTATCTTTTCCTAAAATAAATTGTGCAAATAATCCTGTTACAGCGAGTAAAATAACTGTTGCAACAACAATTACAGTTAAAATTTGTACAAAATATTGTCCCATTACACCAAGAGAATTAATAACCGAAATACCTGATGGGACGAAAAGGAATCCGATAATACCTGTTAAAGCTGTTCCAAGTGATTCAACTTGTTCCAATTTAATAACCTTTAAACATAATAGACTAAATAAAATGACTAACCCGATTACCGATGAAGGCATCGGAATTGGTAAATGTGTTGCAATAATATTAGAAATTAACATAATAGCTGAGAATATGAAGGCTTGTGATAAGAAACTATATACTTTTTTCGTACTCATTTTTGCCACCTCTTTCGATTTGGTACCTTTATTGTATAGGATATAACCGCATTAGTAAGCGTTTACATAACAGAACGTCAAATATACAGAATCAGTTACAAATATAAAAGGATGAAATACAAAAGCTGCTTCTTAAATACGAAGCAGCTTCTTGAGTTCTTTTGCATATGTACGACTAACAGGTACTTTTGATCCTTCTTTCATAATTAAATTATAAGTAGAATTGAACCATGGCTGAATTTCAGTAATGTGATTAATATTTGCAATAAAACTACGATGAACACGCATAAAACTTGCTTGTGGCAACTTCTTTTCCAAAATCACAAGTGTATCGTGTGTTATATATGTGTCCCTCATTGTTTTTACTGTTACTTTTCCATCCACAAGTCCTACATATATAATATCTTCAATATTCACAAGTACGATTGATTCTTCAATTGGTAATGCTAATTTATGCATATCTGCCCCTTTTATTTCTTGCTTCGTTTCTATTTGCGACTGCTTTTGTTTTTTATACTTCTTTAATGTTTGTACAATACGTTCTTCATCAAATGGCTTTAAAATATAGTCTAACGCATCTACTTCAAATGCTTGCAACGCGTATTGATCATAGGCAGTCGCAAATACAATGGCAGGTGGATTTTTCATCTTCTTTAATATATTCGCGATTTCAAATCCGTTATCATCAGATAACTGAATGTCTAGGAAAACAATATCTGGTTTGTTTTTCATTAACTCTTCTAATGCGTCCTCTACACAATCAGCCTCACCAATTATCTCAACTTCCTTCGTTCTCTCTAATAAATACTTTAGTTCATCACGTGCTAACATTTCATCATCAACTACTAGTACTTTTAACAATCTGCTCTTCCTCCCCTACTTTTTTCGGAATAACAAAAGTAACCTCTGTCCCCTCATTTAATTCACTTTCAATATGAAGCATCGTTTCTTTCCCAAATAACCCAATAAGACGTTCATTAATATTATATAAAGCTGTTCCAGTCCCTTTCTTTGACGAAACTACCATCTTTCCTAATTGTTCTAAACGTTCTTCCTCAATTCCCTGCCCATTATCTTTTACTTCAAAATGAACCATACCCTCTTTTTCAAAAACATGCACTTCCACTTCGCATACTGGTTGCTTCTTCGGAAAGGCGTGTCGCAACGCATTTTCAACCAATAGTTGAAGAACAAATGGTGGTACTAAAGTTGTCTTTAGCTCATCCTCAATATACACCTTTACTTCATACTTATTTGGAAACCTTGCTTGTTCTAGCGATAAGTATGCTTGTACATGGTTTAATTCTTGTTCTAGTGGAATCAATAACTGACGTGCCCCTTGTAAATTACAACGGAAATACACACTAAGCTGTAATAATAACTTCCTTGCTTTTTCTACATCTGTTCGGCATAAAGCTGATACTGTATTAATCGCATTAAATAAAAAGTGTGGGTTAATTTGTGCTTGTAATGCCTTTATTTCCGCATCTTGCAATAATTTACTTTGCAACTCAGCTTCCCCTAATTCAAGTTGTGTAGAGAATATTTTTGCTAACCCTTCTGCTAATTCCTCTTCCACACGACTTAACTGGTTAGGGTTTTTGAAATACAGTTTTAATGTCCCTATCGTATTTCCATGTGAAGTTAGTGGAATAACAATCGCCGCTTGCAAAGGGCATCCTTCATGTTGACAATTAATAACCTCACGTGATTTTGCTTTCATTATTTTTCCTGTGTGTAACACTTCTTTCGACAAACCAGTTATTAAACTATGTGAAGGAATATGGTGATCTGATGCTAATCCAACATGAGCTAATATTTTCTCTGTATCTGTTAAGGATACCGCATCAGTTCCTGTAAAGCGGTGAATAATTTGTGCCACATGCTTACACGATTCTTCTGTTAAGCCTTGGCGAAAATACGGTAACGTTTTATCTGCAATACGTAATACCTTATGAGTCTGAAGTGCCTTTGCATTCTCTTCCTGGCGCAAAATAGCTTGTATCATAGAAAGTAAAATAAAACTTCCAAAGCTATTTACAAGGATCATTGGTATCGCAATTGTTTTCACAATACTCATTCCATCCTCTACAATTAATAAGATCATAATCATTTCTAAAGAAACGATAAACACACTTAAAACCGCTGAAAATTTAGGCGTAATTGTACGATTATACTTTTTGAAAATGTATCCAATATAACCTGTTATAACCCCCGCTAAAATTGAAGAGATTGCACAACTTAGTGCAGTCGTCCCGCCAAGCATATAACGGTGAATACCAGCAATCGATCCTACTCCAATTCCAACGATAGGTCCGCCAAGCAATCCACTAATTCCAACACCCATAATACGTGTATTCGCGATTGTGCTCGATGAAGAAACACCCTGTAGCCAATTTTCATTCATAATCGTATTACCCGCTATTTCAATCCCAGTGTAATTGCTTACAATTGTAAACACCGAAAAAATACAAATAAGCTTAAGCTTATCTACATAACCATCTTGCTTATGAAGGAGGCGCCTAAATGTTTTAATATGCGAAAGTAAAAATCCTAAAATAACAATAAGTCCGACGCGTTCAATCATCATAAGTACTAAATTTAGCATCTGTGATTCATTCCTTTTTATAGTAGTTAGTTTTATTATCGGAAAATAGTGAAGTGGGCGTCAAGAAGAATGAAATACCTTTTGCAATATTTTACACATAACAATTCCCTCTTTATTTGACAATCTAATAGAAGAGTGCTAAAAATAAAGTAATATAATACAGTCCTTTAACCCAACCCCGTGAGGTTGAGAAGGAAGTCGGAATACAATATACGTATGTTCTTTTCTAGGAATACGTATGCTTTTTTGGCCTTCTCATCATATCAGGTGAGAAGGCCTTTTGTTATTCTTCCATAGCGACTGTAGAAGAAAATAAGGAGGAATAATGATGAACGTCACTACTGATGTACAATCAACAACAGAGGAAACGAAAGAGAAAAGATATAAAACATTATTTGGGTCTGCGCTAGGATATGCAGCAGAAGGCTTAGATATGTTGCTCTTATCTTTCGTACTCGTCTACATTTTAAAAGAATTTCATTTAAGCCCTGTTGAAGGTGGAAACTTAACTTTAGCTACCACAATAGGAATGCTAATCGGGTCTTATTTATTTGGATTTATTGCTGATTTATTTGGGCGTATCCGTACGATGGCCTTCACAATCTTACTATTTTCACTCGCAACAGCACTTATTTATTTCGCAACAGATTATTGGCAATTATTAATTCTTCGCTTTTTAGTGGGAATGGGAGTTGGTGGTGAATTCGGGATTGGAATGGCCATCGTAACTGAAACATGGTCTAAAGAAATGCGCGCTAAGGCGACATCCGTTGTTGCACTTGGATGGCAATTTGGCGTACTAGTCGCTTCACTCCTTCCAGCATTTATCGTCCCGCATTTTGGATGGAGAGCTGTTTTCCTATTTGGACTTATTCCTGCTTTATTAGCTGTTTATGTACGAAAAAGTTTAAGTGAACCGAAAATATGGGAACAAAAACAACGATACAAAAAAGAATTGTTACAAAAAGAGGCTGAAGGTAGTTTAACAACTACTGAGGCTGAACAACTAAAACAAATGAAAAAGTTCCCACTTCGAAAGCTATTTGCAAATAAAAAAGTAACGCTAACAACAATTGGTCTTATTATTATGTCATTCATCCAGAACTTCGGATACTATGGAATCTTTACATGGATGCCAACTATTTTGGCGAATAAATATAACTACACATTAGCAAAAGCGAGCGGTGGATGTTCATCTCTACGATTGGCATGCTCATTGGAATTGCAACTTTTGGTATTCTAGCCGATAAAATTGGTCGCCGTAAAACTTTTACAATCTATTATGTTGGTGGTACTATATACTGTCTCATTTACTTCTTCTTATTCACAGATTCAACATTATTGCTATGGGGAAGTGCATTGCTTGGATTCTTTGCAAATGGCATGATGGGAGGATTCGGAGCAATTTTAGCTGAAAACTATCCCGCTGAAGCTCGTTCTACAGCAGAAAACTTTATTTTCGGTACTGGACGTGGTTTAGCTGGCTTTGGACCTGTTATTATCGGATTACTTGCTGCAGGTGGTAATGTAATGGGAGCATTATCTCTTATCTTCATTATCTATCCAATCGGTTTAGTTACAATGCTATTATTTGTCCCAGAGACGAAGGATAAAGTATTAGAATAGATTGAAACTACACAGTGTACGATCTTCCTTCAAGAAAGATAGTTATATAAATAGCAAAGAGGAAGCATCTCTAATGAAATGCTTCCTCTTTTGATATAAAATATACAATTATTTATTTTGATCTACTAGCTTTTTGGAACAAGAAAGAAGTTTGCTCTTCTTCTTTTACAATACCTTGTTTTAATGCTAGTTCCCCTGCCACTTTAGGGGCTAGCCATAGCATTGGGAACAACAGAACAGATACTGGGACAGCTGTTACTACGATGAATGATTGCAATGCATTAATACTTCCCTCACCCATGTATAAAAGAATTGCCGCAACTGCTCCCATAATAAGCGACCAAAAAATTCGTAAGCTAATTCTAGGATCCCCGTCTCCAGTCACTGCCATCGAAATCGAATAAGCCATTGAATCTCCTGTTGTCACTACAAATAAAATTGTTAATAAAAGAAATGCCGGTCCAATAATATGAGAGAGCGGCAGTTGCTCTGTAATTGCAATCATAGCAGCTGGCATACCAGATGCACTTAATGCGGTCGATATAGAACCAGGATTCATTAACTCATAAAACACACCTGATCCCCCTAGTATAGTAAACCAAAACGTTGTAATAATAGGTGCAATAATTCCAATTGCAACAATGATTTCTCGAATTGTTCTTCCTCTTGAAATGCGGCTAACTAAAATTGCCATCATTGGTCCATATCCAATAAACCATCCCCAGAAAAAGATTGTCCACGACCCTAACCAACCTGTATCACCGCGGTATGTGCTCATTGGAATAAATTCATTTACATAAAATCCAAACGAAGAAACAAATGCATCAATAATAAATCCACCTGGTCCACATAATAATACAAATACCATTAATAAAATCGCTAATTTAACATTTAAATCGCTTATAATTTGAATCCCTTTATTAATTCCTGTTACTGCAGATATAGTAGAAACCGCAACTACACAAATGATAATTGCTAATTGAGTAGTAAACACATCAGGAATTCCAAACAACGCTTGTAGACCATAACTTGCTTGTAAGCCTAAAAATCCGATTGGACCAATCGTCCCTGCAGCTACCGCAATAATGGCAAATGCATCAATCATTGTTCCAAGCAAACTCTTTCGCAATTTCTCACCAAAAATAGGATATAAAAGCGTTCGAGGTTTTAACGGCATACCTTTATGATAATGCCCATACATCATAACTACCGCACTAATTGTACCTAAAATCGTCCAAGCCAAGAAACCCCAATGCATATAACTTTGCGCTAAAGCAGGCATGACCGCTTCTTTCGTTCCAGCAGATATACCTTCATGTATTGGCGGCACCGTCATCAAGTGGTACATTGGCTCTGCAGCTGCCCAAAAAACGCCACCTCCGGCAAGTAATGTCGACATAATAATAGCAAGCCACTTTGCCGTACTAATCTCAGGTTTTTCTAATCCCCCAAGTTTAACTCTTCCATATTTCGAGAACGCCATACACATTGCAACAATAAATGTACCAATTAATAAAACTTGCCAGAAGGCACCAAAATATTTAATTGAAGCTGCAAAACTGCTATTAATGACTCCCTCTATATAATTTTTATTTAAGAAAACCGCAATTACAAATAATAAAAGCGAACCACCACTAATAAGAAATACAGGCCAATCCGTTTTTCGACTCTTCATCCTCATTTACACTTCCTCCTTCCTCAGCAATCTAAAAAAACAACTTTATTATGTTTTATTTTTTACACCCAAAACACAATGATTATATAAGCATAATAATTTATCTATTTCCTACACACTTATGTTGTCCCTAAAAATATGCTAAATCCCTTATTTAAAAGAAAATTTCTATTCCTCTTACATAAAAAAGCAAAATAAAAGACCTTATATTTCTATAAGGTCTTCGAAACAGAAATTTGATTATAACATAAGGAACTCCTTGGTTCAAAAAGCTCCTTCCAAAAATAACCGAGGGTAAAGGCTTCCATTTGCTACGTAACAGTAGTTAAAAAAAATTATATTTTTACAGAAAATGCTCTATACTACAAACTATTTATGAAAAAAATTCGGCTTCAAAATTTCATTCGGATACGGTTTATGATAAATATGAGTGGTAGCTGGAGATAATGGCGGAATGAGCCACACCCAATTGCCCGTTACAACACGACCGGAAGCAGCTTCTTGCTTCTCAAATTGCTGAAATTGTTGCGCTGCAGTATGATGGTCAACAATACTGACTCCTTGTTTTTTAAAGGAATGTAAAACAGCCACGTTTAATTCAACTAATGCCTTATCTTTCCATAACGTACCGTTTCTTGATGTATCCAAATCCATCATTTCCGCAACTGCTGGAAGTAAATTATAGCGATCATGATCCGCTAAGTTACGTGCCCCAATCTCTGTTCCCATATACCATCCATTAAACGGAGCTGCTGTATAGGAAATACCGCCAATTTCTAAGCGCATATCTGAAATCATTGGAACCCCGTACCATTTTACTCCAAGTGACGAAATTGGGTATTCTGGGTGTTCAATTGGCACCTCTTTTACTTCTTCTTTCGGAATTTCTTTATATATCGGCGCTTTTCCATCTATAGAAAACACAAGTGGCAATACATCGAAATTCGTACCTTCTCCTTGCCAGCCAAGTTCTTGACAAAAATCTGTAAACACAGCGGAATGAGAGTCACCAATCACTCCCATTTCTGTTTTATATCCTGCATACCGAATCAATTGGTGATTATAAATTCGTATATTATTTTCTTCACCTTGATATTGCTTAAAAATTGTAATGGTCGGTTTCACTTTTCCGTCGTTCGTTGCATATTGAATATGATGAATTAATGCATTATATACACCTTCCTCATCATTTACTTCACGTGCATCTAATATGTGCATCTTACTCCAAAATAGTCTTCCGATACATCGATTACTATTGCGCCATGCCATTCGCGATCCGTGAACAAGTTCTTCAAATGTATGTTCATACGTCCCCGTCTTCTCTATTTCAACTCGAATTCCTTTCATGCGTTCTTCTATGAATTGTTCTTTATTAAGCTCTTTATAGCAAATCGTAATAAAATGACTCGCTTCCTCTATTAATTGCTTCTTTTTACTCATAAGCGATCTCCTTCTATTTCAACAAAACGTTACTACTTTACAGTATAAGCAAAAAGAATAAGAGTCACAAACGAAAGTCGAAGTGTTACTTTTATTGTACTATCTTTCAGAAAATTAAGAGATTACTATTGACTTTCATGAAAAATAGGTGTATTTTTTACTCAGGTAAATTATTTTTACCTAGACCAACTTTTAGAGAGAAAGGAGGAAATGTCATGTCTTCATTTCAATTGCCAAAGCTTTCATATGACTATGATGAACTAGAGCCATATATCGATAGCAATACACTTTCTATTCATCATGGAAAGCACCATGCGACATACGTAAATAATTTGAATGCCGCATTAGAAAACTATTCGGAATTACATAATAAATCTTTAGAAGAGTTACTATGTAATTTAGAAGCTTTACCAAAGGAAATTGTTACAGCTGTCAGAAATAACGGTGGTGGACATTATTGTCATAGTCTTTTTTGGGAAGTAATGAGCCCACGGGGTGGCGGCGAGCCTAATGGAGACGTTGCAAAAGTAATTGATTATTATTTCAATACCTTTGACAACTTAAAAGATCAACTGTCTAAAGCAGCAATTAGCCGTTTTGGAAGTGGTTATGGATGGCTTGTCCTTGATGGTGAAGAACTTACTGTAATGAGTACACCTAATCAAGATACACCTTTGCAAGAAGGCAAAATTCCATTACTTGTCATTGATGTATGGGAACATGCCTATTATTTAAAGTACCAAAATCGTCGCCCAGAATTTGTTACCAACTGGTGGCATACAGTGAACTGGGACCGGGTAAATGAAAAATATTTACAAGCAATTCAATCACAAAAACATTAGTCGTGCGTATAAGGTAAGTTTGGTAATGTAAAATTAGTATTGTCGAAATCCTCCAGAATCCCCCGGATTGCCACCGGGGGATTTATGATCATTTCATTGCATGTATGTAATAACGTAATACTTTTTCTATTTCTATTTTCAACCCTCGGAACGGGAATCCTAATTCATTAGCTTTTCCATTATGTAATGTACAATTAGTCAATTCATTATAAGGTGCTACATGATCTCCTACTTCTTGAATGAGTGATTTTATTCCCGTATTTTCTTCTATAAAATGAATAATTTCCCGAGTAGAAACTACCCCGTTGCTACAAGCATTAATTGGCCCTTCTATATCTTTCATCCCACACCAAGCTAAAAATCCCCCGGCTTCTTCTTCATGTATAAACGACAATTTTCCATCTAGATCATTCACTGCGACAGGTTCTTCTCTCACAATATGTTCAACGTAAAATTGTAACCTTTTCGTATAATCGTTTTCTCCAATAACAACCGGAAAACGAGCTGCAACAACTGGGAATGTTGCTTGTTGAAATACAACGGCTTCGGCTAATCTCTTTCCTTCACCATAATTGAAGTCATTCCTATCTCCATACGCAATTGCATACTCGTACGGATTGAAGTTCTCTTCTGATAAACTTAGTGTTGGTTCATAGACAGCCATTGAAGATGTCATAACGTATTTCTTCGTTTTCCCTCGTAACACTTCACATATTATCTTCGCTGCATTCGAGCTATAGCATAAATTATCGTATACAATATCATAACTTTTATCTGTTAGACGCTCTGTTAGTTGTTTTTCATCTTCTCTATCTACAATAAGTCTTTTTACTCTACTCCCAAAAAAATCTTCCGTAATTCCTCTCGTCGCAATCGTTACATCGTGCCCATCTTGCAAAAGTGCTTCTACTAAATGTTTACCAAAAAATCTAGTTCCCCCTAGCACCAATACTTTTTTCAACTTTATCATCCCCATTTCGATAAATTGTAAAATACTACCTCTCTATTATAAATGCTAACATATAAAAAGCATGGAATTCGTTTAACGATTCCATGCTTTTCTACAAAAAATATATTAACGTACTCGATATTTATAAATACAATAACAGAAGTATAAAATAGAAATTACAGATACATAAACCCATAATTCATATACGAATCCCTCTCCCCATACTCCCATAAAATAAAAGAGTGAAGGTAACGTCAATGTTACCCATGATTGTACGAAGGCAATCCTTCCAAGATATTGATTGATGTTCTTTTTTTGTGTATTTAATACAAAGAATAAATACCAAAGTAATGCCCACATAAACCACGTTAACGCATTCACAACATCATGGAATTGAACAAATGAAACAACCATATAGAATAAAGCAATAATTGCTACCCAAATGCAGAACCAACCTAAACCGCTACTATCCATTCCTTTTATAAAAGTAACACCTACATATAAATAGGTTAATCCGAATAAGAAAGTAGCTGCATATGAATATACCGTCCAATTACTTTGATCAGAAATCATGATTAAATAGAACGGAATAATAATTTGTAGTGCACCCACAAATAAATTAAAAACACCTGCACTTTTCATCTCTGCTTTTCCTAATATAACGAGACTATTTAAAAATAAAGCTGCACCCGAAAGTAATAATCCTACGTAACCCATATGTATTCGTGTGAAAGTCTTTCCCTTTCACACTTTTAACCTCCCCACAATATAAAGTAATTCTTTATTATTTTTCTTCCTATTTAAAACTACATACATAATTTTTAATCCAAATAGGTCAGACTTCCTACCTTGAAGAACACCAAATTTAAAACGCTTTCAATCATAAATAACCCTATCAGAACATTAATAGGATTCCTTGATTATAAACGTACTCTAACCATGACACAAGTATTGATGTTATTTTAAATATTACGTTTTTTATTTCTATAAAAGTTAATAGGATAATGCACTTTTTCTATCTTATTCTACTAATTTCTAACATGGAATATTATAAAATGAGCTAGTCAGTAATACATTCATCTTTATAAGATAATCGTATACTGACCTAAACTTTCATATTCAATATTGATAGTTTCTCATCCCTAATAATTGCTATTTATCATAAATATCATTCGGATTAATTGTAGGAATAAATCCATTTATAGAACTATATTTTTTAGATACGGTATTTGGAGTAACGGTAAACGTTACAATCTTATTACTTTGTTGTTTAAAATAGTGCATCCAATTTTGACTCCATTCATCTTTCGTAATAACTTGTTTATTGAAGTCCTCCCACAATACACCATGTATAAAATTCAAGGATGTATTTTTGATTGTGTCAAATCCCCAATTCTGTATAAGAAGCAAATCAGAATTAACACCTTTTATTTCTTTTAATAAATTTACATATGCTTCGCGAAATTTCCCTTGTGTAACTGGCTGATCATAAAAATAGTCGTCAATATCACCAGCGGTATCTAAAAACACACCGTCTATTCCTTTTCCAATAACTTGCTGTTTCACTTTATTTACAACAATCCGTCGGTAATGTTCATTAGCTAAATTCATAATATATGTATCCCACTGCTCAATCTTCATTTTCTTACCGTCTCGATAATAATAGTCTGATTCAACTACTTGCGATTTATGCCACGATTCTAATTCTAAAACACTAACATACCCAAGGACTACTGTTCCTGATTTTTTTAATTGCTGAACTTGCTCTTTCGAAAATGCATATGGCTCTATAATGACCATGTCATACTTTGAAAGTCCCTCAATTACTTGCTCATTTGCTTCACCATAATAAATTTTATAACTTCGTACATTTTTTAAAACTGGTTCCACGACATTTGCTTGGGTGGATGTACTTGAGGAAAAAATAAAAGAAAATATAGCTAAAAAGCATATGGAACGTTTCCACTCCATAATAATATTCCCCCCCTATAAAACTGTAATTTTTTATCATTTTAAATATTAATACAAGTATAGTAATACAATAACATTTTACATTTTTTCAAGCTCGATATTTAATAAAAATCCCAATAAATACAATACATTAACAAAAATTAGAATTTATTTCACTTGAATTTACTACATCTCTGTTGATAAAATGATTTGGGCTTTATATATTTTAAAATAATTCTTTTAAATTATGTATTTTATTTCAGTGTACTATTCCTCAAAATTAAATTTGCAAACGAAAGAAGGGATTTTTTATGCACTATAGACAATCTAATTTATTACAAAAAATGATTGAACCTACGATTCTCTTTATTGCTCTATTTTTTCTCTCAATACTAACTGATTTTCTAACACCAACGTATGAATACTTCTTACTCTTATTTATTACATTAATTATTTCTAGCCGGTATGGCATATCTATCGCCCTTTTCACCTTTCTAGAAGCAATGATTTATATTTTTGTAAGCGGTATATATAAGGAAGATGATATATTACTGTACTTTTATTCATTAGATTACTGGATTAATTGGATTTTCTTACTTGTTATTAGTTTATGTTGTGGACTAATGAGTACTGCACAAAAGGAACGGTATGAAGATGTACATATGATAAATAATGAGCTAAAAGCCGAAAATAAAGAATTAAAATATGTTGTGAAACAATTGGATGAAACACGTATTACACTACGTTCTCGTGTACTTGAATCAAATAATCACTTATCTAAAATGTATCATATGTTTAAAGCTTTAAATCATACACATCCTGAAATTGTACTCGATGAGGGGATAAATGTATTAAAAATGTATTTCGGAGCAAAAAAAATTGGTATCTATCACGTCGATAACAATAAACAATCACTTCGTATTAAATTAAGAGCAGAAACTGGTAAAAATACCTTACCTCAATCCATTTTTGTTAAAAATGCTTCGCTAGTCATCAAAAATGCTCTAGCACATAATCGACCTTTTTTCCGTACAGAAGAGGATTTTCAAGACGCTCCACTTTTAGTTGGTCCCGTCCTATTCCAAGATGATGTACAATATGTCATTATATTAGACGAAATTGAATTTTCAAAAGTAACTTCTGAGCAATTCGAACTTTTCACATGGTATTTACGCTGGATGGGTGATCGTTTACAAAACGCTTCTAATCTTTGGCTATCAAGTCAAGAGGATCGTACATTCCCTAAAACGAGCATTTATTATGAAGATGAATTTGAACATTTACTAAAAATAGAAAAGAAACGTTACGAAACATTATCTTATCCATATTCCTATTTTGAATTTACTGTTCCACAAGATTCCTTAGAAATGATAAATTCTATTTTAAAAGATCATTTGCGTGATATTGATATATTCGGTTATAACACGACCGAACAAAAAGTTATGATTCTATTACCTGGCACTGAAGAAAAATTTTTATTACCAGTCAAAACTCGTATACAAAACGCTCTTTCTTCTAAAGGAGTGGTATTCTAATGATTTTACTCCTTCTTTACTTTATTTATGCTATTTTGGTTTTTCTTTTATTTCGATTTACGAAAGGTTTGATTACTGAAGATAAGAAAGGAATTATTGAGTTTTGCTTGATTATCTCTCTCCTTTTCCCGCTTGTCGGACTTATTGTATCAGCAATCATGTTATTACTGAATATAAGACGCTCCAAGACCGAGTGGTTACAGCAATACTCTGAGTATGTTTCCTTTCAAGTTGATCATTATGAAGATATTTTGGCATCAG
This sequence comes from Bacillus paranthracis, assembly GCF_024296885.1. Lineage (NCBI taxonomy): Bacteria > Bacillati > Bacillota > Bacilli > Caryophanales > Bacillaceae > Bacillus > Bacillus paranthracis. The sequence goes on from NZ_CP101135.1 coordinate 5,202,349, forward strand.
CAAAACAAGATATGGACCTAATTTCATTTTCTTCTGGATTAGAACTAGATAAGCCTGAATTACATAAACAACTCATTGTACAGTTAAGCTCCTCCCCTATTTCCAATGAAGGAGGCTTATTGAAAGAAGCTATTCACCATAAAGATCCTGAAACTGTACATTACGCAGCAACTACTATTAATTTACTAAATGAACGGTACGAAAAACAGATCGAATACTTAAATAAGCAATTTCTACAAAATCCACAAAATGAAATTGCAAAAGAATTGGTTTCTAACTATTTAAGATATGTAGACAGTGGTCTTCTTTCTAATCAGCAAAAGGAAAAAATAATCGCCGAATTTATGAATTTTATTACACAAAGTGTAGAACTATTCCCTACCGAACCTCTTTATCCTTTCCACCTTGGAAATCTGTTTCTACATACAAAACAATATGCAAAGTCTGAAGAACAATTTTTAAATCTTATTCATTTCTATCCTGAATCATATTACGGTTACGTTGGGTTACTTGAAATATATTATGAGCAAAAGTTATGGGACGAGCTCTATAACTTAATCAATAATCTAGCAGCTGCAAAAAGAGTTCATATACTACCGCGTAAATATCAATTATTTGTAAGGCAGTTTGGAGGCGCACACATTGAAAAAGGGGATTAATATATATATCGGAATTGTTAGTATCATTTTATTTCTCTTAATTATATCCATCCTTATATATCGAACAGAAAATTTCTATCAAAAGTTTTCTGTTCCTAAAACTAAAGAAACAGATACTGTTAAAACACTCAAAGCAAAAGATGTAGCCCAAAATGGACAAAAAATGCAATTATACGTTTTAAAAACGGATAATACATTAGGGCAACAAGTCGAATTTAATACGAAAAAGGCAATGGATTACGCACACCTACACTATAAAAATATTACAGCTAATGAAATTAAGGGACTTACTCCCTCTCCCTATACAGGAATTATTATTACAGGTGAAATAATGGCGCAACTTCCACAAGCCGATATTCAAAATTTTGTACAAATGGGCGGAAGGATTATTATCGCAAACCGACTTGATTCAGATTCTTCCTGGAACACATTATTTGGTATTACAAAAAAAGAAGGCTTCAAAGATGTGAAGGGATTAACCTTTGAAGAAGTTTTATTCCCTGGTTATCCTGATCTCTCAAGTTCTTCTCCATTGTTCACTCATAGCTCAATGAATATTACGCTAGATGAGAATACAACTAATACTTGGATTACTGCAGAAGATACTCCCATCCTTTGGACCAATGACTACGGTGAAGGAAAAGTCTTATATTGGAATACAACAGCATTGAACGATAAATTAGGTAGAGGTATGTTCGTTCAATCACTGGGTACTATTTTCCCGACTTTCGCTACAGTACAACTTGGAGCGGAGATTATGTATATCGATGACTTCCCATCTCCAATTCCAAGTGGAGAACTAAAAAACTTAACAACAGAAAAAATTTCTGTTGAAGAATTTTATAAAAAACATTGGTGGAAAAATATGAAGGATATCTCTGAAGAGCTTGATATTAAATATACAGGGGTTGCAATTGGGACATATCAAAATAAAGTAACGCCACCCTTTGAAAATTTTACAGGTAAAAATAGAAATACCTATTTATTATTTGGGAGAGAATTATTAAGTCACGGTGGAGAAATCGGTATTCATGGTTATAACCATCAACCTTTATTATTACCACCAGACCCAGTAGATAAAGCACTTGAATATGTTCCATGGAATTCAAAAGAGGACATGGAGAGATCCTTAGATGCTTTACAAAGACTCGTGTATAACTTCTTTCCAAACGAAAAGCTAAAAACCTATGTACCACCATCCAATATTATAAATACAACTGGATTAAGTGCATTAAACGACGCGGTCCCAACTATGGAAACAGTTGCTTCTCTATATGTGGGAAGTAAAAGTAACGGCAGTTTAATTCAAGAATTTGGACCAGACGAGCACAACAAAAATATTTATCACTTCCCACGTATTACGAGTGGCTATGCTATTTCAGATGAAGAACAATTTATTTTAGCTGATGTTACTGCAAATTTAGGGGTTATCTCACATTTCGTCCATCCAGATGATATCCTTGATGAAAAACGTTCGGGTAATTTAACGTGGGAAGAATTATTTAAAGCTTATAAAACGACAATTAAAGAAATACGAGAAAGATATCCTTATATAAAAAGTATGACACAAAGTGAAGCAACTGCTTCCATGAAAATTTATCAAACCGGTGATTTAGCTGTTTCTTATGAAGATGATGCTGTTCACATTGCATATAAAGGATTACCAAACCACACTGCAACGATTATACGTGTGGAAGAAGGGAAAAAATTGAAAACCGGTTCATTCCCATACGGCACAGTTACAAAGCTAGATTCACAAATTTATAGCGTTATATTAAAACAAGCTAACGCTACAATTCCAATTAAAGGGGTATAGCAGATGAGAATAGGTTTAGTCGTTGAAGGAAGTTATCCTTTTGTCAGTGGCGGAGTAGCAAGTTGGGTACAAATGATTATCCAACAATTTAAAGAACATGAATTCACCATTTTTGCGATCGTACCACAAATAAAAACAGAAGAGGAATATCAATATGAAATTCCTAACAATGTAAAAGATATCATTATGATTCCCTTACAATCAGAAAGTGACTCAAACCATATAAAAACCAATTTAACGACTGATGAAGTACAAACACTTCAAAAATGGTTTACATTCCAAGCTAACGACACAGAAGCATTACAAATATTAGGGAACAAGCAAAAGCTAGGAACACTACATTCCTTCTTCGAAAGTCGTGAATTTTATGAAATAGTGAAAGAAAGCTATTTGTATGAAGAAAGTAGTGGTTCTTTCTTAAATTACTTTTGGATGTGGAGATCTATGTTCACACCAATCATTCAAATTTTACAAATTGATTTTCCTGAATTAGATCTTATCCATTCTGTATCTACAGGCTATGGTGGGCTTCTTGGAGCTGCAATTAGTGCCAAATCTGACATACCATTTATTCTAACAGAGCATGGTATTTATTCTCGGGAACGTGAAGAGGAAATACTCCAATCAACTTGGATACCAATCGAATACAAAAAAAGATGGGTTTCTTTCTTCCATCATTTATCTCACCAAGCATATGAACAAGCTACTGATGTGATTACGTTATTCGGACGGAATAGTGCATATCAAAAAGAACTAGGAGCTCCGGCCCATAAACTAAAAATTGTTCCAAATGGTGTTACTTTATCTGATTATAAAGGGCTACGTAAGCCAAAACATAATTCAGATAAACTCATTATTTCTGCTATTATACGAGTTGTGCCAATTAAAGACGTAAAAACAATGATTTATGCAGCTAAATTATTATTAGAAAAAGATATTCCGTTTATCTTCTACTTATTAGGTCCTGATACAGAAGAACCAGAGTATGCCCAAGAATGTCGTGATTTAATTCAGCAACTTGGATTAAAAGAACATGTAATAATGACTGGCAGAGTAAACATTAAAGATTACTTAAAACAAACGGATATTCTCGTATTAACTAGCATATCTGAAGGGCAACCACTAGCTATGTTAGAAGGAATGGCATCGGGATTACCATGGGTTGTTACAGACGTTGGTTCTTGTAAGGAGTTAATTTATGGACAAGATGAAGATCCTTACGGCCAATGTGGCTTTGTTGTACCACCTGTATCTCCTGAACAAGTTGCCACCCACTTAGAATGGTATTATCGCCACCCTGAATCCATTCAACAATTCGGAAACAATGGGCGTAATCGTATTGAAGCATATTATCAATTATCAGGTGTTGTTGATAGTTATCGTAAGCTTTATTTAGAAAGGGGTGCGAAAACATGGCAGGTATAGGATTTCGATTACAAAAATTATTTCAGGAAGACTACTATTCTTCAAGGGTAAAAGCTTATGGATTTTCGTTATTTGTTACAGCTGGTCCTTGGTTAGTCGTTATTTTAGCAGTAACAACTATTAGATTCATTTTGAGTTTATTTCATTCTATTTCAATTGAAGAACAGCGTCTTTTCACTATTTCAATTTCATATTGCTTTATTTTTTCTCAAATTATTTACGGAGCATTGCAGCTCATTGTAACTAGATATGTAGCTGACCTTTTATACGAACAAAAAGCTGATAAAGTATTTTCTTCATTTTTAGGAATGACGAAGATCACACTTTTTTTAGCTATTATGTTATGGCTTTTGTTTGCATTTTTCACACCGTTAGCTTTATATTATAAAATCGTGATGCTATTTTTATTTTTAGCTTTAAATATCATCTGGATTCAGTCCATTTATTTAACAGCAGCTAAAGATTATCAATCAATTGCACTGGCATTTTTAATCGGATCCATTTTTTCCCTATTAGGAATTATCCTAATAGCTTACTGGCACCCTACACTTGGGTTAGAACACGGATCTGCCCTATTGCTTTTAATTTCTTTTACAATTGGTACTTTCATTACACTAGTATGGTTAAGTATCGTTATTGTACGAATGTTTCCAAATAGCGATGCTACTGAACAATTTACCTTTCTTTCTTATTTAGATAAATATCCAGAGTTATTTTGGTCAAGCCTATTTTACAATGTGGGTATTTGGGTATGTAATTTTGTTATTTGGTTTGGAGACGGTCGGGGAAATATTGAAAACACATTTATTTATCATCAAATTTATGATACTGCTGTTTTCTGGGCGTATTTAAGTATTATCCCAACCTATATTTTCTTTGTAGTATCCATTGAAACCAGGTTTTATGAAAGATATAAAAAGTTCTTCGGTTCGGTAAACAATGGCGGAACATTACATACGCTTTTACAATTAAAAGATTCCATGAACTTTGTCTTAAAGCAGGAAATGGAACGTATACTTCGTAATCAAGGTATTTTTTCCTTACTTATTATTTTTATAATATGGATGTTTAGTTCGCAATCTGGAAACACAACACTTAATTACTCTATTCTGCAACTAACTATAGTTGGTGCTTATGCAAATGGAATGGTGCTCGTTATTACATTACTACTCCTATACTTTGAGGATCGTAAAGGGGCATTTCGAACATCAGCTATTTTCTTTTTTGCAAACTTGTTATTAAGCCTCATCCTGCTTCCATTTGGATTCAATGGTTACGGCATTAGTTTCGCAGTTGGATCTTCTATTACATTCCTATATGCTATTTCTAGACTCTTTACTTACATTAAAGATATTGATTATTATACATTTTGCCAGTCAAATATTCCTATAAAACAGCGGACCTTTTTTACCAAATTAGCTAATAAACTTAACGGGAAATAGATACAAAAATGACCTTTGCTCATGCAAAGGTCATTTTTTATATCTACATATTAAACTTCCAAATAGCCATTTTTATTATTTGATTGCCATCTCCAAGAATCTGCACACATTTCTTCTAATCCACGTTTTGCTTCCCATCCTAGTTCACGTTTTGCCTTTGATGCATCTGCAAAACATATTGCCACATCGCCAGGACGACGCTCTGTAATTTTATAAGGAACCTTTTTTCCTGAAACCCTTTCAAATGCTTCAACCATCTCAAGTACACTATACCCTGTACCTGTGCCCAAATTATAAGCATCTACTCCTGTTGTATTCAGTACTTTCTCTAGCGCTTTTACGTGACCTTTTGCTAAGTCTACAACATGTATGTAGTCACGGATGCCTGTTCCATCTTTCGTTGGGTAGTCATTTCCAAATACACTTAATTCTTTTAGCTTACCTACTGCCACTTGTGTGACATATGGCATTAAGTTATTTGGAATTCCATTTGGATCCTCTCCAATACGTCCACTTTCATGTGCACCAAATGGGTTGAAATAGCGAAGTAATGCGATACTCCATTCTCTATCTGCAAATGCTACATCACGCATAATTTGCTCAATCATTAATTTCGTTTGACCATATGGATTTGTTGCACTTAATGGAAACTCCTCTGTAATCGGTGACGTTTCCGGGATACCATATACAGTTGCGGATGAACTAAAAATCATCTTCTTTACATTATGTTTCTGCATTACTTCACATAGCACTAAAGTGCTCGTAATGTTGTTATGATAATATGTTAATGGAATTGCTACTGATTCCCCTACAGCTTTAAACCCTGCAAAGTGAATAACTGCTTCGATTGCATTTTCTTCAAAAATCGCGTCAAGTGCTTCTTGATTTAAAACATCTTCTTTATAAAACTTAAATTGCTTTCCTGTTATTTCTTTCACTCGATTTATAGATTCTACCGAGCTATTCGAAAGATTATCAACTACTATAATTTCGTAACCGCTATTTAGTAATTCTACACATGTATGACTACCAATATACCCTGCTCCACCTGTTACAAGTATTGCCATAATTATAGTCCTCCATATTTCATTCATTATAAACTTCTCAAAGTATATCACATATTTCTTATCCTATGTTTAATATGCGAACACAGAAACTTACATTTTATCCCATAATAATTTTATAACATATACGATTCCAATCAAGTAATAAGAAAAACGCCACATAATTTTTGTTATGTGGCGTTTTTCTTATTAAATTACGTAACAATATACACTTAGAAAATGTGCAAGACTACCTAATAATACAAAAACGTGAAAAATCTCATGATGTCCCATATATTTAAACTCTAGCCATTTTGGCTTTGTTCCATAAATAAATCCACCAATTGTATAAAAAATGCCCCCAAGTACTAAGAAAACAATGCCCCCTGTACTTAAATTCTCAGCTAACGGTGCAAAGAATAAAACAATTAACCAACCCATCGTAATATAAATTGCTGTCGATAACCATCTTGGACAATTAAACCAAAACATTTTAAACACAATGCCACAAATCGCAGTTGCATAGACTAAACAAAATAATAGCAAACCACTTGCTGAATTTAATGTAATTAAGCAAAAGGGTGCATATGTACCTGCAATTAATATAAAAATCATAGAATGATCTAGCTTCCTAAAGAAGTAAATAACACGTTCATTGGCCACAACACTATGATATACAGCTGATGCCGTATAAAGGACCATCATTCCAATCCCAAACAAAATAACAGCTGTAATTGCAGCAAATGATGGCATCTTGATAGAAACTTTCACAAGCATAGCTAATAAGGCAATAAATGATAATATCGCTCCACCTAAGTGAGTAAATGCATTAACTGGTTCCCTTACGTAAGTATTCATAATAACACCCCTCATATAATTACATGTAGTTTTAATAACTACGTGTAATTATATACACATTTCTTTTTAAGGTCAACATTTACAATTTATTTGTTTCGTAATACCATATTTAAGGATGTATTAGACATTAAGTTCCACTAAGTTATAAAAGTGAGGGATTCTACGTGGAAAATATAAATGAATTACTTGAGACATTGCATTTAGAAAAAAATATTAAACTTGAGGATATTCCAAATGTGGACTTATATGTAGATCAAGTTGTCCAACTATTTGAGAATACTTATGCAGATACAACGAGAACGGATGATGAAAAAGTATTAACAAAAACGATGATTAATAATTACGCAAAAGGGAAACTATTCATCCCTATCAAAAATAAAAAGTATTCAAAAGAGCATATGATTTTAATTAGCTTAATTTATCAATTAAAAGGTGCTCTTTCCATTAACGACATAAAAAGTTCATTAGAAACTATAAATGACTCCTTATTAAATGATGATTCATTCGAATTAAATACGTTATACAAAAATTATCTTGCTCTTACTGAAAGCAATGTCGAAAGCTTTAAACAAGACGTAAATAACCGTGTTACAGAAGTAAATGAGATTTCTTCCTTAGAAGACACAAAGCTAGAAAAATTTCTACTACTAACATCCTTCGTGACTATGAGTAATATGTATAGACGTTTAGCGGAGCAACTAGTGGATGATTTAAAAGAATCATAAATAAAAACTATCCACCTATTAAAGTGGATAGTTTTTATTTACTTAATTGCTTCATGAACTTTTAGTTGTTTCCCTTTAATCGTTGTAGTCTTCATGACTTTCAAGACAAGTGGTCCTTTTCCATTTAATATTTCAACGTAAGAAACATTATCTTGTATCGTAATAATGCCTATATCTTCTGCTGTAATACCTTTAATTTTAGCGATTGTACCGACGAAATCTACCGCCCTAATTTTCTTTTTCTTCCCGCCATTAAAGTAAAGCTTCATAATGCCTTTGTTGATGTCTGCATTTTTATCTTTCTTTATAATTGGTTTAGCATGTATCTTTTCTTCAAATGCAGCTTTCCCTTTCATAACTTCTTCTTTTGAAGGTCCAATTGCCTTTGGAATTTCAAAGCCAATATACTCCTCAATCTCTTCTAAAAATCTATTTTCATATGGTGTTATAAATGTAATAGCTTTTCCACTATTTCCAGCTCGTCCCGTTCTTCCAGTACGATGTACATAGCTTTCTTTTTCAAGTGGAATATCATAATTAATAACATGTGTAATATTATCAATATCAATTCCCCTCGCAGCCACGTCTGTTGCTACTAAATAACGAAATTTTCCTTTTCTAAAATCATCCATGACTTCAAAACGATCTTCTTGTACCATACCACCATGTATTTTGTCACAAGGATAGTTAGCTCGTTTTAATTGTCTATATACATGATCTACATTTTCTTGTGTACGGCAGAAAATAATACAGCTATCAGGATTCTCAATCGTTGTTACATCTTTAAGTAGTGAAAGCTTCTCGTCTTCTATCGCCTCAAAAAGAGTATGTTCAATTTTATCCGTCGTAATCCCAGCCGCTTTAATTTCAATATGAGTTGGTGCATTCATATATGTACGTGATAACCTTTCAACATCTTCCGGTAAAGTTGCTGAAAATAGCATTGTCATTCTATTTGTAGGTAATTCATCAATAATTGCCTCTACTTGATCGATAAAGCCCATGTTTAGCATTTCATCCGCTTCATCAATCACTAAATATTTTAATCGCTCTAAAGAAAGGGTCCCTTTTTCAATATGATCCAATACACGCCCTGGAGTCCCTACTACAATATGCGTCTTTTGCTTTAACTCTAATTTTTGACGTGCAAATGGGGATTTACCATAAATTGCGGCGGCTTTAATTCTTTTGAATCGCCCTATATTTGTAATATCTTCTTTCACCTGTACCGCAAGCTCTCTCGTTGGTGTTAAAACTAACGCTTGTGGTTTATTCTCTGCCCACTCCACCATTTCACAAAGTGGAATACCAAATGAAGCTGTTTTTCCACTTCCCGTCTGGGACTTCACAACAAGATCCTTCTTTTGTAATGCGACTGGAATAACCTTACCTTGTACTTCTGTTGGATGATCATACCCTAACCCAGTAAGTGCCCTTACAATTTCTTTACTTAATTTATACTCAAAAAACCCTTTTTCACTCATATATTAACCTCATTTTATTCTGTATTATTTTCTTTTTTATCTTTTGTATACGTTACTATCGCCCTACTTATTATACTTGAAACCTCACATAAAAAGATGGATTATGCCAGATTCATCTTTTTACATAGAAATAAACCTTATCATTTCATATATTGTTCAACTACTTGATAACATCTTTTGCTCGTATTATTAGCATTAACCTTTTCATAGAATCCTACATCCACTCAAAAAAAATAAAAAGAATACATACATCCTTGTATAATTATCTTAATTTTCCAACCTTTTTATAGACGAACAATATAAAACAAAAAACATTTTAAATTCGTTTTTAACGTTGTTTTTTACATATAAAATCTACTTTTTAAAAAAACGTTAAGAAATCCTTTGACTTTTTAATGAAAACAATGTAAATTATCATATGGACGAACATTTTTGATTAATAAAAATAAAATATTCGTATTTTAGGGGTGTAAATGATGGAAAACGTATTCGACTATGAAGATATTCAATTAATTCCTGCAAAATGTATTGTAAATAGCCGCTCTGAATGTGATACAACTGTCACTTTAGGAAAACATAAATTTAAATTACCTGTCGTACCTGCAAATATGCAAACGATTATTGATGAAAGAATTGCAACGTATTTAGCTGAAAATAATTACTTCTATATCATGCATCGTTTCCAACCAGAGAAACGAATCTCATTCATCAGAGATATGCAATCACGTGGATTAATCGCTTCTATTAGCGTTGGTGTAAAAGAAGACGAGTATGAATTCGTACAACAATTAGCTGCTGAGCACCTTACGCCTGAATACATCACGATTGATATCGCGCATGGACATTCTAATGCTGTAATCAACATGATTCAACATATTAAAAAGCATTTACCAGAAAGCTTCGTTATCGCTGGAAACGTTGGAACTCCAGAAGCGGTAAGAGAATTAGAAAACGCTGGTGCTGACGCAACAAAAGTTGGTATTGGACCTGGTAAAGTTTGTATTACTAAAATTAAAACAGGCTTTGGAACTGGTGGTTGGCAACTAGCTGCACTTCGCTGGTGTGCAAAAGCTGCAAGTAAACCAATTATCGCTGACGGTGGTATTCGTACACATGGCGACGTAGCTAAATCTATTCGATTTGGGGCGACTATGGTTATGATCGGTTCTCTATTCGCTGGTCATGAAGAGTCTCCAGGGGAAACAATCGAAAAAGACGGCAAACTTTATAAAGAGTACTTCGGTTCAGCTTCTGAATTCCAAAAAGGTGAGAAGAAAAACGTTGAAGGTAAGAAAATGTTCGTTGAGCATAAAGGTTCTTTAGAAGACACTTTAATCGAAATGGAACAAGATCTTCAATCTTCTATCTCTTACGCTGGTGGAACAAAATTAGACTCCATTCGTACTGTAGATTATGTAGTCGTAAAAAACTCTATTTTCAACGGTGATAAAGTATATTAATTTTTAAACTTAACTCGAAGGACAAGCAGTTTTATGCTTGTCCTTTTTCATATATAGAAATGTAAAATATTTTAATTTTACTGAATTTTCTAGTATCATATTTTTAGATACTTATAATAAGGGGGATATAATATATGAAAGATGTAATTGAGAAACGCTATATTCGTGCAGAAGTTCCCACTGAATTAACATGGGACCTCTCTGATTTATACGAATCTGATAAAGAGTGGGAAACTGCATTACGTGTATTAACAGATGATATAAAAAAACTTGATGCGTTTAAAGGACAATTACACAATAGCCCTACCACCTTATTACATTGCCTACTTTTAGAAGAAGAGCTTTTAATGAAGTTAACAAAACTATATTCATATGCAAATTTAAAAGAATCTACTGATCGTACAAATCCAGTTATTCAAGCGAACTCTTCCAAAATTGCCGCTTTATGGACGAAAGTACATACGGCGCTATCCTTTATTCATAATGAAATTCTCTCATTAGAAGAAGGCACAATTGAAAAATATTTAACGGAAGAAACAAAACTTGAACCTTTCCGTAAATCATTACTAGACATATTACAAAAAAGGCCGCACACGCTCTCTCCTGAAACTGAAGAAGCACTTGCTGCACTTGGCGAAGTACATAGTTCTCCATACAAAATTTACGGTATGACTAAATTAGCCGATATGGATTTTAACTCCATACAAGATGAACAAGGAAATGAACTCCCTGTGTCGTTTGCATTATTTGAAAGCAAATATGAGTTTTCTCCAAGCGCAGACATACGTAGGAAAGCATACTCATCATTTGTTTCCACCTTGAAACGATATAAGAATACAGTGGCAACAACATATGCGACTGAAGTAAAAAAACAAGTAACACTCTCTCGCTTACGCAAATTTGAATCTGTTACTCATATGCTTTTGGAACCTCAAAAAGTTCCACTTGAAATGTATAACAATCAACTCGATATTATTTATAAAGAATTGGCGCCTCATATGCGCCGTTTTGCAGATTTAAAAAAGAAAGTATTAGGACTCGATGAAATGCTGTTCTGCGACTTACACGCACCTTTAGATCCCGAATTTAATCCGACAATTACTTACGAAGAAGCTGGAAAACTTATTCAAGACTCTTTACAAGTACTCGGGGATGAATATAGTTCCATTATCGAAAAAGGATTCAAAGAAAGATGGGTCGACCTTGCAGATAACGTAGGCAAGTCAACTGGAGCATTTTGTTCAAGTCCATATGGTTCTCATCCGTACATTTTAATTACATGGCAAAATACGATGCGCGGCTGTTTCACATTGGCTCATGAATTTGGGCATGCTGGTCATTTTTATTTAGCAAATAAAAACCAGCGTATTATGAATGTACGTCCATCTATGTACTTCGTTGAAGCACCATCTACAATGAATGAATTACTATTAGCCCAGCATTTATTAGCGACGAATGACGATAAGAGAATGCGTAGATGGGTGATCCTGCAACTACTCGGCACATATTATCATAACTTTGTTACTCACTTACTTGAGGGAGAATATCAAAGAAGAGTATACAGCCTAGCAGAAGAAGGTGGAGCACTTACAGCTACAACTTTAACTGAAATAAAAGCAAATGTACTTTCAACATTCTGGGGAGATTCCGTAAAAATTGATGAAGGTGCTGGATTAACTTGGATGCGTCAACCTCATTATTATATGGGCTTATATTCTTACACGTATTCCGCAGGCCTCACTGCATCTACTGCGGTGGCTCAAATGATTAAAGAAGAAGGACAACCTGCTGTTGATCGCTGGTTAGATGTACTTCGCGCTGGTGGTACGATGAAACCACTGGAATTAATGAAACATGCTGGAGTCGATATGTCAAAACCAGATACAATCCGCAGAGCTGTTTCTTACGTTGGTTCCTTAATTGATGAATTAGAAAGCTCTTATCAAGAATAAAGTGAAACTTTAATCAGTGGGGGCCATCCCCCACTGATTATTAGCCCTCACCAATCGGGCTTTTACGGACAGTTGATTCCCTACCTAACTTCTTTGCTTCCGCTGAATTTTGAGGTAGGAATCTTACTGCCCGGCAAATAGCGGGATAAAAAATAAACCCTCGCTTTATGAGGGCTTATTTCATATTTACTTTCCAAATCTTTTACGGTATCCACATTTTCTACATAGCTCTTCAACTGCAACTCTTCTGGAAAATCCATCAACAATGTTTGTTGCTCTTTCACCTTCTATAATGTTAGAAAATGAATCATTATTAATATTTCCAAGGTTAATAATCCCTTCACCATCTAAACAACAAGGAATAACCGTTCCGTTCGCTAAAATACCAGCTTGATTTCGAAGCCCATGACAGAATCCTTTTCCATCATCCTCTTCTTCATGCAATGCTGGCCACTGGAATTCATAGTCTTGATTAATAAAGACACGTTCCGCAATTTTTATACCTTTTCCTGGTGTAAGCTTCTCTTCAATTTGATAAGATAAATTAAACTCATTTTCAATGATAGATAATAACTCTCTATTCTTCTGGATTTCAGCATTTGTTTTATTATCCTGCGTTAAGTTCCATAATCTAAGTGAAACGATTAAATCCGATTGACTTGTCGCCTCTCTAATGAAGGAAAGTATACTTCTTACATACCCCTCTTTGTCTTGTGAACCTGGGTGCCCATCAAAACTATGCAGTGAAAAATTCATTTGTCTTAAAGCAGGCTTATTTAACAATCTATGCCTTCTCTTATTAATTAACGTTCCGTTCGTTGTAATATTAACTTTAAACCCTTTTTCATGGCTTAAATCTAACAATTGATCTATTTTTGGATGCAGCAACGGCTCACCCTTCACGTGCAAATAAATGTAGTCTGTGTGTGGTTTAATTTGGTCTAACCTTTTCGCAAAATCCTCCACAGAAATGAATTGCTTCTGTCTTTCCGTCGGCGGACAAAAGCTGCACGCAAGATTACATACACTCGTAATCTCCAAGTAAAATTTCTTAAACTTCTTCACCTTTAACTCCTCACTTCTATGACTACTTATACTTTTTCCTCTTCATATTACAGCATACTTTTTTAGAAATAGAAACATACTTATTTTAGGAAATATAGAAAACGGCCACATCTGTAGCCGTTTGAATGTACTATTACTATTTATGATACGGTTCTCCACGATTAATCCGAAACGCCCTATACACTTGCTCAAGCAATACTAATCGCATTAATTGATGTGGTAACGTCATCTTTGAAAAAGAAAGAGATTCATTTGAACGCTTCATTACTTCTGAACTTAGTCCAAGTGATCCGCCAATTACAAAGGCAACCTTACTCTTCCCATATGTAGCAAGACGATCTAAGCTTACTGCAAATTCTTCTGATGATTTTTGCTTTCCTTCTATCGCTAACGCAATGACATGCGTATCATCAGAAATTTTATCTAGTATACGTATACCTTCTTTTTCTTTTACAATTAACATTTCTGCTTCACTTAAATTTTCTGGTGCCTTTTCATCTGGCAATTCAATTACTTCTACTTTTGCGTATGCAGATAATCGTTTTAAGTATTCTGCTATACCTTGTTTTAAATATTTTTCTTTTAATTTCCCAATTGAAATAATCGAGATATTCACACGTATTCCCCACCTTACAAACATGTTATCCACATAACTTATCCACATATCCACAATTGTTACCCACATATTGTGTGAGAATCTGTGTTCGATACAACATATGTCGCCTCATTTTGACAAAATTCACATGTTTTTTTCTCTTTTTCTGAGTTATCCACATTGTTAATAACTGGCGCGACTTCACACTCATCCACAATAATATCTAAAGCTAATTCAACATGTTCTAAACAACAAGGTAAGTTCATATTCTTCACCTCACTTTTCTACAATAGAAAACAGGAGGTAGGCCCTCCTGTTTTTAATACTTTTGAATGCCTAGTTTAACCGTTGTTGTTGCTCGTTTTGTACCACGATAAAACGTAAGAGTCATTTTATCATTAATTTTTTTATCATATAAGGCCGTACGGAATCCGATAATATCGCGAACTGGTTTCCCATCTACTGCTACAATCACATCGTGTTCTCGCAAACCAGCATCTGTACCTGGCGAAGGGCTTTTCACATCTAAAATGCAAACTCCCTCTGTTACATTGCCTGGTAAATGCAATGTTTTTGACCAATAGTAGTTTGGAATTTCATTTAATGATCTCAGTTCAATTCCAACATACGGTCTTCTTACTTTTCCGTACTTCTCTAATTCATTCATAATTGGAACAGCTCTAGTAACAGGAATAGCTAGCCCAATTCCTTCTACTTCTTTTGCCGCAATTTTCATTGAGTTAATACCAATTAATTGACCTGCTGCGTTTACAAGCGCACCACCACTATTACCCGGATTAATTGCTGCGTCTGTTTGCAATACTTCTACTTGCCAATCATAATGTCCATCTTGATCTAAATCTACAGGGACAATACGCTCATTAGCCGAGATAATACCTTGTGTGACGGTTCCAGAAAATTGGAGCCCGAGCGGGTTTCCAATCGCAATGACTGGTTCTCCTCTACGAACAGTATTAGAATCGCCAATCTCAATTACTTTTTTCACATGCTTTGCATCTATTTCTAGTACAGCCAAATCTGTGACCACATCGGTTCCTAATACCTTTCCAGGAACCTTCTTACCATCACTTAAACTTACTTCAATACGATTTGCTCCAGCAACAACATGATTATTCGTTACAATGTAAGCTTGACCATCTGTCTTCTTATAAATTACACCTGATCCCGTACCTGCTTCTGAATCTGCCTCTGAAAAATTATCTCGTTGAATATTAATAACTCCAACAACAGCTTCAGACGCACGATCAACAGCATCCACAAAACTAATTTGTTTAATGCCTTGAGCTTCCGCCATATTACTTCCACTTGCTTCAGCTTGCGGAAACGCGTCCGTATCATTTGAAAATAAAGGAGCTCCAAATGCAAATAAAGAAGCTCCTACAATTGTTCCTGCTATGCTAGAAATAACAATACCTTTATGCTTCTTTTTTCTTGCACGTTTCATACGATAATTTTCTTCATCAATAAAGGACATATTTGTTCACCTATCTTCCTGAAAACAACTATATTCACCTTTATTGTTTACTAAAATGAAGAATTATACGTATTGAATTTTTGTCGGCATTTTTGGATCTGTATCGTGAATTTCAAAGGCTTCGCCCACTCCAAATCCCTTTTCCTCTAATACTTGTGATACTGACATACGCGCTAGTTCTTTCATGTTATTATCTAAACTTAAATGGGCTAAATAAATATGTTTTGTCTCATCTGTAATTACATCCGCCATTGCTAATGCAGCATCTTCATTACAAACGTGCCCCACATCACTTAAAATACGTCGTTTAATACTCCATGGATAACGTCCCATACGAAGCATTTCTACGTCATGATTACTTTCAAATACGAAAGCATTAGCTCCCTTAATAACACCTTTCATACGGTCACTCACGTACCCTGTATCTGTAATAAGGGCTAATTTTCTATTATTGTTATGAAAAGCATAGAACATCGGCTCTGCCGCATCATGAGACACCCCAAATGACTCGACCTCAATATCACCAAATGTTTTCACATCCCCAACTGAGAAAATAAACTTTTGCTCAGTTGGGATATTTCCTATTAAGTGTTCCATTGCATTCCATGTTTTCTCATTTGCATAAACAGGTAAATCATATTTACGTGCCAATACACCTAAGCCTTTAATATGGTCACTATGTTCATGTGTTACAAGAATACCCGATACATCATTTATATTTAATTCTGCCTGTTTAAATAAAGCCTCTGTTGCTTTACCACTTAAACCTGCATCGACAAGTAACTTCTTTTCATCTGTTCCTACATATAGCATATTCCCTGTACTTCCACTTGCAAGTACGCTAAAATGCAAACCCATTCTTTCTCACTCCAGTATGTTCATCAACCACTTGATTTTCCTTTTCCCCTAATTCCATAACTTGTCCTTCAATTGCATTTACAAAGAAGTCCTGCTTCTGCTCCGTCTTTAAGTTCCACGTTGGAGCAAGTACTTGGTTATTAGAAGTAGATGCGGTAAGGTTGGCATAACCAATTTGCGCTTCTTTTACATGTGTATTCCCATGAATTTTATTTTTTAAATACAGATTTTCTAAAGCGGTTTGGGCAGTAATAATTTCTTGCTGTTTCGTTTTTTCACTTTCGCCCATTTCTTTTAAATCTGTTAACATCGTCTGCGTGTACGACACAAGTTCATTTTTTTCATTTAATTCCACAACAATCATCGCCTGATCGTTATAGAAAATAGGCTTATCTTTATATTTTTGGAAGAAGTAAATTTTAGAATCTTTCATCGCTCCAAACTCATACTTTTGTCCATCCAATACATAGTTCTTCAAAAAATCATTATACTTATCTTTTGATAACGATTTTGTATTTAAAAAGGGCTCTTTTAGCTTACTTTCTATCTTGTACATATTTTGTATATGCGCCGTTTGATTTTTTAAAGACTGTATGTCTTCTTCTTTAAATGCCTTGTTTTCAGCCCTAATAAATGACTCTTTTTTCGGTTCTTTAGGGAAATTACCCATAGTAATTTTGTTTGCTTTTAATTCTTGATCTATCTTTGTTTCTGCAATAAGCTCCAATTGATTACTATCTTGCTTTTGAATGAATTGAAAAATGAGAAAGAGGTCCAAAACAAAAAAGGTCACAATAAATATGGTTTTAATCCGATCCCAATCCATTTAGTCCCCCCTCATTCCACTCATATATTTTTTGTTTGCCAGCTTCATCTTCAACAAACTTTACATACCAAATTGGCTGTAGTCGCGCTACTTGCCCATCTAGTGATAATTTGTATCCAATCCCAATGTCTTTAATGGATCTTTTATCTACCGCGGCATTATTTTCTAAGGATGCTATTACAACATGACCTGACGGAAGAGTAACCTTCTGCTCTATACCTTTCGTATTTAAAGAAAGCAACGGTCTTTCATATTCCATTACTTCTTCTGATCCCCATACTTGTCTCAATTCAGCTAATCCATCAGTATTGAATACGGGATATCCATCTTCCTGTAAGCGGAATACTGTCTGTCCTTTATTCATATAGTCCAAACGATATGAATCCAAACTCCCACTGTGACCATTTACAAAATCAAAACTTTTTTGTAAAAGCATTAAATTATCTGGCTTTTTCTCACTTAAAACAGAAGAATTTTTATACTTTAGCATATGCTGATCATTTTCAATCTCCATAGACCTAATACCATCTGTAAATATTTCTTTCGATCCCTCGATAATAGGGCTTAAATAACGTGGGTCACTAAAAAGAGCATTCTTAAATGTATCAACCGCCAAATTAGATGAAATATATGTTATATTACTTAATTCTGTCGTTCCATCTGGTAAAAATAGCTTTTTCATATCATTAATTTGATAGTCAAAATAAGGTTTCGCTGATACTATAAATTGATTTTGTGCATTTACAATATCTTTTAAATACACACCACTTAATTTTGCTTCATATATTCTAGAGTTATCACCATCGGAAACAAAATTAATTTTAATTTCTTGATCCCTACTTCTAGAAGGGTCAAGAATAATTCGATTAAAGTGTTTAGGCTTATCTATACTCTTTTCTTTCATACTAAACATAGATTTAACTGCATCAAATGGGATGTTGGTAGGGAAAATAAGTTCAATTTTCCCTTCACCATGCACATAAGAAAGAAAGTCAGCCTTAGCAATCGATATCTCTTTGAACTCATGTAATTCCCCTGCTTCCAAAGTTCTATAGATTGATTCTATATCTCCCTCTCTTTTGCTCCCGTAATGATTTTTATCTTTATGCACAATGATAGAAGTAGGGCGGACAACATCAGCGATTTTCGTTTGAGTATTTCCCTCATTCCCCTGTACAAATTTTGCGTTTTGCATAGATGTGGAATCTGGCACATACGTCCATAAGTTAAAAGTAAGAAATAGACTAATTACAACTAAATTAATTAAAACTATCGTTTTAACATTCTCCATACTCATTCCCATTCGTCCTCTTCATCTGCTGCCATAGGCAATGTGAAATAAATCGTTGTCCCTTTTCCTTCCTCACTCTTTGCCCAAATCGAGCCACCATGTGCCTCAATCATTTCTTTCGCAATTGCTAATCCAAGTCCTGTACCGCCCATTTGTCTTGAACGTGCTTTATCTACGCGATAAAAACGTTCAAAGATTTTATCGACGTTTTCTTTCGGAATACCCATTCCTTGATCACTTACACTAATCTCCAATAATTCTCCGCGATCACGTAAACGATATGTTACTGTTCCACCTTCTGGTGAATACTTTAATGCATTCGAAATAATGTTATACAATACTTGCGTAATTTTATCCGTATCCATATCAATAAATCGAGATTTTTTAGAGAAAGATCGTTTGAAGCTTACGTTTTGCTCTTTAGACATTTCAAAACGATCAATAATGTTATTAAAGAAGTCAGTAAAGTCGACCCATTCTTTCATTAAACGATGTTCTGTACTATCGAGTTTAGATAGTTGCAATAACGCATTTACAAGCCTAATCATTCTTTCTGTTTCTTCTTGTGTAACTGTTAAAAACTGTGGTGCAATATTTGGATCTTGCCACGCACCGTCTGTAAGTGCCTCTAAGTAACTGCGCATTGTCGTTAATGGCGTTCTTAATTCATGAGAGACGTTTGCTACAAACTCGCGGCGTTCTCTTTCTATACGCTCCTGCTCAGTCACATCATATAATACGGCAATTAAACCATTTGCTTTCCCTGTCTCTTTTTGAATAACAGAGAAACTAGCGCGTAAAATATATGGCTCATTTCTCGTACTAAAATCTAATAAAACAGAATCCGGCTCTTCGTATAAATGATCGAGCGTAAATTCTTCTTGTATTCCCAATACTTCTAAAACAGATTGATCGAGCGCCGTTTCACGCGAAACATTTAGCATCTTTTCCGCAGGATCATTTAATAAAATAATGTCCCCTTTTCGGTCAGTAGCAATTACTCCATCTGTCATATGTGATAATACGGATGACAATTTACGTCTTTCACTTTCTGTTGAAGAACGAGCTTGTTGTAATTTTTTTGATAAATTATTGAAAGATAATGCTAATTGTCCAATTTCATCATGGCTATGCACTTTTACTTTTCTTGAATAGTTTCCTTTTGCCATTTCAATTGCTTGTCTTCGCATATCAGAGATTGGTCTCGTAATCGTTTGAGCTAACAAAATTCCAAGTACAGCTGTTACGAGTAATGCAATAACGGTTCCGGTCGCAAAGATTTGATTAATATCCTTCATCTGCTTATAAACATCTTCCATGGATGCAACAACGTAAATAGCACCAAGTGCATCTTTGTTATTATCATCCATAATAGGAGTAATCATAACTTGTACACGATGACCTGTACGACCATCCTTCTCAATTTTTACTTCTGGTTTTTTTTGTACCAATACCCGCTGAACAGCTATATCAGTTGACGTTCTATTTACCTTGTTTTGCTTTGACTCATCTGAAATAGCGAGCAGCTTTCTATTCGCATCAAATACACTTACCTCTTGAATATCCTTCTTTCGATCAGAGGCAAATTTTCGAATGGAAGTTTTAATCGTTTCACCTGTTGATTCTGTCTCTGCTTTTGTATAACTTTTTTTAAACTCTTGTTTCAAGTTATACGATAATAAGTTCGTTTGTTGCGTTAAAGAATCTCTAAAACCTTGTACAAGACTCTTTTCTAACTCTCTTACGAAATATACCCCAATAACTTGCATAGCTATCAATATTAATAGCATATATATGAGTACAAATTTTAAATGAATAGATTGAAAAAAACCGACTTTCTTCATATACTATTCCTGCTCTGGATCACGCAAGTAATACCCTACTCCACGTCTAGTGACAATTAATGTAGGATGACTTGGATTATCTTCAATTTTTTCACGCAGACGACGTACTGTTACATCCACTGTACGTACATCTCCAAAATAGTCATAACCCCAAACTGTTTGCAATAAATGTTCGCGTGTCATAACTTGTCCTAAATGTTTTGCTAAATAATGTAATAGCTCAAATTCACGGTGTGTAAGCTCAATATTTTCCTCACGTTTTGTTACACTATACGCATTTGGATTGATAACAATTGGTCCAATAACCATTTCCGTATTTTCTTCTTTTTCTGCCGCACCACCTTGCTGATGACGACGTAAATTCGCCTTCACGCGAGCAAGTAATTCCCTCGTACTAAATGGCTTCGTTACATAATCATCTGCGCCAAGCTCAAGTCCTAATACTTTATCAATTTCAGAATCCTTCGCTGTAAGCATAATAATCGGCATTTCTGAGCTTTTACGTATTTCACGGCAAACCTCTAAGCCATCCTTACCTGGTAGCATAATATCTAATAAAACCATATCTGGCTGTTCTTCAGTCGCTTTTTCAATTGCTTCATCACCATCGTGCGCCATTACAATTTCAAAACCTTCTTTTTCTAGGTTGAACTTCAAAATATCTGCAATCGGCTTTTCATCATCAACTACTAAAATTTTCTTTCCCATCATCGTTTATTTCCTCCTTATAAAGTGAAGCTTTAATCAACCCTCACCAATTGGGCTTTCACGGGCAGCCCTCCCTCCACCTAGCTTCTTTGCTTTCGCTGAATTTTAAGGTGGAGGCCTTACTGCCCATTAAATAGCGGGGTAAAAATATGGTCAATATCCCTAAACACATTGATGTCTACATAGTATGTCCCTATATGACCGCATCTTTTGCTTAAGTACTTTCTCCTCTATTCTCACAGACTCATGTATGATCCACTTTTACACGGAATCCTATACGATCTATAGAAAAACCTCTAGCTTCAACTGCTAGAGGCTCCTCATTCTATTTTAAAATAACTACTCAATTTTGTAAAATTACACAAATAAAAAGGATATTAAGTGGGCCCACTTAATATCCTGAGAGTGGCTCGGGACGGAATCGAACCGCCGACACGAGGATTTTCAGTCCTCTGCTCTACCGACTGAGCTACCGAGCCAAAACTATATATAAAACCACTAATGGTGGTATAAACAAAAGTGGCGGTCCCGACCGGGGTCGAACCGGCGATCTCCTGCGTGACAGGCAGGCATGTTAACCACTACACCACGGGACCAAAAATGAACATAAAAAAACATGACCCGTACGGGATTCGAACCCGTGTTACCGCCGTGAAAGGGCGGTGTCTTAACCACTTGACCAACGGGCCACGAAAAATAAAATGGTGAGCCATGAAGGACTCGAACCTTCGACCCTCTGATTAAAAGTCAGATGCTCTACCAACTGAGCTAATGGCTCATACTCACCAACGTCATATTTTCGTGACGACAAGATGTATCATAACATGTTTTATTTATTTTTTGCAATACCTTTTTTTATTTTTTATAAAAAACAAGAAAAAACTCATGCGGACATGAGTTTTTCCTTAAAAATATCAATTAAGCTTCGTATACGTTACGAACGATATTCGTTTGATTACGATCTGGTCCAACTGAGAACATAGATAATTGAATTCCTGTTAACTCAGAAACACGTTCTACGTATTTTCTTGCATTCTCAGGAAGTTCGTCTAATGATCTTACACCAGTAATATCTTCTGTCCAACCTGGAAGCTCTTCGTATACAGGCTCACATTTCGCTAAAATGTTTAAGTTTGCTGGAACTTCATCGATAACTTCGCCATTGTATTTGTAAGCAACACAAATTTTAAGAGTTGGAATACCAGTTAGAACGTCGATAGAGTTTAATGATAAATCTGTTAAACCACTAACACGACGCGCATGTCTTACAACAACGCTATCAAACCAACCTACGCGGCGTGGACGACCAGTTGTCGTTCCATACTCACGACCAACTTCACGAATTTGATGACCAATTTCATCATGAAGCTCAGTAGGGAATGGACCATCACCTACGCGGCTTGTATATGCTTTACATACACCTACAACGCGAGTAACTTTTGCAGGGCCAACTCCAGTTCCAACTGTTACACCACCAGCAATTGGGTTAGAAGATGTAACGAACGGATACGTACCGTGGTCGATATCAAGCATAACACCTTGTGCACCTTCAAATAATACACGGTGATTATTATCTAATGCATCATTTAATACAACAGACGTATCACACACATATTGCGCGATTTGTTGTCCGTACTCGAAGTACTCTTCGAAGATTTCTTCTACACTGAAACCTTCTGTATCGTACATTTTTTCAAACAAACGATTTTTTTGTGCTAAATTGCGCTCAAGCTTCTCTTTAAATGCTTCACGGTCTAAAAGATCAGCCATACGAATACCAATACGAGCAGCTTTGTCCATGTATGCAGGACCGATACCTTTTTTCGTTGTACCGATTTTGTTATCACCTTTACTTGCTTCTTCTAACTCATCTTGTTTTAAGTGATAAGGCAAAATAACGTGTGCACGGTTACTTACGCGTAAATTATCAGTACTTACACCACGATCGTGTAAGTATTTTAACTCTTCAAGTAATGCTTTCGGATCTACTACTAAGCCGTTTCCGATTACACAAATTTTCTCTTTATAGAAAATACCAGATGGAATTAAGTGTAATTTATATTTAACTCCGCCAAAAACAATTGTATGTCCTGCGTTATTTCCACCTTGATATCTTGCAACTACTTCCGCATGCTCAGAAAGAAAATCAGTGATTTTACCTTTTCCTTCGTCGCCCCATTGTGTTCCTACAACTACTACTGAAGACATTATTAAAGCACCTCCGCAATTTTCAAACGATCTATTCAAACAATATAATTGTACCAAAACCGAAAAAGAAGTCAACCAAAAAGCGAACATTTTTTTATCAAAAAACTTTTTCGTTCGTAAGAATTATATTTTCACACTATGAAAGCCTTATCTTTTCTATAAAAAAAAAGAAACACATCTTATTATAAGAAATGCGTTTCTTTTTTATACTATCGTTATGCCGGCGGCGCATGTCCATCTTCGAAACGACGTTCTAAGTTAACGAACTTATTGAACTCTTTAACGAATGCGAGCTCTACTGAGCCTACTGGACCATTACGCTGCTTTGCAATAATAATTTCAATCGTATTTTTATTTTCCGTTTCTCGATCATAGTAATCTTCACGATATAGGAAGGCTACGATATCGGCATCCTGCTCGATACTTCCCGATTCACGAATATCAGACATCATCGGACGTTTATCTTGACGAGATTCTACACCACGAGATAACTGTGACAAGGCAATAACAGGAACTTGTAATTCACGCGCAATCCCTTTTAGTGTACGAGAAATCTCAGATACTTCCTGCTGACGGTTCTCTCCTGATTTCCCACTTCCTTGAATAAGCTGTAAGTAGTCAATCAAGATCATACCAAGACCCTGTTCTTGTTTTAATCTACGACATTTTGCTCGAATCTCATTTACTTTAATCCCCGGCGTATCATCAATATAAATACCAGCATTAGAAAGGCTACCCATTGCCATCGTTAATTTCGCCCAATCATCAGAAGTTAACGATCCGGTACGAAGTCTTTGTGCATCAATATTCCCTTCTGCACAAAGCATACGCATAACAAGCTGATCAGCACCCATCTCTAGACTAAAAATCGCTACATTTTCATCCGTTTTCGTCGCTACGTTTTGTGCGATATTTAATGAAAATGCCGTTTTACCTACCGACGGACGTGCCGCTACGATGATTAAATCATTTCGCTGGAACCCTGCCGTCATCTTATCTAATTCAGTAAATCCAGTCGGTATCCCGGTCACTTCACCTTTTTGATTATGCAAAAGTTCGATTTTATCGTAAGCATCTACAAGAACGTCTTTAATATTTTGGAATGCTTTCGCATTCGTCTGATGAGATACTTCTAATATTTTTTTCTCAGCCTCATTTAAAAGACCATCCACATCATCTTCTCTCTCATATCCATCAGACACAATATGAGTCGCCGTTCGAATTAAACGACGTAACAGTGCTTTTTCAGCGATGATTCTTGCATAATACTCTACGTTAGCAGCAGTCGGAACAACTTCTGCTAATTCTGCTAAGTAAGAAACCCCACCAACTTCTTCTAGTAATCCTTGATCAGCCATTGCTGACGTCATCATTACTAAGTCAATTGGCTCCCCCTTATCAGATAAACCAAGCATGACTTCAAAAATCTTTTGATGTTTCGTTCGATAAAATGAGTCAGGTACTAATAGTTCCGATGCCGATGTTAACGCATCCTGATCAATCAATATAGCACCTAAGACTGCCTGCTCAGCTTCTATATTATGCGGAGGGGTACGATCAGCCATTACATCACTCATACGCAATCCTCCTTGCTTAACTTAGTTTTATTGTTCACTAACATGAACTTTTACTGTTGCTGTTACTTGCGGATGCAATTTCACAGTAACGTTTGTATAGCCTAATGCACGAATTGCATCATCCATTTCAAATTTACGCTTATCAAGTTTAATATTGTGAGATTTTTGCATTGCATCTACGATTTGTTTACTTGTGATTGAACCGAATAGACGGCCACCTTCTCCAGATTTAGCCTTTAATTCTACAGTTAATTTCTCTAACGTTTCTTTTAATTGTTTTGCATTTTCAAGCTCTGCTGCTGCATCTTTTTCTTCTTTGCGCTTTTGAGCTTCTAAAGTTTTCATACTGCTATTCGTCGCCTCAGCAGCTAATCCTTGTTTTAGTAAGAAGTTATTTGCATAACCATCTGGTACGTTTTTTACTTCCCCTTTTTTCCCTTTACCTTTTACGTCTTTTAGAAAAATTACTTTCATGATTGTGTGCCTCCCTGTAAATAGTCATCAATAACAAATCGAAGCTTCTCCTCAGCTTCGTCTACTGTAATATTTTTCATTTGTGTGGCTGCATTCGTTAAATGCCCGCCACCACCTAAGTTTTCCATAATTAGCTGCACATTCACTTCACCTAAAGACCTGCCGCTAATTCCAATGAAATTCTCGCCACGTTTTGCAATAACAAATGATGCAATAATTCCTGTCATTGTTAATAATGTGTCCGCTGATTGCGCAATAAGCACTTGATCGTAGTAATCATCGCTATCAACTTTTGCAATCGCAATTCCATTTTTATAAATGTACGCATTTTTAATAGCTTTTGCAACCCGTAAATACTGATCCATATCTTCTTTTAAAAGCTCTTGTACAAGTACAGTATCTGCACCGTGTGAGCGTAAATAAGAAGCAGCATCAAACGTACGAGCACCTGTCCGGAATGTAAAGCTTTTCGTATCAACAATAATACCTGCTAATAATGCTGTTGCTTCTAACATTGTCATTTTTAAATTTTTCGGTTGGTATTCAAGTAATTCCGTAACAAGTTCCGCCGTGGAAGAAGCGTATGGCTCCATGTAAACAAGCAATGGATCTTCAATAAAATCTTCTCCTCGGCGATGATGGTCAATAACAACTACATTTTCAATTTTGCGTAACAGCTTTTCTTCCATCACCATTGAAGGCTTATGCGTATCAACAACAACAAGTAATGAATCATCATTTGCAAATTCCATCGCTTGTTCTGGTGTAATAAAGTGAGACCATAACTCTTCATTTTGTTTCACTTTATCCATTAAACGCTTAATTCCCTTATCAGAATCATTTTCATCGAGCACAATATATCCTTTGCGCTCATTTAATTGCGCTACCTTTAAAATACCAATCGCAGCACCAATTGCGTCCATATCAGGAGCCCTATGCCCCATTATAATGACATTGCTACTTTCTAATACTAAATCCTTTAATGCATGCGAAATCACTCTGGCACGTACACGAGTACGTTTTTCCACCGGATTTGTCTTACCACCATAAAACTTAACTTTACCTGTCGCTTGTTTAATAGCTACTTGATCTCCACCACGCCCAAGCGCAAGGTCTAGACCTGATTGAGCCATCGCCCCAAGCTCGGATAAAGGTAAATCACCTGATCCAACACCTACACTTAATGTAAGTGGTATATTCCTTTTGGATGTTTCTTCACGTACTTGGTCTAGAATACTAAATTTCCCTTTCTCCATCTGCGCTAAAATACTTTCATTTAGTACAACGAAGAATCTTTCCGAAGATGCACGTTTTAAATATGCCCCATACTTAACGGCCCATTCATTTAGACGGGATGTCACAAGACTTGTTATATTCGTACGTAATTGATCATCTAATCCTTGTGTAACTTCATCATAATTATCTAAATAAATGACAGCTAAAACAGTACGTTGATCCTCGTACATCTTTTCAATCTCTGTTTGTTCTGTTACATCAAAGAAATAAATTAACTTTTCTTCTTTCCTTACAAAGACACGAAACTTTCGATTATTTAAAGAGACTATATCATCGGATGTTTCTCCCTTAATAAAAAGAAGTAACGTTTCTGATACATCATAAAGGTGCCATCCAGCTAATGCATGCTGCCCCAGACATGAAGATAAATAAGGATTTGCCCAATCAATCCCATAATCCTTATTGTATAACAAAATACCAATCGGCATCTGGTTAAATGCCTCATTACTCACTTTCTTTACCCTTGTAATCATATCTGTCGTATGTTTTTCAAAATTCTTTTGGAAAGTAAGTTCAAATCGTACAACAACAAAAAGGACGATACAAAAAATAAAGAAGGAGACTATCCCCATTAGTAAATGAAAATAACAGAGGATTGAAATGAGCACAAACACAAAAAATGCCAATACGTAAACAGGATATAAAAACCACTGTTTCTTATAAAATTCAGGCATGTATACAACTCCTATAAAGTAAAACTAACTTATCTTCCAGTTAGTAATACAGATTAAAATAGTATAAGGAATATTATTTTATCCTCCTATTTTAGAACGCAATGAAATCCCTAAATCAATTATACCTAAGATTGTCACAAGAGGAAACAGCATCGGGATAAACATGCAGGCGATAAAACTAATAATAGGAACCCCTTTCGTAAAACCTTTGCTATGCGCCAGAAAAGCGATAAACGTCAAACCTTGCAGCACGAGTAGTAAAGCAAATATGACATATAGGTTAGAAAATACCATATGTAAATATGATGTCGGTTCTACTTTTATAAAAGTTGATAGCAAAATAAATACAACGTAATACCAAACAATACTCTTTGGTAATTGTATATCCTTAAATTTAGGCCAAGGTATGACATCGTGTTTTAACTTTCTCAAAACACTACCTGATATCATAACTGTAATCCAAGAAAAACATACTGAGACCATGACAAGTAAACTTGGGAATAACGTTTGTAACACATCATTAAATTGTGCAAATAGCTCTTTTTGCTCTTTACTAATAGGCATGCCCGCAGCTGTAACTATCTTTTCGCTTTGCGCCATACTTTCATTAAACATATTTTGCATTTGCTTCATTAAATCTATGTTAAAAAACTTTATACTCGCAACATAAATGAGCATAATACCAATTAAGTAAGCAAGCGTCCCTGCCATCAAAATTTCTACTGGCTTCTTTTGTTTTTTATACATATGTCCTAAAACGATACCTATTAATCCAAACATAGTTGTCTTTACTAGGTTCATCGGTTGACTAACAATAACAGTAATAAAAAGCGCTGCCGTAAAAATTACAAAAGCATTAGATATTTTATATCTTATCGTTAGCAATATAAATGGCAACGGCAACGCAAACGTTACAACTGTGCCTAAAATTGGAACATACATAGATATAAGCAATAACATTGCATATATTGCTAACAACGCCGCACCTTCAGTAATAAATTTCGTATTCCTCATCATCTAACCTCTCTTTCAAAAAAGAAAAGCATAGCAAAATGCACAGTAGAGTCCGACTCTACTGTGCATTTCATACGCTATTATTCACCAACATATGGTAAAAGTGCCATTTGACGAGCACGTTTAATTGCAACTGTAAGTTTGCGTTGGTATTTTGCGCTTGTTCCTGTTACACGACGAGGTAAAATTTTACCACGCTCAGAAACGAAACGTTTTAATAAATCAACATCTTTATAATCGATGCGAGTGATGCCGTTAGCTGTGAAGAAACACACCTTACGACGTTTCGCACGTCCACCTTTGCGTCCTGCCATGTCTATTTCCCTCCATTCTTTGTTAAAACTAACAAATTTACTGTATTAGAACGGTAAATCGTCGTCGGAAATGTCGATCGGTTGACCTACATTTGAAAATGGATCGTCATTCTTCGTAAATCCAGAGTTTCCTTGGTTACCTTGGTTGCCTGAATTACTAGATTGACCAAATGGGTTAGAGCTTTGGTTACCGAAACCAGCTCCTGATGGTTGCTGATTAAATGAACCACGTTGCTCCCCACCGCCATTACGCGGCTCTAAAAATTGTACGCTTTCCGCAAGAACTTCTGTTACATATACACGTTTACCATCTTGTCCCTCGTAATTACGAGTTTGAAGACGCCCATCTACGCCTGCTAAGCTACCTTTTTTCAAATAATTTGCTACGTTTTCTGCTTGTTTACGCCATATTACACAATTAATAAAGTCAGCTTCACGCTCACCTTGTTGATTCGCAAATGCGCGATTCACAGCTAACGTAAAAGTAGCTACTGCAACACCATTGGGCGTGTAACGTAAGTCAGGGTCCTTAGTTAAACGACCAACGAGGATAACACGATTCATCAATCGAACCACTCTCCCTTATATATCAATTATTTTTCTTCTTCTTTAACAACGATATGACGAAGGATATCTTCGTTGATCTTAGCTAAACGATCGAATTCGTTAATCGCTTCTGCGTTAGCATTCACGTTTAAGATCATGTAGAAACCTTCACGTAAGTCGTTGATTTCGTAAGCTAAACGACGCTTACCCCACTCTTTCGTGTTAATGATTTCTGCACCATTGTTTGTTAAAACACCTGCAAAACGTTCAACTAAAGCTTTTTGAGCTTCTTCTTCAACGCCAGGACGAATGATGTACATAATTTCGTACTTTCTCATTACACTTTCACCTCCTTTTGGTCTAAACGGCCCGTAATGGGCAAGGAGCAATTAATTTATAGTAATTACTCACGAGTTTAGATTATATCATAGTAAGTTAGATGAATCAACTCACCCATACATAAAAAACTTGGCAAACACATAATATATTTGCCAAGTTCATATCTTTATTTTTCCTAGGAAATATTAAATTAAACGTTGAAACGGAAATGCATAACGTCTCCGTCTTTTACGATATACTCTTTTCCTTCTAAACGAACTTTACCAGCTTCTTTTGCAGCTGTCATAGAACCGTTTGTCATTAAGTCTTCGTAAGAAACTGTTTCTGCACGAATAAATCCACGCTCAAAGTCTGTATGAATTACGCCGGCACATTGTGGTGCTTTCATACCTTGTTTGAACGTCCATGCACGTACTTCTTGCACACCTGCTGTGAAGTAAGTAGCAAGTCCTAATAAATCATATGCAGCACGAATTAATTGATCTAAACCAGATTCCTCAATGCCCAGTTCTTCAAGGAAGACTTTTTTCTCTTCCTCGTCTAGCTCAGCAATTTCTGATTCGATTTTTGCACATACAACGATTACTTGAGAATTTTCATTTGCAGCAAATTCTTTTACCATTTGTACGTATTTGTTTTCAGAAGGATCGATAACATCGTCCTCGCTTACGTTTGCTACGTATAACATTTCTTTCGTTGTCAGTAAATGAAGACCTTTAACAATCTTCATTTGCTCTTCTGTAAATTCAACAGTACGAGCTGGTTTACCCTCTTCAAAAGCTTCTTTTAAACGTACTAAAATTTCATGCTCATATACTGCTTCTTTATCCTTTTGTCTTGCTAATTTCGCAACACGTTCGATACGTTTATCAACAGATTCTAAGTCTGCTAAGATTAGCTCTAAGTTGATTGTTTCAATATCATCAATTGGGTCTACTTTACCTGAAACATGCGTAATATTTTCGTCTTCAAAACAACGAACAACTTGGCAAATTGCATCTACTTGGCGAATGTGAGATAAGAATTTATTTCCTAAACCTTCACCTTTACTCGCACCTTTTACGATACCTGCAATATCAGTAAACTCAAATACAGTCGGAACAGTTTTTTTCGGTTCTACTAATTCCGTTAATTTATTTAAACGCTCATCTGGTACTTCTACAATTCCTACGTTTGGATCAATTGTACAGAATGGATAGTTTGCAGATTCTGCTCCTGCTTGTGTAATTGCATTAAATAAAGTGGACTTTCCTACGTTAGGTAATCCAACAATCCCAGCCGTTAATCCCATATTTTTCACTCCTATGTCTCAATCTTTCATCATTATAGATAGTAACGAAAAAAATGACAAGTTTCCTCCAAACGAAAAAAAGTAACAGCTACCCACTGTAACTGTTACTTTCTCTCTATTCTTCGTGCTTCACAAGTATTTTTTTCACCTTACGATCAAACTCTCTTCGAGGAATCATTACTGAATGGTCACATCCCTCGCACTTAATGCGGATATCCATTCCCATACGAATAATCTTCCAACGATTCTCCCCACATGGGTGGGCTTTCTTCATTTCCACAACATCGTACAAGTTATACTGCTTTTGCTCCATTCTCCAAACCCCTCTCCATATTAAATTGCTTTTCCACTCACTAACTCTTCACGATTATATAAAACCATACGTGGATATGGAATTTCAATACCATGTAAATCTAGACGATTTTTAATTTCTTTACGAAGTGCCCTTGCAATAACTGCATGTTGCATCGGCTCTACTTCTGCAATAACACGTAATATAACTTCTGATGCAGCTAATGTTTGCACGCCTAATAACTGAGGCGTTGTTACCATTTGCTCATATTGTGCAGGTAATTCTTCTAATAATTCTTCAATGACTTGCTCTGCTTTTGCTATATCAGCCTCATACGAAATAGATACGTCAACAAATGCTACACTATTACTAACTGAATAGTTGGTAACCTGAACAATACTTCCGTTTGGTAAAGTATGAATTTCACCTGTCCAACTTTTCACTTTCGTTGTACGAAGTCCAATTTCTAAAACGACACCTTCAAACTGACCAATTTTCACATAGTCACCAACTGAAAATTGATCTTCTAACAAGATAAATAACCCTGTAATAACATCTTTCACTAAACTTTGAGCACCAAATCCGACTGCTAAACCAATTACCCCAGCACCGGCTAATAAACCTGATGCATTAATATTAAACACACCTAAAATCGCAATTAACATAATGAACATAACAACGTATGCCACAATATTTTCAAGTAACTTCGCTACCGTAACTGTACGACGTTCTGAAATTTGAATTGGAGAACGACTTCCCATACGAAACGCATTTCGTACAACCGCTCTTGCAATTCGCACTACAATTGCACCAATTGTTAAAATGATACATATTTTTAATGTCGCAATTCCAATATGAGCCCAACGATCAGCATCTAATAAATACTGTTTCGTAGCATTAAACCACTTCGTTAATACATCCATGTACCTCTACCTCTCCAGCCAAAATTTCTTTTTAGTTATCCTTCTTATTGTATCAGAAGTCTCCTAATTGCTGAAAAAATTTTATGTCTTTAATTCCATTTGTTAACCGCCATGCAGGTATAAAATGGAACGAATATATATATACTAGTACTATTATTTCCGTTCTCACTTAAGTTTTACAGCAAGTACGCACTTATAGTTTTCCATTTTACTCACCATATAACATATTTTGAAAATTTATTAAAAGGATGGGTGCTTCATGAATATTGGAAGTTTTCGCTTACCTTTTTTCGAAAAAGAAACTCAAAATGTTATGCACCAAGATTTAGAAGCCTCCGAGACAATTAGTAACTTCTTACTTTCCCATATCCCTATTAAAACTCATATACCAATCATTCTCGTTTGTATCGGAACAGATCGTTCCACAGGAGATGCACTCGGTCCGTTAGTCGGTACGAAACTAGAACAAGTAGAAATTACAAACTTCCAAGTGTTCGGCACACTAGATGATCCAGTACATGCGCTAAACTTAGAGGAAAAAATTCAGAATATACAGAAAGATAATCCTACTTCATTTATAATTGCGGTTGATGCCTGTTTAGGAAAGTCTCAAAGTATCGGTTCCATCACTACCGGAATGGGACCTAGTAAACCCGGAGCTGCTATGAACAAGAAATTACCAGCAGTTGGTGATTTACATATTCATGGCATCGTAAATCTAAATGGTTTTATGGAGTTTTTCGTCCTGCAAAATACAAGATTAAGTTTAGTTATGAAAATGGCTGATGTAATTGCACAAAGCATAAAAGAAACAGACCAAAAATTATCTGTATTAAAAAAAGCAAACCATCTATAAATAATAAGATGGTTTGCTTTTTAGTTTTGCTGCGCTAATAATTCTAAAATACGATTTAAATCTTCTTTATTGAAAAATTCAATTTCGATTTTACCTTTTTCCTTTTTTGTTTCTTTAATTTTTACCTCTGTGCCAAACTTTTCTCTTAAGAACGTTTCGCGTTCTACGAAAAATATGTTTCTCTCTTTTTTTACTTGTTTTGTTTCACGTGAAACGCGTTGATTAATCTCCTGAACAATTTTCTCTAATTGACGAACATTTAATCCTTCTTTTTCAATTCGTTTCAGTAAAGATTTCAACAGCTCTTCATCTTTTATCGTAAGTAAAGTTCTCCCATGAGCCATTGAAAGTTGACCGTTTGCAATCATATCTTGCACAAAAGAAGGGAGGCTTAATAATCGCGTATAGTTTGCAATGTAAGGTCTACTCTTACCAAGACGTTTTGCTAATTGTTCTTGCGTCACATTTAGCTCATTCATTAACATTTGATATGCCATCGCTTCTTCCATTGGATTTAAATCTTCTCGTTGTAAGTTTTCAAGCAATGCAAACTCCATCATTTGCTGCTCATTTAATTGTCTTACAACGGCAGGTACTTTTTCGAGTCCCGCCTCTTTAGCAGCACGATATCTTCTTTCACCTGCAACAATTTCATATCCTTTAATACTCTTTCTAGCAATTAATGGTTGTAATATGCCGTGCTCTTTAATAGAGGCCGATAATTCCTGAATCGCCTCTTTATTAAAGTGTTTACGTGGTTGATATGGATTCGGTCTTAATTCAGTTATCGTAATCTCCTGAATTGTCTCTTCTTCTTTCACATCTAAATCAGGAAAAAACACATTGATTCCTCTTCCTAATCCTTTAGCCACCTGCAATCACTTCCTCTGCTAAATCTATATATACTTCTGCCCCTCTTGATTTAGCGTCATACTGCATAATTGGTTTCCCATGACTTGGTGCTTCACTCAAACGAACATTACGAGGGATAATCGAACGGTATACTTTATCTCTAAAGTATTTTTTCACTTCATCTATAACCTGAATCCCTAAATTTGTACGGGCATCTAACATTGTTAGCAATACGCCTTGAATTGCTAGATTTTTATTTAAGTGCTTTTGCACAAGTCGAACTGTATTTAATAGCTGACTTAACCCTTCTAGTGCGTAATATTCGCATTGAACAGGAATAATAACAGAATCTGCTGCAGTTAATGCATTAATCGTTAATAACCCTAAGGACGGGGGACAGTCGATAATAATATAATCATATTCATCACGAACTGGCTGTAATGCCCTTTGCAAACGTACTTCCCGGGAAATAGTCGGTACCAATTCAATTTCAGCACCTGCTAATTGAATTGTAGCGGGTAGAACATCTAAGTTTTCAGTTGCGGTTTTCTGTATAACCCCTTGAACATCTGCATCTTCCACAAGAACATTGTAAATACATTGATCTAATTCGGATTTTTCAATTCCCACACCCGTCGTTGCATTTCCTTGAGCATCAATATCTACAAGAAGGACCTTTTTACCTACTTGTGCCAATCCAGCCCCTAAATTAACAGATGTTGTTGTTTTTCCAACGCCACCCTTTTGATTGGCTATAGCAATGATTTTTCCCATGATGTCACCTACTTTCAACCTTTCTATCTTATTCTAGTAACAATTACGTTTATTGTAACATGAAATAAAAGTTTTTCTTTTACGTCCTTATTAAACTTCAAAATTTATTTGTAAACTCCTTCTTCATCTAACAAGAAAATATAGTAAAAGAGACCTATCCAATAGGATCAGGTCTCTAACACACCATTATTATTTTTTCTTCGGAATTTGAATTGTAATTTGATAGTACTCGTCAAACTCTTCTTCCTCAGAATTAACATTTAAACCACTGTCAGCAACCATTTGTAATGACTGCCTAATTGTATTCATGGCAATTCTCGTATCTCGACTTACTGCTTTTTGCTTTGCCTTACGCTTCGGTTTTGCTTCCTCTAGTAATTTCGCAATTCGTTCCTCTGTTTGCTTTACATTCAGTTGTTTCTCCACAATTTCCTGTAAAACCTTCAGTTGTAATTCCTCATTCTTTAAAGGGATGAGCGCACGGGCATGGCGTTCTGTAATACTTTTTTCTAATAACGCATTTTTTATTTCTTCAGGCAACTTTAACAATCGCAACTTATTTGCGATTGTGGATTGTCCTTTTCCGAGTCTTTGTGCCAATGCTTCTTGCGTTAAATTATGTAACTCAATTAGCTTTTGATATGCCACAGCTTCCTCGATTGCTGTTAGTTCCTCACGTTGCAAATTTTCAATTAAAGCCACAGAAGCTGTTTCTGTATCATTTAAGTTTTTTATAATTGCAGGAACCTTTTCCCACCCTAACTTTGTTGCTGCACGGAAACGCCTTTCTCCAGCAATAATCTCGTACTTCTCATCCTCATATTGCCTCACAACAATTGGCTGAATAAGTCCGTGTGTACGAATCGTTAATGCTAGTTCCTCAATACGCGCGTCATCAAAAACTGTTCGTGGTTGATAACGGTTAGGGGTAATATTTACTATCGGAATTTCTTGTATTTCTTCATATACCTTTTTATCTATTTCTTCATGGCTTTCGTCTTGTAATTCGAATTCGCTCTCTTTATCTCCAAAGCCAAATAAACGAGAAAACGTATTTTTCATACATATTCCACCACCTTTAGGCCTATTGACTATTCTCCATAAAATGTTTCCTATGAAACATTTACGTTTTCATTTATATAATTTAATCTTACGTCTAATAAGATTTATTTTTCAATAGGTAATTTATTGGGTGTTCCCGGTTTGCGTGGATATTTCTTTGGTGTCTTGCGCTTTTTCTCGATTAATAAAATATTACGTTCACTTTCTTCAAACGGTAATTGGAACGTAGACATTTCTTTTAAATCCCCGCCTAGCACCTCTAAAGCATACTTGCCATTTTCAATTTCTTCGTTTGCTGCAGCACCTTTCATTGCAATGAATGTTCCCCCAACTTTTACAAGTGGTAAACACAGCTCACTTAATACTGAAAGACGTGCGACTGCACGTGCCATTACAATGTCGTACGCTTCACGTACACCTTCTTTTTTTCCAAATGTTTCAGCACGATCATGACAAAACGCGACGTCACTCAATTCCAACTTTTGTGCTAAATGATTTAAGAAATTAATACGTTTTTGTAATGAGTCTACAATCGTCACTTTTAAATGCGGGAAACAGATTTTTAAAGGAATACTTGGGAATCCAGCTCCTGCGCCAACATCACAAATTGAGAATGGTTTAGAAAAATCGTAATAAAAAGCAGCTGTAATGGAATCAAAAAAGTGTTTTAAATATACTTCCTCTTTTTCCGTAATAGCCGTTAAATTCATTTTTTCATTCCATTCTACTAATGTTTCGAAGTAGATTTCGAACTGCTCTAACTGTCTAGAAGAGAGGGTGATACCCTTCTCTTCTAGCATAGATTGAAATTGTTCTATGTTCATCTAACAATATCTCCTTACTATTTATTGGTTCGATACTCGCGCAATTTTTCCTTGTTCAATATACACAAGTAAAATGGAAATGTCTGCTGGATTTACGCCCGATATACGTGAAGCCTGCCCCACTGAAAGTGGACGAACATCTTTCAATTTCTGTCTAGCTTCTGATGCAAGGCTAGAAATCGCATCATAATCAATATCGACAGGAATTTTTTTACTTTCCATCTTCTTCATACGCTCTACTTGCTGTAAAGATTTTTCGATATATCCTTCGTACTTAATCTGAATTTCAACTTGTTCTGTAACTTCATCACTTAATTCTACTTCACTTGGTACTAAAAGATGGATATGCTCATATGTCATCTCTGGACGACGTAATAAGTCACTTGCACGTATTCCATCTTTCAATTCACTTCCACCAATATTGCGAATTAATTCTTGAACTTCAGGACGTGGTTTAATAATAATGCTACTTAAACGTTCCTTTTCCTGTTCAATTTGTAATTTTTTATTTGTAAATCGCTCATAGCGTTCTTCTTTAATTAATCCAATTTCATGACCAATTTCAGTTAAACGAAGATCCGCATTATCATGGCGTAATAATAGACGATACTCTGCACGAGACGTTAATAAACGATATGGTTCATTCGTCCCTTTCGTTACAAGATCATCAATTAAGACACCAATATAAGCATCCTCACGACCTAAAATAACTTCTTTTTTACCTAAAGAACGACATGCTGCATTAATTCCGGCCATAAGCCCTTGTCCTGCTGCCTCTTCGTAACCAGAAGTTCCGTTAATTTGTCCTGCTGTATATAAATTTTTAATTTTTTTCGTTTCAAGTGTTGGCCATAGTTGCGTTGGCACAATTGCATCATATTCAATTGCATAACCTGTACGCATCATTTCAACATTTTCTAGACCAGGGATTGTTCTAAGCATATCACGCTGTACGTCTTCTGGTAAGCTTGTGGATAAACCTTGTACGTACACTTCTTGTGTGTTACGTCCCTCTGGCTCTAAGAAAATTTGATGACGTGGTTTATCATTAAACCTTACTACTTTGTCTTCAATTGAAGGACAATATCTAGGACCTGTTCCCTTAATCATACCAGAATACATAGCTGAGCGATGTAGGTTTTCATCTATTAAACGATGTGTTTCCGTACTTGTATACGTTAACCAACATGGAATTTGATCCATAATAAACTTTGTCGTTTCAAAAGAGAAAGCGCGTGGCTTATCGTCACCTGGCTGAATTTCTGTTTTACTGTAATCAATCGTATTACTATTTACGCGCGGAGGTGTACCTGTTTTAAATCTAACAAGATCAAATCCAAGCTCCTCTAAATGTTCCGATAACGTAATAGATGGTTGTTGATTATTTGGACCACTCGAATATTTTAAATCTCCCATAATAATCTCACCACGTAAAAACGTACCAGTCGTAATTACGACTGTTTTTGCTGTATATTCAGCACCAGCTTGCGTAATTACCCCTTTACATTCGCCATCTTCAACGATCAAACGCTCTACCATTCCTTGGAACAACGTTAAGTTTGGTGTTTCTTCAATTGTTTTCTTTAATTCATGCTGGTAAGAGAACTTATCTGCTTGTGCTCGCAGTGCACGTACAGCTGGCCCTTTACCTGTATTTAACATACGCATTTGAATATGCGTTTTATCAATGTTGCGTCCCATTTCTCCGCCTAATGCATCAATTTCACGAACAACAATCCCTTTTGCTGGTCCACCAACAGAAGGGTTACATGGCATAAACGCTACCATATCTAAGTTAATTGTTAACATTAATGTTTTGGAGCCCATTCGTGCTGCCGCAAGACCAGCTTCACATCCTGCATGACCTGCACCGATTACTATGACATCGTATGAACCGGCATTGTATCCCATTGTTTATTCCTCCTAATAATCTCTATCTTTCTGAAACATCACTATATTATTTTCCTAAACAAAATTGAGAGAACAACTGGTCAATTAAGCTCTCATGAACGGTGTCACCAGTAATTTCACCAAGTATTTCCCACGTTCTTGTTAAATCAATCTGCACCATATCAATTGGAACACCATTTTCTATCGCCTCAATTGCATCTCCAATTGTTTTTCCTGCTTGTGTTAATAATCCAATATGTCTCGCGTTAGAAACATATGTTACATCTGCAGAATCAATTGTTCCTTCAAAGAATAAATCAGCGATTGCCGTTTCAAGCTCATCTATTCCCTGTTCCTCAATTAACGACGTTGTAATAACACGATTCCCCGCTGCTAATTCTATAACACGTTCCATATCAATTGCTTGCGGTAAATCTGTCTTATTTACAATAACAATGAAATCTTTTCCTTGTACGGCACGGAATAGATCTTCATCCTCATTCGTTAAAGCTTCGCTATAATTAACGACAACTAACACTAAATCAGCTTGACTCATCATTTCTTTTGAACGCTCTACACCAATTCGTTCAACAACATCTTCTGTTTCACGAATTCCGGCCGTATCTATAAGTTTAAGTGGTACACCACGCACATTAACGTACTCTTCAATAACATCACGAGTTGTTCCTGCAATATCAGTTACAATTGCCTTTTTCTCCTGAACGAGACTATTTAATAGCGATGATTTCCCAACATTAGGTCTACCAATGATTGCAGTAGCAATACCTTCACGTAAAATCTTTCCTTGCTTTGATGTTTCTAATATTTTTGCAATTTCAGCACGAACATGTGTAGCTTTCTCAATTAAAATATTATGTGTCATTTCTTCCACATCATCATATTCCGGGTAATCTATGTTTACCTCAACATGAGCTAACGTTTCTAATATATCCTGACGCAGACGGCCGATTAATTTAGATAATCGTCCTTCCATTTGATTAATCGCTACGTTCATTGCTCGATCTGTTTTTGCACGGATTAAGTCCATAACAGCTTCTGCTTGTGATAAATCAATACGGCCATTTAAAAAAGCACGTTTTGTAAATTCACCAGGCTCCGCTAATCGTACTCCTTGCGCTAAAATAAGCTGCAATACTTTATTTACCGAAACAAGCCCACCGTGACAGTTAATTTCTACTATATTTTCACGTGTAAAAGTCCTCGGTGCACGCATAATAGACACCATTACTTCTTCAATAACCTGATTTGTATCTAAATCAACAATATGACCATAATGAATTGTGTGAGAAGGAACCTCTGTTAAATCCTTCCCTTTAAAAATACGATTAACCTTTTCAACCGCATCATCCCCACTTACTCGAACAATGGCAATTGCACCCTCTCCAAGCGCTGTGGAAATCGCGGCAATTGTATCAAATTCCATGTCCTTTCACCTCACTTGCTTATTTATCTCTATTTCAACATGATTATTTTCTTCACTAAATTATTAGAATACCATAACGAACCTATCTACAAAAGAATAATAACTCATTTTATTATGTCCTCATGTAAAAAACACTAAACTTATTCACAGTGGATAAGTTTAGTGTTTTTTAGTTATCCACACCTATTTTCCCCTCAAAAAAACCGGCACTCAATTGAGTAACCGGTCACTTGGAAGATATTACAACATGTCGATGTGGTTCTTTTCCTTCAGAAGTTGTAATGATACTTTGATGATTAGATAATGCTTGGTGGATAATCTTTCGTTCAAAAGATGGCATAGGCTCCAATACAACTCTTTTTTTCGTACTTACTACTTGTTTGGCTAATCGATAAGAAAGTGCTTCTAACGTAGCTTTTCTTTTACTACGATAATTTTCAGCATCTAATGTGATACCAATGTACTGCTTCGTATTACGATTCGCCACAAGTTTTGTTAAATACTGTAAAGAATTCAAGGTATCCCCTCTTTTTCCAATCAAAACACCCACATTTTCGCCGTAAATTGTAAATTCAACTTCGCGTCCTTTTACAATTTTACTAATCTCAGCTTCCACACCCATATCGTGAATAACATTTTTTAAATATTCTTCACATTCTTGAATTGGATCTTTCTTCAATACAACTTCTACTACTGCAGGTCGGTTCCCAAATAAACCTAAGAACCCTCTCTTACCCTCATCGATAATATTTATATCTACTCGGTCTTTTGAAACATTTAATTGTCTTAAAGCATCCTGTACTGCCAGCTCGACTGTTTGTCCTTTAGCAGTAATTATACTCACTTGCTTGATCCTCCTGCCTTACTAGCCTTAATTTCCGGCCCTTTGATCAAGTACATTTGAGCGATACCAAAGATATTACCAACAACCCAGTAAAGTGATAATGCAGCTGGGAAGTTAATTGCAAAGATTAAAATCATGATTGGCATTAACCAAATCATCATTGCCATTTGCGGATTTTGACCAGCAGTTCCTGCCATTGCAAGTTTTTGCTGAATAAATGTCGTAATTGCCGCAACAACCGGTAAGATATAGAACGGATCTGCTTGTCCTAAGTCGAACCATAAGAATGTATGCTTACTAATTTCTGATGTTCTCATAATCGCATGGTAAAACGCGAATAAAATAGGCATCTGAACAAAGATTGGTAAACATCCTGCTAATGGATTTACACCATTTTTTTGATACAACTGCATCATTTCTTGTTGTAGTTTTTGCTGCGTTGCTTGATCTTTAGAGCTATATTTCTCTTTTAACTTCACCATTTCTGGTTGTAACGCTTGCATTGCTTTCGTACTCTTCGTTTGTTTAATCATTAATGGTAATAATGCAAAACGAATGATAAGAGTTGTAACAACAATCGCTAAACCGTAATTACTACCAAATAAGTTGGCAAAATACGTAATTAACTGAGAAAGCGGGTATACGAAGTATTCATTCCAAATTCCAGTGCTTTTTGGTGTAATTGGCTGATTTACTTCACTACAGCCAGCAGTAATCGCCATTAATACAACAACCATGGCTAGTAAACCTAATTTCTTTTTCAAAGCCTACTCCTCCTTGTATCGGTATGTATATAGTGTAAT
Source organism: Bacillus paranthracis (assembly GCF_024296885.1). Taxonomy (NCBI): domain Bacteria; kingdom Bacillati; phylum Bacillota; class Bacilli; order Caryophanales; family Bacillaceae; genus Bacillus; species Bacillus paranthracis. The sequence continues at coordinate 5,244,192 of NZ_CP101135.1, forward strand.
TCATTTCCTTACGCTACTTTTTTATTCTTTTCATACCAGAGCGTTTAAAGACATGAATTAAGCTTTTCTTTACTTCTTCATATGTCATCTCTGCACAAGGCTTCCTTGCTATTATAACAAAATCTTTTCCAGAATCTATCTCATCTTTTAATTCTGTGATCGACTGGCGAATCATACGTTTAATTCGGTTACGCACTACTGCATTTCCTATTTTCTTGCTGACAGAAAGGCCAATACGAAAGTTTGGCTGCTCTTCTTTATCTAGTTGATACACAACAAATTGACGATTCGCAGTCGATTTTCCTTTTTGAAAAACCGTCTGGAATTCATCATTCTTTTTTATACGATGTTTTTTCTTCATATCAATTGACACTCCTGTAGTTCATCAGCGGAAATTCACTATTATTAGAAAAAAAGACCACTGAACGATCAGTGGTCTACGCAGATAATACTTTTCTTCCTTTACGACGACGAGCTGCTAGCACTTTACGTCCGTTCGCTGTGCTCATACGGCTGCGGAAACCATGTACTTTGCTGCGCTTACGTTTATTTGGTTGGTAAGTTCTTTTCATTATATGACACCTCCCTGAGGAATATCTGTTAAAGACAGTCTTATAAATTATAGTTAATCAACTAGGAAAATGTCAATGGTTCTAGAAATTTTCATCAAATATTCATTTTGAACCTATTCACATACTTTTTCACAGACGCTATATTTCCTTGTGGATAAATGTTTTTTTCTGTTTTTTATATCCACAAACTCTTTTCGTACTTTTACACAGTATATCGTGTTGTGGACAAGTTTATTCCACAAGGTATTGATTTTGTGGATAACTTTCTTAATTTCATTGCTATAGCTACTTTTTTTTGATATTATAGTTGTGTTTTCACTTTGAATAAGTTTTCCACATCATTATCTTATCCACAATTTGTGTATAACATGTGGACAGTTTTAATCACATGTGGGTAAATGATTATCCACATTTGCTTTTTTTGTCGAAAACCCTATCTCATATACAAACGACGTTTTTAGGTTTTAAAATACGTTTCGTATAAATATACATTTTATATTTATTTAGGTTGTACATTTGTTGCGCAACCTTATTCTTTTACCATCTTAGTAAAGGAGGGACACCT
>NZ_CP101136.1:0-292347 GCF_024296885.1 Bacillus paranthracis
TTGAAAATTTTTAAGGGAATTCTAGTTTCTTCAATTGCATTAACAGCATTTAATGGAGTAGGTGGTATACTTCCAAGTGAAAAATCAGAAGTTGCCTACGCAGCTACTTACAATTATTCAAATAAGCAATTGAATTCTACTGTACATAAGCAAGCTACTAAACAATTAATTTTAAAATTTAAAAATGAAGCGAATTTACCATATCAGGATGGAATAGAAAAATTCATTAAAGAAGAAAAACAAGATCCTGAATTCATTGGAATTTTAGCTGAATATCCAAATGTAACTATAAATCGACTTTTTAATTCTTTAAATCCTAAAGAAATTAAAAATCTAGGTAAAGAAATAAAAGATTCTGATCATATTTCTTCTAATTTGCTAAACTACTATATTGTAGAAACTCAAGATGGTATTGATGTACAAGCGTTACTTACAAAAATTGAGAAATCATCTCTTGTTGAAACGGCGTATTTACAGGAAGAAGAGGCGTCACCAGAAGAGCGTTTACCAAATTTATCTGTTAACCCATATGATGAGCCTAGACTTACAAGACAAGGTTATCTTGAACCAGCACCATTAGGAATTAATGCACCTTATGCCTGGAGCATAAAAGGTGGGGATGGAAAAGGGACTACATTCGTAGATATGGAGTATGGGTGGTTATTTAGTCATGAGGATTTAGTGAATCAAAAGATTGAATTGATATCTGGACAAAATAAAAGCGAGCACCATGATCATGGTACTTCAGTCTTAGGAATTGTTTCGGCAGAGGATAATAACATAGGCGGAATTGGAATCGCACCCAAAGCTAAGGTAAAGGTTGTATCTCAAATTAGGGATAACGGAAATTATAATACAGCTGATGCTATTTTAAGTGCGGTTAACAATATGCAAGCTGGAGATATTCTTTTACTAGAGGCACAAGCAACTTACGATGGATATGGAGATAAGAACTATCTTCCTGTAGAAGTAAAACCGGATATATTTGATGCAATTCGTCTGGGAGCAAATAAAGGAATTATTATTATTGAAGCAGGTGCAAACGGCGGAAACGATTTAGATCAATTCAGAGACCGTAACGGTAAACAAGTTTTAAATCGTAATAGTCCTGATTTTAAAGATTCAGGGGCAATTATGGTTGGAGCAGCTTCTGCAAGAGTTCCTCATAAGCGTTCATATTTCTCTAATTATGGTAGTAGAGTGGATGTGTATGGATGGGGGAATGCAGTAGATACAACAGATGCTAAACCAAGTGAATTTACAACAAATCTATATACTTCTAGCTTTAGTGGAACATCTAGCGCATCACCTATTATTGCTGGTGCTGCTGCATCAATTCAAGGAATTGCAAAAAATAATCAGGGAAAAGTATATACACCAAGCCAGCTTAGGGATATTTTAAGTGACCCTAGTACTGGGACGAAATCTAACGATCCAATCTCTGATAAAATTGGTGTTTTACCTGACTTAAAAGCCATTTTATCTAAACTTGGTTTTTCACCAAACTTAGGTAATGATTCCTCCATTGTATTTCCTGATGAACCAGAGATAAATAAAGGGAATAAGGGAAATGAAGGATCTACTATTACATTCCCAAAAGAAGATTCCACTAATAGTGAAGGGGACTCTACCTTTATTTTCCCAGAATAATGGTAGAAAGAACTTCTTAGTATAAAGGATTCTTATATAACTAGTTATTTATAATAATAGTGAGAAAGGCTCTTATGCGTAGTAGCATAAGAGTCTTTTTGTTTTAAAATATACAAGTAGTTTAGGAAGAGTTAATTGGCATATGAATTAAGAAGATGTCTTACTTGTTCTATAAAATAATGGTGGTGTATATTATTTTTGTTACTTGACTAGCCATAATAGCCCCTTCTATGAAAGAAGCAAGTGACATAACATCTATATCATCTTTCATTTCTTATTTTTCGACTCCTTCTTTAATAAGAGATTCCATTAGTACTACTGTATTATCATATCCTTTTGCACCTGCAGCATGTAATTCAGGGAAAACATCTGTACTTTCAATTGCAACATTAAGTAAAGGATACCCACCAGCTATTAGCTATTGGGGGATTGTTGACCGTATCTTGGTATACAAGGAAGATAGCGATGATTTTATCTATAACATTTTCTTTATTTTCTATAGCCACATAAAAATGTTTCCATATGATTTCTCCACCTTTATCAAGTGCAGCCAATGCAATTTCTTCTTTGCTTTTAAATCGGCGATAAATAGCGCCTTTAGGCAGAGAAGCAGTGTCCATGATATCTTGAAGGGATGTGCGGAAAATTCCTTGCGTATTGAATAGATACAAAACTACAACATACCTACCCCTGAACTATAATAATTTAGGTCAGAAATAAACTTCTAATTTTGTGAGGAGTTAAGTACTAAAAAGGCTTAATTTTATTTAAGTATTTGTGGTAGTTTAAAGGACTTATCATTGGTTATGATATAATAAAATTCAAGTATACTAAGGGGGATTAATGAGATGATTTTTCAAAGTATGATAACAGCTATTATAGAAAAATTACAAGAGACGGTGAATCCCTATTGGATAATTGTGTTTGGATCAACGGCTGAGAACAGGGAACGAGAAGATAGTGATATTGATATAGCTTATTTAAGTGACACAACTTTAGGGAACTATGAACGTTTTTTATTAGCACAGGAGTTAGCTAACATTGTTCATAGAGATGTTGATTTAGTTGATTTATCCGAAGCTTCTACAGTTTTTCAAGCTCAGATTATACATACAGGAAAGACAATATTTTGTTCAGATGAAAAACGTAAGGTCATTTTTGAAATGAAAACCTTAAAAATGTATTCAAAATTGAACGAAGAAAGACAGATAGTATTTGATGATATAAAGAAAAGAGGTTCTATATATGAAGAATGAGGTTATTTTAAATAAAATTTCTACAATAGAGCGTTGTATAAAAAGAATCCAAGATGTATATGGAAATAACCCTGAAAATTTAGAGGACTTTACAAAACAAGATTCAATAATATTGAACATACAAAGAGCTTGTGAAGCGAGTATTGATTTAGCAATGCATATTGTTGCAGGGAAAAAATTAGGACTACCCCAATCTAGTCGAGAGGCTTTTGATTTATTGGTTACAGCAGGATTACTTAGCGTTGATCTAGCAAATAAGTTAAAAGCAATGGTTGGATTTCGTAATATTGCTGTTCATGATTATCAAAGTGTAAATTTAGATATTGTTCGTCAAATTATTGAAAAACATTTAACTGATTTTAAACTATTTACGAAAGAAGTAATGGGGATATTGGAATTTTAGGCAAAAGAACAGAATAATAGGACTGAGAAAGAAAGTAATTCTATGATTCCCGAACCAGCTATTGAAACAATTACTTAATTTCGTAAGAAGAAACTTTCGTAAGAAGAAACGCAGTCATAAGATGAATTTGTTTATGTTGTAGCGAGGCTTTGCATGAGATGTGTGTAGTTAATAGTAGGAACAATATCCACATACAATTTTATCAACAAATAAGTAAATATTTTTAAAACTAATTTTTATACATATAATGTATACCAAAAACAAAAAAGTTTCCTCACGGAAACTTTTTTGTTTTTGGTAAATTTATAGCGATTAATTAATATACAGTTTTTGAAAAAAATGATGAATCATGTCAAATCATCTTCATTTACACGAACATGAACGTAGTATAAAAATGAAGCATATCCAAAATAATTAAAGGGGCTGGAAAAATGATTAAAAAACTTATTATTGGTTCTATTGCTTTAGGCACAACAATAGGAGTGAGCAAACCTACATTTGCTGCTACAATACATTCTCCATCACAGTTTAAAGAAATTCAAAATGTTCATGTGCAATCCCTACACTCCCCACGGCAGTATTTAGGGCAAACTTCAAGGGAACTTCAAATTAAAAGTAAGGATCCAAAAGTACTAGCTTTTGAACTAGCAAAAGAAGCGCCATTTTATGAAGAAGAATTAGTAGACATATGTTCGGTAATTTTAGATGCAAATGTAGACGTTATATATTGGACAAGTAAGGAATGGGTTAGATTTGAAGAAGGAAATTATGAATTTAAACATGAAATTAAAATTTTTAGAGATAAAGAACGTCAGCAATTAATTACTGCACTAGAATCTTAGAACTTTTACAAAAAAGAAGCTATTTTTAGTATGCTATTCTACCCTCATAGTAGATAGGAAAAAGAAAACACATTAACCTATTTATTGTCGAAAATAAATTGCGATTATAATAGCAATTGTATTCCCAAAAGCAATGTGTCAAATGGATTTTAACATACCTGTAACGGTATTGTTATCAATAAAGTATGCACGGAATTACAAATGGTTGTTTAGAATATTAGAAAAAGTTTAACTGATAAAACCCATTGATCTCAGTATGTCTACATGAGATCAACGGGTTTTTATTATTATGTATTCGAAGATATGGAAAGTATTTTGTGTGTCTATAAAGTTTGGTTTTGAATTTTACGGATGTCTGTATATTACATAAACATTTACAGATGTTTTTGTTATAATTATTTATGAGGTGTATGAAATGAAACACAAAACATTTGGATATGTACGAGTTTCCAGTAAAGATCAAAATGAGGAACGACAAATTCGAAATATGAAAGATTTAGGAATAGAAGATCGAGATATTTTTATCGATAAACAATCTAGTAGAAATATGCAACGCGAAAATTATCAAATGTTAAAACGTCTTGCTCGTACAGGTGATACCATTGTATTTGATTCTTTAACTAGACTAGGAAGAAGCATGAATGATGTCCTCGAGGAATTCAGATACTATGAAAAGCATGAGATTAATTTACAATTTATAAAAGAACCATTCATTAATGTAAATTACACAGGTAAGAGTACAAATGATGTTATTCAAAGTGCTATTCAGAAAGCAACGCTTACCATTTTATCTGCTTTTGCAGAAAAAGAACGGCATGATATTAAACAGCGACAAGCGGAGGGTATTGCTCTAGCTAAAAGGCAAGGTAAACGGTTAGGACGTCCTCCAGTAGAAATTACAGCCGAATTTATTGAAGCCTATAAAGAATGGAAGTCTGGTGGTATTACAGCAGTAGGAGTCATGAAGAAATATGGTATCAAACGTTCTTCGTTTTACAAACTTGCTAAGCAGTATGAAGAAACAAAACATAAAAATCTACTGAATGATTAATGATAATTTAGGAGGTTATTATATGAAACATACAGCAAAAGTAAAAATTGGTGATTGCGTTCAATTTTCTTATCGTAAGAATCCTTCCTTGCAATTAACTGGATATGTGGTAAGAGTTTTAACGAATACCATTGTTGTAGAGGTTTCAGATATGATGGAAGAGGAGTTAATTGATGCTAGACAGGTAGTAAAGCATGGGCGTTATCATAAGATAGCCCGTAAACAAGTAAAAAGTAAAGTTTCATGAAAAACACTCTTAAAGAAATCTAGAAGCAACTTTTCAAATGTCATATACTGTCTTGAATACATTTATGTATTGGCATTTTTGTTCGTATTTTGTATACTAAACGTGAGTTTTCCTTACGTAGGCAATCTTTCAATTTCTATGAAAGCCAACTAATCTGTTAATTATGTATGGTAGCAAATAAGCTCTTATGTCCACAGATATAAGAGCTTATTTGCATATGTATCACTCTTTTATGTACAATGAAAGAAAAACATCATATGAGATGGGGAGAGGAAAACCCATGTCCAACAAACAATTAGTGAATTTACGCATTGATTTTGCTTTTAAACAATTATTTGGCACAAGTGGAAATGAAGATATTCTCATTGCTTTTTTAAATGCGATGTTACAAGAATCTTTAGAATCACCCATTGTTTCGTTACAACTAGAAGATCCACACTTGCACCGAGAACATGAAGAGGATAAATTATCGATTTTAGATATTTCCGCTACATTAGATACAGGAACAAAGGTAAATGTAGAAATACAGCTGAATAACAATCATGACATGATTAAGAGAAGTTTGTATTACTGGGGAAGGCTATATACATCCCAACTACAAAAGGGAATGCCATATAGTTCTCTTCACAAAACCATTACGATTAATTTATTAAACTTTGTAATGTTTCCAGAATATGAAGCATTTCATACAACAGGAATCTTATGGAATCGGCAACAACAAAAGAAGTTAAGTGATGATATTGAAGTTCATATTGTGGAGATTCCAAAACTCATGCAACAGTGGCGGAATGAACAAGTTAATCCCTGGGAAGATTCTTTTGTTCGTTGGTTGTTATTACTTCCAGCGAATGAGGATGAACAATTAACTCAAACATTGGAGGATATTGCGATGAACCAAGACCCTATTTTACAAAAAGCGATGAATAAATGGGAACGTATGAGTCAAGATTCTTCTTTCCGACAAGCGTATGAAGCAAGGGAGAAAGCGTTGATGGATGAAGCCGCAAAGTTTGCTTATGCAGAACAAAAAGGGATTGAAAAAGGGAAAATGCAACTTATTCGTGGTATGCATAAAAACGGAATGCCAATAGAAGATATTGCAAAGTTTACAAATTTACGTATAGAAGAAATACGAAATATTTTACAAGCCTAAATAATTAAAAGTAACAACTACAAATACTTGTAGGTATTATTTTTTAGTGACCGCCACCAGGAAGTATAGTTAATGTTTGAAAAGATTTGAACTACTCCTACTTTCACTTCGTTTTACAAAAAAGAAGGGCCAAGGTTGAAAATAGATAAATCATAATAAAAAACTACAGGTCTGTAATTGATTAAGAACCTGTAGTTTTTTTATGTTTATCCTATTTTATTTTCCATTTTTTTGCGTTTCAATAATAAATTTTGAAACTAATTCTGATAATGCTTCTACTTTTTCTTTTATGTTGTTAGATTGATTTGATACTTCCTCAATTGATGCCGCTTGTGATTGGATTGACTGTACAGTTTGAGTGGTTTCTTTAGCTATTTGTGTTGCAGTTTCAGAAACACTTGATATAGAAGCATTAACTTCTTCTGTACCAGCAGACATTTCTTCTGTTGCTGCAGATACCTCTTGAATTTGGCTAGTGATTTTATTAATAGCCACCATAATAGATGAGAATGCTTGATCTGCTTGATAAGCAGCTTCTTTTCCTTCTGTAGCCTTTTGTTGACCTTTTTGCATGACATTCACCGTATCTTTTGTATCTGTTTGAATCAATTGTATTAAATGATTAATTTCATTTGCGGATTCTTTCGACTTCTCTGCTAAATTCCTTACTTCGGCTGCAACTACTGCAAACCCTTTTCCATTTTCTCCAGCACGCGCAGCTTCAATAGCAGCGTTTAATGCGAGAAGATTGGTTTGTTTGGCAATGTTAGTGATAGGTTCTTCCAGTTAATTTTTCATTAGAGAAGATTTGAATAATTGTACCTACTTTTATTGTATTTCCCACAAATTTCTCCTCCGCACTTAAATATGATAATTACTATTTTGTTGATTATTATAATCATTTGATTTTTTGTCCTAATAGCACCTCTATAAGGGTATTTATTCTTTTATCTTGCACACTATAATAAGTTTCGTATCCCTTTCTATTGCTAGCTAGTATTTTTTGTGATTTCATTACGGCTAGATGTTGAGATGTGGTAGACTGTGGCCTTTCTAAAAAGTCTGCTATTTGATTTACATTGCATGGACCTCTTTTAGTAAGTTCTATTATTATTTTGATTCTTATTGAATGTGATATTGCCTTTAAAAGGGTAGCGTTTTCTTTGTAAATAGACATTTAAATTTTTCTCCCTAACGTGTATTTCTATTGCTGTTTAAATAAAAAATATAAAACTATATATAATGATTAATAACTTTATAAAAATATATTATAGAATGTTAACATTTTTATAAGTGAAATTGTGCTTGCCCTTTATCAAGTAGAGGATGAAAAAGCGTTGGTATTGTAAAGTAAGAGCGAATTTTAATAATTACTTCAAGGTATTTACTGATTCCTTTTCTATAAATAAAGAGAGGTCTTAAACCTTAAAGAACTTTTAATTTAACACCTATAAAATATGGTTATAAAACAAAATCCAACTATAAGGATAATGGATATTGTAATAAATTGATTGTAGTATCTTTGCAATTATTGTATTTATTTGAGGGGAATAGTCTTTTTTGTTTTCTTATGTAAATTACGTGAATCACCAACGGTTTATTTGGTAAACATGGGATGAAATATAGCTGTTTGATTGCAATTTCATCCTGGAATTGAAGTTTCTTAATGGATTAGACGATTGCTTTCAAAGATGAAAAGCCCATGTCAATGAAGGTATTGAAGAAATATATTTCTTATCATCTTGAGGAGAATGTTGCAGAAACATTTTATAAATTTGCTCTCATTGAATTTTAAACATACAGGTAGAAAAACAAATAAAAGGGTTACTTTATAAAGGTGCTCAACAAAAATAAACGTTTATAAAATTATTTATATCACCTTTATAAATTTGATATTTCAATGTTTCATGAATATGGACCCATCGTTTGTAAAGGTATACCTTTACAAACGTAGGGGTGTAATAAAATTTCGTGGGATTTAATTTATAATTTAATTAGAATGAAAGAACAAAAGTATCCTTTATAAAAGAGATGAGCAAATTGATCTATTATAAAAGTTCATTAGTTTTAGATAAATTAAGATTCAATTGTTTGAAAAAGGTTTTGTAAGTAGTTGGTTTATTTGGCAGGATTATTAGATATCAAATCAATTATATATTTTATGACTAAAAATAAATTTTTAACTAATTTTTCAAGTTAATATTTTAATAGGTTTCGTTTTGGAAATATTTCAATGGTATTTTCTTTATATAATGGAATAGGGGACGAGAGGAATACCAAAATAATTTTTACTACTACTGAAAAAGAACTTGTAGCAATTTATACAAGTTCTTTTTGGTGTTCAGATTTAGTATGAATAATCAGTTTACATAACTATATATCAGAAATTTATATAGTGATTGATATATAAAGAGTAAATTTAGGCAAATTGAATAATTTTTTTGGTTAGTTCTTTTAATTCATTCTTATCATCTCTAGATAGTAATTCTGCTGGGCTTTTTACGTAGTGAAAAGCTTTCCAAACCTGCTCGCCAAATCCATCTACAATACTACTTTTACCTGAAACGGTTGCTGCTACCTCTTCAGTTCCTTGTATATTGAGATCACACCAAATTGGTAATTTACAATTTCGAAGCGTTAACCCCTTTTTCATGTCAAAATAATCTTTACATTGATCAGGAAAGGAAAAATAAACATGTTCTAAAATACGATTTTCTTGCTCAAGATATTCCTCTAAAGCTTTATCAGGTAAGTAATTTTCCATTTCTCGCTTATTTAGGATATGTAATATATAACCATGACTTTCACAAATACGTTTAATTTTATTAATGTATCTTTCTTTTGATGGGGTGTTATATGTACTAGGAGGAGAAATAATATCACTATCTATTATACAAATGGTCCTATGTTTTCCATTTATACTTTGGGCAACTTTTGATAAATCACTTCCCCCACCATGTACAAACTCAATCCATAATTTATTCGATCTGCTTTCTCCTAAAAGTTCTAAACATTTCTCTATAAAAAGTCTATCGGATTCTACATTTTCTAAAACTATTTTTAATGGTTGTCCTAGAAAATCCCATACAGTATCTATAGTTATTAACTCATATCTAATCCCATTTAAAATAACAGTATACCTATGACCATTTAAATATTTAAACACTTGTACTCCTGAAATTGTACCAATTTGGCTTTCAATAAGAGTATTTAATTCTTCTACACTTGAATATACCTGAACTATTGTCTTATCTTCATGTTGTTTTGATTTATAAAGAGTATTTTGTACTACCTGTTTTGTTATATAGTCTCTATAGCTTTCTAAAGCAGTTGTTTCGAAAAGTGTTAAATCGTCTTTATCATCAATAAACCATTCATGCTTTCCTGATTCAAAGTAACAAAAAAGGAACTTTATAATTTGTTTTACTCTTTCATCACCTATTTTTGACATTAATTCATTTGGAAGGTTTATCACCATGGTATTTTGCTGCCTCCCTGTTTCTCATGTAAAGAACTCCTAAGTTTTAAGACTTCATTGTAATCTTCTTCAAAAAATCCCTCTGGCCAGTTAGATATATTTCCAAATTCATCGATTTTCAATTTTCTTATTATATTATGATTTTTGCTTTTTAATTTTTCTGTATAATAAATTGCAACTTCTTCAGGATTAATTTTTCCTTCTACTATATATCTTCTCAATCTTATAATCATATGTTCACTGTGTGTCTCAACTAAAAATTTGTTTTTAAAACCATAATTTTCCCTAGTTCCTTCAATAAATAGGTCAATTAGGCAAGCTTGAGCAGAGGGATGTAAATGTAATTCTGGTTGTTCTATTATATGTAATTTTGCTAAACTACGCTTGGCATCATAGGATGTTTTAGACTGGTGTAAAAAAGTTTGTACAACAATAGGAATTAATTGAGATAGGCCGTGTCCAACATCGATTAAATTGTTTTTTTGACCAGTTATTTCATCCGTTACCATCAGCCGAAATAAATCAGTTCTGCCGCCATATTCACTTCCTATTAAATCTTCGACATCTATTCTATGGTTTAAATTTTTACTCAGCCAATTTGATACCTGATTAATTAATTGCTTTCCTTTCCTTATATCCTGTCCAAGGATGGCAGGAGCAAACTCTCCGTCATGTCCAACATAGTTAACAGCATTTTCTCTATATCTATAAGAACGTTCAGGGGTTTTTCTAAATGGACCAATATAAAAAATATTACTTGCATAAAAGTTTAGATATCGTATTAATTCCATAAACAAATAGCGGAAAGCCATAACTTGTTCATCGTCATCATCTTTAACATCTAAAGGTAATATTTTGAAATCTGGAATGAATTTATCAAATACAAACTTTTCTGCTTTGATTTTAAAGCTAGTTTGAATTATTCCTTTCACTTCATAAGACTCTGAATCTCCTATTAAATTTAAAGAGAATACTTCACCATGGTTTATATCTATATCGGAAAGGATAAATTTTTTGATTTTTAATACTCCGTATTCGTCCTGTAAAATACAAACATTAAGTTTAAATTTTTCTAAACCAGAAAAAAACCTTAAAAACCTGTTGCGTACATATGGAGAAAAACGATTAAGTTCTTTACGATCAATAATTAATTCAAACTCTATGGATTCATTTCGGTCATGCTCAAATACCACATCTTCAAAGTTTCCATAATCTATTGTTTTTCCATATAATAACAAAGGTGCCATAGAGTCATCTAGAAATGTTTGTTTTAGTACTAATGGAAACCGCATAATACTACTTTTTCCAGAGCTATTTTGTCCTATTATAAATGTTAAAGGTTTTAGTTCTATTTCCTCACTATCAATAAAACCCTTTATACGTTTTAATCTGAAACGTTCCATTCAAAGTTCCCCCTTATACATTGATTAGAAAAAGACTAGTAGTAAATTCATTCCAATTATATCTTAAACAGACCTTAATTTTATACAATTTTTCAATATGTAATTTATAAAATTAATATATACGAGAATTTAATTCATTTTTGTTTTGAGGAGGAATCAATTTCTTGATTTGATGGTGGTGTAAATGCAACCCTTAATTGAATTTTTAAAATAGCCAAAGCCCCCATTACTCATATACGATAAAGTATCTATGAAAGTAGGTGCTTTTTTCTTTGTTATATAGAAATTATACATTAATTCATATTTGGAATACTTTAAAAAGAAAAGGTGATGACGGAAGTAGAGACGGTTTGATATCCTCATGATTAATAGTTACGTTTAACTATATGTACATTACAAATATAAATATTATTCTTAAATATAGATAAATATCTTTCTGCAAGACTGCAACATTCTTCTTTACTTACCCATGTATACATTTTTACGTATTTATTATGGTATCAAAGTTGATTTAAAACGGTTTATATAAAATCAATAAATGAGATTTTTAGAGGAAGGGCAGATCTTTATTTATTGATTCACATAATTTTCAAACATTAAAACTCTAGACGTTAATATTTGTTATATAATGGAATCAATATGGTTTCCCCGTTATGAATAATGAGATAATTTATGTGTTCCGTGTATTCGTTTTAAAGCAAAAAGAACTTGTAGTGATTTCTACAAGTTCTTTTTGTTTTTCTTATTGTATTAGAAAAAAGCCCTTTAAATATAGCAGAAACAATAATAAAGTATTTATTTCTTGTTTGCTATGTAAAATGATAATAAGTGGGTTTAATATTAAAGATGAAATATTTTATAGAAATGAGATGAAGTCGAATGAGTGAAACAAGTATACATATTGAACTTGAACAAAAACCTGAAACCAAGGAGGAGACTTCTTATATTAGGCCATTACAAAGTGCAAATGTTTTGTTTAAGTTTATGAATAGAATAGAATTTCTTAAAGATATTTTATTGAAAAAGGCTATTTTACCTCGATATTACGAAGAAAAAATAGGTTACTTGGAAATTGAAGAATTGGAAAAAATTGCATTTCCTATGAGCTGTTTTTGCGATATTCATTTAAACAAACTTGTACCACATATGGTGAATTACGGTTCGTATGGGATTGGTTTGAGTAAAGAGTGGGGTATAAGACAGGGAATTCAGCCAATCCATTATATTAATAAACACTCAAATTTACGTAAAGATTTTAGTATTATTCTTAGTAAAGCCATTAATGATTCACCAGAAAAAAGTGATGAAAACAATGATTATAATAATTATTTGTTACATGATTTATTGTATATGAAGCCTCTTGATGGAGAAATGCCAACAAATAATCACCGAGAAATAGCTATAAGGAATTTTCATGATGAAAAAGAATGGAGATATATACCTAATATTGAGCAGGTAGAAACAGAATTACCTTTAATTATTAGTCAAGAGCAGATGAACCCAAAAAGTTATTTTACTTATTCACAAGCTATTGCCCAATGTCCTGATTTATGGTTGAATTTTGAATTTGAGCACATTAAACATATTATTGTTAGCAAAGAGAGCGAGAGAAGTGAACTTATAGAGTTTGTCGTCCAAAACAATATTGGTGAAACTTACGAGCAATACATATTATTCTCTAAAATAATTGTTTTTGATGAATTAAGAGAGGACTGGTAAAAATGTTTGCTAATTTTAACAAAGCTTTATTAAACAATAATCAAAAGGATACAAAAATACCGAAAGAAGTATTGGGTTCATTAAACGAGAAACTTCCTAATGACTTAGTTTATGTTGAAATAGAAGATAGGAAAGGTGTAGTTGCACTAACATCAAATAGTTCATCTATGGAATTTGGTGGACTTAGTTTCGATTTAAACAATGATGTATTTGCAGAGTTCAAACCTTCAAATGTTAAAGAAGTTTTGGAGTTTCTATATAGAACTCAGCGTAAATATACAATTAGTAAAGACGCTAATGAGTATATAACTATAAATGGTAATAAGTTTAAAATAGATGAAGTAATTAAAGATCCTTTCAAAGAAAATGAAATAGGGAAATATGACATAACTATTTATCCGCAACCTTTTCCAGAGCCATTTAAGCTGTCTTTTGAAGGAAAAGGAGTAAAGAAAGATATTACTTTCAAAAGACAACCTTTTGCTGATATGCACAAAGTACTATTTAAAAATATTGATAATGAAACTTTCAGTATTTCTTATGTTTTAGATGAGAGAGAGAAACATCTAAAATTCAATTTTAGTCTAAATCTTGAAAATACAAAAACAGTTGAGGAAACAGTTGAAGCACTAAAATTATATTATGCATTCGTTTCAGGTGATATTAAACTTAATGGGTCTGAACTTAATGAATATGCGATTAAAGAAACAGAGAAAACCTCTGTTTTGGAGACGATAAAGTTTTGGGAAAAAGTTTTGGAGTTACAAAGGAGATTGAGGGTTACTTTTATCCCTAAGTCAAAACTTGAAATAGAAGATATAGTATTGATTGAAAAGTTGTACCGGACTTTAATTGAAGAAAAACCCTATAAAGAATATATAAATATCAGTGAATTAACTTTGACAGGTACTAATGATGTTGAGAAGTTATTAGGGCAGAGTGGTTTATCTATGTCATTTCATCAACATGATAATGTTAAAGTATTTGGGGTTAATTTAGACTTGTATAGCATTATCTGTTACTTTGATTTTAAAGTGACTGATATAAAATCTTCGGAAATAAATAAAGCTGATGTTAGTAAAAGTATTTTGGTGGTTGAACCAGTAGAAGGAAGAAAAACTTATCAATCATCTATTCATTTTTCTACTGAGCAAGAGCTTAAAGATTATGAATTGAATAATACCGAATTACAATATGCTGAAGAAATAATAATCAATTAAATTATAAAAAAATTTTATTAAAAAAAAGCATCATTGGGAGATAAACAATAGTAATTGTAACTTCTTTAACAACCAGGTACGATTATACAATAACACTACAGAAACGACTATATTGTTTTATATTTAAGTATAATGAAGAGTTCACATCAAAAATTAAATGAATTTAGTATAGCCCCGTTTTAAAAATCAGAACGGGGTTATACGTGCTTTAGATTTTTAAGATAATCGGATTCATTTTCCAAGTAACATTTCTGGTACGCTATTAAAAGGTACACCTTTTAGAACGTATTTAATATTTGTAAATTGAAAAATGAGTTTTACAAAACATACAAAATGTTAAACTCATAAGAACCAGCGATATCATATAATTTTCTTTGGTATTAATGGTTTTTTTCGCTATAAAATGAAAAGAATAAGATTATCAGCTTTACAAAATAAGTTTATAGTTAAGGTAAGTTTTATATAAAATAATTCTCTTTATTTCTCAATTGATATTAGAATATTCGCATTATGTATTTTTTGTACTTTTATTGCATAAATCATTAATCTAATCTCATAATGTATTGAAAAAACAAAGACATTAAAATTAAATATTAATAAAAATACAAAACGTAAAAAATATGTAGAATACTGTCTAATTTATTATATTTTCTCCTCTTTATATAACAATTAATCTATTAGGTGATAAGAATAAAATCTTACAATAGATTATAGGGGGAGAAATTTATGAAGAAAATTTTAGTTGGTGCAATAACAATAGGAGTTATACTAGGATCTGGTAGTAGTTTTGCTGCTGCAGATGAACTTGATAGCATTTCTAAAAATGAAAATACAATTCAATCAATATCTGCTTCAACCACAAAATCAATAACTACGAATCAATTTAATAAAATTTATGCAGCCATGAAAAAATATGAAGGCACACCATATAAATATGGTGGGAATAGTCCTAAAACTGGATTTGATTGTTCGGGGTTAATGCAATGGGGATATGGGACACAAGGGATTAAATTGCCACGTACAGCACAAGATCAATATAATAAAACTACACGTATCGCTAGAAGTGCTCTCCAACCAGGAGATTTAGTTTTCTTTAAAGGAACAGTTTCAGGCAAGTCAGGTATCACTCACGTTGGTATGTATATTGGCAACAACAAGTTTTATAATGCTAGTAATTCTGGAGTTGGTGAAGCTAGTTTAAATAGTTCTTATTGGAGTAAATATATTGCAGGATACGGTCGAGTTAAATAAAAATATAAGATTTAATAAAAAGAACTGAAGTTCATTTTGACTTCAGTTCTTTTTGATAATCATTTGCTTTAAACTATCAATCTTCAATAATTTATTAAATTTTTCATCTCAGAGTGGAGAAAAATTATAAGACAAGAGAAGCAATAAAATAAAATTGGTGTATCTGTATGAATAGTTCTTTACAAAGGAAAAAAGTTAAAATCGCTTCAATATGCCATATAAGAAAGTAAAAGCTGCTTCACAAAAAAAGCCCTTTCCATTGCTACAAAGCAATAGAAAGGGGGAAGTATGATGAGTGATCGTATTGGTGAAGGGTATAAATAATGATATGCTTTCAAAAATATTTTAGCATGTTCATAAAAGAAATGAAGGAGGAAATTTAACTTGATGAAAACCTATAGAATACTTTGTAAAATTAGTTTTTTGCAGTCTTCTTTAAGGGTTTCGTTTTTTTTATGTCAGCTACTGTTTTAACTACTTTACTAACAGTATTTTAATAAAGAAATTTCTTCCTAAATGAGACCCTGTTGTCCCTTCATCAATCTTATTGTTGAGATAAGAGAATTCTTTCCTTCATTTTTAAAATGATTTCATCAGAATTAATTTTTTTGGCTGATGGAACTCCTAAAATAGCAGAAGCCCCCTCACTGGCATATACTTCTTCTCCATTTTCGTGAGAAACAATAAATAACCCTTGTCCTTCAAATTCAATATATATAATTTTTTTAATTTGTTTTACATTTGTTTGTATAGACCTATAGATTTCATATAAATCTTTACTACGTTTTTCTCCCCCCATACGTATAGGCTCTTGTTCATTTGTAAAAATTAATCCCTCTGGATTGTTTCTATTTAAAATAAACCATAATTTTTCATCTGTGGGCAATAAATATTCAGATAGCTTTTTGGAGTCATTATTTATAATGTTTTGTTGTTGTATTTCATAAACATGGAAAAAAAATGTGGATATTTCTAAAGTTGAATTAGACGTAAAATTATGATTTTGATAAAGTTGCTTGCCGTCTTTTAATAGAGCACTTTTACTATTTTGATAATCTTTTAGTGCTATCTTTTCAGGTGACTCTTTAGAATTATCTGTTGCTTGAGCAATTTTATTCATACTTATTAATGCAATACTTAAAAATACGCCTAAAATTATAGTTCTCGTTATTTTTTTCATAAACTTATTTTCCTCCTTATTTTCATTTAATATCCTCTACTAATACCTTGAACTGTTTCATTCCACCAAAATCTATCGTTATTTTTAAATGATTCAAAGTTATGTTGATAATGATCTCCATACCAAGGATCCATATAGGTAATATAGTTCATATTATTCATACCTTTAAAATAACCATCTAACACAAGAAAATGACCAATATTCCCTCCGTTTTTCCAATTAATTAGTGTAATCATTGGTTTATTGCTATTAATTTGGCTTCTAAACTCATCATAAGAAAGAGTTCCTCTATTAATTGTTGAAGTTAAACCAAAATAAATAAGGCCATTTTGTATTTCTCTAGAAGTAGCTGGATAATTGTATAAGCCTCCCTTTACATATCCTACAAATTGCTGTTGTGTAGTTGGTTGCCCAAAATAGTTTAAAACAGATACTGAAGTACCTGCCCAACACCAATTAGACTGCTGTTGTTTAATGTTAGGAACATTTAGTTTAATAGTTGTTGTAGAATTAGGTGGATTTCCATTTATAAATGCCGAAGCAACATATGCTTTTTTCCCGTTTTTAAAAAAATAAAACCAGCGATTATCTATACTTCCAGTCCAATAATCTTTTAAACCCTCTCCATATTCCCAACCATTGAAGTAAACGGTTTGATTTCCTTGAAGAACATCTATTATATTTCCAGTCGAATCTTTATTATCGCGCACATTTACCCCGATAGGAGCAGTTACACCTGAAAATTCAACTTCTTCGGCAAACACATCATTGACATTAGTAAAATTCCACAGAGATAAAATAAATACAACTATAATTAAAATTCTTTGTGCAAGCTTCATCTTCTCACATCCTCATATGATATGTTGAAAAAACTATTAAAACGAAAAATTAAGTTACTTAACTTTTTAAAATTTCAAGTACACACTACTTTTTTATAACCCATGATGTAACGCCCCTTTCATTTTATTTCTATACTATTTTAATTTATTCTAATATCCACATAATTCCTCTTGAAATTCTAATATGTAAAAAATATGACACAATTAAAATTTGGTTCTCGAATGCTCCCTAGCTAGCAAATAGGAGCATAAAATGTGAGACAGGTAGTCAAATATGGCTGTTATAAGAAAATAGTAGATAGAAAAGGAATCAATCAATAATAAATCATAAAAATACCCCTAGAGAAATCGCAGGCGTTTTTTATAGATGAAGTCTTCAAAAACATACCTTTAACTCATTTTTTAGAAATCTACCTTCCGTTCATTAGTTCCAATATTCTGAGTTTGTTTTAGAAATAGACACCACTTTATTTATATAAATATGCAATTATTCATATTTATATAAATATTTTAAAAGTAATTGTATATTTAAGTTTGTAATTATACTTTTTATTTGACTTATATTGAAGGGGGAAGATGTATGAAAAAAACTGTTATTACATTACTTGCTGCAGGAACAATGTTAGGTGCGCCTTTTTCAACTGCATTTGCAGAAGAACAAGCATCCCAAAAAGAAGTAATGGATAAAATGGAAGTGCAACAAAAGAATTGGAATGAGGAACAAGGAAGTCCATCATTTCTTTCAGGTGAATTATCTGATAAAAAGGTAGAAACTCAAAAAGCAGTGAAAGAGTTTCTTGAAGAAAATAAAGAACTATTTAAGGTAAATCCACAAACGGATCTGACACTGAAAGAAGTGAAATCGGATGATTTAGGTATGAAACATTATGTTTATACAAGGTCTGTAAATAAGGTGCCTGTTGATGGTGCACAATTCATTGTTCATACAGATAAAGAGGGCAAGGTAAAAACAGTAAATGGAGATGTTCATCCGGCTGCTGCAGAAAGTTTAAAAGGTGATACAGAAGCAAAGATTACAAAAGAAACAGCGCTTTCAAATGCTTGGAAACATATTAAACTTACAAAAAATGATACATTAGTAAAAGTAGATGGAAACACATTAGACCAGGTAAAAGAAAACTTAGATTCTACAAATGAAAAAGCGGACTTAGTTGTATATGAAAAAGACGGAAAGTATTATCTAACGTTTAAAGTGCAACTGCAATTTATTAAACCTTATGGAGCTAACTGGCAAATTTATGTGAATGCAGAAGATGGATCAATCATAGATTCATATAATGCAGTTACAGACGCAGATAGCGCTCAAAAAGGATATGGATATGGAGTATTAGGGGATCGAAAAGAACTGAATACAACATTTGATAGTGTACAGAAAAAATACTATTTAAAAGACACAACAAAGCCTATGAATGGAGGCTATATTGAAACATTTACGGTAAATCATAGTGATGCAGATTATCCAGTTAACTATCGTCTACTGGATAATGATAATGCTTGGATAAATAAAGATCAAGGACCTGCGGTCGATGCTCATTATAATGCTGGAAAAGTCTATGACTACTATAAAAATATTCACAATCGTAACAGTTTTGATGGAAAAGGAAAAACAATTCGCTCTGGTGTAAATTATGGAGTAAATGTAAATAATGCATTTTGGAATGGGCAGCAAATGGTTTATGGAGATGGTGATGGGCGCATATTCTCTCCACTTTCAGGTTCCCTTGATGTTGTTGCGCATGAATTAACTCACGCTGTGACACAGTATTCAGCTGATCTTCGTTATGTAAATCAATCAGGTGCATTAAATGAATCTTTCTCTGATGTATTTGGATATTTTGTTGATCCAACAAATTGGGATTTAGGAGAAGCTGTATATACGCCTGGTATTTCTGGAGATGCACTTCGCAGTTTATCAAATCCTGAAAAATATGGCCAACCTTCTCATATGAGGGATTATCAATACCTTCCTGCAACTGAAGAAGGCGATAACGGTGGGGTACATATTAATAGTGGTATTCCGAATAAGGCTGCATATCTGACAATCAATGCTATTGGTAAAGAGAAAGCAGAAAAGATCTATTATCGCGCGTTAACAACATATTTAACACCAACAAGTGATTTTAAACAAGCTCGTACAGCTTTATTACAATCCGCAGCTGATTATGATGGCTATGGTAGTGCAACCTATAAAGCAGTAGAAAATGCTTGGAATCAAGTGGGCGTAAAGTAAATTAAAATTCGTTTATAATATTTTTATGTTTTTAACATTTAAATCATAAAAGGACCTATGTCTTGTTAATACAAGTAGGTCCTTTTATTGTATTAATTATATTTATTAAATGTTATAATATGTGTAAACGATAAATGGAGGTTATTATGAATCTTTCATCAAGTGTAAGCAATCAGGTACTAGATCAAACAATGATTTTGGTTGGACTGGAATCCAATTTAGCAATGATAGAATTTAATTTAGATACAGAGGTAATTTGGGTAAATGATCATTTTGCACAAGCTTTAGGTTATACAATCAGTGAAATGAAGAACATGGTACATAAACAATTTTGTCCCCATAGTTTTATAAATAGTAGAGAATATAATCAGTTATGGGAGAATTTAAAAAAGGGAATTAAGTTTCAAAAGAAAATTCAAAGAGTTGGTAAAAAAGGCGATTTAACTTGGTTTGAGGCTACCTATATTCCAATTAAAAATGAACAAGGGGTAGTAGATGCTGTACTAAAAATTGCAACGGATATTACAAATCGTGAAAATCAAACAAGAGAAGTTGTTTCACATTTAAAGAATTTATCTATAGATTTAGGAAGTAAAGTCGACATTAATTCTAAGGAAAATATGAAAGCTCTACAATCTTTAAAAGAACAGATTAACTTAGTAAGTGAAATTGCTCAAATGATTAAGGAAATTTCTTCCCAAACTAATATTTTATCTTTAAATGCAGCAATTGAAGCGGCAAGAGTAGGAGAACATGGACGTGGATTTGCAGTAGTAGCAGAAGAGGTAAGAAGATTGGCAAGTAATGTTGATGGTGCAATAAAAAAAATAAATTTAAATGTAGAGAGTATCACAAATGGTGTAACCATTGTTAGGAATGTGACTGAAAAATTACAAAGAGAAGTGATTAATAATCAAATTGAAATTAGTAATACTATGGAAAAGTTCGAAAATATTGTGGGGTGAATATAAGCATAAAGAACTATCTTTTGAAGTTAAGCTATAAATTATACATAAAAAAGAAAGGCATGTCTTACATGCCTTTCAAGTGATTACTATTTTCTAAAGAGGGATGAAAGCTTAGGTATATAATGGCTAAATAATTTTTTTGCATATTTTGTTGGTAATAGAGCATGATATTACCAAATTCAACGGAGGTGTTTAAAAAATGCAAATTCGCGAAAATAATAATTCAAACGAAATTTTAATAGCAGCTGCAGCAAGTGCAATTGAACAAATGAAATATGAAATTGCTCAGGAGTTTGGTGTTACACTTGGACCGGATTCAACAGCAAGAGCAAATGGTTCAGTAGGTGGAGAAATTACAAAACGTTTAGTTCGTATGGCGCAAGAGCAGTTATCTGGTCAATATAAAATTCACTAAAGTTAAAGGTATATCCCATTCAAGGGATATACCTTTTTAATTTGCTTTTAAAGAGGGCTGTTCAATTTTTTATTGTTGGTTTAGTTTAGATACTGCAAATTTAGCTGTGAAATTCATTTTCTTCATGTAAGAAGAATTTACTCCTGCTTGAAATTGAACGGAAATATTACCATCTTTTTGTGCTTTGAAGACGCGACCGTATGGTGAATTAGCATTGTATGTGCCAATTACTTGATTATCTGCATCAAAGACTGTATAAGAAATTGGGAACCCTGAATTTTGTACAAAGACTGTAAGCTCTTCCCCTTTATTAAGATTAAATGATTCTTTTTGAGAAACTTCATAGGAACTCATAGAGTAATATTTTGTAACTTCTTGAATATCTAAATTTGTAGTTGCCGCACTCGCTTTAGGTGCCTCTGCTCCTGGTAAGTTCATACCTGATAGTACTGCAATTCCTAATGCCCCTGCTAAAATAACTTTTTTCATAATGCTAGTTCCTCCTTTAATATACTGTGAGATTTGAAACCGGAGTGAAAATATCACTCCTTGAAACCATTATAGTTACAACGAGAATGATTTTCAATGAGATTTGATATGTAATTCTGCATACATAAGGTGTCGATATAGGGTAATCTATCCGAAGTTTAAAGTATTCTTAAAGAAGGAGAGGACAATTTTTCAAAACTATGAATGAGATGGTGGCTGGTTTTTATATACGTTGGTTCTATAAGTAAATATTTTGTTGTTTTCTATCGTGCATTGTATATAATGTAAATAAACACTCAAATGTTGATAAAGTTGTATAATATGGAATTATTAAACAAAATTAAATGATTATATGCTATAATAAAGCTGCAATAAGGTTCAACATCCTAATCTTATTGTGTATATTTAACCTATGTATGTCGTTTGTATAAAAAATAAGAAGTCTCTCAAAAAGAGGCTTCTTATTTTTTTGATAGAGGGGGAATACGGATGATGGATTATTATCAAATTTTTTTATTTACGATGGCATGTATTGCCTTGTTTTTTTATATACTACATGCTGGGAAACCAACAAAAAGAAATAAATGGAAATTTATTGGTGTAATATTTTTATTTTTCCTTTTAAATTATTTATTTCTTAAATTCCTATAGGTAAATGTAAGAGGAAATATGTTTGTTGCTCTAAAATTACAGTAAGAAGAACTTTTAAGACAAAAGAGAGCTACAGGAAAAAGTCCAATAACTGTCATAATTTTTGTGCGAGTTTAATAAATTGATATGCGATAATTTAACTATAGGGTTATTTGAATGTGATAAAGGTAAATGAATAATTGAGTATGAAATTATAAGGTTTTGTATTCAATTGTTAATTTTAGTTATACGTGTTTAGCCTTCACTTACATTCATGCTCTTAATATAGTAAGAAATTCAATAGGAGGGGACTAGTAGTATGAATAAAAAAATTTTAGGGCAGTTTAGAAAAATGGCTACAAATAAAAAAGGATTAAGTGCTGCTGCAGTAGCAGTGGGAATTATGAGTACAACTCTTATTCCTCAAAATGCCTATGCACATGGGTTTGTTGAAAAGCCAGGTAGCCGTGCAGCTTTATGCAGTCAAAATTATGGGGCGCTAAATTCAAATTGTGGAAATATAATGTATGAACCACAAAGTTTAGAAGCTCCTAAAGGATTCCCACAGGGTGGACCAGCAGACGGGAAAATTGCTTCAGCAGGAGGCCTGTTTGGTGGGATTCTTGATCAACAAACAGCTGATCGATGGTTTAAGAATACGATTAAAGGCGGAGAAAACACCTTTACTTGGAAATACACAGCTCCTCATTCAACAAGTCAATGGCACTATTACATCACGAAAAAGGGATGGAATCCAAATAAACCTTTAACAAGAGCAGATTTTGAGCCAATTGGTACTGTAAAACACGATGGTTCTAAAGCATCTAATAATTTATCACATAAAATCAATGTACCAACTGATCGCAGTGGGTACCATGTTATTTTAGCTGTTTGGGATGTAGCTGATACTGTAAACGCTTTCTATAATGTAATCGATGTGAATCTAATAAATGATGAAAAACCAGATACAGAAGCACCAGCTCAGCCATCTGGACTACAAGTAGTAAAAACTACCTCAAATAGTGTAGAACTTAATTGGAAACCCGCAACAGACAATGTAGGAGTGAAAGAATATCAAGTGCTACGTAATGGAGAACTAATTAATACTGTAGTCGGTACAAGTGTAATTGATAAAAAATTAAACCCAAACACAGAATATACGTATACAGTAAGAGCAGTAGATGCTGCAGGAAATATATCTGAGAAAAGTGAAGCATTAGTTATTAAAACAACAGAGGAAAAACCAGATACAGAAGCACCAACTCAACCTAAAGGATTACACAGTATGGGAACTACTACGAGTAGTATTGATTTAATGTGGAGTCCATCGGAGGATAATGTAGATGTGAGCCATTATATTGTATACAGAGAAGTTGGAGGGGCCATGAAAGAAATAGGTACTGCTAATACAACTTCATTTATGGACAAAGATTTGCAAGCGAATACAGTATATAAGTATGTAGTATCTGCTGTCGATACATCTGGTAATGAATCAATGAAAAGTGATGCCATCACAGTTACAACAAAAGGACAAGAAAACTCTTATGAACAATGGAATGCGCGTAAAGCGATAGGTGCGTGGATTGAAATGTGACGGATATAGAGACAGGTGAAAAAACAAAAAGTCGCACCTTATATAGGTGTGTGTGGATTGAAATCTTAAAGAATACTATGAAATTGAAAGAAGTACTGTCGCACCTTATATAGGTGCGTGAATTGAGATCGCTAGTGCTAAACGTCTAAAGGAATTGTATGGGAGTCACACCTTTAGTAGGTGTTTGGATTGAAATTGATAAGACACTTGATAGTATTTTATTAAGCCTTAACGCATTACCCATATACTATTTGACTAACGTCCTTCATAATCTTGAGGGAAAAGGATTCTTTTGGTAATGCGTTAACTTTAATTAAAACCTTCTTGAAATGTATAACAATATTATATAATATATAGGTATATTGTTAGTTTATTTGATTCCGTTTATTCCCACACCTTATGTGTTGTGGTTGAGTTGTAGAAGCAAGTTGCGTCTTGTTTCAATTGTGAAAGGGCTTCTTTGAGCCGATTAGTGTATATATAGCTTATTTTGCTATACACATTTTTAATCGACTTGAAGAAGCCCTTTTTGTGTTGTTTTCAGGTTTGCAGGCGGGGTTATTTTTGATTTATAAAATAACAAATTAAAAAGTAGAGGAGATAAAAAATGAAAAACGATTGTAGACACTTAAGACTAATACCAACAGTAGAGGAACATAAAAAACGAATGGAAAAAAACCGGAAGTCATATGCTGCATCAGCAATGTTAATCGAATCCAGATCGAGAATTAATCAATTGCGAGGTTGTTTAGAGGCAGAAATCATATTACCTGATGGTAAAATGCAATATTTTAAACCAAACGCCATTCATGAAAAGGAAGCCATTCAAGAAATTGCATTATTTATTGAAGGCGTACAGGAAGCAAAAGGAGGCTATGTTATCTTATGGCGCTTTGTCGGGCAACAAAGTTTTTTCCAGGGTACAAAGGTCGTAGCTGAACCGAAGTTTCGTAAAATTATGCGTAAGCTGAAAGATTATTTTTTTGACTACGAGGAAGTTGTTTATGAGACTGAAAAATAAGGAAGATAGAGGGATAGATATGAAAAAAGATAACATTTGGACAGTATTAGATGATCCAAAAGAGCAGGAAACAAGAGGGCCATCTCAAGAACCGGATGATATATTCGCTGGTGTGGATGAACTACCGGAGATTACAGATGAAGAACTACCATTCTAATTATGTCGAGGTAGTGTATAGAGGGTAAAAGGAAGAACTAAGTAATGTATATACTTGGATCTTCCTTTTTTTATTATAAAAAAAGAACTTGGAGGAAAATATAATGAGAATCGGAAATGATTTAGCGGCTGGATTTTATCCAACACCACTAACAGAAGGGAAACATTTAGTACAATTATTACAAATGGAATCACAGCGAGCTTATGCTTGCTTTGACCCGTGTTGTGGAGAAGGTACAATTTTACGAAGTTTTGCAGATGAGGTGAAACAAGTTGGTATACAACTTGATACATATGGTGTGGAATTAGATGCAACTCGATATTACAAAGCAAAAGAGCAATTAGATGTAGTGGTACGCTCGAGCTTTGAAAGCATGATGA
Organism: Bacillus paranthracis; assembly: GCF_024296885.1. Taxonomy (NCBI): domain Bacteria; kingdom Bacillati; phylum Bacillota; class Bacilli; order Caryophanales; family Bacillaceae; genus Bacillus; species Bacillus paranthracis. The sequence goes on from NZ_CP101136.1 coordinate 25,598, forward strand.
TTAGTCATGACTATTTTCCACTAATCTTTTTAAATCCACCTTATAATACGGAGCTTCGTATAGATAATGAAAAATCAGAGGAAATGGAGTTCAACTTCCTAAAACGTGCTCACCATTATTTAGCAGAAGGTGGGATTATGGTATATGTAATTCTATATGACAGATTTGCTAGAGACGATATCAGTTATTTCTTGGCTAAGAATTATGAGGAAATAGGCTTAATGCGTTTTGGTGATGAAAATAAGGAGTTCGATGCATTTAAACAGTGTGTCTTCATCGGTCGTAAGCGTGAAGCTATGAAAAATGATACATACTTTAACGATCGGTTCGCTAATTTTTGTGAAAATATGTCAGACCTTATTTTCGTCAAAAAAAATGTGAATACATTAGCAGAAATGGTGAATCGTAAAAGTTGGATTATACCTGAATTGCATCATCAGAAAAAAATCATTTTTACATCAAGAGTGGATTATAAAAGTGCTTATGAAGGAGTAGGGAAATCGGAAGGTATCTCGTCGCTCAAAAAGCGTTTAAATAGAGGGAATGGTTACTCACTACAAGGCGAGAAAACAGCTGCAGAGAGAGCAAAGATGCCAATTGCTTCTGGACAATTAGGACTATTGCTGATAACAGGTGTGGCAGATGGTTTGCTTGGTGAAGGTGATACACTCCATGCAGTTCGTGGATCTGAAAATGTGTATTATGAACATTCATTTGAGCAATTAGAAAAAACAACAAAAGAAGTTGTTTTACAAAAACGTCGCGCTAAATTTATCATTGCAACGCCAAAAGGTGAAGTCAAAGAACTTGTCTAGGAAAGGAAGAAGGCTATGTATGTACTATTAGGAATAGGAGCATTATTTATCGTATGGGAATTTAGTAATCGTATGTTTCGTATTGCTATTGTACTTACAGTCATTTGTTTATGTGCTTCTCAATTAGGTGCAGGTGATATGTTACATGCGGCTGAACAGTCATTACCAGAGTGGAAACAGTTTATAGATTTTCAGCCAATAAATTGAATGAGTAGGACATGAAACGTATCGAATAAGATGCGTTTTTTATTTTAGGAGGGAAACTTATGTTACAAGAAATGATTCAACAAGATACATTTGATCAGGGACAAACACCAGCGATGTTGCAATTGGAGACGGGAACTGCTTCCCATTCAGCCTTCTGCTTTGCTATGGCAATAAATCATCATCGTGAAATACAATTTGCAGTACTAGGGGCGAATGATAGTACATTAAAGTCATTTAGGGCTGCCATATCGATGGGAACTAGCCGTTTGTATTTTGGAGAAGGAAAAAGGGAAGAATCACATTACACATTAGATAAAAAAGTGAATGTGATCTCAAAAGGACAATTTGAATTTATTAATACGCAAACTATCAATAAAAAGAAAGCAATTATTGCGTTTTCTAAACAATTAGAGACGAAATACATTGTTGCAATTGACGAAGCACCAGAAATGCAAGTGAGAGACTTCTTAATGGCTCCTCCGTACGGCTTGCCAATTTTAGAAGAATGGGCGAAGCCAATTTATGAGGAGATGCTAACAAGAAATCTATTACAGCCATTAAAGGTATATTTTGATAAGAATGAATTTTCTTCTCTATCTATTGCACAAGTCGTACTAAAAGAAAAGGATTGTAAAGAGTTTTTATCAGAAATGATTCGCTCTGGAAAATGTCAATTTCCACAAGAGGGTACAGGTGAAAAAATTAATAAAATACAAGATTTAAATGAATATCTATTGGAATATTCACCTGTCATGCTTGATAAGGTAACAAAATTAGATGAGCCATTGCATCAACCAATGAAAGATCAGGCATTATCTCATTTTGATACATACAAAAGACCATTATTCCCTGTACAGGCACATGTAGCAACAGGTGCAGCAAAAGCATTACAAGTACAAAAAGGAATCATTATACAGGGGGAAATGTCGTCCGGCAAAAGTGCAATTATGACAGCGACAGTAGATGGATATTTCCATTTAACCGGGAAAAAAGGGTATCGTACCTGCGTATTTGTTCCACCTACTCTTACTGAGAAGTGGGCAAAAGAAGAAATACGACACTTAATACCAGAAGCAGAAGTACATCTGATTAAACGTACAGAGGATTTAATTGGCATTCATCAATCATGGATTCAATCTGGAAGACCAAAACCAGAAAAACCAACCTACTTTGTCATTAGTTTTACTACGATGCGAGGGGATTCTATTAAACACATGCCATTACGCTATAAGAAAATTGCACTTTCCAAGAAATCGGAGGAAGAGGTGCAAAGATATTATAAGAATGGATACTACTGTCCAGATTGTGGTGCTAGGTTACGTAAAAAAGTGTCTTCTATTATGGTTCAACAAGCTAATGGCGAACAAAAGGAAGTCTGTCAGTATAAAGAATTTACAGGAAGTGACTTAGATTCTAAAACCAATAAAAATAGTGTATGTGCCGATTGTAATTCAAATATTTGGAGCCCGAAGGTAAAAACAAAATATGCAAGTTTTAAAGAGTGGACAAAATATGAGAATAAATTAGTACAGGCAATTAAAGAGGGAAATAAAACTTTACAAAAACAACTAGAGTTAGAAAATCGCAACAAACCTTATAGTGCAAAACACTCAGGAAGAGCATATAGAAAAGTAGCTACAGTTGAGTATATTCGTAGGAAAATGAAGCATTTCTTCGATGCTCTTATCGCTGACGAAATACATGAACTGAAAAGCGAAACTGCACAAGGAACTGCTCTAGGGAGTTTAGTTAAAGTTTGTAAGAAATTCGTAGGTGGAACAGGAACTCTATTTGGAGGGAAGGCAAGCGATGTATTTTATACGTTATGGCGTTTATATCCTTCCAAGATGGTTAAAAGTGGGTTTGAATATAGCTCTTTAATGGATTGGAATGAAACCTACGGAAATATTGAGAGAACGTACTACCATGATGGTGAAGTTGTATCTAATGTAGCTTCACGTGGTGCGCAAGGAATGCTGGATAAGACAAAAGTTGTTCCTGGTATTTCACCTTATGTGTTTACTCAATTTTTAATGGATACAACAATAAATATACGCTTAAAAGATGTATGGCCAAATCCAGTCGAATTAATCAATGTACCTACGATTCTTGTTGATATGTCAGATGAGCAAAAACAAGCATATGAGCATATGAAAGAGTCGTTTGAAAAAGCAATTGAAGCAGCGAAAGGTACACCTGATGTCGGCAAATTATGGCTTTCTTACATCCGTACAGGCAATGCATACCCAGATAACATGAATCATTATCCTGACTATTACTTAGATGGTAATGAAAAAGATGTTGTTTGGTCCAATGGAGAATTTAGATTCGATGAGGATTGTATACAGCCTAAAGAAAAGAAGTTGCAAGAGATATTGTGTACTGAAATTTCTGAGAGCCGACCTACTATCATTTATGTATCAGATACAGGATCTACAGTGAAGGAACGAGACATTCAGCCTCGTTTACAGAAAGTTGCAGAGCAAGTACCTGGTGCGAAAGTAGCAATTTTACGTACCAATACAGTTACTCCGCCAAAACGTAGCGAATGGTTAAAAGAACAAGTAAATAGTGGTGTGAATGTTATCATCTGTTCACAAGAATTGGTAAAGGTAGGATTGGACTGTGCGACAAGAAGTTGCTAACAGATAGTGCTTCATAAGAAGTCATCTTAGTCGTTAGAGATGTTCCCGCCCAAAACTGCTTTTCGAGTAATCGAATTGTTGGGTTGCATGAGGGTTAAATGCTTAATGGAGGACTTTACACAGAAGCTCAACAGAGCTAGGGAAAGATTGAGAAGGTATAAGCGAAGCTGAACCTTTGTAGACTCCGTCACCGACAGCAGACGTACTGTGGTAGAAAAAGTCTGTAGAAGCGGATAGGAAAAGTTCTACGGTCGAGGGACTGTGCGACGACCCATAGATCCGCCGGAGGAAAGAAGGATGCCTAACCCAATCGTATCTATCGTTAGTGAAACTTGGTAAGCCCTATGTATTCCTCTCATTCGAGGTAGGAGAATCGTAAGAGACTTACAACATACAGAGGGTAAAGGATTGTGGAAAAAGCGAATGCCAACAGAACGAAAGTTCAGACGAAAGCTCATTTGTATAAGTCGTTGGATAGGGCAATACCCGAACTGAAAGGTTGCTGACTTCCACATGGTCTTCAACACGAAAGAAAGCGAAAAGAATAATCCTATAGAGAGGGAGATATGTTATGAAAACTAACGAGAGTGTTAAGTCGGCTGTTTCCCCACTAGTGGAGAATTGGCACTCAATTAATTGGGTGAAAATTCAACGCTATGTTAGGAAACTTCAACAACGAATCTATCGTGCCGAACAGTTAAACCAAACAAGGAAAGTAAGAAAACTTCAAAGATTACTTTTAAGAAGCAAGGCTAATCTACTTCTAAGTATTAGACGAGTCACTCAAGAGAATAAAGGTAAAAAGACAGCAGGTATAGACAGTTATATCTCTAACACGCCTCAAGAAAGAGTTGATTTATTCAACAAATTAAGCAGATATAGTGTTAGAAATATCAAGGTTAAACCAGCTAGAAGAACCTATATTCCTAAGAAGAACGGTAAACTTCGTCCACTAGGTATTCCAGTTATAGTTGACAGAGTATATCAAAATGTATTCAAAAACGCATTAGAGCCACAATGGGAAGCAAAATTTGAAATGACCTCTTATGGATTCAGACCTAAACGCAGTACGCATGATGCAATGAGTGATTTATTCACTAAATTAAGCAAAGGTAGTGCTAAGGGATGGATTTTTGAGGGGGATTTTGAAGGTTGCTTTGACAATTTGAATCATGATTACATTATGGGTTGTATTAATAACTTCCCTAATAAATCAATAATTCGAGACTGGCTCGAAAGTGGATATGTAGACAATGATGTATTCAATGAGACAACAAAAGGAACGCCACAAGGTGGAATTATCTCACCATTGTTAGCAAACGTGGCACTACATGGAATGGAGAAAGAAATCGGTGTTAGATACATCCATACAACACGACAAGGAGATACATTGTACTCAAATTCAGTCGGTGTTGTTAGATACGCTGATGACTTTGTAATTGTCTGTCCTACAGAAGAAGAAGCATATGGCATGTACGATAAGTTAGAACCATACCTGAACAAACGTGGATTAAATCTTGCGAAAGACAAAACAAGAGTAGTACACATTAGTAAAGGGTTTGACTTCTTAGGATTTAATTTCAGACAATATCCAACAAAAGACGGAATGCGCTTGTTCATTAAGCCTTCCAAAGATAGTGTCAAACGAGCTAAACAAAAGATTAAAGAAATATTCGAATGGGGTAAAGGTAGAGAAACGTCGGTCCTAATTGATAGATTAAATCGTGTCGTTAGAGGAATAACGAACTATTGGTCTCCTACGGTTGCCAAGAAGATCTTCAGAGATATAGATAGTTATATTCTGAAAAGAACGCTAATTTACTTGAAACATAGACATCATCGTAAATCAATTAAATGGATTAGAAAGATATATTTCAAACCCGACCATACTGGTGTGAGCAAGGACAAATGGATTCTTACGTGTCCACATGATAATACAAAACAACTCATGAAAATGAGTTGGGTAAAAATCGAAAGACATATTAAAATCAAACAATATAACAGTCCATTTGACGCTTCACTAAAAGAGTATTTCGAGCGACGAGATAAAAAAGAGTTCGATAAGGAGAACACTTTAGCGAAACAAAAACTTGCTAAAAAGTCTAAATACAAATGTAGGGTCTGCCATGAATCGCTTGTTGGAGACGAACCATTAGAAGCAAATCATATAATACCGAAAATTATAGGTGGTCGTGACACTTATGAGAACCTTGAGTTACTTCATAAGTCTTGTCATAAAACACATCATGCATTATTAGAGAGATATGGTAACGGTAAGCAATTACCAAAAGTTCAGTCTTACCTTAAAAGAAATAATGTGGATGTAAACAGTAAACAAGCGGTCAAATATATGATGGATGCATTTAAGAAGTTTGCATACTAATTGTCTTCGGATGAAAGAGGGCTTGAGCCGGATGTGCTGAAAGGTACAAGTCCGGTTCTTAGGGGGGAAAGAGATGGTAACATCTTTGACCTACCCGACTGCTGGCAACGCCAACATTGATTTTCGTGCGAAACGTTCATCATTGAAAAGATGATGCACTATCAATCAGAAGTTTCTATGTGAATAGCAACACAGAAAGATAGGAGAACTTTTATTCCGAGAAGTGGAATGACGGAGTAACGCCCCGAAACGCTTCCCCTAAAGCTACGACGTGCATTGAAAGATGTGTTTATTTCTTTGTACGAGGCTCGTTAAGGTCGGCAGAAGTTTGCCGTAAATTCATTTTTATAAATGAAATGCGAAAAGGCGCTGGAGGCAGTGTCCGTAGATGATATGCCGGGGGTCATAAAAAACTAGATATGGCGAGAATGTGTGGAAACACTGACGAACTTGCGAATGTACGGCTCCTGAAGTGACCATATAGAAACTGTATGGCACGCAACAAAAGCGTGGTATCTGTGGTTTAGTACGATTGAAGATTAGGAAAAACCATATGTAGTTATAGGCTACATCAAGGATACGGGGTTAAAGCAAGCGCCTAAGTCTAGGTCTGATAGGAATAAAGGAACGTTGGAAGCTATGGATGTGGAGGGAACACACCCGTTGAAGCAGTACAAGGGAATTCATAACCTTGTTTAATCATAGTGAAAGTAGTGGCACGACCGTTGAAGTCCTTGTAATGAGGATGGAGGAACAGCCACAAGTCGTACCTAATAGAATTGAAACCTCACACTTCATGGATTCTCGTAAGACTTAAAAGGTCACAGATCCAGAAAGGAGTGTGATAAACCATGAGATTCAATTTGGAGAACAAAGCAAGAAAAAATGCTAATCTTCGCCACGCAGAGTATTACGATATGCAAAGCGAATTTGATGCACTATACCAAGATAGCAAGGATGGTAAGAGCTTCAAGAATTTAATGAAACTCATAACATCTGACAATAACATCATACTCGCCTATCGGAATATCAAAAGAAACACTGGTAGCCCGACACCTGGAACTGATGGAATCACTATCAAGGATATAGAGAAAATCGAGACTAATGAGTTTCTTATAATGGTTAAAAAACGGTTTAATTTCTACAAACCAAGAAAGGTAAGAAGAGTAGATATTCCTAAAAGTAACGGTAAAACAAGACCTCTTGGCATACCGTCAATATGGGATAGAATCGCTCAACAGTGTATCTTGCAGGTAATGGAGCCAATTTGTGAAGCTAAATTCAATAGACACAGCTACGGTTTCCGACCATTCCGTTCAACCGAACAAGCCTTTGCCGATGTTTCACATCGAGTCAATAGTAGCAACATGCAATATGTCGTTGATATTGATATAGAAGGATTTTTCGATAACGTGAGCCATACAAAGCTAATGCGTCAAATATGGTCACTAGGAATACAAGATAAACAACTATTGGTCATAATCAGACGGATGTTAAAAGCACCAATCGTCATGCCCGATGGTAAGATCACTTACCCAACAAAAGGTACTCCGCAAGGTGGGGTTCTTTCACCCCTACTAGCAAACATCAATCTAAATGAATTTGATTGGTGGATTGCCAACCAATGGGAGGAAAGAAATCTAAAAGAAATTACACCGCAATATCGCAAAGATGGTAGAAGAAATCGTAAAAATGAAAATGTGAAGCTAAGGAAATCGACCAACCTTAAAGAAATTTACCTTGTAAGATATGCAGACGACTTTAAGATTTTCTGTCAAACCAGAAAGGAAGCGGTCAAAACATATCATGCAGCTAAATTATGGTTGGAAGAAAGGTTGAAACTAACCATTTCCAGTGAGAAATCAAGAATAACTAACCTCAAAAGAGAACCCAGTGAATTCTTAGGTTTCACATTCCGAATGGCGCAAAAGGGAAAAAGAGCATCAGGCGAAACAAAATTCGTCATACGCTCCAATGTCTCACCAAAAGCCATAAAACGAATTCATAACCAATTACGCGACCAAATTAAGAAAATTCAAAAGGCAAATAGAGGATACAAAGCCCTAGCAGAAATGAACAAATACAACAGCATGGTAAACGGTATTCACAACTACTACCGTTTAGCTTCTCATGTATCAAGAGATTTCGGCACACTAGGGGGTCACATCCTAATAACCTTATATAACAGGTTAAATGGACTTAGTAAGATAGGGAAATATGAAGGGAAGCATAAAGGCATTCTCGCATATATGGAATCATCCGGTGTGAGATACTACCGCAAATATCCCATCTTGCCCATTTCTTATGTTCAACACAAAAGTCCAATGAATGCCAAAGTTTCGATCAACAAGTATACAAAAGAAGGTAGATTAGGAATTCACAAAAATCAGTCAATCATTCCTGAATGGAAATTGAAGTGGCTGCGAGAAAATCCTGTAGTAAACAATAGGGTATCCATTGAATTTGCAGATAATAGAATATCCAAATTCATAGCTCAGGGTGGAAAATGCGCTATTACTGGAATCGAATTAGACCTTGAAACCATGCAATGTCATCACGTCAACCCTTACCATAAAACGAAGGATGACTCGTATAAAAACCTTGTAATTGTAAGTTACGAAGTCCACGCACTAATTCATGCAACCAACCTTGAAGTTATTAAGAAATATCTAAAGGCTCTGAAATTAAATGACGAGCAACTGGACAAGCTTAATAAATTGAGGAAAAAAGCAGGAAATGACAAAATTTAAAACCTAATCACCTAAGATGTTAGGAAAAGCAAACTATCCAAATTAAATTGTTGTGAGGGAAACAGATATTTTATTAGATACGAGGGAGCGCCGTATGTGTTGAAAGGCGCAAGTACGGTGTGGATCGGGGGAAAAGGTGGAGATTACCTCAAAGCCTTACCTATCGATATTATCAATTATCATTTAGCTTATTTACGTTAAATCAGGCTGCAAGAAGACATTGGCGTATTGGTCAAACAAAGCAGTGCAGAACTTTCTATCTTGGTTACCGAGAAACGTTCCAAGAACAACTGGCGCAATTAATTGCCCAAAAGAACAAAGCTGCTGAAGCAATGAACGGTGATGCAACAAGCGACGGACTGAATGCAATGCTTGGTGATACTGGTGATCTACAGACTCTATTAATTCAAAACATTAAGAGAGGGAATCAATTAAAAGGTTCAACAGAGGAATGGACAAAAGCAGCATCTGATGAATCTAAACGCGTCCTTGAAAACTTTGGCAATGTAATAAAGACTGTATTTGAACCAATTGAAATTCAATTTATGAATTGGGTGGAAAAATTGCCAAAAACAATGAACGTAGCATTTATGAAAGAGGCTAAATTTGTACAAAAAGCTGTTGAATGTATTAAAAAAGAGCAAGTACCTGGTGTTCGAATGAAGCAGAATGTACTTGAAATAGATGGAGAAATAGAAGATGTGATTCGAACTTTAACAACACTGAATACAGATAAGCGTATGCTTGTACAAAAACAAGACATTACACTGTGGGATGAATTGATTGTGGAAGTAGATACTTCTCAAAAGAAAGGGAAAGGGAAACAAAAAAATAAAGTAATTGAAGGACAATTTGAGTTTGATTTATTTGGTTAAATGAGAGGGGAAAATCATGTTTAAGATGCTTCTTATCGCATTAATTTGCTATATATGTTTTGTAGTTTACAAAACAAAAAGAAATATGTTGATAGAAGAGAAAAGTAAAGAAAAAGGACCAGAACCGGTGGAACGACCTGTTTATTGGTGTCCAAGAGAAAATAGGCCTATTGGCAGGGAACAAGAACGTGTTACTGTTCCAACGAGAGAAATTACCTTAGAAAAGGATGTAGCAAATATATATGATTTAGTTGCTGCATCGATTCAAATGAATGTAGGTGAAGAAGAAAAAACGTTAGAACAGAACAAGGACGTTGCAAAGGAAGTGGAGTATGTTGAAGATTTTCACCATACTCCTGCTTCTGAAGCAGTATATAATATCCCTTTTCCTAGCGATGAGGATATACCAGAGGAATTACTAGAATATGAGGAGACATTTCTGGAACTAGAACAGTTGCCGATCCCACAAGAAACAGAGCATATCGTCACTTTTCAACAAGGAATTTCAGGGGTAGATGATATGGATTTTGTAAAATGGATCGCAAAAGTAATAGGGCGAGAACAAGGACTGACACGTGTACTTAATATGTCTAATAACAAGCGTTATTGGATTCATACAGAGGGAGAAATCTTACCAGAAAATCGACCGTTGTATTTAGAATTACAAATTGATTCACCGTATTCTTATACATTAGTTGAATGGAGCGATAGACAACTAGGGAATATATAAATTAATTTCCTAGTTGTATTTTTATAGATAGATAGTATGAATGCAGCATTTTTCCACTCATTTGTACAAGGATAAAACATTTTTTTATTTTTGTACAAATGAGTGGGACAGAATGATTCACCATATAAGAATATTCGACTATAATGAGACATTGTACGTCATTGTAATATTAAAATGTTTAAGATTAAGTGATTATAATCTTAAAACAGGAGAACTGAGAACTCTCCGCAATATAACAATGCTTAAAATAGATTAAATCCAAACATGAGGATTATATGAAGTAAAAATATTTATGATTTAAAAAATAACAATTTTGAAAGGTGAATGTAAATGATTATTAATTCCCTAAGTAACAATGTAGTAGAAAAATTAGAACAAACGGTGCGCTATGAAAAGAAACAAGTTCAGGTATTACGTGTAAGTAAAAGTAGCTCAAATGTACATGCTTACATGATTTTTCCGGAATTCTCAGAGGTTAAAATTTCAAATACCGAACTGGATGAATATATAGAAAACTTGTCAACAAGCGTGAAGTATGTCATTGATCGTAAGTTGAGTCAACAAGAAATCGAAAAGCAAAATCATTCTTTTATTATGACGTGTGAAGTTGAAGAAGATGGTGTGATAGATGATGAAACTCTTCATTTTAATACGACTTATGTTAAACCACCAACAATTGCAAATAAAGTATTTAAATTAGTATGTGGATTAGGAAATCGTCTAGATAGCCTAAAAGAGTTACATATCACAGTACTAAATAATAATATTAATCGAATTGAAATTGAATTTTACAATGAAAATGAAACATACATTGCAGTAGAGAAGGAAGAAATTGCGAATGCTATTATGGGAGCATATACGAAAGCAAATATCTATTATGCAGCAGATCTTTATTATGTTGCGGAAGGAAATCAAATCAAATTAAAAAGCGTTAAACCGAAATTAGCGGGTGATGTGTGATGAAACAAGAAAAAGGGATGATTGGAGTCCTATGTACGCTTATTTTAATGATTTTACTACTTATACCCTTACAAGCGGCTCAAGCTTCTGTAAAACCAAGTTTTAATGAAGGAAAAGGGAGCGAACTTTCGTCGTCCTTTCAAAAGGGATTAAACAATCGAGCAAAAGCAACAGAGAAAGATGATTCATTTGGCTCATCAATCATACAAAAGATTGAAGGTATGTATGCACCGGCTTTTAAAGTAGGAGTAAATATCTTTTCTATTTCATTCGTATTAGGCGTTATTGTCATGGTTATGGCATTAATTACAAAGAATGGTCAATGGATGAAGTGGGCGACTGGGAGTATGATTTTCTCATTTATTAGCATGATGTCCATGAGACTAAGTGTGTACTTCTTATTTAGTTCCGATGTATTTTCGTTTATGAACATCTTTACGGATTTTTTAGACCTGTTTAAAGCAACAGCACTTATTTTCACACCATTTATGTTAATTGCAGGTATTCGTTTAAGAAAGATTCATGAAAGTACGAAACAGCCTGAGTATTATCGTTGGTCTAACCGTGTCATAACAGGATCTTGTTTGCTGTGTATGTTAGCCGTACTCGCTCCATGGCTATTTGCTAATATGTAAAGAACCATATATAAAGATAGAAAAGGTACTGAATCTAAATTCAGTACCTTTTATCTACCCATTAGGTTACTTCTTTCATATTCCGCAAATGTTTCCTTAGTTATAGGAGATAATATGCCACTTAGATACACTGCTCTATATAAAAAATATTGTTCATCTTTAGTTTGAATGGTAAGAGTTCCGTGTTCCTCATTATAGGGAATAATTCGATCAATTTTTAGTTGTTTTTTGTCGCAAATGATTTCTTGTATTGTATAGAGATTATGTATTGTCAATCTTTCGATATACAGACAACTACGCTCTAACAGATAGAAAGTGAGTGCCATTTGTAGAATGAACACAACTTGTAGTAGAGCTGGTATGCCTGCAAAACTGACAAGGAAAATGGAAACTAAAATAATATTTAACTCGGAAAACCATTTCTCGTATTGTTTCATAGAAAGAATACTTGTCTTTGTTTGAAAGACTAGGAACCTCGTTATAAGGAACAGAATTGTAAATATCCCTTCATAACTAAGCAAAATATGCCACTCCGAATTAGAAAGTTCTATGGCTAAATATATGATGCTGGTTGAAATAAGAATTGGTACGAGGTGTACCAGGGTAAATACTATTGTATGTTCTAACATTCTTTTCTTATAGATGTGATTAGTCATTGAATCCAAGTTTCCTAACTCCTTCTGCAATTTTCATGATGACACCGCCAATAAGTAGATGGTATTCGCCTATGCCCTTTTCGTTCACATACCAGCACATATAGTGTCTGATGCCTTCTTTTGCTCCGTGATCATGTAAAGGGAAAGGAGAAGCATATTTTTCTGGGCAGTTATTATTAAAAGGAACTTGTTCTGCAAGAGTAAAGCGTTTTTTTGAGTCATTTACAATCCAACAACCAAAATCTATTGTTCCATACCACATTGCATCTTTATGAATCGGATCAATAGAAGGTTGTGCTGGATAATTTTCAGTTAAGATTTGCGCTTTTTCTTCACGAAGTCGTTGATGTATATGTGAATTCAATGGATCTTCCGTTCCAATTTCATAGGTTTCTTCAAAGTTCCCACATTCATAAGGGATATGGGGATTATTTGAATCAGCTGCTAATTGTAGACTACAAGAATCTGATTTTGAAAGATAATATACGCAGTCTTTGCAGGTGAAAAAGTTTGAAAAAGCTGAATCTGTTTTTGGTTCCGGTTCTGTTACGGTATTATCTACTACAAGTTTTAACATATCTATCACAATCCTTTATAGGCTATTTCAAAATTTAATATAGACGTATCATATCATGCTTATTTTTAAATGTAAATATTTTCCATTTAAAAACACCCTAATTTATTTTGAAAGGAATGTTTGTTTTGAAAAGAAATCGGGAATATATTGCTTTGCGGAATTCTATTTTAATAGGTTGGTTGCTTACAATCATTGTTATAAGTCTATCTATCTATTTTTCATCTATCGTTTATTTATTAATTGGATGTTTCATTTTATCGCTTAAATACGGATTAACGGGCACTGTAAAGAATGTGGAAAAGCGTTTGCCTACCTGGGCAAATTTTGGAGTTATTGAAAAGCCAGTAAATCGAAGAGTGACAAGACCGTTTCCGTTTAGGGGCGGGCTCCTTCTTTCATTAGCCTTAGGATTTGTAGAGATGGTGATAAAAGGCTTATGTATCTCATATTTTATTTTAGGATTAGAAACATATATCTATCGTCTAATGCGCAGAAACGTAAGAGTATGAAAAGGAGGATTTTATAATGAAAGTATTGATATTCGAGTTAATTCTCATTGCAATTCTAATTCCATTAAATTTTGTTGTGAAAAAACATGTGCCAAAATGGAAAGGGAAAGTCGGAGAAAAATTAGTGAAGCGTACATTGAGCAAATTGGATTCAGAAAAGTATTGCGTGTTACATGATGTTACGATTCATACTGAGTATGGTGATACAACGCAAATTGACCATATTGTTATCGCGGAAACCGGTGTATTTGTTATAGAGACGAAAAACTACGAAGGATGGATCTATGGAAATGAGAAAGCTGCAAGGTGGACACAGGGTATTTTTAGAAAGAAATCTTCTTTTCAAAATCCATTTCGACAAAATTATAAACATATAAAAGCTATTGAATGGGTAATGGAACAACAGCTGCCGTCCATCTCTATTGCAGCGTTCCATCCAAAATGCAGTCTAAAAAGAGTAAATGTTCAATCTAAAGATAAACATGTCCTGTATTATAACGATCTACAAAAATGTATTGAATCATATACTGAAGCGCAACTAACAAATGATGAGGTCCAGCACATCTACCAAACAATATTACGAGCGAACATTATGGATAAGGATGTTGAAAAGAAACATGTGAAGTATTTACATAATAAGTTCGCTAAACAATAAGAAATGGGGAAAGAGAGACATGTTATATGTAATAGGTTTTTTAGTAATCTCCATAGTAGCTATTCGTCTTAACATGAAGTATTACAAACTAAAAGGCGACCCTAAATATTTTATGATGAAGAAAAATAAGTGAATTTCCTAATAAAAAAGGTTCTAGGGGACTAGGACCTTTTTGTGAATAGTATTAAAATTTAAATATATAATTATTTATATATTTAAATTTTAATGAAATTCGTTACTTGACTAAAGAATAGTCGGATAATTAATAGCAAAATCAATTAGAATAAAGATACAGTCTGCACTGATTAAAGTTTTACTTTGTAATGACAATTACATGGCAAGCTGTTTTAGCGTTTTTGTATATCTTATAATTAATAGGGTATTGAGATTATCGTGTGAATCCTTGCTATAAGTATGTGTTAAAATAAACTTAAAAAGTATAATTTATGAGATAGTTTTTCAAGAGTTGAGATATTTAAGCTGAAGTTATCGGTACTCCGAATGAAGTGCAAGGGGAAAGAGTTTCATTTATATAATGATTTATTTATATAAATATCTTACGTTACCTGTTTTAAATATATATAGTTGATTATAAAGAAGGAGTTACACAATGGTAGAAAATATAAGAAGTGAATTGTTTTTCTTAAAGCAGTTCGGCTTTAATAATACCCTTTTACAAGATATTTTTCTTTTAGGAATAGATCCTATAAACATTATTTTTAATAGGGGATACAAAATATATGCTGAATTGGAAAAAAAATTTACTGATAAAGACAGAAAGTTGGCAGAAAATTACTATAAATACAGGGATTTTAAAATCGACTTATTTAAAGAAGATGATTTCTTAAGGGACAGTAAAAGTAAAATGTATTTTAAGTATGATGTGAATGAGATGACAGAGCTAATACCAGAAAAAATAATGCCACTTTTTATGTATTCAAAAGGAGATATTTCACTTTTAGAAGTTAACCAGAAAAGAGTGGCAATCGTAGGTACTCGGCATCCTTCCCCAAAAGCTATTGCAATTACTAAGAAGTTAACCAGAAAATTTGTTGAGGATAATTATGTTATTGTTAGTGGATTAGCAAAAGGTATTGATACAATTTCTCACGAGACAGCAATTGTCCATAAAGGCAAAACAATTGCCGTATTACCTACAAATTTCAACAAAATTTACCCTAAGGAAAACCAAGAATTAGCAAAAAAAATATTAGATGGAGGTTTGTTGGTAACATCCATTGGTCCAAAAGAAAATACTTATAAATCTAGTTTTTTAGATAGAAATCAATATTTAGCAAATATAAGCGATATAGTAGTAGTTACAGAAACGAATTTAAAAAGTGGGACTATGAATACAATTAGAAACGCAAGTGAGGCTAGTAAAAAGATTCTATTTGTTGATCAAGAAGATGAATTAATTAATAATAAAATCAGGGGTTTTGGAGGCGAAATGCTAAATGACTAAAAAAAACAAAATGATTTTTATATCGAAATTAGTATTTTTTACTGAAGATAATGAATTGATTGAGGAAAATTTGAAATTTGCCGACTTGTTTTATGAGAAAGATATATATTTAAGAATTGTTGCTAGAAAATCAACAATTAACATATTACAAAATAAAATACCTAAAGAGTATAAAGATAAAATAAAACTACTTGATCGAAGCTCAGAAACGAAAGATAAAATCAAGGTTTTAAAAAAGAAAGGTGCACTTTTTGGTATGATAGGTATTGTCCAAGAAGATGCTATTTTTGCTTTTAACTGCAAAATACCATTATTTAACCCTGAGAGACTGAATAGTGGTAGAGTTGTCATTTCTGATAAAGTAAAACAATATGGTTTGCCAATCATTGAATTTCAAGATGTTGTTGATTGCTTAAAAGCTTTTGAAATTCATAAAGCAAATTACTTTCATATGTGTTTTGAGGATAACTTCAGTGTTATAAGTTTAAATAATGCAAATACCCATCATCGACCTGAAAAAGAAGCTAGAGTTAAACAAATTTTTGAAACAAATTTAAAAGGTGATAAATCCATAAGAGATCAAAGAATTTTACTTCTTCTATTATTCCATTTAATAAACGAAGTGACAACAAACCCTTATTTTGATAAGATTGACTATTGGGGGACTTTCCCTTCTTCTAAACCTGATAATACAGTTACATCTGTTTCTTTCTTAAAGGAAGCGCTTAGGGTTCTTATTGACGGTAAACCAAGAAGAGGACCAGAAATATTGATTAGACAAATGCCTATGAGATCAAAACATAATAGCAGTAGTACTTTGCGCTTGATTAATAAAAGCGATAAAGATTTCGATACTTTAATCGTAAATCCAGCTTTAGTTGATAAAATTAAGGGTAAGGTGATATGTATTATTGATGATTATATTACTAACGGATACTCGGCTGAATCAGCAAAACATTTGCTTTTCGCCGCTGGTGCTAAAGAAGTTATTTTTCTTTCATTCGGAAAATTCGGGAGAAAATACCACTCGACGAATTATCAGATTAAAGGTGATGTATCGAAAAAATATTCTTATCAGTTTGTTGATGAAATCCCTTATGGAGATACATTTAAAGGGGTAAAATATTATAACTTAGATAATGATTTGGAAATTTTGGATTTTGCTGATTTAGTTTAATGCTACATATATATAAGCATAATTTCTCGATAAAATCGAAAAAGCTTTTATATAGCATTTACATTTGACCATAGATGTTGAGAAATCCTATTCAGTCTCAATTCTATTTGTATATAAATATAGTAAATGTTATTATGTAAATAATCCAATACTAAAAAATCATATTGCAAAAGGACACACCTACGCATAACCATAGCGTAGGTGTGTCCTTTTTTTGTTTAAGGAGGAAAAGTTATGGGGAAAACGTTATTTATTGCAGAAAAATCAAAAGTGGCCAATGAAATTATGAAATCGCCACGATTCCGTCACTCACAAAAGTACATTGGTAGCAAGCCTTATTATGGTTATTATGAAAATGATCATTATATTGTCAGTTGGTGCCGTGGACATTTGCTGGAACTAAAAAATCCGGAAGAGATGGATCCAGAGTATAAAATGTTTAAGTTAGAACATTTACCTTTAATTTATCAGCCAGCTTATAAAGTGATACAAGAAAATGCTGAACAATTACAAATCCTTGTTAAACTACTGCAACGTCCTGATGTTGACCATGCGGTGAACGTATGTGACGCGGACCGAGAGGGAGAGTTAATCTATAGGGAAGTGTACGAATATGCAGGTGTGAATAAAAAGCAATCTCGCGTATTTAAATCCTCTTTTGAAGCTGCAGAACTTGAAGCAGCTCTCAATCGATTAGAAAGCGCATCTAAATACGATGGACTGGCGTATTCTGCTAAAGCAAGGCAGTATCTGGATTATCTATTAGGGATGAATATAACCAGGGGATGTACCACAAAATTAGCGCAAAATAAATTCTTATTGTCATCTGGCCGTGTACAAATGTGTTTATTAAATGAGATACGCCAACGCGAATTAGCAATTGAAAACTATAGAGAGCAATCTTATTATCATCTGCAGCTAATAACAGATTTAGGACTTACACCGGTTATGAAAACAGAAGATCAAGTGTTAAACCCATCGCCATTAAGAAGTTTGGGAGAAAATTTGAAAGGGCAATATCTTGTAGTAGAAGAATTTAAAGAGGGAACCAGGAAGAAAAATCCTAAATTGCTATATAACTTAACAGATCTGTATAAAGATGCCCATGCGCAATTGCAAATTAATGCTGAAACTGCAAAAAAACATATTCAGAACTTGTATGAAGAAGGGTTTATTACATATCCTCGTTCATCTTCTAGGCATTTGCCTACAGAGCAAGTAGAGCGTGTAAAAGGTGTTATGCAGGCACTAGCTAAGAGTCAGTATTCTTTACTGGTACAATCCGTAGATATTGAAGCAATTGATGTGAAACATAAAACATTCAACGATGAGCTTGTATCAAGTCATTTTGCTATTATACCTACGACTAAACAATATCAAGAGGAAGGTCGTCCAGAGATTGAAAAACAACTATATAGCCTCGTAGTAAAACGTTTTGTGGGTAATTTCATGCGTCCTGCAGTATACCTGGTAAGAGAAGTATTACTTATTGACGCGATGGGAAATATCTATCAAACAAAAGAAAGTGTACTTCGAGAAAAAGGATTTCTAGAAGTGTTTCAAGAGGAAGTAGAGGAAGAAAGTGTGGAAGTATTTAAAATTCCTATTATGCAGAAAGGACAGGAACTTCAAATCTGCGATTTTGAATTACTAGAATCCAAAACAAAGAAACCTGCTCTACACACAGAAAGCTCCATTCTGACCTTTATGGAAACAGCAGGACGTAAAATAGACGATGAACATTTAAAGGAATTAATGAAGGGGAAAAGAATTGGAACCGTTGCAACCGAAGCAACCTTTATTCCAGCTTTACATGAGAAGAACTATATAGCCATTGAAAAAGGGAAAATTACTACGACTCCAATTGGACGTGCCTTTATTGAACAATTTCCTGTTCAACAAATTAAAGATCCACTATACACAGCTGAAATGGAAGGAATGATACACCGTATTGAAAAGAATGAAATGAGTTATGAAGACTTCATTGCCCAAACAAATACATTTGTACAAAAAATAGCACAAGAGATTATAAGAATACCTGACACGGTTTCGCACAATCTAATAGAGACCTGGAAGCAACAAATAGAAGTATGCCAATGTCCTTGTGGAAATGGAATAATTTTAGATAGAGGGAAATTTTTCGGGTGTAGCAATCATCCAAACTGTAACATTGGATTACCCAAAAGAATAAAAGAAAAAACGATTCCTGCAGCACAAATTAAAAAACTGTTTGAAGAAAATAAAACGGACATTATAAAAGGATTTAAATCTAATGGCAAAGAATTTTCTGCTTATTTAGCATTCGTTAACGGTGAAGTCAGCTTTAATTTGCCTTCAGTTGAAGAATTATCGCTAGGTCAGTGTCCAAAGTGTCAAAAAGGACAAATCCTAAACCGTAAAACGTTTTTTGGGTGCTCAGAATATCAAAACGGATGCGATTTTATGTTGCCGGCTAAAATTAAAGGAAAGAAATTATCCGATAGCCAGATTAAAAAACTAGTGAATAACAATGTAACAGACTTCATTAGTGGTTTTAGTGGAGAAAAAGGAGAATTCACAGCTGCGATTCGATTAAACCCGGACCTTAGTATTTGTTTTGAATTTCCAACTGCAGAGGATCGTACAGTAGGTAAATGCCCATTATGCCAGAGTAGAGTCATAATAGGGAAAACAAACTATCTATGCGAACAGTACAAGAAGGGCTGTGATTTCATTGTTTCAGGAATGATACTTGAAAAAAGAATTACAGCTAGTCAAATCAAGAAATTATTAGAAAAGAATATGACGGATACAATAAAAGGATTCATATCGAAAAAAACAGGAAAATCATTCGATGCGAAATTAACATATGACTCTACACAGAAGAGAGTCACGTTTATATATGAGAAGAAGAAATAATATCGCAAAATCTTAAATTTCATATATAAAATTAATAAGAAATATGATATGATGAAAGTAACAAAATACTTCTAAAACTATCTTGCAAAAGGACACACCTACGCATATATATGCCATAGGTGTGTCCTTTTTTATTTGTTTTTGAGATGCAGCTATTTACGAATTTTGATTAGGAGGAAGAAATTTCGATATGAAAATATGGATTAAGGCTATTTGTTTAACATCATTCGTACTTCAAATGGCAGCATGTAGCAATTCGACACAAATAAATAATGAATCAAGACCTGCCCAAGCAGTACAAAACGGGATACAACAGCACATGGAAGGGAAAGGTATTGTTGATGTTCCAGAAGCTTATAAGGGAAAAATAAAAGACTTAGAGACTGTTAAAGGGAAGGTATTACATATAAAGGACGGAGATACGATAGACGTGAACGTAAAGAGGCAGAAACAGACGGTACGGTTACTGTTATTGGATACTCCTGAGTCTGTATCTCAAAAAATCCCACCACAAAAGATGGGAAAAGAAGCCTCTTCCTTTTTAAAGAAACAACTAGAAGGGAAAAGTGTAACTTTGGTTTATGATCGGGGACAAAAAGAAGACAAATACGGTAGGAAATTGGCTTATGTATTTTGTAACGGAATACATATTAATGAATTAATGGTCAAGTCTGGTTATGGGATTATAGCCTATATCTCTAGACTTAATACTACATTTCTACCTGAAATGCTAGAAGCAGAAAAAGAAGCAAAAGAATTAAAGGCTGGTGTGTGGGGCATTAAAGGATTTGTAGATGAAAAGAATCGGCATTATAACCGTAATGATGCAGCTTAATATCAATACTTATTCCAAAAGGAGGTTTCTTGAATGAATGGGAACAAAAGAAACATGCTCTTATCTTTTTTTATTTCTACTTTTTTTATTTTTTTGAGTCTATTTCCATTTAGCGGTAATGAATTTGTATATGTTATTGCAAAAATTGGAGCTGCAGCCGGTGTAATAAATATTGTGATGATGAGTGTGGTCTTGTATTTTCAAAGCAAAAAAATGAGACACCTCTTAAATTAATACGGCAAAAACGCTTGTTTTCCTTACTCGTATACAAAAGAAAGGGGTAAGGAAAACCGAAAGGGGCATTTTTTAGATGAGTCAAATTCCAGGGTTTTTGAAGTTCGTTTTAGCAAAGGAAAGACGATATGTATATTTGGCTGTAGCAGAAAAGAAAAACAAACGAGTGAAAACACATATTGTATATAGATTCGGTCCACTAGAAACAGCATTAGAAACTATGTACGGAATGCGTGATGATTTTGAGAATTGCTTTCCACCAGAGTTGAAAGATAAGGGGTATGACTGGGAAGATCTAAATGATTGGATACTATCCATTGAAACCGGTTATTCCAAATACGGAAATAAATTAGTGACATTCTAAATAGATAATTGAGATAATATTGCATCCTTATTATAAAACCTTCAATACAATTAAAATCGTGTGAGGAGAACATAAAATGGAATGGATTCGTAAGTACCACATTGCAATTGCTTGGATGATAGCTACTAGTGCAATGCTAATTAGTTTATTTTTTAGTGAATGGATGAAGCTGCCGCCATGTGATTTATGCTGGTACCAAAGAATGGCCATGTATCCATTAGTATTAATATTGGGGATAGGAATGTATAGAAAAGATCCGCGCGTCAGCATGTATGCATTTCCATTTACGTGTATCGGTTTAATATTATCTGTATATCAAATTACAATACAAGCATTTCCTATTAATGAGATGAAGATTTGTTCAGTAGGAGTTTCATGTACAGAAGATTACTTAAATTTATTCGGTTTCATTTCGATACCTATGCTATCTTTTATTGGATTTTTAGTCATCATAATACTTATATATATTGAATCTGATAGAGAGACAAAAGAATAAACATTATAGTGGTTATGAACAATGTACTCAAGTAAACACAACATACTTAAAAATAGATAATTAAAATAAAACAAAATTATAAAAGGAGAAATTAAAATGACAACTATTCAAGCAAGTAATGAAATGTACAAAATCCCAGAGGCGGATGTAGAATTATTAAAGATTATGGCCCATCCAGTTAGGTTACAAATTGTGAAGGAGCTAGAACACCGCAAAATTTGTAATGTAACACAATTAACAGAGCTATTAGATGTCCCTCAATCAACTGTATCTCAGCACTTATCTAAGATGCGTGGCAAGATTCTCCGCTCGGAAAGAAGAGGGTTAGAGATGTACTATCATATTGCAAATTCCAAAGCATGTCAGATTGTTAGTGTACTAGGTTTATAAATACCTCAAATTAAATAGCGGATTATGAAATTAAAAATAAAATAAGGGCAGCCTAGCATAGCTGCCCTTATTTTATTTGTGATTTTGCATATATTTGTGCGCATTTAGTATAGCAAACATTATTCTTTGCTTTCAACCTTCAATATTTTTTGTTTCTCAATATGTTTAGTATGCTTTTATTTTATAATAAACTTAATTCTTTTTATTTATCTATATTTCCTGGGGTGAATCCTTTTATTAAGGATTCCTTTTTTGTTTTTACCACTTTTTAAATTAAAAAAATTCAATTTTAAGCAGATTTATATTTATAAAGAAACCGTTGAAATAGCTTGTTTATAAAGGAATTGTTGCTTTCCGTTACTGGAGACTAGCACTGAAAATTTATCAACAGCAATAATAATGCCAGGTACTCTTACTCCGTTTATTAAAAATATTGTTACTAGTCTTTGTTCCTCTATTAATTTTTTATAGAAATCTTCTTGTGTATGCATTAATAGTTAATTCCTCTCTTAAAATTTTAAGCTCCCTTTTATGGATGCAAAAGGAACCAGTTACTTTTAATTTCTATATTAAGATTCTGAAATGATTGTATTTTGTAATTTTATAATAGGGATCCCCATATAAAAATAAAAGTCCTCACAATGAAGTGAAGACCCTTGTTTTTTATCATCCGCCAGTATGGCCGTGAGCATATTGTACAATTTTTTCCTCACTAAGCGCTTTCTGTGTATCAGTTGCATGGCTAGAATTCAAAATAAATGTGAATGCAGCTGTAATCCCGATTAAGCTAAAAATTACTTTTCTCATTTTAAAGCCTCCTTCTCAAAGTTTTTTTCTTCGGCTTGATGGCTAAGGTAAAAATAATCACTTGCTTTTGAACGGTTATTCTCTTGATGGAATAAAACTGCTAATTTTTTAGCGTATTCTTGTACGTACTCATGTAGGTTTTCTCTCTCAAAATAAGAGATTCCTGTTTTAATTGTCTTTTCTAATTCGTCAGCGGTTACTTTTTGATTTAACTTTTCTAAAATCCAAAAGTGATGTTCGTACTCTTCATTTTTAAGCTCTTTACAAACTTCTAATCCTTTATCTATAAGGTTAGAAGTTTCCTCTGAATCTCCCATTTCCATATGCTCTCTAGCCTTAATAAAGATTGCTTTATAGTCTTTAGGGAGTTCTTGTATTACTTCAGATAAGTATCGTATTGCTAGTTCAGATAAATTTTGGCCAGCATACATTAATCCTAAGTTGTGACGAACAAACGTAATAAATTTTTCTTCACCTGATTTTTTAAATGTATTAATAGCTGTAATAAAGTGTTCTTCAGCTTCTTCAAATTGTTTTAAGTGTGTACAAGCTAAACCAATTAAATTATCACATAACGCAATAGTAGCCTCATATCCTGCATGCTTTTTAAAAATCTCTTTTGCCTTAGTTGCTTCTTTGATAGCCGCCAATGGCTTATAGATATGATAATGGAAAGTGGATAGTTTGAAATAAAATTCTCCATGTTCAACTTCATCCGGGATATGGTTTAATAGTTCTTCAGCTTTGTTGTAATGTTCTTTCGCACTTGTAAAGTTACCTGTAATATTTGAATGAATAGCTTTAAAGAAATGGTAGTAGTACGATAAAAACTGATCTGCAGGCACCTCTAATGATTCAACCTTATCAAAACTGTCTTTTCCAATGCTTAAACTATCAACCATATATTGATGACGAAAATCTAAAAGAGAATAGTATAAAAGCAGGTTTTGGTCCTCTTCAATATTGTGTATTTTTTGATCAATTTCAACTTTTAATTTATGCGCCTTTCCAATATGTCTGGCACGAATCTCTATATACCAGTCATTTAACATTTTTGTGATTTGCTCATTACCCTTTATCGAAGCAATCATTATATATTCCCCCATCCTATAGAGTATCCTATTTATTACCATCATAGCAGAAAAGCAGGATATATTATGTAATTTTAATTTATTTATCAATAAAATTCTGAAAAAAAAGTTAATTCACTCATCGCTCAAAAAACAACAATAAACTTCATTAAGTTTATTGTTGTTTTTCGTATATATAAAATATATAATTTATATATATATTATTCTAAAATTAATACTCTGAAAGGGGGAGTGCCGAGATGAATATTAATAAGCTATAAGTGAAGAAGAAGGAATTCAACTCAGTAAAGAAAGAATTGTAGAAGTAAGAGAGAAGTGATTTTCATAACTGGGAAGGGATAAATATAATGCATAAATCTAATGAAAAAACCAATGCAAATGTTATAGTGTGTTTTTTTATAACTATTATTACGATTATAATTGTGTGGTTTATTTTTCCGGCAATACAGTCAGCTATGACAGAATATGAAATTGAAGAAGAGACAGTAAAAAAAGGAAGGTTAGTACAGGCGAAGGTTATCGATAAAAAATTTATTGAAGGCGATCCTGGAAATCCTCTTATGGGTGATACAGGTTCTCCAGACAAACATCTTATTACATTATATACGAATGAAAAGATGCGAATTATAGACGTGAAAAGTGATGTTTTTAACCAAATTGATGTAGGTAATGAAATAAAGGCTTATGAATATAAAGAACGCATAACAATAGAACAAGAAAAGAGAAAAAGTGGTTGGGATTAAGGGCAACTGCTCCAAGTGAATATGAAAATTTCACCTTTATTTAGTTAAGGGGGGATAGAAAAATTGAACGGTGATTTTTCGTGATTACATATATAATACATAATATAATGATATAATGTATTATATAAAAACCTAATACGTTTAGTTTACATAAATTGAAATGGGGTTGAACAAGAATGAAAAAGAGTTTACTTGAAAAGATTTTAAGTGCATTATCAAATAATATACCCGCTAAGGGGCTTTCAAATTACTTATACCAACAAATTCAACAGTTAACATCACAAAAGGATATTGAAGCCTTTTCAGCTAATTTACAAGAACGAGTCAAGAATATTGAGTCAGCATCTCAATTCGAATTAGTGAATTTAGGCACAGCACTATATGCAGCGTTCTCAGCTGATAGAGAGTATAAAAAAGGTTGGATCGTAGATGCTTATTGGGAAGTGTATAATAAATGTAATTCAGCCAATCAAGCTGTATTAACTGGTGTTTCAGGCTGGTAAGTTTTTTTATCACTGAGTAATAAATTCAACAGTATAAAAACAGGATACTTCTTTAAGGAAGTATCCTGTTTTTATTCAAATTGTCTTTTTTCTAATCGATCAATGGCTTCGCGTTTCTTCTCGTTATTAATATTAGTATAAATACTAGTAACTTCAACAGAGGTATGGCCAAGTTGATCGCGTAATAATACTAGATCCTTATTTTCTTTATAATGATTTGTAGCATAGGTATGTCGTAGTTTATGAGGACTGCGTTTTTCATCAAATGCACTTGTATATTTATCTACTAAATTTTGTATGGCACGGACAGAAAGCTGGGTGTATTTTCCTTGGTACCTTGTTACAAACATAATTTCTTCTTCTGGAGGACAACCATACCTTTCTTGGCGTACTTTCAAATACTCTTGTACATCATCTAGACTGGATTGAGTAGCAAGTATGGATGATTTTTTATTCCCTTTACGAATCACTTTGATAGTTTTTTGGCGGAAATTAACGCTAGATAGGCTAAGACTTGCTAATTCTGATACACGTAGCCCTGTACCTAAAATAAGGCTAATTAAGGCAATATCACGTTCTTTGTCACGTAAAAAGTAATTGTATTTACGAGTAGAAGTTTCTTTCAGAATAAATTCATAATCGTTTGCTAGAAAGCGCAGGAATGCAGCATCATCATTATTATTAAATATCATATTCGCTACATCATCTGCTCTTGCTGCAGCATCTATTTTTTCTTTATGTAATTCTATTTTATCCATTACATTTCGTGAAAGATAGCTATTCCCATATTCATCTTCAGTTTTTTGTGAAAGGTATTTAAAAAGAGATTTTAAAGCCGAAAAGGTCCTGTTAATTGCTTTGATTTCAATACCTTCACTCTTAAGGTACATATGAAATCGATTCACTTCATTTAAAGGTAGGCTTTCTAACAATTCAATTGGAATTTCATGTATTTCAGTTGCGACATTTCCATTTATGACCGCTATTCGTTTCTCAATCATCCATTTAAAAAACTTTTCAAATTCTGTTATATATCCATATAAAGTAGCAGGGGAGAGCATTGCTTTCATTTCTATATATTCTACTACATACCAGGGCATATTTTTTTTGTGCTTTTCGACAAGTGATTTAAAGCGTTCTTTTTCTTTGTTACTCATTTTATACACCTCTAATACTTTGGAGTATTATACTGATTTACTTTTGGGAAATTCCCAATTAGATTTTTTTAATTCGGGATGAATTTTTTGAATAATTAATTCTGCTTTCATCATTATCTCTTCAAAACTCTCCGTTAAAAAGTCAAACTTCCATTTATATAGGGAGTTATATACTCTAGGTATTGATTGCCTACGAGCAATATTTCCCTTAATTTGGGGATTTTTAGATACTATTGAAATAATATTTGATTTTAATTGATGTAATTCTTGACTTGAAAGATACCCTTCCGTTGGTAATTTAACTTTTAAAATAAGATCTTGATAATTAAATTCCCAATAGAATGTTATTTTTTTATTAGAAATGGTTTTATCTAACCATCCTGGTTCCCAATTCATAATTGGATTATTATTACCACTGTAAATATTCCAGGCTATTTCGTTTTTTGAATTGGATTTTAGATGTTTGTAAAGGTAATAAAAAGCAGTGAAATGCGTACGATACCCGTTCTTGCGCCAAGAATCTTTATCTTTAATATTAGTTAAAGTAGGAAGTAAGTTCTTAATGGTTTTACCTTTTTTTAACTCGACTTGCAAAGAGTCCATCCAATCCCTGTATATATAGTGCTCACTATCAATGTTATTAAAGGCAGACATGATATCATTTAAGCAAAAAGTATTAAAGTGCTTATGTTTTGGAATCTGACAAATTTGAGAAGATCCAAACAGGAAAAGAATAAATATAGCATCTTCGCTGCTGTGAAAACCATCGTAGGTTGCAGTAAGTTGGTCTTTTTTGGCTATAGTGTCAACTTTCATTTCGATTACTATATATTTTAGGTCACCATTATTTAGTGTTATTTCAATAACAAGATCCACTCTTTTTCCACTTCCGATAGAAAATTCGGGTTTACACTCTATAAAATCAATATCCGAACTTTTGAAAGGGGGGAGGATGCCACACATTTTATATAAATTGCGAAGCACATTTGATTTTTCGTTGTGATCAATCAATTCATTGCTTGAGTCTAACAACCATTTTATAGCACCTGTATGAACTTTTTCAAACTGATACCCTACAATATCTACAAAATTAGATCTCACAGTAAAAAACATCCTTTCATAGTGGGAAATTTGATTATATACGAAGAATAAAAAAACAGCTATCTATTCTTCACGTTAAATACAATTTTAACGAACAAATGTTCTTGTCGTTTTGAAATCATATTCTATTTACTAATTCGCTTGAAAATTTCATTATGGATGATTCATACGTCATTCATACTATAACATTTACAAACTATTATTTAGTGTTGGGAAAGTAGGACTCTGTACTATAAGGCACTCTTGTATTCATTACCTGATAAATGGTTAACTGATCAGCTAATATTTGTTTTTCACTGGCATGGTATTCTTTAAATACTTGTAGTAAATTGAAGTAGACGGGTGTTTCTTCATAATATAATTCATTGTATGCTTCAATAAGATCTTCGAAATTATACTTCAAACCTTTACTGAAACATACTTTTTCATGTTTAAAACGAGGTTCCTCAAAGTAATCTTTTATTTCATTCCAAGCTGTCTCAATGTCTTTTCCGTCTCGTATTCTAGGAATCATTAAACCACAGAATAGTTGTACAAATGTTTCTGCTTGCAAATATCTTTTTTCTACTTTTTTTGTTTTTTCTTTCATAAAAGGAATTTTCATATTAATTCTCCTCAACTTATAATAAATGACAATAACATCATAACATATAAATAAGACAATACCAACTGTTCGTTAAATCGGAATTTAACGAACAGTTGGTATTTTGTTCATCCTCCCTCCCCTTTCTTAAATTATTGTACAAAGACATGAAACTCTAAACTAATTAGACAAGAAAGTCTAAACTATCATTTGGGGAACTTAGTTGGGACAAGAAAGTCTAAACTAAAATTTTTTAGATTTATATAATATCCATTAAACATAATGTTAAACCAAATTAATTTGAAAGAATATAATTTATTAAAGAAAAATCCCCAAAAATATGAATTTTTAGGGATTAGATATATTATACGTATAAACGGTTTAACACTTGTTTCATTTCTGGCTTGATACTAATGCTTGAACGGATTTCTTTTGCTTTTTGTTCAGCTTCTTCCACATTAGATGCATGCCCTAATTCTACTAACAACCCTGTAGCAACTGTACCTGTACGATTACGTCCACCAGAACAATGGAAAAATACTTTTTTATCTTGTTCAACAGCTTCCTTGACCGCCGCAATTGCATTTCTTACTGATTCATCTTGCCCTTCAACACCTTCTACGATTGGATAAGCATGACGTTTAGTCCCAGACGGAAACCCTTCTGGTTCTTCTCCACCAGCACGTAAATCAAACACCTCTGTAATCCCGTGCTTGTTTACTGCGTCTTGTATAGCGTCTACTCCACCAATATATACTTTTCCTTTTACTAATTCGTGATAGTTAGTCATGTTTGTTAATCTCCTTCAATTATTAGTTAGCAGCAGTTAGATCCGCCACTGATAACCAGTCCTGCGCCTTGTTGATCCTCTACATAGTCTAAAGTTAAAGTATTAACAATTTCAGCTACTTTTGGATCCATAGCGACTTGAACACCATTTACTGTTTCTGTGATATCACTTTCTTCTGCTTCGCCTAAATTAATACCGTAACTAGGGCCACAGCATCCAGCACCCTCAAATGTAAAACGTAATGTTGAAACACCGTTTTCTTTCATGGCATTTTCAATAAATTCTTTTGCTTTATCTGTAATATTCATTATTATTTCTCCCCTTCACAGTAACTAATTAAAATGTTTTATTTTACTAACTCTTTAAGTTTCTCATATCCTACAATATCTTCCGATTGCCAAGGGATAATAACACAGTTATTTTGTGATTCCTTTTGCACTTCTTGAATCCACTGTATTTCGGACTGTGCTCTTCCTCTTAACACAAAGTCACTTGTATGTGTTGCGTAAAAACTTTGATTGATAACCCACCATTTCGGAGTAATATCCGCACGTTTTAAATCTTCTTGTAGACGGCTTGCTTCATGAACTGGTGTTGCTTCTGCAAGTGTTACAATTACAACGCTTGTTTCTTCTGGATTACGCAAACGTGGTAATAAGTTTTTCACAGACTGTGGTACTTCACCCGTAGAACGTGCAATTTCCTTATGATACGTTTGTGCTGCATCTAGTAACAATAATGTATGACCTGTTGGTGCTGTATCAATTACTACAATTTCATCATTAGCTCTTTCAACAATATCGGCCAAAGCACGAAAGACTGCAATTTCTTCCGTACAAGGAGAACGTAAGTCCTCTTCGAGATACGCTAAACCTTCTTCATCAACTGTATCTTTTGCTTGCTCTATGACTTCCTTACGATAGTTTTCAACTTCTACTTTTGGATCAATTCGGCTTACCGTAATATTCCCTTGTTCTCCATGCATGACATAATCAATATGTGCTGCGGGGTCAGTTGTAGTTAGGTGTACATGGTGCCCTTTTTCAGCCAGACCAACTGCAATTGCTGAAGCTACTGTAGTCTTTCCGACACCACCTTTTCCCATTGTAAAAATTACTCGTTTTCCTGATTCTGAAAGATTAGTAATCAATGTCTGAAGTGAAGGGATAGAGACGGTATTTGCTTCCTCATCTGAAATCAAGAGATTTTCCATTGGTTGAACCAGTTTTCTCATATTCTCTATTCCAGTAACATTAAACGGTACTAATGGAATTTCATAAGTAGGAAGATTTTTTAATTCTTCTGCCATGTTTTCTAACGCGCGTGATTGTCTCTTAAACAGTGCATTTGAGACATTATCATTTTGCATATAGTCTTTCAAAATCCCATTTACAAGTAGAAATTGATTACTAACACCAATTTCTTTTAATTCATGAGCTGCTCGTTCTGCTTCTTGTAATGGAGAACTATCCGGTCGTGTAACAAGCATTAACATCGTTTGGTTTGGATTAGATAGTGCCTGAACCGTTTGATTATACAACTCTTTTTTATCACCAAGTCCTGCTAATGGCCCTAAACAAGAAGCCCCATGAGTACTTTCTTCCAGGAAACCACTCCAAGCCGTAGGAAGTTGAAGAAGACGTAACGTATGACCTGTTGGTGCTGTATCAAATATAATGTGATCGAATTTTGATGTTAATTCTTTATTTGTAAGTAACGTAGAGAATTCATCAAATGCAGCCATTTCTACTGTGCAAGCACCAGATAACTGCTCTTCCATCGTTGCAATAACAGCATCAGGAAGCTTTCCACGATATGGACCAACAACACGTTCTTTATATTCATGAGCAGCAGTTTCAGGATCTAAGTTTGCTACTTGTAGATTTGGAACACTTGGAATTTCTTTCGGTTTATTCGTAAGTTCTATTTCGAACACATCTTGTAAATTAGAAGCTGGGTCAGTACTTATTAATAAAACTTTCTTCCCCATATCAGCTAACGTAATAGCTGTTGCACATGCAGTAGATGTTTTTCCTACCCCGCCTTTACCAGTAAAGAACAAAAATGGTGTGAATGCTATTGTGTTTGGGTTATATAAGTTTGTCATTGCCTTTCACTTCTTTCTCTATTTTTTCACGTTTAGCTTTAAACGTACGACTGGCTTTTGACTCAACTCTTCTTCTGTTATATCTGTTAATTGTGTAAGTTCTTCATTTGTCAGGTGACTTTTTTCTTTTACTACTTTTCCATCCACCAAAGTTACAGGTAACACGTCTGGTCCTTTATCTGTTAATAGTTGACTGATAACACCATTATTGGCAAATGCGTCTGGTTCACTTGCTAAATTATAACGAGTCACATCAATTCCTTTATTCTTCAAGTTGTTCACAGCAACTGAAATACGAATTAACTCTGGATCAACACTTGGACCGCAAACTCCAGTAGAACAACACATTGCAGGATCAAAAATTTCAATTTTTTTCATCTCTGATTTCTCCCCTTCTTTATAAAAAAGCCGAGAAAGAATTCTCGGCCTATTTTGTTTTCAATTATTCTCCTGTTTCAGCATACTTTTTAATGCGTGCGCCAATTTCATCACGAACTCTTTGGAATACAGACCATTCTTGACCCGCTGGATCATCAAATCCCCAGTGAACTCGTTTTACATGAGGTGGTGTTGTTGGACATACGTCATTTGCATGACCACAAAGTGTTACAACTAAATCTGCTTTATCTAAAATGTCACGATCGATGATATCCGATGTTTGATCCGTAATATCAATGTCTACTTCTTTCATTGCTTTAATTGCATTCGGATTTACTCCGTGTGCCTCAATGCCAGCAGAAAGTACATTCCATTTGTCACCTAAGTATTTTTTACCCCAAGCTTCTGCCATTTGGCTACGACATGAGTTTCCTGTGCATAAGAAGTAAATTGTTTTTTTGTTTTCCATGATAATTCCACCTTTATTATGAATAATTATTTTGGTTGTGTTTGAAAGTATTTACGCTGAAACCAAAGTGCTACATTTACAAGCGCTATCATAACTGGAACCTCGACTAAAGGTCCGATAACTGCTGCAAATGCTGCACCTGACTGAATTCCAAATACACCTACAGCTACCGCAATTGCTAATTCAAAATTATTACTTCCAGCTGTAAACGCTAATGTTGTTGATACACCGTAACTTGCACCGATTTTTTTGCCCATAAAGAAAGAGACAAAGAACATGATTACAAAATAAATGAGTAATGGAATTGCAATGCGTACAACATCAAATGGTACGCTAACAATCACTTCTCCTTTTAGAGAGAACATCACAATGATTGTAAATAGTAATGCGATTAAAGTGATTGGACTAATCTTTGGAATGAATACTTTTTCATACCATTCTCGCCCTTTCGTTTTTACAAAAATCAAGCGTGTTAGCATTCCTGCGATGAATGGAATTCCTAGATATATAAACACTGATTTTGCAACCTCTGCCATAGTTATATCTACAACAGCACCTTCAATTCCTAACCATTCTGGAATAACTGTTACAAATACATAAGCATATACTGAGAAAAATAACATTTGGAATACAGAGTTAAATGCTACTAATCCTGCCGCATATTCTGTATCACCTTTTGCTAAGTCATTCCAAACGATTACCATCGCTATACAACGAGCCAAACCTATCATAATTAAGCCCACCATATATTCTGGTTTATCCGGTAAGAATATAACAGCTAAAGCAAACATCAGAACAGGACCAATAATCCAGTTTTGTACCAACGATAATACTAATACTTTTACATCTTTAAAAACTCGCCCCATCTCTTCGTAGCGAACTTTCGCGAGTGGAGGATACATCATTAAAATTAATCCAATGGCAAGTGGAATAGAAGTAGTTCCTACCTGTAAGCTATTCATTCCCTCAACAAAACCAGGGGATAGATATCCAACTCCAATTCCAACAGCCATTGCAAGGAAAATCCAAAGAGTTAAATACCTATCTAAAAATGACAGTCGCTTTTTCCCCGTGTTGCTCATTCTTCTCACTTCCCTTTCCTATTGTCACACTAACATTTACATCGAAGGGTTGGATTACACTTTTCAATTTGTTGAATGTTTTCTTTCTGATCAGGTACATGCTGCAAAATATCTTTAATAATTGGATAAAAACTACTTTCCTCATTTAAAGAATAGTAAATCCATTGTCCCTGCCGTTCTTCCTTTAATAATCCAATATCTTTTAATTTTCGAAGATGTTGGCTTATAGATGGTTGGCTCATATCAAATACTACTTGAAGTTCACATACACAACATTTACGCTCATTTAAAATTGCAATGGTTGTTAGTCTTGTTTTATCTCCAAGTAGCTTCAAAACACCTGATACTTGAGCTAACTCTACAACTGTTTGTTGCATCGCAATCCCTCCTTTCAAATAATTATATAAGCATACACTTATATGTTAGGTAAAAAAATAAATCCTTATGCAGTTATTCAAAATAAATATTAAATCATGACTGAATTCGATATAAGTATATAACTAATTACTTATATGTTTCAAGTAATATAACTGATTTCTAGAAAAAATTATTGCTTCTAGGGATTTAATGCGAATGTTTTATTTAAACAACACCTATAAAGAAAAATATGAGGTTTCTCTTATTTTGTAATCAATTCATCAATCTTACTTATTTCTTTATATGCATGCTCGAAGTTTTGAAATGTATAATTCCCATATGCAGTATGATCTCCTCTAAAAATCCTATTAAAAATAATCTCCTTGGCCTCAATAACAGTACACTGCTGAGAATTCATAACTAATCTAAAATAGGATTTAAAGTATTCGACACTAAGCTGGCTTCCATTATTAATAATCATATAATCACCTTATTTCATTTATTTAACGACCTATCTTACCACTTCTTCTCTCCATCAAAATGTTATCTTTCCAAATTCCATTTACCTGCCCTATTTTCTCTCTTACCCCTACAATTCTAAATCCATTCTTTTCATGAATTTTTATGCTTGAAATATTTTCTGCAAAAATATTTGCCTGCAGTGTCCAATAACTATTTTCCTCTGATAAATCTACAAGCTCTTTGAGTAATCTGAATCCAACATTATTCCCTATATAGTTTGGATGAACATATACACTCGTTTCTCCTACACCCACATATGCACATCTTGATGATATTTTACTAACAGAAGCCCATCCAATAATAATTTGATCCACTTTAGCTACAATACATGTCTTAAGATCACGGTTCATTTTCCATTTATACCAATCCGGACATTCTGTCTCAAAAGTAGCTGTTTTAGTTAAAATACCCTTCAAGTAAATATCACTAACCTGAGGCCAATCCTTTTCTGTTAGCTGAACAATACTATACTCCATAACTTTCATCCCTTCTACTATTTTGCTTTGAAATATTATAACTACGTTTTAAGGCCCTTAGTCAATATGCTAAGGACCTTAAAGTAATTATTTATTCAAAACTTTCAAAACGGATTCCATTTGAGGCTTTGTAGCAAAACTCACTAATGTTCCATTCACCACTACCGCCGGTGTAACGTAACGCAATACAGAATCTTCACTAATATTCCCAAAGCCACGCTCTTGGATTAACTGACTTAATTTCTTTTGAGCTAATACGCGATCCATTGACAATTCATAGTTATACAAATGAACATTAACCAGTTTATCGAAGTGTTCTTTTAATTGTTCCTTTAATTCTAAACTTTCTTCAAAAAATTGATTGCTCTCTTCGCAGCAACCCTCTTCTGAATTATTATCACTGTCACAACAGTCAGTTTGGTTAGTAACAACGCTAGGAAAAATCTCTATTAAATCATTTTTATTCATAGTCATATCCCCCTTAAACTGTCTCATATAAACGATGTACTGGCTTAGGTGGTAATGGACTAAAACATTCATTGTATGTTTCACTCCAATTACTACCTAACTCTTTATTAATAGCACCGATAGAATCTGCTACAACTAAGTTAAGGATAGCAGGAGTTGCCTCAATACGAATATTTAATACGATTCTAAATTCTTTTCCTTCTTTTACATTTTCAACTGTAAATGTAGGTGCATCACCTGTTTGAACCATACTAGCTTTTACATAGCCACCTTCAAATCCTACATGTACTTTTAAATGAGCGATAGCCATTTTTTCACGGATAAAGTGCTTATTAAGATTATCCAACAATTTTTCAGCCCATTCACGAGGGTTTATAT
Source organism: Bacillus paranthracis (assembly GCF_024296885.1). NCBI lineage: Bacteria > Bacillati > Bacillota > Bacilli > Caryophanales > Bacillaceae > Bacillus > Bacillus paranthracis. Next base: position 60,866 of record NZ_CP101136.1, read on the forward strand.
CTTGCTCTGCTTTGATATCTCCTAAAATATTCATCCAAGCTAACTGCGCTTCACCCTCAGCATACAGTTCATAGTCAATATCTAAAACCTTATCTCCGCCTAAATCAGTCGTCAGCCATGTATGAGTTAAAGCTTCTAAGTTATCTCCTCTTTCAGCAGAAAAAGTTTGAATGATAGTTTGCGGGTACCTCTGTTGTAAATATGCTTTCAGTTTAGCAATCTCCTCTTCAGAATAGCGGTCTACTTTATTTAAGGCAATAATATCAGCTTCAGCTAATTGCTTTTCAAAAATATAACTAACTGATTGAGAGAAGAACGGTTTCGTATTTTCATCAAGATTAAGCTCATGTAGCAACCTTGCTGGCTCTACTACAATAGTTAATGGTGCTGTCTTAAACTTATCTGCATAATACTGTTTTAACGGTTGAATAACAGTGGCAGCAAGATCCGTACAGCTTCCAACAGCCTCTGCAATAATTACATCTGGTTGTTTTTCTTTCATTAAAGTATTTAAGTTATTGTATAAGTCATCGAATTGACAGCAAAAGCAGCCTCCTGTCACCTCTTTAGACTCTAATCCATTTGCACGAGCTAATTCAGTATCGATTAACTCTTTCCCTTGGTCATTTGTTACAATTGCAACTCTATAACCTTCCTTTTCTAACTTTAACGCTGATTTAATCATAGTCGTAGTCTTACCCGCTCCTAAAAATCCTCCTAATAAAACAAGTCTTGCTGTAGACATTTATCGTTCCCCCTATTTTCTATTGTTCATGTATAAATTTATAGACTATTGCTGCTAATAACGCTCCTAACGTTGTTGCAACTAGGTATATCCATAAGTACTCAAACGTACCAGAGATTAAAGCAGGTCCAAAAGATCTTGCTGGATTCATTGATGCACCGCTAATTGGTCCACCAAACATTGCTTCAAGTGCTACAGTTGAACCTATGGCAACCCCAGCAAAGGATTTTGTTGCTTTTCCATGTGTAGCTGAAGCAAAAATAACCATCATTAATATAAATGTTAATACAAATTCAAGAATGAAACTTTGTGTCCAGGATTGACTTGGCAATGTTGCACCCAAATTCGCAATGTCCCCAAATATGGAAAGTAAAAATAAACTAGCGAATGAAGCACCAATCATTTGAATTAAAATATATAAGATAGCTTCTCTTCTAGAAATTTCTTTAGCCGATAATAACGCAATTGTCACAGCTGGGTTAAAATGAGCACCTGATATATGACCAAACGAATAGATTAATGCAAGAACTACTAACCCGAAAGTGATTGCTACACCTATGTGCGTTAAACTTTGAGTTATAGAATTAACAATAATTGCGCCCGTTCCCGCAAAAACTAGTGTGAATGTTCCGATAAATTCAGCTAATAATTTCCTTTTTAATTCCTTTGAATACGCAATTTCACGAAAAGAGTCTAATTTGACAGTGGTAACATAAGAACTCGCGACTGATTTATCTCTCATACAAGTTCACATCTCACTAACATTTTAAACAACATCTTTTAAAGATTCCTTCCTCCGGTGGAGTCAACATTTCAAAATATAACTCGTCAATCTTTGAATCTGGATGTTTCCAGTCGTAATGGAACTCATATTCTGTTAACTCTAAGTCTTGAATAGATTGTTTACGCAATAACGGAGACCCTTTATATAGATAAAGTCTTGTTTCATATTGAATTGGATCAATAATATTCCCTAACTCATTGTCTTCTACAAATGATCTAAATGTTGTTAAATCCTCAAAAGTTGTCCAAGGATTGAACATAATAAAAGTAGGATTTAATTTAATATCTATTTCTCTTAAATATGCAATTCCTTGTTCAATATCAGCGACAGAAGTATCTTTTGCTACCGCATCTAAAACCTCTTCTGAAGGGAATTCTAGAGCTGAAGTAATAAATTTAACTCCTAGTTCTTTCATTTCAGCAAGTGTCTTCTTGTTCTCAAGAATGTGATCTACACGAGTTGTAAAATCGTAAGTTAATTCTGGAAATTCTTCGTGTAGCTTTCTTAAAATCTTAATGCCATGATATTTAGCATTAAAGAAATCGGCATCAATAAAAGTTAAATGCGTCATGCCGCCCTCTACTAAGTTTCGAACATCTTGCAAAACAATTTCTTCTGGAACTAAAATAACTTTTCCATCATAAGCGGCAAATACTGAGCAGTATAAACATTTATGATGACACCCTCTTGCAATTTCAGTAGATCCAACCACTTGATCAGATCCAAGTAAACGATTGATTTGTTTTTGTGGATATTTATGTAATGCTGGAAGTAAATGTCTTGAAGGAATATCTAGATGATTGCGTGCCATATATGGATGAACTGATTCTCCTTTAATCGCTTGTTCTGCACTTAAAACTCCAGGTAGGCTCTCTTGCGTTTCTCCTGATAAATGTTTAGCTAACAAAGTTAGAGGATGTTCCCATTCCCCACTTATACAAGAATCACTGTAACGACCCGCAAGTCGATTTGCATTTATAGTTGCATGCTGCCCAAAGAAAGTTATATGAGCATCAGGATTTATCTCAGCTACTTTTTTCGCCACTTCAATTCCTGCTGTAACAGCATCAAATAATGGAACAGAAATAGCAACCAATTGTTTGTCTTTAAATTTCTCTTCAACTAAACCTTCTACATATGTATCTAGGATTTCTACATTAAAGCCCGCTTTAACCAGTGGTGTAGCAGCTGTTGCAATTGTGTTGGGCTGAAATCCTCCTTCAAAATTAGAAACCAATAAGATATTCAACTTCTTTCCCCCTATTTCATACTTCAACAATTTCAATATCATTTGTTATACATAATCAACCAATAACACAGTACGTAAGTTTCTTGTAACGTTAACTTACGGCCATACTGGATCAATTAAAAACACTACAGTTGCTGCAAAAAGAACTACTTTCATCCCAAATAATTGAACTTTTGTTTTCATAAATTATTTCCCCCTGTTATTAACCTTTTTAACATTTTTATAAAATTAGTTTTTTGTTACTAACTTTAACTAAATCATAATTCAACAGGTAATCATTGTCAATACATTATTAACATTTATTTTACATTTACTTTTTGTTCAAAATTGTTAATAATAGTGAGTAAGTAGTAAAACACAATATGATTGGAGTTATAATATGTTAGGTCAACGTATCAAAGAGCTAAGAAAACAAAAAAAACTAACTCAAGAGAAGTTAGCCGATGGTATTATTACACGTAGTTATTTAAGTCAAATAGAAAAGGGATTAATTCAACCTTCTTATGAAGTATTAGAGGCTTTAAGCAATAAATTAAACTGTTCTGTAGAGGATTTCTTCGATGTTGTGGAAAACAAAGAATTAACACTCTCTCAAATAAAAAAAGATATTAAGGCAGCAGAAAACCACACTACAGCAAATCTATGGGATAAAGTTAAGAACTTTATTGAGCAAAAGAACTATTTTAATCACCCAGATGTGAATAAGTATGACGAAGGAATTTTGAATTGGATACACGGTAAATATTACGAGCATATTCATGATTTCAATCACGCTATTCCATACTTTACAAAAAGCATTTCCTTATTAAAAGAGGGTAACTATGTAAATGAACTTGTTAGATCGTTAGATTCTCTAGGATACTTATATAGTAGAATTAACAATCACGAAACAGCTCTCTCTACACTGAATAGAGCTTATAAAATAATAATTCATGAACAAATTAGTGGAATTCTACGTGTTTCTTTACTTGCTAATTTAGGTATTGTTCATGGTCGGTTAAGCGAATATTATTCAGCAATTAACTTCTTAGAAGAAGCAATTGAACAAAACGAACAAACACGAACTCATTATAAAGCAGGCGAAATCTATATGGCACTTGGTATTTGTAATATGGAACTCCAACGCTTCGATCAAGCTAAAAAAGCAAATGAAAAAGCTCTTAAATTTTTCAAGCTAAATGAAAACAAACTTTATGAAGCAGGAACATACACGAATCTTGGTATTCTTTCTTCTTATAAAAAAGAGTTTCATCAAGCTCAGTTATCATTTAAAACAGCTCTTAATCTTTATACTCAAAACAATGCAAAACCTAATGAAATTATGAACGTACAGGTCGAATTAGCTAAAAGTTATTTCGCTCAAAAAGATTATGAATCAGCAAAATCAATTTGCTTCGACACGATTGAAACTAAATCGAAGAATAAACATAAAGCACAAGCTTATGAATTGCTGGGCGACATTTATCTTGAAGAATCTAATGAAGAATTAGCACTAAAGTATTATATGGAGGCAAAAGAAATTGCCGAGTTTATATCGCCAAATAATAAACAAGTTTGTAGACAAATTTGCAAAAAAATTGGAGATTGTTATGTTGTATTGAAAGACTTCGAGAAATCTGCCTATTACTACCAAGAGTGTTTCTAAGTAAAAAAAGAACAGTGAATTCATATTGAATTCACTGTTTTTTATTTAAATGCTAACTAATAAAAAATATAAATTTATATAACTTTATAGATAAATTAAATGATTGCTTTTAAAAGATAATATACAATTACCGCTATAATACCAGCCCCTGGCAGAGTCACTATCCACGACAAAATAATATCTCTAATTACAGACCAATTAATCGTTTTTGCTCCTTGCTTCATACCTGCTCCAATGATAGCAGAAGTACTTACATGTGTTGTTGATACTGGTAACCCTAATTGACTAGAAGACATTACTAAGCAAGTTGTCGTTATTACAGAAGATAAAGAACTATTTTCATCAAGTTTTGTTACTTTACGTGCTAATAAATTTGTTACAGCTAGTCCCTTCACAAGACTACCAATACTCATTGCAACAGTAACTAAAAGGAATAAGGATAGGTGTGATTCATCTCCACCCTCTTGAAATCCATTTAATGTTGCTACGAGTAACGCGATTGCTACTATTTTAGGAGTATCATTAACAGATCGTACAAAACAAATAAGTCCACTAGATAACCAAGCAATACCCTTTCCAGCTTGAGGATTAATATGAATTTTATTAACAAATAGATTAAGTATCCAGGCTACTCCAAGACCTAATACAGGACTCAAAAGTAAAGGCAATACAATTTTGCTCACTAAATTCCCCCATAAAACACTGGATACACCATGAGATATACAAGCTACCAAAATTACTGCTCCTATAATTGCGTGGGTTGTTGATACTGGTAATGAAAATTTAGTAGCTAGTGCCACCCATAAAGTTGCCCCAATAGCCATGGCCAATGCCATAGTAGCTGAAAGTTGATAAGAAGAGTTCATTAATCCCTCTGTAAATAGCTTTAATATTTTTGACGCGAAGAAAACCGAAAGTCCTCCTCCTATTGCAGTCATTATAGAACCATATAATAGTGCTGTCTTTTCCGTAGCAATTTCAGCAGCTACAAGAGGTGCAACACCTTTCGAAACATCATTACCACCGTTCTCTACGGCTAACCACGCTACAATACTTAAACCAATAAAACTCATAAATGAATAACTTGGAAAAATACCCAAAGCATAAAATGCCATTGTAATTACACACGCCAGTACCAATCCTGTCAAAGGATTGGATGTAAAATTAAACTTCTTATTTATTACCGTTTCCTGTCCAGAACTAACTTCAATAGGTTGTTGATACACACTTTCTTTCATAAACCCCATCATCCTTAATATATATTTAGTTTTAATATCCCTTCTATCCATCACCCAAGTTCCAATATGCTATATATTTTCATGTTGTCTCCCCTTACAAACATAAAACTTTCTCTTGATCAACATATTGGAGGAAAAGAACAATGAAATTCATTTTGATTCCACTGCTCTTTTAATTAACATTTCATAAACCGCTGGAGAAACTAACTTCTTGATTTCTTCATGATTTACTTCATAAAAAGACCATTGCGCTTGATTATGTTTTGTTATGATTTTGCTACTCAACAACAGCTTTAAATGATAAGACATCTTAGATTGAGGCATCTTAAAAATTTCTTGTAAATCGGAAACACACAATCGATTATTTTGTGAAATTTCATAAAGAATCTTGAGTCTGGTTTCATCCGCCAGTGCCTTGAATTTTATTACATTGTCATTAAGCATCCTAAACTACATCTCCACTAATTCACTAATAGCTAATTCAAAGCACTCATTCAACGAATCAGCTATCTTTTTTGAACTTTCTTTTTTATTACCATCAACAATATAATAACCGATACGATCAAAGTTACTAGTTGTTTTATTTACTCTTTCCCCTTTATTTACATACCAGTGTATTTCTTTAATAGATTCTGCTCTAAAGTTTTCATTGAAAGATATGTAACCTTCTTTATCAGCAATTAAAAAGCGAATTGAAGAAGAAGGAACTAATTCTTTGTTGCAACAACTATTTTTAATAGGTAAACCTAGGTTAATTCTTAATGCTATTCTACGTAAATCTATTCCTGTCACATACTCTACAAGATCAGTTATTCTATCTCCTCCAGGTCTAGCATTAACCTCAATAACCTTAGGTCCGTCACTTGTCACTTTTACTTCAGTATGAGTTACCCCAAAGTCAACACCTATAACATCTAAAGCATTTATTACAGTCTCGTGAATAGATGTTTCTATATCTTCCTCAAGAACTGCTGGGAAGTTATGTCCCACCTCCACAGACAGGGGAAAAGGAGTTACTACCTTTTCAGTAACACCTACTATAGTAGTTTTTCCATCTATAGTATAAGATTCAATGCTATATTCTGGCCCATCTAAATATTCTTCTACAATTGCTTCAGGATCTAGAGTTTGTCCCACTAGATTTAATTTTGAGTTACTAATTACATCCACAGCTTGTTTAACTTCATTGTAATCTTTACAAAGATATACGTTCTTACTTCCCGAATCATTAGAAGGTTTGACAATTACCGGGAAAGAAAAGCCTTCTAATTTTTCATTCAAGTTATCAAGTTTCCTAATAAGAATAAATTTCACAGAACTTACATTTGAATTATTTAACTTTTTACGAGCTAATTTCTTATTCCGACAAGTAATTGCCGTTTCATAGGATAAGAATGAATTAATCTCTAAAATTTCACCAACTTTTGCGGCAAGTGGAATACGATATTCGTTTAATGTGTAAACGCCTACTACATTGTATTTCTCACTTAACTCCTTACATTTTCCCACAACAATTTCTTCATCATTTAGATCAATTTCTACTGGTACTTCAACACTGAACATTTCATCAAAGGAAATATTCTTTCTTATCAAAATAACGCCATAACCTAATTCTTTTACTAAATCAACTTCATTATCTCGAGGACTAATAACAAGAACATACTGGTTATTCATATTGCTCCTCCTTATTCACAGCAAGTCGATGTTGGTTTTGTTTCTACTTTGATATCAAGTAGGCTTCTTGTTTTTTCTGCACTTACTGCAATAGCAATCGCATTTACATGACCAAGTTCTTCTTTTGTAAATCCAATTTGTCTCGCTTGTAACACAGCACTTTTCAGTAACTTTTCATTACCTGTTACAGTAGCTGCTGTAAGAATAGCTACAACTTTTTCTTTATCAGTCAGAACTCCCCCCTCAATAACCTCATTGAAAAACCCTTCAAATTTCTCATTTAATTTTTCGTTTAATGCTAACATTATATTTCTCCTTTTCATTAACATTTTTAACTTTTTTTAAAAATGTATTATTTTGTTAACTAAATAATACCTATGTTATTAACATCAGTCAACAAAAATTCAGAAAAATAAAAATGATAAAAAAGTAAATACGTGTTGACAATGTGATTAGTTGTATTTTACAATCAATTTAGAAACAGTTGCAGAATACAACTAATTGATAACTTTAGAAAAGTGGTGGAAGTATGACTGATATCTTAGGTTATAAAAAAGAAGCTTATCAACTTCGTCAAATGCTTCAAATTTTAATTAGAAGGTTTGGTTTATTAGAAAAAGAAGGCGCACAATGTTGTGGGGTTTCTCTTATACAAAGTCATATCTTATTTGAAGTACAACGTCAGAAAAATCCTTCTTTAAATGAATTAGCTTCTTCATTAGGATTAGATAATAGTACATTAAGTCGTCACATTCAGGGGCTTGTAAATAAGGATCTTGTAGAAAGAACACAATCTCCTACAGATCGAAGATATTTATCTATTACCTTAACTCCTGAAGGTGAGAAATACGAAAATGAAATTGGAAAGCAAATGAACACATATATCGAAGAAATACTATCAAATGTTCCAAAAGAAAAACGTATGCAGGTATTAGAAAGTATTGATTTAATATTGGAGGCTATGCAAAGAAGTAGTTGCTGCTAAAGCCTCCTTCTTCTAAAATCTATAGTTGCAAAATACAACTATTGAAAATAACAATTATATATTAAGGAGGGATTTATATGTCAGAAACATTGACAAGAATATTTTTTGAATTTTTATCATTAAGTAAGAACTTATTAGTTTTATTTATCGGTATTACACTTTTTATTAACTTCATTCAAGCTTATGTACCTTTTGACAAACTTGAAAAATTAATGGGCAGCAAAAATCCATTTATCGGGAATCTATCCGGAGCCATCCTTGGCTTTGTTACCCCTTTTTGCTCTTGCTCTACAGTCCCATTACTTGTCACAATGATAAATCGAAACATTCCGTTTCAAACAGTAATGACATTCTTATTTACTTCTCCACTACTTGATCCTTGGATTTTAGGATTGATGGCTTACATATATGGAGTAAAAATAACAGCAATCTACACAGTAGCTACCTTCTTCTTCTCAATGATTATTGGCTGGATCTTAGATAAACGTGATTATAAGAAATATGTAAAAAAAGTTATGGTTAAAGGGAATCTTGCTGAACAAGATTTAGCAAGAAGAAAGAGTTTAGCCTTAAACATAAAAGAATCTGTTAGAGAAACTGTTGAATTAATGCGTTCTGTAATCCTTTATGTTCTAATCGGAGCATTAATTGGAGCAATTATTAAAGAAGCTGTTCCAATGAATTTCCTAATGTTCATTTCAGATCAAAATCAATGGTGGGTTGTTCCGGTTGCAGCTATCGTGGGGGTGCCATTATATATTCGTCTCTCAACAATGCTACCTATCGCACAAGCGTTACTTATTAAAGGATTTCCGATTGCGCCAACTATGGCTTTACTAATTGGAGGAGCTGGAGCAAGTCTTCCAGAAATTATTATGCTGAAGAGTATCTTCCACAAGAAATTACTTGGTGCATTCATTGTCTCTGTGTTTACAATGGCCACTTTCTCTGGCTATTTATTCTTAATACTAAATTTATAATGGAGGATGATAACTATGGGTTTACTATCAATTTTTAAAAGGGACAAAAAAGAAAAGGATTGCTGTAACATTGAAATTATTGAAATAAAAGATGAGCAAAGTGAGAAAGAAAGTTGCTGCTCTAAGAATACTGAAAAAGAAGATAAAAATTCATAATATCTATTATTACCCTAAATCGGCTAAATCTTCATACGAAGGGATGGGATCAAATTGATCAATGAATATGAGTTTTTAATGTTCGCTAAACAGAAGCAAGAAAAAGAAAGAACTCAGTCAAAAACTTTGGAGTCTAGTTCAACTAGTTCTTATAAAAATAAGGTTATTAATCTATTTGAGAGACGAAGAAATAGCCGAAAATTAAAACCTTGTTGTGTAGAATGTTGCTAAGTAGTAAGTATTAACTATTCACATGAGATACTAACAAAATAGGTATAACAAAGCACCCTGACATTTGAGTTAGGGTGTTTTGTTTTATTTAGGGGATACTGACAGTAACAAACGGGAGGATTGCAGTAGCTAAATCCCAAGAACGATATTTAGGACGGCCACAACTAAATTGATCCATTTTAATACCAAAACAAAATATACATTGATGAAATCCATTCAAAATGGAGTGGCACCTTTATATAAAAAATACATCACTATTTAATATTACTGATTAGTTCAAATAATGATCTTTAGTTATTAATGCCTTTATCGCTAGATTAAGGGTAACAGGTTAGTTTTTTGTCTATATCCATTACAAGACTCTCCATATAATTAGAACGGCCGCTCGGAAAATAGAAGTGGATGCTTTCGTTCTTCTCTAAAGGGATTTTTATAAGATACACAGGAATATCTGCATTTGGATATAAGAGCTCAAACTCCTTTGGATGATGCATTACTTCTAACCATTTAATGTAACGCTCAATTAATAGATATGATGTAATTCTGTTAACAACATAGCTTATAGTACTAAGATTATATTTTAATAAATTAAATCCCCCTTCTCCATTAATAGCAGGTTCTTGCTGAAAAGTGTTTAATATTTCTTTTAAATGAATCATAAAAGGGCCTTTTGGAAAAATACTAAATTTATCATTAAGAAATCTAAAATCAGACAAGCTTGGAATTTGAGCTTGGTTTAAAATTCTTGGATATATTCTTCTTCCTTCACATTCAGATTTCCATAATATAAATGCATAAGCATGTAGGCAGATAGGGCCATCTTGATATGTATCATCAAAATTTCTTATACACTTTTTATGTATATTAATTATTTTATTTTGGATATATCTACTGATTGATTTATATATAATTCTGGTTTGTTTGTAAATTTCAAAGAAGATGCTTTCAGTGGGACATTTTTCTTTTAATTTAAAGTTATGTGTACGATAAGGGAAAATTTGATTATAACTTGCGCTTAAATGATGATAATTATCTTTGATTTGAAAAATATTTTCATTAGAGTAGATATTCATTACTTGAGAGTTATCTATTTTGTTTTCTGTAAAAGCACTGATTAGCAGTTGAGGAATCTCTTTTAAATGCTGAGTCGTATTTTTCTTATCAAATTTAGAATTGTTTTTGTAGTTATAAAAAGGGTAACTTAAATGGTACATATTAATTATATGTTTAGGTAATGCTTTCCATGTATTAACCAAATTACTTTGAACGATTAATTCTTTTTTCCATGAAGAAAAAATGCCCCTTATATTCTTTGAACTTAAAAAATAGTGACCGCAAATACAATTGTATGCATCTATATTTTCTTTGTTTATGGAGTATTCTGGCATTGATCGTTTACATTTTGGGCATGTACTTATTAAATTTTGAAGGGGATGAAATAAACAATGATCAAAAAACTTAATTTGATGAAATATACTATGGTAACCCGTATTTAGACAGGCTGGACAATAATTTAAATGCCGATGAAAATTGTAATCCATGTTACTCCTATTGATAGCAAACGGGTAAAGTGATTTATCTAATAAATAATCATGATATTGTTTTAAATTAACCCCTAGAATTTTTCTACTTAATTTGCAATCAACACCGTGGAAATAAATTAAATCCCGGTGATGCCTACCAGCGTTTGAAATCTCTTTGAAGTTCCTAACTTTTTCATTTCCTATTAACTTTAATACGATATTACCGTTAATAGCATTAGCATACTTGAATTTTTCTATTATCCCCCATGGAGACTCGTATTTTTGAATCCACTCAGTAGACCATGCGAATTGAAAGTTCATAACTTATCCTCCATATTAAATTAACGCTACAGTGTGTCTTAATATGTTGTCTGATATAGTTCGGATTGAATATAACCAGAATTCTTAATAGACTCTTCCCAATGAGTTTTTTCTATTGTTGTTAAATCAAGATTATCAATCCCAAAATTTTTCAATGCATATTCTACCGTTAAAGTTATATGCTGCATTGGAATTTCTACTTTTTGAGATAATCCATGTTCCCTTCTTAAATCAACAAAGACTTGAAACAATTCTTCTGCAGAATTTTGTAATCTAAGACCTCTTATGAAAGAATCGGCAAAAAAGTATTTAGTAAAGGACCAATTACTATTAATAGGATATTCACAATATTCATCGTACCCTGTTAAACAAATTTTTAAATCTCTAGGAGTTTTTATTCCTTTAAATTGATATTCTTGACTCATAAAACGACCAACTATTTGAAATTTCTCTCCACTTATAAATGCTGATCTTTGATGAACTAATTCTTTTTGACCTACTAAAATTGTTGTTAAAGTTATGCCATATTGTTCTAATTCATTGAACAAATCCATTAACCAGTCGTAATGTATTTCAACTAACCTTTGAGCATCATCAATGAAAAAAACAACTTTATTTGTACCAGAAAAATCAGATCGTTCTACAAGAAATTTCAAAAGTCTATTTCTCTTTACATTTGCTTTACCTTGTATAGCAATTGAATGACCAACGGCAAGTAATAAATCTTCAAAAAAGGAATTTTCATTAGGCCGTTTATACGTACGACAACGCACATGATAAATCGGCATATTGTTTCCAAAGTCCTGTGGCAAACAATTCATCAAGTAAGTAATAGCCCTTGTTTTACCTAATCTTGGGCGACCATATATAATAGCACCAGGTATTCGGTTTCCTATCCATTGAAGTACTGTTTGATACATTCTATCTATCTCATTTGTTGAAATTAAATATTTACCTGTTTCAACTGGATGTGTACCTTTAGGAATATAGGGGCGTATGCTATTACTAGTAAGTTGCTCTAACTCTAATTCTTCCGTCATGTTGAGGCCTCCAAATTAAAGAATGATAGTATTTTTTAAAATTCTTTGATCTACTTGTTGGTTGTCATTTGCCTTTTTCTTCGATTGTTCCATTTGGTTTTGTTGTAAATTCCCGCTATTTTTAATAGTATTTTCTTCAATGTGGGTCTCTCTAGGATATCGGCTTTCTCTATTTTTTTTACTTTGATTGAGGCTGGCTAGTTTATTCCTACTAGATTTATTTTTTATGGATTCTTTTTCGAGGTAATTTTGATAAACATTAATGGGATCTTCATATTGATTGAAATGTATCATTTTATTATTTTTAAGTTTATTTATAGCCTTCCTAGTTCTTAGATTATGTGGATTTACACCCCATTTCCCAATAGCAGTTAAATTCCCTAATTCGCTGCCATCTGTTAAAAATGCTTTTATAACCCTTAAATCATCTGTATTGATAAGTAATTCAAGTGATTTATTAATTAGTTGGGGTGAACGAAGTAATACTTCATTGGAGTATTTTACACCTTCGTAATAAACATAAGGTCTTCTTCCTTCTTTGTTATGACCTTTAACTTTCCTTGTTACCTTTAAAGAAAAAAAGTTCATTTCATTTCTCCTTTCTTGAGATAATTGAGTTATTGTCATGCCTCGGTTTATTCTTTGTTGAAAAACTTCTAACGGACTTAGATTATTATTTCCTTCATGGGGTGTTCCGTTATATTCAGCAATTAATACATCTGTTAATTCTTCTAGATGCTCCGCTGATATACGGTATTTAACAGCATTTTCTTCTGGTTTTTTCCTCTTAGTATCTTTTGGATGACTTCCAGTGGTCGAAGGTAGTCGATGAAAACCGTTCTGTTCCAAAGTGCGGAAAAAACGTTCAATTATTGGTCTACGAATAGGTACTGCAACAGGTCCAGTGTTAATAGAACAACCTATTAAATTTACAAGTTTATTTTGTACAATTTTTGCTAGATTTGCTTTTGCATTGTCATAACAGAATTCATCCCATATACCATAGCTTGCTTCTGGTATAGCATTAGATATGAAGTTTGCTGATGAAGAGTATTTTAATCCATTAATAGTTAATTTTCTTTGTTTCCAAGGTATGATTGCATTGCGAATACACATTAGAACATCATCCGAGGAATATTCTTTATTTAGACAAAGATGGTATCCCAATACAGCTCTCGTGGCGACATCGATAACAGAAAGAATCCAAATACGATTCATTACTTCTACTATCTCATCCCCTTCCGGTGTTTTAAAAATTATAGCAATAGATGTATCAATTCTATGACCATCAAATTCAACACGTTCAAGGGGTCTTATGATCATAGGGTTGTTTTTATTGCCCTTTCCTGTATTTTTTGCAATCATAAATGCTTGATCACCATTTCGTTTTGCAACATCAACAAAATGAGATTTAGATAAAGATCTAACAAAGCGTTCGATTGATTTCTTGGCTAAAGTTTTTGTGTTAAATGGATACTCAGTTATTTTTATTCCCAAATGCCGACACTCATCTATAAACTTTTTATGAAGATTTTTGATGTTAATAATAGGTTCAGTAACTTGAAGCTCCTTTGTTTTCTTGCTGAAATACGAATTAATAATTAATTCTTTTAGAGTTGGATAAGTATCAAGTAGTAAGTTGAAAGCACCTGAAAAATTTTTAGAGTCTGCTTTAGTCATTGGAAAATCATTCCGATTGTAATCTTTTAGTCTTTTGTAGGGAACTAGTCCTCTATAGCCCATTATTTGCTCAAATTCGTCCTTTTCTAAACATCTTCTAATAAGCCTATATATTTCACTTCTATGTATCCCTACTTGCTGTTCTATCTCATATATTTTTGTATTTGTTGTCATAAACAAATCAATTGCTTTCTTTCTAATTAAAAATTTATTCAATTCCTCTTCGGTGAGATTTTCAATTAATACTTGGGGCCAATTTGCCATAACTAAATCACTATCTTCAATTTTTAAACCTTCTAAGACCCGTTTAGACATTAACCCATACCTCCGTATTTGTTCCAAAATACTCTTTAGATATGTTTGAGCATATTTCACCTGTTAAAATCATTTGTCCAATGGATATTAATAATCTATTTGAGGGGATTTGAGTTGCTGTAATTATTGAATTAAGTGTGGTTTTTTGTGTTTTATTATGTTTTAGCATCTTCATAACTTGATATCTATCTGTTTCGATTTGTTGTGTTTGTTGTTTATTTCCCTTAACAAGCACCTTTAAATTAGAGAGTAAAATTCGATTTACACATATATCTTCTTCTGTTCTTACACGATGCTGGAACCCATTTTCTGCACACCAATATTTTTGTGTGAAAATCTGATTTATTACTCTTTGTTTGATTAAATCTGTGGAATATTTAATTTCTATAAATTCTTCATTTCCATCTTCATATTTTACCCACATATCGACAATAGAGGTCACTGATTTTCCATTTATACATGCAGTCATAACTAGAGGTTGTTCACAAAAATTTATAACTTTAGGGTTTGATTCTACCATTAACCAATGTTCGTATTCTAAATCACTAAATAAAAAAACTTCTCTTTTTAATTTAAAGCTATACGTTACCCATCTGTTATTCCCGTACTTTTTACTAACATTAGTAACTAGTGGTTTATACATTAACTGCCCCCTTCTTTTGTTAATTCATCTACAAGTATATTTTTGGGAATTTTATACTTTCATGTCTATAGTTTAAAAATTTTTTCTATTCTTGTCCACTGAAAAAGACAAAAAAATACCTACAAACCAGGTTATAAGTAAAGATTAGTCAATATTTTATGTTGTAAATTTAGTTTAGAATTTCAAGTCTTTTTACAACACTCATGCTTGAAATTTTCTAATCAAGTATCTCAAATGTTTGCTATTGCATTGTTTTGGACAATTGATTCTAAAATAATTTTGACAGCATGACGTATATAGTGAAAACAGCAAGATAGAATCCTTACTTCACAGTATTTTTTTGCTATTTTCACTATATACTTACTGAAAATATACAACGATACAAATGTACAAACTCTACGTAAAAAAATGATTTTATAGCATTTTTTAATACCCATGTCCTCCTGGCCAGCCACCGTGTCCGCCTGGCCAACCACGGTGTCCTCCTTGCCACCATCCTTCATAGCCTTGTCTCTGTGAGTTCATTCCTTCGCATCCTTTCTTATTAAAAATTCAAATACTGAAACTGGGTATTCTCTAAATATAATTATGTATCCCAAAAATAAATGTATTCGCAAACATCTCGATTATTGGTAAAGTAATTATCTAATGAAAAACATTTATCTTTATAAATTTAAAAGGCCACTTTTACTAAAGTGACCTTTTCTTGTAGGACCTTAAACTTATCTTTATATCACATCATATCCTTGATCTTCAATAACTTCTTTCATTTTTTCTACATCTACTTTTGTATCATCATATTCTACATTTACAGTTCCCTCTTGTAAATGTACTTCAACATTTTGTACTCCTTCTAACTCTGTAAGTGCATTTGTTACTGACATTTTACAATGATTACATGTCATTCCTTGTACGTTTAATGTGATAGTCATAATAAATCCCTCCATTTAATTTATATTTTGACACGTTTCAAACGAAGCGCGTTAGTAACAACAGATACTGAGCTAAATGCCATCGCTGCCCCTGCTACCCAAGGCTCTAATAGTCCAGCCGCAGCTACAGGAATTCCAATTGCATTATAAAATAATGCCCAGAATAAATTTTGTCGAATATTTTTCATTGTCTTACGGCTTAATTCAATTGCTTTTGGTATGTGTGACAAATCACCACCAACTAAAGTAACATCTGCAGTCTCAATTGCAACATCTGCACCAGTTCCAATAGCCATACCAATATCAGCTTTCGCAAGAGCTGGTGCATCATTAATGCCGTCTCCCACCATCGCTACTCGTTTTCCTTGTTTTTGTAAATCTTCTACAATTTTAGCCTTATCTTCTGGTAATACCTCTGCATATACATGGTCAAGATCAACAAGCTTCGCAATTGCGTCAGCTGTACGTTTATTATCCCCCGTTACCATGTATACTTCGATTCCTATCTCTTTTAATGTTTGAATCGCAGCCTTAGAGCTTTCTTTTACTGTATCAGCTACAGCGATAATTCCAGCAAGTTTTCCATCAATCGCGACAAGCATTGCTGTTTTACCTTGATACTCTAAGTCTTTCATAACTTCTTCATGCTGTGATATCTCAATTGACTGTTCATTCATTAATTTACGTGTTCCAACAAGAACTTTTTTATCTTCAATGTTTGCTTCAATACCATGGCCTGGGATTGCTGAAAACTGCGCTAAATCTTTTAAGTTAATTCCCTGTTGCTTTCCGTATTCAACAATGGCATGTGCCAATGGATGTTCAGAAGCACTTTCAGCTGAAATGGCATAATCCAACATACCTTCTTCAAATTCTAAGACATCAGTAACTTCCGGTTTCCCTTTTGTTACAGTTCCTGTTTTATCAAGTAATACAGCATTAATTTTATGCGTTCCTTCTAGGAATTCACCTCCTTTAAAGAGAATTCCTTTCTCTGCTCCCTTTCCTGTACCAACCATAATAGAAGTTGGTGTAGCCAGACCTAACGCACACGGACAAGCAATTACAAGGATTGCAATCCCAACTTCTAATGCATTTGGTAAATCTCCTGGTGTGATAAAGAAATACCATACAATAAAAGCAACTACAGCAATCGCTACAACAATAGGAACAAAAATACCTGAAATGATGTCCGCTAATCTCTGAATAGGTGCTTTTGACCCTTGTGCTTCCTCAACAATTTTAATAATACCTGCTAAAGCTGTATCTTTCCCAACCTTTTCAGCCTTAATTGTTAGAACTCCATTTGCATTTATAGTAGCGCCAATAACAGCGTCTCCCTCTTTTTTATCAACTGGAATAGATTCTCCAGTAATCATAGATTCATCAACAGAAGATACCCCTGAGGTTACAATACCATCTACTGGTATTTTTTCACCTGGTTTTACAATAATCGTATCTCCGATAACTACTTCCTCGAGTGGTACTCGTATTTCTTGACCATCACGCACAACAAGTGCATCTTTGGCTTGTAAACTCAATAATTTAGAAATTGCTTCCGTTGTACGTCCTTTTGCTAATGTCTCAAAATATTTTCCAACTAGTATTAATGTAATTAAAACTGCGCTTGTTTCAAAATAAAGATCCGGACTGTAGTTTGCGTTTCCTAGTGTTTTCAATGCCTCATATAAGCTATAAAAGTACGCTGCCGATGTTCCTAAGGCAACTAAAACATCCATATTAGCACTTTTATTTCGAAGCGCACGGTAAGCACCTACATAGAAATGTCCACCAATATAAAATTGAACAGGTGTTGCTAATAAAAGTTGAAACCACGGATTCATTAAAATATGTGGCATTGGTATCCCTGTATCAAATGGCATATGTCCAATCATTGTATAGAGTAAGGGCAAGGATAAAATAATTGAAATGATAAGTTGACGTTTTTTTGCCTTAATCACTTCTTCTTTTCGTTCTGAACGATCTACATCTTCACTGCGTATTTGTCCTTTATATCCTGTTTTCTTTATCTTTTCTAAAATATTTTCTGTAGAAATTAAACCTTCATTATATTCAACAACCGCGCTGTTTGTAGCTAAATTAACAGTAGCATTTGAAACACCTTCCATTTTATTTAGTACCTTTTCAATTCGAGTTGCACATGCTGCACATGTCATTCCTTCAATATCTAAAGTGATTTTTTCCTCTGCTACGTTATAGCCTAGGTTTTCAATTTTATTTTTTATATTAGAGATTTCTTGCTGTGATGGATCATATTTAATACTTGCTTTTTCCATAGCCAAGTTTACATTAGCGTCTACCCCATCCATTTTATTTAGCACTTTTTCAATTCGGGTTGCACATGCTGCACATGTCATTCCTGTAACGCCGAGCGTCACATGCTTTTGTTTATCCATTTTATACCCCTCCTATTTTGAAAATTGTCTTATTACACTCATTAATTCTTGAATAGATTCATCTCCATCCCCTTTGTTAATTGCTTTTGCTACGCAATGTTTTGTATGACGTTCTAATAAAGAAAAACCTACCTTATTTAAAGCAGCATTAATCGCTGAAATTTGGATTAAAATATCTACACAGTAACGATTATCTTCAACCATTTTTTGGACACCACGTACTTGCCCCTCAATACGTTTTAAACGTTTTATAACATTTTGAATTTCTTCTTCTGTTCGAGGAACCATTTTAGGATTTATCTCACTGCCTTCACAATGCCCCATCAATATCACCTCATTTATAATATTTATTGTTCTTTTAATACATTATACGGGTAGGGGGTATAAAACGCAACTGTATGTAAACCTATTTTTAAAATTTTTTTTAGAACGTATATGCCAATAAACTAATCTGTATGTATTTTCAACAGAATAACTTCACTCTATACACTCCATAATCTTTATTAAATTCAGGGGAGCTATTACTTTTAATAAAAGCCATTCCATAAAAAAGAACCTACCATGATCAGTAGGTTCTTACATACTCATTTATCAATCATACTTATTGTAATGCTTTTTGAAGTGATAGTATGTTTGATTTCATAACACTTAAATAATCATCTTTATTTTGTATCTCATGCGCTGTTAAACTCTCTAAATTATGAAGTGTTAACGAATCTGCTCCAACTTCTCTTTTTACAACTGATGCAACCTTGTTACTAAGATTAGGCTCAAATAATACATAAGAAATATTATTTTCTTTAGCTAATTCAATAATCTCCTTTAACTTTTGAGAAGATGGCTCATTAGTAGGAGATAGTCCACTAATCCCAATTTGTTTCAGTCCATATACATCCTCCCAATATCCGTATGCAGAATGGGAGACAACAAAGGTTTTTTTTGGAGCCTTTGTAACTATATCTCTGAATTCTTGATCTAGACTTTCTAATTTTAGTTTTAATGCATTGAAGTTTTTTTCAAAATCGTCTTTCGCATCAGGTTTCAGTTGGATTAGAGCCTCTTTTATATTTTCAGCCATTTTAATGGCTCGTATAGGATCCAACCAAACATGTGGGTCTACATCTAGCTCTTTCTCTTGTTTTCCCTCTTGTACTTCAGTATTTTTTGCATTAATCAGCTTAATACCTTCTGCTGCTTTTACAATTGAAACCTTCTCATTTTTTACTGTTTGTTTAATTTTGTCTGCAAAACCCTCCATTCCCGTACCACTATAAATAAACATGTCACTTTGAGCGATTTTCACCACTGTCTTTTGAGTAGGATCGAACGAATGTGCTTCCGTTCCTGGAGGAGTAATATTTTCTACCTCTACATAACCATTTCCAATCTGCTCTGCTAAAAATTGAAGTGGATAAATGGTAGTATATATTTGTAATTTATCGGATTTCACCCTGTTTTGTTGCCCTTTTTCCGTATTCTCTTTTTTAACACCACATGCACTAAAAAGACTAATTACCAATAATAAAGAAATACATACTTTTATTAACTTTCGCATAAAGTTCTTCCTTCCTAATCATATATATGAATTCAATCTCATTATAAATCGTTATCATTACGGTTTATAATGAAGTTATCATATTTGTTTTACACAATAAAGTAAATACTTTTCATAGATTATGCAGATAATTTGCAGATACATATAGGCATAAGTACTCCACATTTAAACATATGATGAAATGAATAAAAGGACAGGGAGGTATCATTATGTCCACCTATACGCTAACTATCCTAACGCTTTGTTGTATATCAGTTATTGTTACAACATACATTTCTAAATCTAAAGGTACCCTAATGGAGTATATGGTATTTATTATGTCTTTTAGTATGTGTATCGGTTTAAGTATAGGATTTTATTTAGGTATTATCTTTAAAGGTGAATTACTATATTCTACTTTGCTTGCTATTTTGATTAGTAGTATTATCGGTCTTTTAGTCGGCCTACGTTTTCATCTATATTCTGCTTTAGAAGGCATGTTTTCTGGATTAATGGCAGGTATGATGGGAGCAATGATTACAGAAATGTTGAATGCTCAACAAGCACACAGTATACTCCTGATTAGTCTCTTGCTTACCATAGCCATTACAACTTCATGTATCATTCAATTCTTGTCAGAAACTTTTTCTTCCTATATTCACCGTAGGTTCCTATTACTACTTTCAATTAGCGTAGTAGTTGTTCTTACTGTATTCATTACATTCCCAGAACTTACTCCTCCATCCTCATCCAAACATGAGCAACATATGCATGAACATTAGCAGTTTATGTCAATAAAAACACCCCAAACTTTTCATATAATCAGGGGTGTTTTTATAGATTTCATTTATTTTATTCTTGAACAGATTTGAATAAAAAATTCTAGTGACCACCATGACCTTTTCCACTTGCTGATACAATTTCCAATTGTTCATCCAAAATACCTTGTGTTTTATTAGAAAGTTCCTTCTCTGTACCTAACAAAAAAGCATGATTATATGGGCCTTCAGTTGGTGATTCTTTAAACATAGGTTTGATAGTTGCTAAGAAATCATAAACCGGTTGAGTAGGTTCTCCTTTATCCAAAAGAATAATTGGTGCATGTTTTCCTAAATGTGAAATAGGTGCCCCCACAACAGCTAGATCTGGAGAATCTGTAGACACAAATGATACTCCATGTCCTGGTTGTGTTATCCCCCAACCAAATTTCGTTTTTGTGTCTCTAAACTTTGCAAATGCTATAGAATTTTCCACAGGGTCTTTACCACTTATCCGAGTAACCGTTCCATGTTCTCCTAACTTCTTCTCTACATCAGCTGAGATAATCGATTCCGGTCCTACCACGTAAATATTTGCTTTTCCTTTACGTTCTTTTAAAGCTTCAATTGTAGCTTGAGGAACTTCATTTTTGGTTACATATAGTAAGGGCTCTGGCATATGAGCAATCCAATTTACAATAGGTGTCGTGTATAGACGCGCTTCTTCATCTGAAGAACCAATAATAACACTTGATGGATATCCATCGGTGTCATTCGCATACAATTTATCTACATCTTTTGCAAACGTCGCACTATCTGTCCCTTTTACTTGCTTAATCTTATAATCCTTTAGAGAATTAATAACAGAATTACTCACATCTCCCATTACCATCACTTGTATCCCATCTTTTGTTCCGACTGGGTTTAACCGCTTAATTTCGTTTAACGTGCTAGTTGGAACATTATCCTTATCAATGTACAAAACCGGTCCGTTATTTGGATGATGAATTAAGTCCGCGCTCGCAATATCTATTTGCCATGATCCAAGTGGTACAAGAATCACTGCTCCGGGCTGATTTTCCTTGTGCGTCGCTGGCCAAATTGTTTGAGAGACCTGTATAGCTAACTGAATTGGATCACTCGTGTTAAGGCGCGTAACATTCTTTGTATTCGTAACCAAAAGTCCATTTGTTGCGTTAGCATTAAAATCAGTTGGAATCATAACTTTATGTTTCATATTTCCTTTATCTTTCATATCATTATTTTCATCTTTATCCATGGAGCCATGATCCAAATCTTTCATATTCTCATGATTCATATTGTTTTCATTACTTTTCCCACATGCAACCACTCCTAAAGACAAGAGCAATATCAGTCCTATTACTCCTAAATTGAATGATTTAAATATCTTTTTCATTTATATTCCTCCTTCGTTTTGAATCATGTATAAATATATCAACACTTTGACTTATACATTTTTCTCTCTTAACATTCCCCACTTTTAAATATTTTTACGAATAAAATGATATTCTGCTTTAAAACATTTTTACTTGTTTTACAGCATACTTATCTAAACAAAGAAAAACACTAGCAGAGCTTTTGCTAGTGTTTTTCTCAGTAATACGAACAAGTGATATGTAACTAAACCTATTCATAATAAATAATATATTCCATCTTTGATAGGCTAAATAGGCTGAATAAGTTATAAGAAATACTTTTTTAGATAAATTTTAAAAAAAGTTCGGATCGTTATTTTTTTTCGTCTTTTTTCATAGACCCATGGTCCATTTTATCCATATCTTTTTGATCCATATTCTTCATATCCTTTTGATCCACTTTTTTCTCCCCATTGTTACTGCATGCAGCTAATCCTAAGGATAAAGTAAATACTAATCCTACCAATCTAATTTTTGCAATACGAGACCTTTTTTTCATATCTCCCTTCCCTTCATTGTAAGGAATAACATTCTGTCTTTCAATAGCTGAAGTAACTTATACCCTTTTAGAAAAGCGGTTCCAAAAATAATGTGTCTAAAAAACTTTGGAATGTACCTTTCATTTTTCAAATGTTATCACAAAATTATGAAGAAATTATGAAGGTTATATTTAATTTTCCTTTTGTCTTGCCTCTCCATAAGAAATGCACAATTTTATTTTAAAGTAAAGGAACCATGTACAAAGGAGGTATTTTATTGAAAATCAGAATTGTTGCTATCCTTGCAGTGGTACTGATATTGGGGTTTAAGTTCCTAAGCCCTACATCTGAAACTCCTAAAGCTCAAGCACCTCAGTCGATCAATACAGACAAAAAAAGTGTTTCTACATTTTCTGTTGGTTTAGAAAAAGATCAACAAGCACCTGAATTTACTTTGTCAACACTGACTGGAGAATCAGTAAAGTTATCATCATTACGTGGAAAAACGGTAATACTCAATTTTTGGACTACATGGTGTCCACCTTGTAAATCTGAGATGCCAGATATGCAACAATTTTATTCGGATTATAAGAAGAACAATATTATTATCATTGGAGTAAACTTAACAGATAACGAATCTAATACAAAGCAAGTAAAGGATTTTACTAAACAATATAAGATTTCGTTTCCTATTCTACTTGATACTAAGGGAGAAATCAGGAAACAATACAAAATTATTACTATTCCTACAACATATATTATTGATTCAAATGGAATAATTGCAGAGAATGTTATTGGTCCTATTACTTATGACAAAATAAAAAAATTAACTTTAAATAGCGCAAACATAAAGAAAGGATGAAACTATACAATGAATCTTTTATCTATTCAACCTTTAAATCGCATAGCAATTCAGTTTGGTCCTTTAACCGTTTACTGGTATGGAATTATTATTGGAATTGGGATTTTACTCGGATTAATCTTAGCCACTCGTGAAGGCAAAAAACTACAAGTTCCTTCTAATACATTTACAGACTTAGTATTATACGCATTACCGATTTCCATTCTGTCAGCACGTATTTATTATGTACTTTTCGAATGGGCTTATTATAAAAATCACCTCAACGAAATTTTTGCTATTTGGAATGGTGGGATTGCAATTCATGGTGGACTCATTGGTGCTATTGTAACCACTATAGTGTTTACAAAGAAACGAAATATTTCTTTTTGGAAGCTAGCCGACATAGCAGCTCCAAGTTTGATTTTAGGTCAAGCAATTGGCCGCTGGGGTAATTTTATGAATCAGGAAGCTCATGGTGGTCCAGTCTCTCGTACATTTTTAGAGTCTTTACGATTACCTGATATTATAATTAATCAAATGTATATCAATGGTTCCTACTACCATCCTACGTTCTTATATGAATCCATTTGGAATATAATTGGATTTGTTACTTTGTTAATACTTCGAAAAGGAAGCCTAAAACGAGGTGAAATATTTTTAAGCTATCTAATTTGGTATTCTATAGGTCGATTTTTCGTTGAAGGACTGCGAACTGACAGTCTAATGCTTACATCTTCCTTACGTATGGCTCAAGTTATGTCAATATCCCTTATCATCATTTCGCTTCTTCTTATGATTTATCGTAGACGAAAAGGTTTAGCAACTACACGTTATAATGAACTAAACAATAATGCATTAGAATAATGGACATAATCATAATATCACCCTATCCTTTGTTATCTTTTATATCAAAAGATTTAGCTACTCTCTCTTCATGAGAAATCTCATAAAAAATAGCAATATAAATAACAGCCCAACACAATAAATGTTGGGCTATTATTACTCGTTGTCAAATAATACCAATAAATAAACTAATAAAAAATCCCGCATAATTATTGGAGATAAACGCACTTTAATAGAGGCATGGATAATCCATTTTCAACAACTATAAATAAACTATTAGAAGGAGAAAAAAACAATGCAAAATATGTATCAAGCTTGTATCGAGGAATGTTTAAAATGTATGGAAATTTGCAATTCATGTTATAGTGCATGTTTGCAAGAATCAGACGTTAAAATGATGGTAGAATGTATTCGATTAGATCGAGAATGTGCTGATATTTGTGCACTTGCTGCTAAATCAATGAGCAGTAATAGCCCTTTCGCGAAAGAAATTTGTCAGCTGTGCGCTAAAATTTGCGAAGCATGTGGAAATGAGTGTAAAAAACATGAACATCAGCATTGTAAAGAATGTGCCGATGCTTGTTTCCGATGCGCAGAAGCTTGCAAGCTAATGGCGAGTTAATCTCAAATCATTAACTGCTTAAAATCTCCTAGAAATATTAGCCATTCAATCAACACGAAAACTAATAATTTTGTACTCAAAAAGCTGTTTACTATATCTTGAAGTAAACAGCTTTTTATAGTAAAGTCTCGCTCGCTACAAATTGAACACCTGAGTTTTGTCTTCATAATTATCCTCTAAATATTCTTTTCGAATTTATTAGGTTATTAACTATAAAATTTTTATTTTAGTTATGATTTTCATGATTATTTGCAAATGGATCATATACACCCTTCAACAATGAAATAGATAAGAGTATACTTAGCACAATCAATCTGAAAAAAGTGAATCATTTTTTGTTTCGTACAATGAATGCAAGTATCCCTAATAAGATTGTAATACCTAAACCAATATTTATTTTTTCACTCCTTTTATTATCGATACGTAGTTATTACATTCCTGAAAGAAGCAATGCAAACACAAAAAAAGTAGTCATCACAAAGGACAGAAGAATTATTAGTATAGGCAATTCTTTTTTACTTTCTTTTAGCAGCGATACAAAACCAAATATATATCCAATCACTGTAACTACCATCCATAAAATATCCGCGATGAATTCAGGCAATCTAGCTAGTGCTGTGCTGAAAAATAAAATAATACAGAACATTTGTAATAACAATACAAATAATAAATATTTATTAAACTTTATATACGCCACCCCCTACGTAATATTTAGAATTATGCTACCATGCATTAAAAATATATCAACCTTTTTTTGTTAAAGCGTTTTAATCTAATGAAGTATAGTTATATAGATTCCAAGTTGCTAGAACTAAACATCTTAATAATTTTTTCTGGTTATCTTTAAATTAATAATAAACTGTTTTAGAAGTATGCAAAGGATTTATTATGTTCTGGTAAACACATAAAACTCTTTAATGTATAAATCATTAGAAAGAGTATAAAAATCGTCATTTTCTCCATAATTTCTTGATAATAGTTTTTTATACTTAATTTATCAAGTTGCTGGCACAGCATTAAAAATTGACTATTGCCTCCACGCAATCTTTACTTTACTTTCCGTGTACCCTTCCTATTAAAATTTATATACAGGTATTCGATTCTAAATCAATCGAATACCTGCTTTTTTATTGCAATTATATTTTTCTTTCCCAACGTATTTTGGGATTCACACTATCCTCAGCTTCATAATTTCTCGACAATTTTTCATTATACTTAGAGCATTAATTGTATATTAGAAAGGAGACGCAACATTGAAAAAAATATTAATCAGTAGTTTAGCTATTACATCTATCTTTATAGTCACAGCTTGTTCTAATGGACAAGAACCATCCCAAAAGAAAGAAGAGGTTTCCCAAGCTAGACGGGATACAAATAAAGAAAATAATGTAACATCAAATGTTATTGCTCAAAACTTGTATAAAGAAATTTCATCAGGAAAAATTGAACATATACATGGGATTGGATACCCTGGAAACCTAACCGGAGTTTCAATTGCAACTCACAGTGGAATAAAAATATATCAAAATGGAAAATGGTTAGAATCAAAAGAGCAAAAACATGATTATATGGGCTTTCAAGCTACAAAAAATGGATTCTTTGCAAGTGGTCATCCTGAACCAAGTTCGGATTTAAAAAACCCATTAGGATTAATTAAAAGTAATGATGGAGGAGCAAGTTTTAAAAAACTAGCTTTTTATGGTGAATCGGATTTCCATAACCTTGCTGCAGGATACAATAACGAAACTGTATATGTATATAATGAACGCCCAAATTCTAAACTGAAAAATGGATTTTATTACAGTACAGATAACGGAAATGCGTGGAAGCAGGGTAAATTAGATGGCATCTCAAGTGCAGTTAGCTCATTTGCTGTACATCCTGATAAATCCAGTGTTGTTGCAATGAGTACCAAAAATGGAATCTACTTATCTACAGACAATGGTAATACATTTAAATTGTTCTCTAAATCACAAGAAACAACTGCACTAACATTGGGAAGTGAGGATGTTATTTACTCTTACATAACTGAACAACAACAACAACAATTGATGAAGCAACCCCTTGCTACGAGTCAGGGAGCAGATTTAAACATTCCAGCTTTAGATTCTAAAGATCAAATCATGTATATATCTCAAAATCCTCAAAATCCTGCTGAAATAGTTTTTGCCACCATAAAAGCAAATGTATTTCTTACTACTGATGACGGAAATACATGGAAACAAATCGTTAAGAATGGGAATTTAGAATATAACTAATCATTAATATAAAAAATAAATAGAGTGATACTTATATATCCCAAATATAATTCAGAAAGGTGAATACAACTTGTTTTCAACAATTAGTCAATGGAGTTATCAACTCATGTCACCCTTTATAGACATCGCTAACTCCACTAAATCAATACCTATTCTTTTTTCGTTTTTATTAGGTGTAGTAGGTACTCTTGCACCATGTCAATTGACAGGAAACATTAGTGCAATGACTCTCTATGGAAATCAGTCTCTACAGAAAGGTATCTCTTGGAAGCATATTTTGTTATTTACTTTAGGGAAAATAGTAGCTTTTACGTCCCTTGGATTATTAGTATGGTTTCTAGGGAAAGAAGTACAACAATCATTAACTTCATACTTTCCATGGTTTCGTAGATTTATAGGTCCGTTGCTAATATTTATCGGACTCATATTAGTAAGAATAATAAAAATAAGAAGTTCTTTCTCTTTACATGTTCCTATTCTTGCTTTTAAGAGGAAAAAAGAAGTTGGTTCATTTTTTATGGGATTTATCTTTTCTTTAGCATTCTGCCCTACCATGTTTGTTTTATTTTTTGGAACACTAATTCCTCTATCTTTATCATCTAACAATGGATATTGGTTTCCAATGTTTTTTGCAGCAGGAACTGCTATCCCAGTTATCCTTTTACTTTTAATTATTGCATATCTTGGCCTAAGTGGCTCTTTACTTAAAAAGAGTCGAAGAGTTGGAAAAATAATTCAATTTACAGCGGGTCTCTTTATGATTCTTATAGGGATTTACGATACTCTTCTTTACTGGATATAAAAATTAACAGTTAAAATACTTTACCGAATTGATCGTATACATAAAATGTAATTGTTGTAATAGTGCAGCAATCTGTTGTTATGGTATTAGAACTGGAATTGGACCATGACAACGCTTCTAGAAAACTGGATATTTCCCGTATCTCCACTGTAGTAGAAGATATAATTGCTATGAAGGGAAACTTCGGAATATTAAAATAGATTTTCATTGGTCAGTATAAACTCATCTAGCAAAAAGAAGTAAATATAAAACCAAACCCCATCCCTTCAGCTTTGAACGGCTGGGGTTTGGTTTTTACTTATAAATACAAGAACTCCTAATAATAATTTATATTAATTTTGTAGAAGACATTAAGCTACTTTTCGATTTATCTTAGCTTTATCCTTTAAGCCTGAACCTATATCCAAAAACACTGCTAAAAATACTGTTAAAGTAACCTCATTTATTCACTCAAAGTATGTGTACCATGAGATGAAATATCTGGTTCTACCAAAAAAGGAACGCTGCTTGGATCAAACACTATCCAGATTCCTAATACTATTAGCCCTATACCAATTATTTTTGAAAAATATTCACCTGAGGGGAGTATCTTCTCAAGAAAAGTAAGCAGAGTTATAATCCCCATCCAGAACAAATTCATAATACCGACTGCAAATAAAATAACCATCAGCCCCCAGCAACAACCTACACAATGAAATCCATGTTCGACGCCCATACGTATTGCCCCAAGCCGGCCGCTACGCCAACCGTTTAATACATAATGAAGAGGATTTCGACAATGTCGTAAACAAGCTTGTTTGAGTGGTGTAAGCTGGTAGAGTCCTCCTAAAGCTACGGTGAGACCGGCAACGATAGGCCCTTGTTGATTCCATGCAAGGAAACCAAGATTCAATAAGTCAATGATCAAATAAAGACCATATGCAATTAGGCCATATGTAGTCCAAGCTATCAGATATCCAATAAGGAAAACCCATGTGGATACAAGTGGAATCTTCAGATTTCGGGTACGCTCTGCTGACACGCGAGCAAAGGTAATGACCATGGGTGTGACGGATGGCAGCATCATAGCTGCCGTCATCGTTACCCACATACCCACATACCAGCCAAATGTACCTAGAACCATGCCATTACTACTAGTCATATTATAGTGATCCAGCATAATCATCCAAGCAATAATTGTTATCGTTAAGAGAATTGCTGTCAAAGGAATATTACCTATCGTTCGTGATCGAATTAATCGAATAATTAGTGGCTGTTTTTCTTGGGTATTCATCAAGAGCCTACTTTCCAATCAAAAGGAATATGTTTACTGGATTTTCCTTTATATTCATGAGAGAAATCAAATCCAATGGCTTTATCCTCTTTTACAACACCCCAAGTGGCAATTTGTCCTGGACCCGTTTCAGAACCCGGCGGATTGTGTAGTTGAACTCGACGCTTTGGATCAGCTGTTGGACCTGTAAGAGCTTCAGCACCAACGGATACCTTATTTGGAATTTCTGCTCGCCAATAGGCTAAATCATCTGCAGCATCAAACTTGATGGGGGCATACTCAATTCCACGTAGTTCGCTAATGAGGCTGCCAAATTCCCCCGCCCAACCTCCAACCTTTCCGGTGAAAATTTGTTCAAGAGCCTTACGCTGATCTTGATCAGCACGTTCATCAATATAGAACATCAACTTCATCGTCGCATCGGGATCGCCAATCCACATATTCCCTGCAAATTCACCAAGGGCTACTACTCCGAAACCATCTAATCGTATGTCATTGTAATACCCTTCGTGGACTTGCCATACCAGTGTAAAGAGACAATCCCCGTTCGTAGGCTCTTGAGCAAATGTACAGGGACAAGGAAGTTTGCAACTGCAGACATCGAACCACTCACCTTTTAAATGCCACTTCGTTTTAGACATATCAATCCCTCCATCCGTTTTAATAAAATCACTTTTTCTCTTCCTTCAACATGACAAATATATTCTCACTGATAGCCATATAGTACAGAAGTTATTGTGGAATTATCTACTGAAAGCAAGAAAAATGTTAATGAAGTTGCAGTTTGATTTTTCTATTTAGTTGAAAAATTCCCTATAGAAAATGATAGCCTTTTAGAAGAGGAGGAATAAAATTGAATATCAAAAATTCGACTTTAGGTATGATAAATTGGAATAATATTTTACCACCAACCAATCAACTTCACAGATTCCAATATATGATGAAAGGACATACTAAGTTACTGTCAGCTATCAATTCTTTTACTTATTCGCTCCCTTTAGCGAACACACTTCGTACGATAGCAATCCTTCCATCTAGTTTGAATATGCTATCTACTATTCCTCAAATGATTATTGATACTATTAATAATTGATCTACAAAAATATTAGAATTTCCAATCAATATAAAGCAGAACGCATCAGCTATCTTTCTATTTTTGATTTTCATTTTGCTCTTTATCTATCAACTTTGTATAGCACCAGCTATACAAAATATATATAAGAGGAAAGTTCTTTGTATTTCTGAATTTACAGAAAATAAACCTTGAGAAAATGCAAAACAAATAAAGACTTCTTTAGAACAAGATTTCGGGATTGTCCTCGATATTATAAATAAAATTCGAGTTATCAATCGAGAAACACCAGTTTTCCGATCATACCACCGTATTTTTGATACAATTTATACCCTTATAATAAACCTGTAATAATAATAGAAAAAATGAAATAGGTCATTCGTAATATATATGAATTCAATAGGTGAAGAAATGAGTGGATGAGTTTTCACAGGAAACTTAGCAAAATAAAGTGGTAACCAAAGGTGTTTTTACATTCAGAAAACACCTTTTCAGTTTATAATTCTATTTCTATTTCTAAAGTCTAAGCATTATTGAGCAAAGTAATAATCAGCATTAGGAAAAATTCTCTTGAAATCTATTTAGTATCGTAAAGATATATTTTCTCGAATATATCTTTTGTTCTTAGTTTTTGAAAACCTTAGCAATAATAAATAATAATATTAACTGAAGTGAAAAACAAAAGACATTGTAAACGATGCACCTATATTAACAAACACTACTTTAGGCGAAGCAACTTGTGCAATGCCGATATAACTATGAAAACAGTAGATGTTGTAGGTCATGTTGAATTGGAAAACTCATACAAAAGCACTATTTCTCCATAATTCCACAGAAAAATAGCGCTTTTGTAAATTGGAAATAATACCTTTTTTTAACTTGATGAGTGACTGTTAGTTTCGTTATTTAAATTAAAAAGCATTTTACTTAATATATAGTTTTGGATTTACAGCATTACTCTTTTGAGCATTCCACTCACCTTTATGAACTTCAAAATGCAAATGTTGTCCCTCGGATTGACCGGTATTCCCCATAAACCCAATTTGTTGTCCTTGTTTTACGCTTTGCCCAGCTGAAACAGAACGACTATTTAAATGAGCATATACAGTTGTGTATGTTTGTCCATTCATATTATGAGAAATAAACACGACATTCCCATAACTTTCCGAATAGTAAGAACGTGTAACCACTCCATCTGCTGCTGCTGAAACGGATACCGTGCCAGAGGCAGCAATATCTAATCCATAATGCATTTGTCCACCGCGTTTTTCAAATCCAGAAGTATAACTTCCAGCAGCTGGCTTAATGAAACCACTTGCTGTATTTTCATTTGTTGTACCTACCTCTGAAGGTGGTTGTTCCTCCACGGTAGCTACCTTTGTTTTTGAAAGATAGTTCATACCTACAAATCCTGTTTTTCCATTGTAATTGATTTTATACCATCCAGCCTGCTGTCCAACAACTTGAATTTTTTGATTAGGCTCAACAACTCCAATTACTTCATAATTCATACCTGCTCCACTTCTGACATTTAGAGAACTAGACTTAACATAGTAGTTTTGAGCAGGTTCTTGTTTCTCTTGCTCACGAGTTGGTTGTTGAACTACTTCTTGTTTCTCTTGCTCACGAGTTGGTTGTTGAGCTACTTCTTGTTTCTCTTGCTCACGAGTTGATTGTTGAGCTACTTCTTGTTTCTCTTGCTCATGATTTGGTTGCTGTGCTTGTTCTAGTTTCTCTTTTGTTTGAGTTTGCTCTTGAGTAGAAGAACCTTTTAAAAATTTTACAAATTCACCACTCACATACCCTGTACGGTTGTTATACTTAATTTTATACCAACCGTTTTCTATATCCACTACTTGTAAACTTTGTCCTTTTAGGACTCCTCCGATAACAGGATGATAGTTTGCGGGACCTGTTCTAACACGTAGAACAGCAGCATCTACTATGTATGTACCGTTCTGTTGAACAGATTCTGTCTGTATCGATTGTGGAAGGTTAGCGGTATTATTTGTTCCGCGGGATACATAATCTTTGTTTATATAAGCAAATCCCTCATTCAATTTTACTCTATACCAATCTTGGACTTCTCCTACCACTTGCACAACCTGACCTTTGTTCATTACACTCACTACTGGATGAGACATACTTGGACCTGTTCTAACTCTAAGAGAAGATACGTTCACTGTATAACTTCTACTTGCTTGCACCTTTTGTTTTTTGGATTTTACTAATGATTTATTAATTGATACATAGTCTTTACTAACATAAGCATCCCTATTATTATATTTAATTTTATACCAACCATCAGCTTCCCCAGTGACCTGTAATATTTCTCCTTCACCTACAAGTCCTAAGATAGAGTTGGATGTACTTGGACCTGTTCTAACACGTAAAGTTGTAGTACTTACTTTTATATGATTAGGAGTTGCATACTCCTTATTTACATAGGCTTCCGTGTTATTATATTTAATTTTATACCAATCTTCAGTTTCATCTACTACTGGTACAGATTGTTCTTTTGATACCAGTCCTAGAATTGTATTAGATGTACTTGGGCCTGTTCGGACACGTAATGCGTCTACATTTACTGTTACTCGATTTTCATGCGTTACTACATCAGAAGCTTGCTTGGATTGCGTGTCTTCTGGTGCTATAGATGTTTGTGCTTGAGCAGTACCAATAACTGTGCCTCCTGCAACAGAAGCTACTGCCATACTAGCTAGGATTTTTTTCATAAGTGTAAGGCACCTTCCCGTAAATATATTTTACATTTCTTTAAGTAAAAGAGTTTAAATACATGTTGATCTCTATCAAGTTATATAGCTATTGATGTTGATCCTAGAAATCCATTTAATTTTACTTATAACATCAAAAAAGAATAAGTCTTATACTGATTTGAAAAAATATTGTATCCTTAAAACAACACTTCATAAGCGTTTTATTTAGTTATTACCTTCTCTCTTATATCATTTCACCTACTCCCGTATATGCCATTTTAAATAGAGGTATCATTTTCTGTTTATACAAAGTCATCCTTTGTAAGCTAATATAAGTTAGAGAAACATGCACATTTTGAGTAGTGTTCATATTTCTTACTATTCTCCTGCTGCTCCCAACAGTAGATAAACAAAGTACAATGGTAATTTTCATTTTAACAGCTTATCTATATACCCCTTAGTTATTATACAAAGCAACTTTGCAGAACCTGTGCAAAGTTTCTATATTAGAAAAGAATAAAATTTCCCCTTTAACTTTTAGTAACCTAATTAATAAGGGATTTTCTGTTATGTGCTCTTAAATAAATATATCCTTATATAATATTAATTCAATTGAGTAATACTTACGCTACTTAATTAAAGTAAGAAGAGAAGGGGGCTCTCTCCCTTCTCTTCTTACATAGATACATATTTACAAATAAAAATTCATTCGAATTTTTAATCTGGTTGATTTAATTGTATTCAATAGACTTTTACAAAAAACAAAAATCAATTCATAACTCTTTTTATTTATGCATTATAATTATTTTTGATAAAACTTACAATTACATCTTCATTGGGAGCAGGAGCAGTGACACGATCAACTTCTTTTCCGTTTTTCAATAATACCAGTGTCGGTATACTCATCACACCAAACTTTTTTGCTAAATCGATTTCTTTGTCAACGTTAACGTCAAAAAATACAATTTGATTACCAAATTGCTCAGAAACACTTTCAACTACTGGCGCTAATTGTCTACATCCAGGACACCATTCTGCAGTAAACTTTAATAATATCGGTTTACTTATTACTGAAATTTGCTGTTCAAGCTCAGTTAGATTAATTTCCTTTAGCATGCATAATACCTCCTAAAAATTTTAAAGGTCTGACTAAAAACAATCATCCGACAATTTGACTTCTAAGATTCTCTAATCCAAATCGATTAATAAACCTTGAAAAAGGCTCTCTCTTTTTACCATGTTCAGAATAGATATCAATTATCTTTTCAACTGCCTCATAAAGCTGTTTAGGTAATAATTGCTCCATAAATAAAACCCCCATTTGAGCATCCTTTCCTTTTGCTTTACCACCAATATATAAATCATATCCATTTCTTATTTTCATTACTCCAATGTCATTTACAAGAGGTTCACCACAGCCAACCGGACAACCAGTATAGGCAGGACGGAGTGTAAAAGGTACTGGTTTCCCAGCAATTCGTTTATTTAATTCAATTGCAACCGGCATACCTTCTTCTTCTTCTCCTTTACAGAAATTACAGGTTCTTAGACTTTTGGTAAAGTTGCCCACTGGATAACAAGATAAACCAACTTCCCTAAAACTTTCTTTCACTTGTTCTACATTACTTTCAGGTACTTCAATGTAAAGTTGTTGGAAAGTGGTTAGCTCCAGTTCATCACCATCATTCAAATATTCAGCAATTGCTAGCAATTGTTTTCCGTTCAACATTGCACCGAATGATATACCACCATTAACAGCTATTTTAACCATTTTTTCATTTGATTTCATTTGGATTCACAACCTTAATTTTTATATTAATTTATAAACATTCATTACCTATTCTCGACTGAAGAGGGAATATTTTTCTTAGTTAAACTTTTTGGTAGTCTTAAAAGTCATTGATGAATATGGTATTTCCAATTTTGAATAAAACTCATAGGACCTCACTCAAATACATTCCCGATTTTTCACTATCTTGATCATCTATATTAGGACCACATTTGCACATGTAATACAGGTTCCTTTATCAACAATTAAAAAATTCAATAATAAATAACCTCCTTTCTTTTGTTAAAAGTATAATACCATACCCTAGATAGGTATAAAATAGGTTTTTGTTTCATTTTAATGAATCAATTCCATTTCTCATTGAATTTTATATCTCCATATTTGCTTGTTCATACTTACTCAACATTTAAATAGCCCTTGCACATTCTCTACTCTCGCTATAGTACTTTAGAAATTAATTCTCCCTTACATTATTCTTCAAGACAATAAAATCCCATTAAAATCTTTAATCATATATATGTATTTTTATAAAAAATTATATTTTTCTTTTCAATTAAAAAAACATGTAGTATACTAACTTCAAAATCAGAGGAGAAAGGGAGCAAACAACTATGCTTACAAATACAACTTTAGTTACATTTGCACAAAAACAACATCATCATCACACTTAACCCTTGAAACCTAGCGGAAAAATTACGCGTAGGTACAAGGGTTATTCCCGTTGTACCTACGTCAGGCAAAGAGCCATGTAGGTATTTTTTATCTACATGGCTCTTTTTTATTTTCAAAAAAGCTAGAAAAAATGATAAGTGAACAAAACTAATACAAAGGAGTTATACAGCTATGGAAATGAAAAGTAGACTTTATGGATTTTAATAACATTTGTTTGTTGTAAGAAATGCCTAAAATTCGGTATTTACTAAGGCTCAAATACTGTATCTACAAAATTCATAAAATGTCAGGGGAATTCCTAAACTAAAGAAAAATAAAACTCAGTTAAAGGTGGTATTTTATAAAATGAAACGTCTAATAACTATAATTTTAATAATAGCGGCGGTATTTTCGGTTATTACAGGCTGCTCTAAACCGAAAGAAAAAGAGGATAACACATTAGTAATTGGTATCGACGATAAATTTGCACCTATGGGGTTCAGAGATGAGAGTAATAAAATTGTTGGTTTTGACATTGACTATGCTAAAGCAGCTGCAGAAAAAATGGGAACAAAGGTTAAGTTTCAACCCATCGATTGGAAAACAAAGGAGTCTGAGTTAAGTAGTGGTCGAATTGATCTCATTTGGAACGGCTACACAATTACAGATGACCGTAAAAATAAGGTTCTTTTTACAAAGCCTTATTTAAAGAATGCACAGGTGGTTGTCACTTTGGCTGATTCACCTATTACTAAACTAAATAATTTAGAAGGAAAAGTTGTAGGTCTTCAATCCCTTTCTTCTGCATCAGATGCTTTGAATTCTAATCCTATCAAATCTAAAATTAAGACCGTTACAGAGTTTGCCGACAATGTTTCTGCCT
The DNA here is from genome assembly GCF_024296885.1 of Bacillus paranthracis. Classification (NCBI taxonomy): domain Bacteria; kingdom Bacillati; phylum Bacillota; class Bacilli; order Caryophanales; family Bacillaceae; genus Bacillus; species Bacillus paranthracis. Next base: position 97,382 of record NZ_CP101136.1, read on the forward strand.
TAAATGATTTAAAGAGTGGTCGTTTAGATGCAGTAATTATTGATGAAGTCGTTATTAATTATTATATGACTAAAGAGAAAGATACTTTTAAGATATTGGACGAGTTTCTTTCTCCAGAAGAATATGGAATAGGTGTTAAGAAAGGTAATGATGCCCTACTTAAGAAACTTCAAAAAGCACTTGATGAGATGAATGAGGATGGTACTGCTACAGAGATCTCTAAAAAGTGGTTTGGAGAAAATAAAATACTAAAATAATTAAGAATATAGAGCAAAACAGGATTTCCCTATGGTACCCTGTTTTGCTTTTGGGGGAATCCTTTTATGTCTTTTGATTATATTAATTCAATTCTTATGCCAATGCTGGAAGGAGCACAAATGACAGTCCTCTTATTTTTGATTGCCATTGTGGTGTCAATTCCAATGGGTTTTTTATTAACACTGGCTGTAAGAAGTAATTTAAAGCCACTGTCTTGGCTTGCTCAAGGTTATATTTACGTATTGCGTGGAACTCCACTATTACTTCAATTACTATTTATATGCTTCGGATTGCCGTTGCTACCTGTGATTGGTGAATATTTGGTTATGGATCGATTTGTCGCTGCCTGTTTAGGGTTTATTTTGAACTATGCTGCATATTTTGCAGAAATCTTTCGTGGCGGTCTTTTAGCGATTGATAAAGGCCAATATGAGGCATCTCAAGTTCTCGGTTTGAGTAAATGGCAGACGATGAGAAGAGTTATACTTCCTCAAATGTTTCGTATAGCACTTCCCGCTGTAGCTAACGAATCTGTAACACTCATTAAGGATACCGCCCTGCTCTATGCGGTTGCTGTACCAGAATTGTTACATTTTGCTCAAACTGCTGTCAATCGGGACTTTACAATCACACCATTTTTCGTGGCAGGTCTCATTTATTTAATCATGACGCTCGTATTAACTATGTTCTTTAAATGGTTGGAACGTCGATTCAAATTTGAATAGGAAGGAGTGGTAAGTATGGGGATTATTGAAATATCCAATTTAAAAAAATCATATGGCAATCTAGATGTGCTAAAACGAATTTCTTTTGATATAAATAAAAATGATGTAATAGCAGTAATCGGTCCTTCTGGCTCTGGAAAAAGCACGATGCTTCGCAGTCTCGTCTATCTCGAAGAGTTAGACAACGGTAGCATCTGTGTATCTGGCGATTATCTAGTGAAAGATGGAGTATACGCAATACCTCAAGAAATTAGACAGATTACTGGTAAAATGGGGATGGTCTTTCAGCATTTTAACCTTTTTCCACATCTTACGGTCAAAGAGAACTTGGAGCTAGCTCCTAAAATGTTAAAAAAGGAACTATCCGCTGACATTCATCAGCGAAGTGGTGAACTCCTAGAGAGAATTGGACTCTCTGATCGGGCAAATGCATACCCCGCTAACCTTTCAGGTGGACAAAAACAAAGAGTCGCAATTGCTAGAGCGTTAATGATGAATCCAGAATTCATGTTATTTGATGAACCGACTTCTGCCTTGGATCCAGAATTAACTGGTGAAGTATTACAAGTCATGAAGGATCTAGCTCAAGAGCAAATGACAATGATTGTGGTTACGCATGAGATGGGGTTCGCTAAAGAAGTGGCAAACAAGGTTATTTTCATGGACAATGGAGAGATTGTTGAATCGGGTAATCCTACGGACTTATTTATGAACCCAAAGTTTGAACGAACGAAAGCTTTTTTAAATCGTAGTTTGAAATAAATATTTAAACGCTTCAGCATTTGTTCTGGAGCGTTTTTTGATTCATAGTTTGGTTTGAACCTTATATTAGAAGCTATGCCCAAAAACATACTATAAGGGGTAACGCCCCACCTATTTAGTAAATGCACACGGTCTTTTCACAACTCAAAAAATAATATATTCTTTAATTAAACTTGTTGTATTCTAAAAAGTTATAAATGAATAAACTGTTGTCACCTTTTAATAAAACTTTTAAGACCTCGCTTTAATACATTACGATTTTTCCAATATCATAATCATTTATATTAGAATCACACCTTCACGTGTAATATAGGTTTCTTTATTACACTTATATAATCTGGTAATAAAATAAACTTCTTTCTTTTTCGATAAACCAATAAACTATCCCCCCGATATGTATTAAATAGGGTCTTGTCTTGTTTTATTTTAATTCATCTCCTCAAAAAAACTGCTGAATTAAATTCAACAGTCTACTGGATCTAACGAATAGTTATCATATTGATATCCAAGAGATGTATGATCTAGTACGTCTTTCGGAGTTAATGTATTTTTTTCTCCTTCTCTAAATTCATGCATTGGATCATCTAGTCCCAATTCATCTGCACCTGTTGTACCACTAGTTGGTAAATAAGGTTCATTAAGATGTTCTCTTTGCCATATAGCCCAAAGACGATCAATATTGCTATGATGCAACCAAAAAACTGGATCTTCGGGTGATCCTGCTCCTGCCATAACTCCTCCAACCCAATTATGAGGACCATTATGCAACTCTTCTAATGCACTTCTAAAACCACTTGTTACCTGCCTCCAGGGAGCTGTATCATAGGGCGTTGTATCTATAGCTTCCTTAACTTGAGTACGAGTTGGCAAAAAAGGATTTGCACCTAATTGACGATTCAGCCCTGTAAATGCTCCCATAAAGTTTCCTCGCCATATTGAAGATGTTATTGAATTATCAACCGTCCAATCCCAATATGGAATTGTCACATTTCGATTAACTTTTTGTAATTCAATTTCGAATTTATGAAGAAATTCACGATGCCATGGGAGAAACATTGCACTTTGATGTATAGGATGAAAAAAATGTTTACGATGTACATCAACATAGGGTTGATATTCTCCATTTCTTTTTAGTTCCTGAATTGCATCTACAAAAGCTGCCTTCTCTTCATCTGTCAAACATGCTTGATTTTTTCTTATTCCCATTTTTTCACCTCAAACGATAGTTTTTATATCGTTTGTTAGTTATTTCCTATTACATATTAATCTATTCTAAATATTTTACAGTTTAAACGAGCTATATTTTATTCTGCTATCCCAAAATTACATTCTTTTATTAAACTATTCAATAAAGCAGCTATCTTAGAGATAGCTGCTTTAGATTAGTATATAGTAAGTTATGTGATTTTAAAATTACTCTGGCATATTAGGAATATTAGGGTTTGGAACATAATCAGATTTGTAATCTTTATATTTCACTTCTGTTACCATCCCCGCTGAAGCATGATGTAAATCGTGACAGTGGAACATCCATTCACCTGGATTATCTGCTACAAAGGCTACTTCATATTCTTCTCCTGGTTTCAAGTTAAGGGTATCTTTTATAATTGGAGAACCTTCTATTGGCTTTCCATCTTTACTTAATACTTGGAAGAAATGACCGTGTAAATGCATTGGATGATCATCTGTTTTAGATTTGTTTACTAATTTTACTTTTACTAAATCTCCTTTTTTCACCTGAATTGGATCAATATCAGGGAATGTTTTTCCATTAATTGTGTATACCATTTCATTTCCATTCATTTGAGTGTTTAAATCCATTGTATATGTGGCAGTATACTGTTGGTCTAATGTAAAACCTCCTAATTTCTTTGCACCGTATTTTGTCATATCTAATTTTGGAAGTTTTTCTTTTTCATTTGCTTTATCTTTCATCTCTTTGCTGCCATCATATTCAATAACAGCTTTCATTCCTTTTGCCCCTTTATCTTTTGCATGATCCTCAACATACCATTTTCCAGGGTTGTTAGCTGTAAACTCAACGTCGTACCGTTCACCTGGTGCAATTGAAATTACTTGGTCTTTTATAACCTTTGGATCATTAATTGGTTGGCCATCTGTCGCAATCACTTTAATATCATGACCATGAACATGGATATCATGTGATAGATAACCAGCATTAACGAATCGAAGTCGAACCTTGTCACCTTTTTTCACTTTCAATGGCTCTATTAAATCCCCACTTTTACCATTGATTGTGAATAAATCATACATACTCATATCATGGCCTTCCATTTGCATTCCATTCGACTCTTTATTTTTATCCATCTTCATATTTCCATGGTCCATGCCTTCCATACTACCAGAGTCTTTTTTGTCACTTCCCATGTCCATACCCGAATGATCCATGCCTTTCATATCATCATTCTTTTTCGCATCACCGTCTGTTTTTTCTACTTTACCTTTTGTCATTTCTTTTATTTGCTTATCAATTTCTTTTTTATCTGTTACCCATTCATCTAACATTAATGTGTAATCTTTATCATACTTTTCATTTGTATCTTCTACAACAAGAGCGCCATACAATCCTCTATCTAGTTGATTAACAGAGTCTTGATGTGAATGATACCAATACGTTCCTGGTACGTTTGCTTCAAATTCATAGGTAAAACTTTTTCCAGGTTCAACCGCATCTTGTGTAACTCCCGGGATGCCGTCCATATTATTTGGAACCGGATACCCATGCCAGTGAATAGACGCAGGTGCAGATAGTTCATTCTTTAATGTAACTTTAACCTTGTCACCTTTTTTTACACGGATTTCTGGTCCAGGAGATGATCCATTAAATGTCCATACCGGAACAACAACACCGTTGCTTAGTTTTTGTTTCTCTTCTTTCGCCACTAGAGTAACTTCTGGCCCTTTTACAACTTGTAACGGCTTTGTTGCCGTTTCAGTTTGTGTTACCTTTTTATCATTCATATTTTTTTGATCACTTGTTGTATTTGTAGTCGCAGAACATGCGGCAATTAAAGATATTGCGGAGACTGTAACTGCTGTTAATACAAATCTCTTCATGAAAAACTCCTCCTTCTGTTTGTTCAAGGTTATTATATAAAACGATTATCGAGAAATTATGGAGATGGAAAATGGGCAAATTAAAAAAGACCTGCACAATTTTTTCAATATTTTTTAGTAAAATATCTTTTGCTTAGGTATTATCTTATTTAAGGAGGATTTTTATGATAGACATTCTATTGGTGGATGATGAACCACGTATGTTAGATTTACTTTCATTATATTTAACCCCACGGGGATATCACTGTATAAAAGCAACTTCTGGTAAAGAAGCAATTTCTTTAGTGGAAGCAAAAGAATTTCGCTTACTATTGTTAGATATTATGATGCCTGAAATGAACGGATGGGAAACTTGCAACAAAATCCGTGAATTCAGTAGCGTACCAATTATTATGTTAACTGCTCGTGATGATACACAAGATGTTATACAAGGATTAAAAAAAGGTGCTGATGACTATGTTACAAAACCATTTCATGAAGAAGAGTTATTAGCCCGCATAGAAGCTGTTCTTCGTAGGACAAAGCGTCACCATAAAATTGAATATAAAGGATTAATTTGGGATGAAGCCAGACACACTGCGGCTATGAATGGAAATGAACTTTTATTTACCCCAATTGAATTTTCACTACTTGGTTTATTTTTAAATAATTTAAATTACGTATTTACTCGTGAACAACTGATTGAACGTATTTGGGGGCATGCGTCAGAAACTGAGGATCGAACTGTAGATTCCCACATTCGAAACTTACGTGAAAAATTAAGAAAAGCATCATTTCCAATTAATGAGCACCTTAAGACTATATACGGAATTGGATATCGCTGGGCACATGAAGAGAAAGATATATGATATGATCTTATCAAACAACAAGGATAGTGGATTTTTATGAAGCGTATTTCAGTTAAATTTGGATTTTATTTTTTTATTTGCACCTTTCTAATTGAAAGCATATTATTTCTCTTATTGTATTACAGTTTAGTCGATACAAGAGTTCAAGAAGAAGTGAAATCGCTCCTTGCCAGAGGAAATAGTCACCGTGATGTTTTGGAGAAATACTTTGATAATCCAACGATATCCCATGTAGCTCTCATGGAGTCTGAAGCTGAAACAAAAGTTGTAATCACTTCTAAAACTGGTAAAATACTTGCAAAATCAAGCGATGTAGATGCTTCCATGGAAAAACATCTATATACAAAAATGCCTGATGTTAATACAAACGGTAGTGTTGCAGAGGACCACTGGAAAACATCTAATTATATTTGTACCATTAGTCCCATTCAAATCGATAATGAAATTAAAGGCTATGTATACATGTTTTTAGGTACTGACTCCATTAAACAAATGATTCAGCGCTTAACGTATCAATTTATATTTGTTGGAGCTATTACTTTCATCATTACGGTTATAACTATGTTCTTATTATCAAGATTTCTAACAAAGCCTCTAATTAGAATGAAAAAAGCAACAGAAACAATGAGTAAGGGTGACTTATCAGTGTCTTTAAATATTAATGGAAAAGATGAAGTGGGAGAATTAGCACACTCTATTCAAAAGCTAGCAGACGATTTAAATTATATGAAAAAAGAACGAGGTGAATTTCTAGCAAGTGTTGCACACGAACTTCGAACACCTTTAACATATATTAGAGGGTATGCTGATATTATTTTAAAAACAAAGATGTCTACACAAGATCAGAAGCATTATCTTTCTATTATTAAAGAAGAAGCTGATCATGTAACAGGCCTTGTTCAAGATTTATTTGAATTAGCTAAAATGGAAAAGCATAACTTTATTATCAATACAAAGCAAACTAATCTATATGATTTGTTAAAACATATAGTAGCAAAAATTCAACCAGCTTATACTGAAAAAAATATTCATATCATTTTCTCATGTCCAGAAGATCTTGTTCTTCTACTTGATGAACAGCGCTTTGAACAAGTTATACTCAATCTGTTAAACAATGCATATTCCCACTCTGAAGTAAATTCTAAAATATTTGTTATGGTTACAGATAAAAAGGAAAGTATCCAAATTATAGTGAAAGATGAAGGAGAAGGTATCCCTGAAAAAGATCTTCCTCATATTTTCGAACGATTTTACAGAGTTGATAAATCTCGTACTCGCGCTACAGGTGGTAGTGGTCTAGGTCTAGCAATTGTAAAAGAAATTATTGAATTGCATAGAGGGAGTATTTCTGTAAAAAGTGAATTGGGTCACGGGACTATCTTTACTATTCTTCTTAAAAAGTAAAGTATTTTCCTAATGAAAGGCTCGTCAATAATTTGACGGGTCTTTCATTATAGGGTTTAATAACAATTTATAATAAATAAACTGAGGTGAATTATGTGCAATGGTTAAGCCTTTTCATCATTATTCTATTCCCTATTTTAATATTTTCCATTATAAGATTAACAAATAAAAATGGTTGTTGTCATACAAACAAAAGAAAAATTAAGAAATGGTATACCAATAAAGAAGAATCTTAATTCATTATTTTCCATACTTTTTCTGCATAAGTTCTTTAAACTTCTTTTTTATAATGTAACTACAGGAACTTCATCCTGTAATTAACACGGCATAAACACTACTTATCAGATGGAGGTTGAAAATATGCAATGGTTAAACCTTCTCCTTATCTTACTATGCCCTCTCATGATGTTATTTTGTATGAAAGGTATGCGTAAAGGAAACCATCACTCAAAAGGAGGAAACCACAATAACCAAACAGATACGGATCAAAAATTATTAGCTGAAAACAAGCAACTTCGACATGAAATCCAGCAGCTAAAACACGCAACAAATCATAATGACATAGCATAATTTAATTATTAATATCAAAGTCAATTCCCCCAGACACAAAAACGTACATCCCAAAAAGAGATGTACGTTTTTTGGTGAAAAACTCTACTAATTTTTTAAAATCTATCTCTTTTTCATAGTCTGATATAAAGAGCTTGTACATATAATTTAGAGAGAGGAGGGGTATATTGGCACTTAACTATACCTATAAGAAAAAAATAAGTATTAAAAAAGGAATCTTAACGTTTATCTTTTGTATTCAACTATTATTTCTCCTATCTGCTATTAGTGTTTCTCTCTTATCTCATTTAAAAGCTTCCTTTTTACAAAACTGGTCACAAACTCAATCATTGACTAGTTTTTTATATGCACTTGAAACAGAGAACCATTATTTCACACAAGAATTTAAGAAACAAACAAATTCATTGAACCTTTCCTCTACCATTTTTTCTTTAGTAACCAATATAAAATTAAACGATATACCAACTCTCATAAAGAATGAACTTCCTGGATTCTCAACATATTATTCAGAAATTGCTGTAGCTGGAGAAGGAACTAATGAAAGTAATATTCCTAAAGAACCAAATGTTTCATTAGAAGAACTTACAAAACAAAGAAACGCTAATTTAGATGCTACACAAAAAAAACAATCCGAAAATTCAACAAATAATATTCAGCAAAAATCCATTTTCATTTACCATTCTCATAGTCGAGAATCCTTTCTTCCCTTACTCCCTGGTACTACTGATCCTAATGCAGCATCTAGCGATAAAGTGAATGTGTCCTTGTTGGGAGACAGGTTAAAAATCAAACTTGAAGAAAAAGGAATTGGTGCTATAAATAATAAGAAAGACATAGTAGATATGTTATTAAAACGAGGATTAAGTTATCCTAGTTCATATAACGTTTCCAGAGAAGTTGTCCAAGAAACTCTTGCACAAAATAGGGATATCCAGTACCTCGTTGATATTCATCGAGATTCTTCTCGAAAACCGTTAACGACAAAAATGATAAACGGGAAATCGTATGGTCGACTCTATTTTGTTGTTGGTAAAGAAAATAAACATTTTCAGCAGAGTTTACAATTTGCTAAAGCCATCAATTCTTATCTAGACAAAAATTATTATGGTATTAGTCGAGGTATATTCGTAAAAGATCGAAGAGAAGGAAATGGTGTCTATAATCAAGACTTATCTCCACATGCTATGCTAGTAGAGATTGGCGGTGTAGATAATAATTTGGATGAACTAAATCGGACTGTAGATATATTAGCTGAAGCCATTAACGATTACTATCAAAAAGCAAAAAAGTAAATAAGTAATAAGAAATTACAAGTGAATTGTAGAAGGTACTCATGGCACACAAATCATAATCGATAACGCGGTTGTTAGCTACTTTCATTTTATTGTATTATTACTGACTAAGTAGTTTAGAGTTTCTTGTCCTTTGTTCAAAAAGTTTAGACTTTCATGTCCCAGCACTGAGACATGAAAGTACCTACAAATTTTATGATAATGGCTGTTTATCAACGATTGCTCATGATATTTTAGTTTAGAGTTTTATGTCTTTTTACAATTATGCATTTACAGAAGCAAATCCATGTGATCTTATGGGTACGTGTAGGTTTAAATGTAGGTTACTTTTCTACTCTGTAACAAGTTTAAATATATAGTATATAAAAAATAAACAAGATAGATATGCTAGTCTATAGCTACTAGAGATTGGGTGTGTAGTAGGTATATATAAAGAACCCGACATTTGTGCCAGGCTCTTTTGGGTTATATTTGAGATTAGAGTTTGTTAAATTTAGTCTTTATTTCTTCTTTTTCTTTTCGCTCATCTTTTGGTGTACGCGTGAAGCATACGGAAATATTCCTTGTACCAATAAGCTTATGAGCATCGGGTAAAAGTTTTTCCGTTTTCGCTTTATTTTCTAAACTCCGTTTTTTTCCATTTAAATCATTATTAAGGAAACTGCGAAAATATATTTTGTCTTGTTCATTATCTTTACTGGTAGGATATGAATATGAACAAGCCAATCTATCCTTAAGCAGAATATTAGCTTTTGTTGGAATAGCGTTATGTAGAGCCTTGAAAAAATATAGTGGTTTAAAAGGACCGTTTTTATTATAATCAATTTCCAGGAACTCACAAAGTTTTTTGTATAAAATCTTATTTAGATCTGCTAATGGTAAGTGAAATGATTTGTAATTTTCTTCATTTTTGTATATTAACGGTAATTCCAAAAATTCGTTAGTGCCTCTTTTAAATAGGCCCAATGTGTATACTTTATTTGCTGTATCATCATAACTTTTTTTATCATCTATATCCTCATAATCATATTTGAAAATAGCACTGATTTCTAAATTATTTTGATAGCGTATTCCATTTACAACTTGGTAATCAATATCTTTTAGTAACATATTTTCTGACAAAGAAAACAAATTTCTTAGTTCAAATGTTTCTCCCATGTTAATTCTCCTTTCTATAAATTAAATAAACTTGTTTTTAGTGTTTATTTCTCCCTTTTATTGTATCGAGCAGTTAGGAGGTATTTCAACGCTTACGCTGCAGCGTCCAGTATATGATCTATATCCCTTCCAGCGGCGTATTAGTGTTGATGGGGCATTTTCTTTTACAGGTTCATTATGACATATTTTAGTTATTGATATCATTAGAATAAAGAGATTATTTTTTAATGAATTACCAAATAAAAACCCTCCTGATAATGGAGGGTTTTGTTTTCTAAATAATTTACTTTTAAATTGTAGTCCTAATATTTTATTGTAACGGTCCTAATAACCCCATAATTTCTTTGGCTTTTTGGTTTTCAATGCTATAGTAAATTTCTAATCCTTGACGATTACCTCTTATAACCTTCCCTTTCATTTTAGATAAATGTTGGGAAACTGTTGATTGTGGAATGTTTAAAATTTCGGTCATTTGGGTTACATTTAGTGTTTTATGTTTAGAAAGCTCACTGATCAGTTTTAAGCGCATTGGGTGTGCCATAACCTTTAAAAGCTCTACATCCTCTTCTAAAATCGTATTTTCTACGTGTTGATTCGCAAAACTTGTCATAGTATCTTCTCCCCTTATTTGTTCTCTTCTCTTCTCTTCTCTTCTAATGTCATATAAATTCTGTAATACCGAATATCATCATATTCGAATGTACTTTGTGGATTATAATAACTAAATTATACAATATCAATTTGTGTTAGTAGTGTAGTTAATGTGTGGTTTGTATGAAGTTTTAAGTTGTAATGGTCTGCATGTAGCCTATTTATTAGGTAAAAATACTTAAGTCATTAAGTATACAGGTGAGATTAGACTTGAATCAATACTTTACATAATCTATAACTAATTAAGGTGCCAAACTCCTTTGCTTATTGCAAACTTCACGTTATTTTCCGTTTATTACTAAGTTTAGCATTCCATAGATATTATAAATTTTCGAACTTATATTTAGGTATTTTAATTTTTGTATATTTAAAAGTTAAAGGTTACGTGTTATTATTTATATTGCAGGAATCATAGCTACCCTGCTTTTTTAAGTAACTAAGGAGGAGTGCAATGATGAGAGTGGTAATCGAATTTTTGTTATTTATGTGTTGCCTTGCTTCTATTTTTCAGCTTGCATTGGTAATTAGACGCTATATGGCCATAAAAAAAGATTGGTTATTATGTAAAACAAAAGAAAAGGTTCAAACTAAAACAAAAGTCTTTAGTCAATCATGTGTGACTGGTTGTTATATTCTAGCTTTTTTTGTATTGAGATTTTATTAAGAACCTTCTATATAAGAATTGATACTAATGAATTTTAATTGATTGAGAACAAAAAAAGAGCTTAGAAACCATAATGTATAAGGGTTCTAAGCTCTTTTTTTGCTATTGAGACATTAAGTTACTAGCAGGTTTATTACCGATTTTAGCAAAAAATACAATTTACAATTTCCGTATTACACCCTCATTAATTCCAGTCATATAATCTCCATACATATTCCTTGCGAAAAACTCGTTTTGTACTCCTAATTCCCACTTTTCGTTTGTAGTAGCTGCAAGATAAATAAACATATCTTTAACATGTAATTCAGTCTTCTTTTTATCATAATTGTCATAATTACTAAAGGAACTTATATACCTACAATACATCTCGAACAAGTGAGTTTCATCAAAATAAGTATCTCCTATGACACTGTAAACATGATCATTTCCAAAAAGGAACTCTGTCATTTTCGATATTAGGTCAAATTGATGCTCCTTTAGTACAAACCATTCTGCACCAAGGTGCTTAGTTTTTTCTGGTTCTGATTTATCATAACGAACTGCAGATGCAAGTTTAGAAATGTAGCTTCCTGTTATCACCACTAGCATATCTGCTAATTGTAATCCAACAAATTCTTTAGAATCCTTCTCTTCCATTATATTGCCAAACCCAATATTCTCAAATGGCTTAGAAGGTATTCCCTGATCAAGAATTAGTGTTGATTGCTCAGGTTCCCATATACCGTGTAACTTATTCTCGCTTAACCATAAATCAACATCCGAGCTTACCTTTTCCCAGTCAAATGATACTTTTTCAAATACCGCATCATTAGCTAATTTCTTCCCATTCCCAATGTCCTTTATCATTTTTTTGTAATATGCTATTTGGTTCCTCATTCTAGCAACATTCTTATGTTTTGCCACGAATTCTTTCAAATCTTTTTGAATAGAGTATAGTATTTCATTGATTGTTTTTTCTGGATCAAAAAGATTTCTAATAACCTCTTCAGATGCTTCTAATTCACAATATTTTGTGAGACTGTATTTAAATAAAATAGCAGAATCGATAAATCTTTTTGCTTCCAGTTGGAGAATCCACTGTGTAAGCCTAGCATCAATAACCATCGACATTTTATTTACTGAAAATAGTAAGTTAGAGACATTTGCATCTAGTAGCATGTTAAATAAATTTAAATAAAATCTACTATTTACTTCTTTCATACTTGCAACACCGAAATTGAAATTTCCTTTTAGAATATCAATTCCTTTTAGCTCTTTCTCAACCTTATTTTTTTGTCCGTTTCTATAGTTTTCAACCAGTTCCAGATATTTTTTGTTAACATTTTCTAGGGAATCTTCTGGAATATAAAGTACATCAGCTACATAAGAACGCATTAAATCATCACCTAGATTTATTCTTCTATCGTCACGGTATGTATTTGGAATTCTGATTGTTTCTTGTGGTCCTTTTTCATCAATAAAGACTTGTCCCATTGTTAATCATCCTCTCTTCTACTTAGTTCATTTAATTTTTACTACATTGCAAATAGATAAATAGTACACTCTAAAATCTCTATTTAACGCATTTTCTTAATGTTAGTATCTATAAATATATTATATATACGATATATGTGTTTTGTATGGAGATACTGTAAATTTTTTGGGAAGTTTTCACAAAAGTAACCTATATAAAGAAAGCCTTAACTCTAATCTTTATGAATATGCTTATAGTTCAAAAAAGATAAAAGCTCTCCTGTGAATAGGAGAGCTTTTATCTTTCATATAAGTGAATCCGATTTTATGATTTTAAAAATGAATGTCGTCTGTTATACCCCTATAACGCTGACTTCATTATTATACTAATGTATAGAACGGAAATCAATATTCTAGTAATAGGTAGATTCCCCCTGCTACCCTTCTTTTTAATAATAAAAACATCATAAAAATTGTATTTAGATATATATAGTTTTATGGTTTTAGTTATTATATACTTATACAAGTGATTTAGCTCTTTCTAAGAGTTGAAATTACGTTATATATAAGGAGTGGTTTAAATGAAGAACAAATTTACGCGTATGGTCATGTTAATAGTGGTAATGGCTTTATCAGTTACAGCACTTGCAGCATGTGGAAATAATCGTAATCCGGAAGAAGTTGCTACAGCGTATTTCGAAGATGCAAAAGAAGGAAATGTTAAAGATTTTGGCGAGTTATTCACTCCTGAAGCGAAGAAAATCGTTGCTTTTGTGGGCGGAAATGCAGACCTAATGAAATCAGTTAGCAAGGATCTTAAAAGCTATAAAATCCGAAAAGTCGAAGAGAAAAATGAAATTGCTACAGTAACTGTTGATGCTGTATATAAAGATAATCCTAATAGGGGTAGCGTCAGGAAAATGCGGATTTACAACGTTAAGGAATTCAATATAAAAAAGCCTAATTTCTCGGTGTTGCAAGAGCTTAGGCCTTTTTAAAAAACTATAAATACCGTTTGAATTAATATTAGGATCCATCTTGGTACTTCAACTTTCCGGAGTTAACTAAATTAACTTTAACTTTTAAATTCTTTATACTGTGTTCATTTAAGTAAAACGAGTCTGTTTTTACTTCTTCTTTCCATTTTCTTGGATTCTGACGGTATAATGATTCACCTAATTTGTAGATATCTGCATTTATTTCTATTCCTTTTTCAAAGGATTTTAGAATTTCTAATTTGATAATATCTTCAGTTTTTGTAATCAACTCTTTATCACTAATTTCCTTGATCTTCTCATTTATTCCAGCTTGAACTTCAACTCGAATATTAAAAAGTATGGGCTTACTACTCATAATAGGGGAAATTGTAATCTTAGGTTTCTCTATCACTACGGAAACAACAGCGCTATCATTCTCAATAATCCACACAGGAGATCGAACGTTTTTTTCATCCATCCATCTTAGACCGTTTAAATCAGTCTCAGAAAGCCATCCTTCTAAGCGATTATTCCTTACAAAGAACGCTCCATCATTTCTTAATAATGGTGCTTTTTTGGATTCTTCTTTCCAATTTTCTGTTGAAATTTTAAGTGATGGGATATAAGCAGTTTGCCCCATCGGATCACTATCTCTAATAAATTGATAAAATTGTTTAGGTTGTATGTAAGACCGTTGTTTATACCTTTCCTTTGGTTCATGGAGAATGGTAGACAACCCCGATAATGTAAAAAAGGCTTTTGTTTTAAGTATATCATCAATGGGTTCCTTTGTAGCGTATAAGAGAATATTATAGCGTATTTCTCGGTACCGATTAATAAAATCAATAGAGTCTTTAATATCTTGTCTGAGCAGTCTTTCGCTTAATATTATTGTAGATACATGTCCCCAAAAAAGTCTTTGTTGAGCATCCTTATATAATTGATTTAATGCTTCCGTAATGGTAAAACCTTCACCTCTTCCTATCCACACTGGTGGTTGTTTATCAGGTCTAGCCCCCTCTAACTTAGCAACGTTAGAAAAGTCAAGTAACTGAGCATAAGCTATATATTTTCCTTCTTTAAAATCTATACCAAGAGCTGCAACATAATAAATATCTTGAACTTCTTTAATATTCCAACATCCAGATAACATTGCACTAGTGATAAGCATCATAATTATTAGTTTTATTTTGTGCAGCTTCACTGTTTTCCTTCTCCTTCGTCCGTTTTAGAACTATCATTGGTTCGGAGATAATCAACTCTATGTCTATAACTTCTCCACGGTAAACGAAACAATCCCTTGAAAAAATCTGAACTAGATTTTGGGAAAACTAAAGCTAAGTAAGGGATTCCAAAGGAACGTAATCTTGAGATATAAAGAACGATTACGAATCCGGCAAGCATAAATCCATATAACCCCATCAAAATTGAACATAATAGTACAAACCCTCTGAGTATGGATACTGCTCCTGCTAATATTTGGTTTACTAAGGTATATCCCGCAATAGCAGATAAAGCAGTAATAACAATGACAGAAGGGGAGATAAAACCCGAACGGATTGCAGCATCCCCAATGATTAGTCCGCCTACCACTGAAAGGGTTTGACCAAGGGGGGAGGGTAATCTTTGACCGGCTTCACGGAACATCTCAAAAAGGAACAAAACAATTATAAGCTCAAGTGGTGCTGGAAATGGTAGACCTGATCTTGCAACAGTCACAGTCGCAAGAAGAGGGAAAGGAATTTGATCTTGGTGATAAGCAAGTAATGCCATCCAAAATCCGGGTAGGAAGACAGCTAAAAGAAATCCTATCCACCGATAAAAGCGTGCAAATGATACAGTTAGAAAATTAAAGTGGGAATCTTCTGCAGCTTTTATTAGGGGTACCGCCAGCATTTCGGAAAAAAACCACGCTAAGAGAATATATATAAGAAAAGAGCCAGAATTTACCCCGCTAAGAGTAAATCGGCTCTTTAATATATAAAGGATGCACAGAAAAACCTAGAGGGGTTCAGCCGAGATACTTGTAGAAATGGGTCATAATCATACATTATTTTACAAATACATCTTATCTTGAAGGTATATGGATTATATAAAGTTAAAAATATAGTGTTAAACCCAAAAAAACACCATAACAGTGTTCACGGTGTTTTCCATATTAAAAATAAGACTATTATTTAAGTACTCTGAAACTGATTCATATTGTAGAAATATCCATTTTAAGATAATGATACGCTTCAAAATCTTCATTAAATATATCTGTAACTAATTTTATAGCCTCCGTATCATAAAAGCTCTGATATGTCGGCAGCCGAGGGAAAGATGGATCTGTAATGTCAGCTTCAGCGTAGTTTCCCTTATGAATCATCTTAGGCGCCTGATGATGCCATGATCTCGTTAATGTGTCTAGTGGGATAGTCTGTAAGTTATATTTGTTTTCTATTTTTGAGATTTCATTAGAGAAATTCTCTAAATATATATAATTGGTTACAAACTCTTCTTCTCCTTGAATATATTGTTGTGAATAGTGTGGATTAAGATAGTCAGAATCTGCCCCATTCGCGTGAAGATAATGTAAAAAATGTTTAAATGATTTTTTCTTTTTGCATGTACTGTCGTTATAAATAAACTTTCTAATAGGTTCCCACTCTGGATTTTCTATACCTGGTGGAGCAATAAGGGGTCACCATACCCAAAAAAGAAAATTGTACATTTAGACAAAATTTAGACACATTTAAACTGATTCCTGTACGTTAAGGAACCGATTACTTAGTTTACTACTTTTTTTAAAGAATCAAATAGTGAAAATTTCGTGGAAATTTGCTTAACGTAAGTTTTATATCAACTATTACGTTGGAGTACAGCCAAGGTACGTGTATTATCTACTATGAAAATCAGGAATATTTAAAGTATTCTAAGAAGAAGAATTGAGTGATAAGCTACGTTAACTACTTGATATCTTAACTAAGTAAATTATGTATTTAATGTATTCAAGGTAGTGCAATGAGAAGGTATCGAATAACCTTGCTTGGATAAACCGTGTCTCTTAAGAGCTCCTTAAGGCGCGTCCGTTACCTTGAGGGCAACGAACGGTTGTAGACTTCGATGTTGCAAGGATCGTTGTCAAACAAATTGTTTACATGTATTCAATGTAAAACTCTTATTAAATTAAGGTTTTTACTCCTAAGTATAGATAACATGTATATCTCGTCTGTATCCCTTTTTGACTTGCTCTTGATTGACCAAATAAGTCAAAATACCTTTCTAAATTTCCCTCTGATATTCCCCTATTTTATCTTATTCAAACTTGCATTCCAATAACCCATTTCTCATACGCCTGTTTCTAAAATAATAATTTAAATTGGGACCTCTGAGAGATCCCAATTAATTAAAAAGTAATGTCTCCTCTTGTTACATCATTTACAATTTTTATACTAATCCCTCTAACATCTCGAAGACTTCTAAATTATTTTTTTGGTAGTTCAGGGAATAAATAATGTAATATACAGATGGTCAAACGTCTGGATTTGCCTTTAT
Source organism: Bacillus paranthracis (assembly GCF_024296885.1). Taxonomy (NCBI): domain Bacteria; kingdom Bacillati; phylum Bacillota; class Bacilli; order Caryophanales; family Bacillaceae; genus Bacillus; species Bacillus paranthracis. The sequence goes on from NZ_CP101136.1 coordinate 114,758, forward strand.
ACGGATATATATGCATATACATCGATGGATTAAAGTTTGCCTCAATAATTCCATAAGCATTTTTATTAGCTGCAGGAACTTCTGTATTTTCAATAATCAAATCAATACCACTAATATTTGCTCCAAGTGCCGACACAGCATCTACGGCAATTTTCTTATAATCATCGGGAATTTGATCTGTCATATCAATTGAGTCTCCACCTGTACTGACATTAGAATTTTCTCGCAGAAAAACAATTTCATCACTTGTTGGAATAGAATCTTTTCGATACCCTTGAGCTTTAAGCATTAGGACCTCTAATTCACCTAATTGTATATTTTCTAAAGGTGTTCTATGGTCCATTCCTCTTAATGAATTCAGGTTCTTTTGAGCGACTAACTCTTCAATCGTATGTGAACCGTCTCCTATAACATTGGCTGGAATTCGTAATAAAACGGCAGAAACTTTGCCATCTAGCACAAAAAATCGATATTCTGTTCCATTAATAAATTCTTCTATTAATACTGATGAGTCCTCTTTAAATGCTATTGTGAGTGCTTTTTGATAGTCTTCGTAACTTGCTCCGTTTTCTTTAAAGATAGATATTCCTAAACCATAATTTGTTGTTTTTGGTTTAACGACAAAAGGCTTTCCTGCAAATATATCATAGGAACGTAAGGCTTTTTCTATATCACTAAATTCCTCACCTATTGGTACACGAAATCCATGCTGTTGAAGAATTTTCTTTGTTACTGTTTTATTTTCCATAATTAATGGTGATATATAACTATCTTTACTTGTCATATTCCCATTTTTCACATATTCAACATGATTTCCTAACTGTAGTTTTAAAAATTGATCTTGTCGATCTAAAACGTCTACTTGTAATCCTTGTTGAATAGCATCAAACATTAAAATTTGTGTAGACAACTCCATGTCAGTAAATCCTGATAGTTGATATGGTTTATCCCATGCTTTTTTATAATTTTCTTTAGCAATACGGGAAGCTACCTGACTTTGACTACTTTTTATAATCTCTTTATAAAGTCTTCCAGCTAAAGTCTTACTTGGATCTGTTAGCATTTCTCTCAAGTTAACAAATAAGGTATTCGAAACAGTTATGTCTAACAGCCCTGTTAAATGTTCCATCTCATCAATAATACGCTCAGCATCTGTTTTAAATTGCGTATGTTCTAACGGATGTTCAAGAGCCACTAAATTATTTTGAAAATCACCGATTTTTACCCATTCATCATTATTATCGTCTTGATCAATCCAGAGTAAATAGATGAGGAAAAGATGTAGAAATTCTGCTTGTTCATGGCTAATTCCATATGTTTCAAAAGGATTTAAATCTAGGTTTCTTAATTCAATATAACGAATCCCATGATTTTTTAAATCTGAAACTTGAGGACCGCCCCTTAAACGGACAGATGCATAAAATTCTTTTTCTTCTAATAAAACCCCTTTACTTACCAGCGAAGAAAGATCAGATATATAGTTCTGTAAACTACTATAGGATACTTGAACATCATTTTCATTACTATAACCATATTTACTATTTCTAATGCTTCTTACGGCGTCATTTAAAGGATTTATTTCAAAGAAATTCTTTTCACTACTAGGAGAAGCACCGAAGAAATAAGTTATTAACCATCGATAGTGTAAATAATTCCTTGTGACTTTCAGATAAATTTCTGTTTTAAATTGATGATAATCTTTTATTTCTGATTGTAATTCAAATAATGCCTGAATCAAATTATCGCTAAATTCAAAATTGTAATGAATACCACTAATCATTTGTTTTCGTCGACCATAAGAATTAGATAAATATCGACGATATAAAACATTTTCATGATTATTAAGTTTCGCAATAACAATATCTTCTTCTTTTTCGGGCAACTGTGGTGGCATGCTTAATGGCCAAAGCATTTCGTTATTTCCCATAGAACGATAGGCAACATCATGGATAGCTGCTAAATAATTAAATAAATCTCCTAGTGTCTCAGTAACTGGTGTGATTAATTCCATTTGTGTTTCAGAGAAATCTCGCTGAATATAAGGATGTTCATCTCTTACTGAAATACTTTTGGGATGTTCCGTTTTAGCTAAACTTCCTGATAGGTCAACTCGTTGACTTTCTTTTTCAACTCCAAAACGTGCTTTTAATAAATATGGTTTAATACGGTCATTGTTTAACATTTTTTTCATTTCCATACAAACTGTACCTCCCATCAACTCAAATATTTGATATAGAAATAGCTAAAATTATAACCATTATTTTTTTGAATTTAGCATTTGGATATTAATGGCCAAAGCATTTTATTCTTATCCACGGAAAGAGAAGGGATTTCACGAATAGCTGCTAAGTAATTAATCATGTCTTCTAATGTTTTAGTATTAGGCTGAATATATGATCTTGTATCTCTTATCGAAAACGGTTTAGACGTTTCAGTTGAACTTTCAAATAAGTCAACTTGTCGATTTTCCTTTTCAATCTCATAACGAGATTTTAATAAGGATGGTTTAACACGGTAATTAAATAACATTTTTTTAATCCACATGAACTCTTCCTCCCAATTTATTTGTTTTTACAAACTATATAATATGACAAAATATAACAATCAAAAGCACCCACATCTCTACATGCGGATACTTTTGTTACTATATTTTGCTGTAAACTTAAATACTTCATATGCCATTGGAAGTGGGTATTGTTGTAAATAAGAATCATCTTAAATACTTCATATGGAAAGAGAAATGCTCATTTAAGAAAGTGGAAATAAAGAAGTAGCTATGATCATAGCCCTCCATTTTTTTATAAGTTACCATTTGACTATTTTTTTGAGCGTTCTCTAAGAAAATATGTTCTTCCAATTGTTTCGGATAAAACTCGTCTTGACTACCTTGCATAATAAGAATTGGTGGAATAGTAGCTTCTTTAATTAATTCTGAAGCATCCCATTCTTTCCAAGAATCTTTGTCTTCACCTAAATAAGAGGTGAAAGCATTTATTCCCCATGGTACTTGACTAGGAGTTAAGATTGGAGAAAAAGCAGAAACCGCTTTGAATCTCTTAGCATTTTTCAAACCGATCACTAAAGCCCCATGTCCTCCCATTGAATGCCCCATTATGCTTTCTTCACCTGAAAAATTAGGTACTATAGTCGAAGCAATGGATGTTAATTCATCTACGATATACGAATACATTTTATAATGCTGTGCCCAAGGATCCTGGGTAGCATTTAAATAAAAAGCTGCCCCTTGTCCAAGATCCCATGCTGCAACATCAGAAACGTATTCTCCACGTGGTGAAGTATCTGGCATAATCACTGCAACTTGATGTTTTTCAGCCAAACGTTGAAATCCACTTTTTTGACTAAAATTATCATCTGTACAAGTTAAACCAGATAACCACCATATAAGTGGAATTTTTTTCTTTTCTTTATTTGATGGTAAGTAGATACTAAATTTCATATCACATTGCAAGACTTCGGAATAATGGCTATACTTACGTTGCTCTCCTTCGAAAGAACGATGTTGTTCAATACATTTAAGACTCATTATCTCACTCTCCGTAAGTTAAAATCGTACGAATGGATTCACCTTTGTGTAATAAGTCAAATGCCGCATTGATGTCTTTAAATTCTAAATGATGAGTAATAAATGAATCTAAATCAATATCACCATGCATATAATCTTCGACCATTTCTGGAAGTTCAGATCTTCCTTTAACTCCACCAAAGGCTGATCCACGCCATACTCGGCCCGTTACTAATTGGAATGGACGAGTATGGATTTCTTTACCAGCACCAGCTACTCCGATAATAATACTTTCGCCCCAACCTTTATGACATGCTTCAAGAGCGGATTTCATTACTTCAACATTACCAATACATTCGAAGCTATAATCCACGCCACCATCTGTCATTTCGACTATAACTTCTTGAATTGGGCGATCATAATCTGCAGGATTCACAAAATCAGTCGCTCCCATTTTTTTAGCGAGTTCCCATTTTTGGGGATTCAGGTCAACTGCAATAATTCGGCTTGCTTTTGCTTGAACCAATCCTTGAATAGCTGCTAATCCAATCGCTCCTAAACCAAATACAGCTGTTACAGCTCCTTCTTCAACTTTTGCAGTGTTGTGTACAGCACCAATACCTGTAGTCACACCACATCCTAATAAAGCAACTTTATCTAACGGAGCGTTTTCATCGATTTTCGCTAAGTTAATCTCATTAACAACTGTATATTCACTGAATGTACTAGTTCCCATGTAATGATAAAGGGGCTCTCCATTATAAGAGAAGCGAGTTGTTCCATCAGGCATTAAACCTTTACCTTGTGTTTCTCGTACAGCACTACATAGGTTTGTTTTACCAGAACGACAGAATTTACATTCTCCACATTCAGGTGTATATAGTGGAATAACATGATCCCCAGGTTTTACTGAAGTAACTTCATCACCTACTGAAACGACAACACCAGCACCTTCATGGCCTAATACAGCAGGAAATACTCCTTCTGGGTCGTCACCTGATAATGTAAAAGCATCTGTATGACAGACAGAAGTATATAGTATTTTTACTAATACCTCTTTTGCTTTTGGCTCTTCTACATCGATTTCTACGATTTGAAGTGGCTCCCCTGGCTTAAATGCAACAGCAGCTCTACTTTTCAATTGAATCCCTACTTTCTTTTTTTATTGTTTACACCACTAAGATTACACTTTATAATTTTAATTACAATACTGACAAATTTGTCACTATAAACATTTTTTTCGCGAGAGGAAGGTCAAAAATTATGGTTATTCATTATAAGGACAAGGAATTTTTCACTGGAAAAGATTTAGCTTTATCTGTGATAGGAGGGCGTTGGAAAATAGCAATTATATGGTGTTTGTTACAACGTTCGCCATTAAGATTAAGTGAAATACAAAAAAAGCTGCCTGAAGTTAATCAACGTATGTTGATTAGACAATTAAGAGAATTAGAAGACGATAAAATAATTACTCGATGTGTATACCCCGTAGTGCCTCCTAAGGTTGAGTATGAACTTAGTGAAATTGGTCATCAACTAGAGAATGTTGTAACAGCCATCTGTGATTGGGGAGATGACTTTAGTGATTTTGTAGAAAAAGATTCGGACGAACTTAGTTGAAGAAACAAGTAAATATCGATTCATTAAAAATAGTGCGTAATTGTATGACTTAATCCATAAATTTGCATACAAAAAACCGATAACTTTGCATCGAATGCTGTAAAGTCATACGTAACGACTAGTTAAGATAATTAACGAAAATATACGCTAAGTAAATTTCGACATAAAATGAGCCGAATTTCCTACTCTAAGGGGTCCCGCCAACCAAATGACATAAAACCCACGTTAATAAATTTTATGGAAAATAAAAATCCGGTTTTCCTGTATTAAAAAATATTTTACAAAGAAAAAGCTGATTTCCTTATCTTAAAGAAAATCAGCTTTTGGCGTAGTTATTAATTTAGAGGTTGATGGGGTTCAGCCGAGATACGTGTAAAAACGGGGCATGAGCTGTAATATATTTCCATTGTTGGGTTTTTAGATAAAAATATCTACCTCATGATTAACAAAAAGCTGATTACCTATGCGCTATAAATGAACTGCCCCAATTGTTAAACAAAACCTAGCAATTGGGGCAGTTCATAGTTATCATTTGACTCTTCTAGTGACCTTCTCAAGTAAAGCACCCTTTGGTTGAATAAGATTTATTTATTCATTCCCATCAATCGCTTAATTGTTCTTATTTGGGGTACAGTCAGGAAAATGCGGATTTACAACGCTAAGCCCATTTCCCCGACTATTCCCCCAGTTTTAACAACGTTAAGAAAGTTTCAAGGGTCTTAAAGAATCTAACGAGACCATTTTCTCCGAATTAAAATGGTATTCTCCAAGTAAATTAATATGTTCCCAACCTAGAGGTGACATATGGTGCAATAATTCTTCATTAAAACTACCTGACCGTTTTTGATATTCAACTGCCTTTGTTAGATGTAAAGTATTCCAGATACTGATGGCATTGATAATGATGTTTAAAGCACTGGCTCTTTGCAATTGATGTTGTATAGTCCGTTCCCTAAGCTCACCTTGTTTTCCGAAGAAAATAGCTCTTGCTAATCCGTTCATGGCTTCTCCTTTATTTAATCCCCTTTGTATTTTTCTTCTTAATGATTCATCCGATATATAATTCAAAATAAAAATTGTTTTTTCTATTCGACCCATCTCACGTAAGGCTATAGCCAAGCTGTTTTGTCTTGAATAAGATCCTAGTTTCCCCATAATAAGGGATGCTGAAACTGTTCCTTCTCTTATTGAGTGAGCTAATCGCAAAACATCCTCATAATTTTCTTTAATGACCTTTGTATTTATTTGTCCACGTAAAATGGCTTCTAATTTTGGATACTCACTTGCTTTATCTATTGTAAATAATTTTGAGTCTGCTAAATCTCTTATTCTTGGGGCAAATTTAAATCCTAATAAATGAGTCAGTCCGAATATTTGATCTGTGTAACCAGCTGTGTCTGTATAATGCTCTTCTATGTTTAAATCCGTTTCATGGTGCAACAAACCATCTAAAACATGAATCGCATCCCTTGAATTAGTATGAATAATCTTTGTGTAGTAAGAAGAGAATTGATCACTAGTAAAACGGTAGATGGTGGCTCCTTTTCCAGTTCCATAATGTGGGTTTGCATCTGCATGTAGTGATGAAACACCTAACTGCATTCTCATACCGTCTGATGAGGATGTTGTACCGTCTCCCCAATAGGAAGACAATTGTAATTTGTGATGAAAATTTACTAATACGGCTTGGGCTTTATTCATTGCATCTTCATACATGCGCCATTGAGATACATTGGCTAATTGCTTATATGTAAGTCCGGGTGTTGCTTCAGCCATCTTGCTTACACCTATATTCATTCCCATTCCTAAAAGGGCAGCCATAATAATAATCGTTTCTTCTTTATCCGGTTTTCGATTATTGGAAGCATGAGTAAATTGCTCATGAAATCCTGTTATATAAGCAATATCCATCAGTAAATCGGTTAATTTTATTCTTGGTAGCATCTGATAAAGGCTTGCACTAAACTTTTTTGCTTCTTCTGGTACATCTTTTTCTAAGCGTGCAAGTGACAGCTTTCCTTTATCAAGAGAAACTCCATCTAACTTGTTGGAATTGGCAGTTAACCACTTTAACCTTTCATTAAGGCTGCTGGTTCTCTCCGTTATATAATCTTCGAATGATAAACTAACTGATAATCTCGTATTCTCTTTCGTTTGATTCCATGTAAATTCGGAAAACAAATATTCCTCAAAATCTCTATATTGTCTGCTGCCAACAATGGAAACATCTCCTGCCCGAACATGCTCCCGAAGTTCTGTTAAAACAGCCATTTCATAGTAATGACGATTGATTGTTGTACCATCATTCTCGTATAAACGCTTTTTCCAACGTTTTGAAATAAAATCCACAGGTGAGTCATCAGGTACTTTTCGTTTTCCGGATTCGTTCATTCCTCGGATAATCTCTACAGCTTGTAAAAGTGGCTCATTTGCCTTTGTAGAATGAAATTCCAACACCCTTAATAGCGTTGGCGTATATTTTCTTAGTGAATAAAATCGTTTTTGCAGTAAGTCTAAATAATCATAGTCAGCAGGACGTGCAAGCTCCTGGGCTTCTTCGACCGAAGAGACAAAAGAATTCCATTCAATAACGGATTCTAAAACCTCAAAAACGTCTAATTTTTCCTGTTTTGCTTTGATCAAAGCTTGTCCGATGTTCGTAAAGTGTATAACTTTCTCATTCAGCTTTTTACCGTTCAGTTTCTGAATTTCCTCTTGAGCCTTACGACCTTTTGATAAGAGACTAAGTATTTGTCTGTCATGAATTTCAAAAGCTTTATCCGTCAAATCTTGATTAAGATGTAATAAATAGACGGTTAGTATTGAATATCGTTTATTTTCCTGAAAATCACGGAATGCATAAGGTTCATATCTTGAACCCAAGCGAGACAGCTGTAACAGGCGATTGCGGTGCAAATGATTAATTTGCACCGTTTCTAATTCCATTCCTCGTATGTATTCGAGTCGTTCTATTACTTTTAAAAAGGTTTCGGGTGAAGGATGTCCCGGTGGTTCTTTTAACCAACCCAATATCGTTTTATTGGATTCTGACGAATGCTGCAAGGTAATAATATCTTCAAGTTTTTCTTTTTGTTCATTTGTTAGGGATTGACTAACCGTGTTAAATAGCTTCTTTTCAGCCATTGCCCTTGCTTCCCACACTATTCTTTCAAGTGTAGTGATAGCAGGCAGTATGATTTTGTTTTTTCTTAGAAAATCTATGCATTCATGTAGTAGATGAATGGCATCACCATTTTCCAAAGCCAATTGATGTAGGTGCTTAAATGTCATTCTATATTCTTTCAGGCTTAATCACAGGGTTACTGCTCTAGTCCGTCAGATATATTACAATAAAAGGAAAATGGTTTAGCTTTGCTGCTTTTCTTAGTTATCTTGATGGTCTCTATGTTTGAAATTATACTATTAAAAAAACATGTAGATCAGAGGGAGAACCAGTGAAGAAAAATTGGAATGAAGAAGAGCTTTTAGCAAACTTTATGTTAATGCCAAATGAACTACATCTATCTATGGGGAATAAAACAGAAACGAACCGTTTGGGCTTTGCCGTGTTACTAAAGTATTTCCAACAGAAAGCTAGATTCCCTAGCCAAAAGCAAGACATCCCAAAAGTAGTGATCGAGTACATAGCGAAACAGCTTGATGTTTCGCATGATCAATTTGATGAATATAGTTGGGGTGGAAAAGAAAAGACTTATACCCGACATCGAAAAAATATAAGGGATTTTTTTGGATTTCAGGAGCTTACACGTACAGATAATGATCGTTTGGGACAATGGTTAGAAGAACAAGTTCAGTCTACACATGATACAGACTATTTAAAAAACCAAGCATACAGTCTCTTTCGTAAATGGAAAGTTGAACCTCCTTCTATTGGGAGCTTAAAGCGTATGATTGACTCTGCCATTGATACTTTTGAAAAGAGCTTATATAAAATGACATATCAGCAATTATCTGCTAAGACGTGCACTCGGTTAGATGCTTTACTTGAGTCCCATGCTGATGAGGATTCTGATGGAGAGGAAACCGACATTTTAACTTTTCGTCAACTATTATCTTCTCCTCGTAAACCAAGTGTAAATGCGATGGAGATGGAGGTTAAAAAACTGTTAGCTATACGACATCTCCAAATTCCTAATGGTTTGTTTCATCATATGACTCCAAAATTACTAAAGAAATATCGACTTCGTGCAGCTACTGAGACTGTAACGGAATTGCGAGCACATCCAGCACCCATTCGCTACACCTTACTTGCCATCTTATTTTGGCATCGTCATGCTGAAGTTATCGACTATTTAGCTGATCTGTTGGATGAAATCACTCTCAAGTTCGGAAATAAGGCCAAGAATACTACCCGTAAAGAAGCAGTAGAAGAGTTGGAAAGGGTTCAAGGGAAAAATAAACATATTATCAACTTATTAAAAGCGACGGTTAATCATCCAGATGGAATTATTCAAGATACTCTATATCCGATTGTAGGCGCTTCAACAATTCGGGATATTATTAAAGACATGACAAGAAATCACCGAGAATACAAAGAAAAAATCTATATAAAGATGCATTCTTCCTATCGGGGGCATTATCGGATTGCTTTCTGTAATATCTTAAAAAATCTTACGTTCAGATCTAATAATCAATCTCATCAACCTGTCATTGAAGCTCTTCAACTAATTCGAGAATATGGTGATAGTGGTCAACGTTTTTTTGCAGCTAATGACGAAGTTCCTATTGAAGGAGTGATCCAGCCCAAATGGAAGGATATCATTATTGAGACGGATAGTAAGGGAATGGAGAGGGTTAACCGAATCAATTATGAGATTGCTGTTTTACAAACACTTCGAACGCGCCTCCGGTGTTTTACCGTTAATATCAATAACATGTGTTGTATTATCGATTTTACGAGTACTGATGTTAGAATTTACTTTATCAAAAGATAATGTAGAACTGCCCCACATTTCATTAAATTCAACCTCATATATACCAGCTAGTTCTGGCCAATTGATTTCTACAACATGTTGTTGGTTACCATCTAAAATTCCTTGTTCCATATTCGTTTCAGAACCATAGGTCCTAAAATTACTCTCAATCCTTACTTCTTTATTAAAACAAGTATAAAATGATTCCTACTTCAAATACTAAAAAAAAACTATTGAAGGATATGATTCAAATGACACTCCATCTAAATAAAAATAACTGCCCTAATTATGAAAAAATTAAATACATCCTCAACGAATCACCAGACTTAATGTGTAGAACACTTGAAGTTGGTGGAGATTGTCTCGAAGTTATTTTCATGAAAAATTTAATTAAACAAGAGTTTCTAAATGAGTATGTAATTAAATACATTCAACAACTTCCGATAGAATACATAACTTACTCTTATTTATTGAAAAACATACCAATGAACGAAGTAAAGAAAAACCTTAAGGAACAAGAGATTATCTCTTCCCTCTTAAATGGATTCGCTTATATTTACTTATCAGACGAAAGTAAAGCATTTATGGTAAATTGCGCCAACCCTATTGAAAGATCTATTGAGAAAGCAGAAACAGAATCATTGGTATACGGTCCTAAAATATCGTTTACAGAATCATTATCTTCTAACATTAAAATTATAAGACGAAATCTAAATGATTCTAATTTGTGTACAGATGAATTAAAAATAGGAGAACGTGTTAAGAAGCAAGTAAGAATTATATATCTTAAAGATATAGCGGATGATGACACACTTAAAACACTTAAGGAGAAGTTTGAAAATATAAAAACTGATAATATAAGTGACAGTTCAGTATTGGCACAATGTCTTGAAGATAATCATTACTCATTTTTTCCACAGTTTATATTAACAGAGTTGCCCGATAGATTCCTCTACTCTATTTTAAACGGACGGATTGGTGTTCTTATAGATGAAAGTCCAATTGCTATTATTGGACCTGCTAATTTTTTTTCGTTTTTTGAATCAACAGAAGACATATATTTGAGATGGTCCTTAAGTACTTTTATAAGATTTATACGATTATTTGCTATGGCAGGGTCACTATTTCTTACAGCATTTTATGTTGCAACCATGACATTTCACTCTGAACTAATTCCATCTAAATTGTTACTTATAATTGGGCAATCACGTTCACAAGTTCCTTTTCCACCTTTGCTAGAAGCACTTTTACTCGAATTATTAATTGAATTACTTAGAGAGGCTGGGGCACGCCTTCCGTCAAAAGTAGGGCAAACAATGGGGATTGTTGGAGGTATTGTTATTGGCCAAGCAACTGTTGAGGCAGGTTTAACTAGCAACATTTTAATTATTATTGTGGCATTTAGTGCATTAGGGGCATTTACGGCTCCTATTTATGAAATGGGCACTGCTATAAGAATTGCTAGATTTCCTTTCATTATTCTAGCAGGTGTTTGGGGATTAAATGGGATTATTATCGGTGTCTGTGTAATGATGGTCCACTTGTTAAAATTGACATCATTAAACAAACCTTATCTTGCACCTCTATACCCTTTTAGGATTAAGGATATAAAATACTTCTTAATACGTCTACCCCACCATTTTTATATGAGACGTCCTGTTGTCAATCGCCCAAAAGATTCATTCCGCACAAGGTGGAGATTTAAAAAAACAGAAAAAGATTTAGATGAATTTTGAGGTGGATAATGAAATCAAATATTAGTTTTGTAAATGCCTATATGGCTTTCTTTATCATACACACTTCGCAAATTGGTATGGGCATACTTGGAGTCCCGAAAATTATTTATCTTGAATCTAAGAAAGATGCTTGGATCTCAGTTTTACTATCCGGTCTATTCATTAGTATTATCACTTGGATTATTATTAGCATACTTAAAAAACATGGAAACTGTAATCTTTATGAAATACACGAAAATTTATTTGGTCGCTTTATAGGAAGTATCATCAATACCTTAATTGTCATTTACTTTATTGCTGTACATTACTCTATCATCATCAGTTATGTTGAATTGTCCCTAACATGGGGATATGAAGGAGTTTATGAATGGGTAGGCACTTTAGCACTATTATTAATAACAATTTATGCAGTATCAGGTGGATTCAGAGTAGTTGCAGGGATATGCTTCTTATCCTTTTTAATGACTATATGGCTGCTATTTGTGATGTATCAACCACTTGATTCCATAAACTTAACTAGAATTTTACCCATCATGTCGACAACTCCGTCAGAAATGATGAAAGGAGTTTTTAAAAGCAGTTATACAATGTTGGGTTTTGAGACTTTATTTTTTATTTTTCCTTTTATAAAGGAGAAAAAAAAACTACTTCTATTCAGTCAATTAGCAATCTGGTTTACCACACTTCTTGTTTTAATTGCAACTGTTATTTCCATATTATTTTTTAGCCCTAAAGAATTAGAAAAACAGATCTGGCCTATTGTCAGTATGATAAGCGCTGTCCATTTTCCATTTATTGAGCGCTTTGAATCTATAGCAGTTTCATTATGGATATTAGTTATTTTTCCAAATTTATGTATAATCCTATTCATTTCTTCCAAAGGAGTTAAACAAATATTTCATTTAAAACTAAAACATGGAATATGGGTAATCTCAATAATCATTTTTATCACGAGTTTTTTTATCACAAAAAGAGTCGACAATAACCTTTTGATTGATAAAGTTGGTCAAGTAGGCTTTTACCTATGGTTTATCTATCCAATATTCTTATATTTCATTTCAATCATTAAATCTAAAATCTTTTCACGTTCAAAACGGAGTTGAAAAAATGAAAATATGGCTTATTCTACTACTTTGTTTCTTTCTCTGTACGGCATGTATGCTACCTGAAAAAATATTAGAAAGGCAAGGAATTTCAACTATTATTGGTTTTGACTTACTTGATGAGAATACATACAAAGGCACTATTAGCTTGTTACAATTCGACCGTAAAGAAGAAAAGACGAGTGTAACCCTTTCTGCCGTCGGAACTACAAGCAAACAAATAAGACAAAATTTAGAACAACAGACAAGCCACGACCTTACTTCTGGTCAATTAAGGACAATTTTATTTGATAAATATATGACAGAAATGATAGGGATTTCATCTTTTCTAGATACAATGCAACGAGATAGTAGCATCGGATCTTTAATTTTTTTGGCAATTACAAACAATGCTGAGAGTACAATTAATAATAAAAACTATGAAGAATACCCTGAAATGGGGTCATATATTTATCAATTATTAGATAAGCACGAAAAGAAGGAAATGTTAATAAACTCCAACTTGCATGATTTTATTTCCACACTATATGAAATTGGTATCGATCCTACCTTACCTATTCTATCGAATGAGAATGGTGTAGCACCCTATTTAGATGGGGTTGCATTATTTAGGGATGATAAAATGGTTGGTTCTATTTCCATGAAAAAAACCCTGTATATAAAATTATTCACCGATCATAATGCTTTTTTTGGGGGATATAACTTTAAATATTCCTACAGAGGTATTAGAAGAAAAGGGAATAAAACTAGTCGAAAAGCAAAAAGGAGATAAATTTAATATTACAATTCACCCAATAAAGTACCGCGGAAATGTTGAATTATCTCAGAAAGAGTCGGTTAATTTAAATGCATCTATTTTAGTTTCAACTATAGAATTACAGCCTTCTGTTACTCTTAAAAATAAGGAATCAATAAAAAAAATGGAGCTAATAATTGAAGAAGAACTAAACAAAGAATTCGGGGATATTCTTGAGAAGTTTAGAAAATTAAATACTGATCCAATTGGCATTGGAAGAAAAATAAAAAGTATAAGAAAATATTCCAATTTAAATGAAAAAGATTTGAGAGGAAAGTATTCCACATTAAATTTAAAACCAAATATTAAGGTAGAAATAAAACGAACTGGGGCAGTTGATTAGTTCACGAATTACTTGTGAAGAACCTCATTTACTTATGAAAAGCTCACCGAGGTTGATATTAAACTTATCTTCCAATAGTTCAATAATTGTATGTAAAACCATAATTAACTACAATCCTTATTCAACAATCTGGCCCTATTGCGGAACAAAAATAAAAGAGCTCTCTTCAGTCATACTGCGGCTGGTTAGTTTAATAAAATTAGCCCCATAAACGGACATTTATGGGGCTGGTCCTTATTGGAGCAAGACACACTCTATTTACCCTGATCTTTGGTACCAAAACTCATTCCCAAAATCAAAGTAACATTTTTAATAACAAACACCGTTTTTGGTGCTAATATATTCATATAAATAGTTTTTAGTAGGTGATTAATTATGATTTTTGGTTACGCGCGAGTGAGTACGGAGGAACAAAACCTAGATATGCAAGTTGATGCATTAACACAATTCGGGGTTGAGAAGATTTATAAAGAAAAATTAACTGGCACACGAAGAGATAGGCCTCAATTAGAAGACCTTTTAAAAATTTTACGAAGTGGCGATAAAATTGTTGTATATAAACTTGACCGTATTTCACGTTCCACAAAACATTTGATAGAACTGAGCGAATTATTTAACGATATGGGTGTACATTTTGTATCAATTACTGACAGTATTGACACTTCAACCGCAATGGGAAAGTTTTTCTTTCGTACAATGGCAAGCATCGCTGAACTAGAAAGAGATATTATTAGTGAACGAACAAAGTCTGGTCTTCAAGCAGCAAGATCAAGAGGAAAGAAAGGTGGGAGACCTACTAAGAAAGAAGATAAAGTGGAAATGGCTGTTAAGATGTATAAGAGTAAAGACTATACAATTAAGCAAATTACAGTGGCGACTGGTATCAGTAAGACCACGCTGTATAGGTATTTAGACAAGGCGCTATAGGGTTGCCTCAGTAATTTAGTTATTAACGATTTGTAAAGATCTTATCGATTAAACCGTATTCTAAAGCTTTTTCTGCTGTCATGAAGTTGTCGCGGTCTGTGTCGCGTTGTAGCACTTCAAGTGGTTGACCAGTGCGGTCAGCAAGAATTTGGTTTAGTTTTTCACGTAAGAATAGGATACGTTTAGCAGCGATTTCGATTTCAGTCGCTTGACCTTGTGCCCCGCCAAGTGGTTGGTGAATCATTACTTCACTGTTTGGAAGTGCATAACGTTTTCCTTTTTCACCTGCTGCAAGTAAGAATGCACCCATAGATGCAGCCATACCGATACAGATTGTTGATACTTGCGGTTTAATAAACTGCATTGTATCGTAAATTGCCATACCTGCTGTGATAGAACCACCAGGGCTGTTGATGTAGATGTGAATATCTTTTTCTGGATCTTGAGATTCCAAGAATAAAAGCTGGGAAACGATTGAGTTAGCTACGTTGTCATCAATTGCGCTACCAAGCATAATGATGCGGTCTTTTAATAGTCGAGAGTAAATATCGTAAGCGCGTTCTCCACGATTTGTTTGTTCAATTACTGTAGGAATTAAATTCATCTGTTATTTCCTCCTTATAAAGCTTTCTTAGTCTTATAATACAATTATGGTCAATAAAGGTCAAACGAAACCACTTTAAATCAAAAAAATATGTAGTTGTACCATGAAATATTCGCTATGTTTTTGAAATTCCCTGCTTATGTATCTTCAACATCATAACCGAATTACATAAATTTAAACGTTATAAAAACTGTAGAAAAAAAGAAAAGAACGCCTTTTGACTGAAGCGTTCTTTCGATATCTATTCTTTTAAAAGATAGGTTACTTTATTTAAAATCTTTTCGATTTGTTTCGCGTTTTTACTATACATTTCGCTCGCTGATTTCGACTTTGTTTCTAAGGAAAATAGTTCAAGATCAGCATGACATTTTTTTAATGATGCTAATAATAAAGGTTTGTTTTGAGGAGAAGGCATTTGTAGTTTGTCATTATAAATGTCGATAGTCAGTTGTCCGTATGAATCAACTTGACCGAGAAAGACATTTTCGATAACAACACCGAGCTTTTCTAGTTCAGCATGTAGCCAAGCGCGGTTATGTCCACTTGCGGATAGCGGTTCATCTAAGACATTGCCATCCATAATAACAGTTTGTGGTTCTTTTTCGTTTGCTACTTTTAAACCGATGTCTTTTGCTGTGAGTGGTTGGCGATCTTTCTTTAATAATACATTTAATTCTCCGCTCGGTTCTAGTACAGCAAATTCAACATCAGCTACGCTGAAGGCATCTTTTCCACGAAGAAGTTCCAGTAATTCGTCACTTGTATATTTTTCTTTCTTTAAGTTGTCTTCGAGTATCTTTCCATCTTTTATTAATACGGTAGATTTCCCTTCAAAGAAGTCCCGAGCTGTTTTGTTCTTTAAAGAAAGGATTCCTGTTAAAAAAGGTACCACAGCGAAAATGAGTATCGCAAAGACGCCGTGAAAAAATTTTGAATCGAGCCCTGTAGATACTTGGGCAGCGATGTCACCGATTGTCATTCCGGCTATGTATTCAAAAAAGGAGAGCTGAGAGATTTGTCTTTTCCCTAACCATTTCGTAATAGCGAATAAAATAATTAATATGAATACAGAGCGAAGAATGACAAGTGTCCATTCCGGCAGGTGAGACATAGTCATTTCCTCCAGTCTACTTAAAACCCTTTATATTGAGGTTCTTCACGTTCTAATACTGAAACTCTATTTTGTAAATCCGCGATGATGCTCTCCATTTCTAACATACATTCATGAAATACACGTTTTGATTTTGCGTCCTGTGAATGTAGTGAAAGGGAGCTCAAACTTGCTTGAGCGCCCCTTACACTAGCAAGGCAGGTTTTGACGCTAGCGATAACTGTCATACGAACACCTTATCCTTTCGGTTTGAATAGCAATGCTCCGATGAAGCCGAAAATAATAGCTGCGGATACACCGGCGCTTGTTACTTTAAACATGCCGGTAATAACGCCAACGATGCCATGTTTTGCAGCTTCTTCCATTGCACCGTGAACGAGGGCATTACCAAAGCTTGTAATAGGTACAGTTGCCCCAGCTCCAGCGAAATCAATTAATGGTTCATACAAATTGAATCCATCTAATATAGCTCCAGCAACAACGAGTGTTGCCATTGTATGAGCTGGTGTTAGCTTTCCAACATCAAACATAAGTTGGCCGATTACACATATAAGTCCGCCAATGACGAAAGCCCAGAAAAAAATCATTGCGTTGCACCTCCAAATTCAATCGAAACGGCATGAGCGATACACGGAATCGTTTCTTCTTGTTGGAATGTAAGTGGAGATAGTAAAGCGCCTGTCGCAACGACAAGTATTTTATTAAACTCTCCTCTTTTCATTCGGTTTAATAAGTGACCGTATACGACCGTTGCGGAACACCCTGGTCCACTAGCGCCAGCGATGACAGGTTGCCCTTCTCTATAAATGAGCAGCCCGCAATCTTGAAACTGTTCGCTCGTTACTTTCGTTCCGTGTTTATGTAATAAGTCATAAGCAATTTCGCGTCCTACATGTCCGAGGTCACCCGTTACGATTAAATCGTAGTAAGAGGCATCAATTTGTCGTTCGCGTAAATGGGCTTCAATTGTATCAACGGCAGCTGGAGCCATTGCACCTCCCATATTAAATGGATCTGTTAATCCCATATCAACCACTCGTCCGATTGTGGCAGATGTTACCCTAGGACCGTGTCCAGTATCGCTTAAAATAGCAGCTCCTGCTCCGGTTACTGTCCACTGCGCGGTAGGTGGTTTTTGCCCACCATATTCGGTAGGATAGCGGAACTGTTTTTCTACAGCTGTATTATGACTGGATGCACCAGTTAATAAATATTTTGCGCCTTTTGCATTTACGATACTTGCTCCAAGTGCTAAACCTTCCATAGAAGTAGAACAAGCGCCGAATAGTCCGAGATAAGGAGTGCCCAGTGTACGGCAAGCAAAGCTTGTAGGGGTAATTTGATTAATTAAATCGCCTGCGAGTACAAATTGAATATCGTCTTTACGAAGTTTTGCCTTTTCAGTAGCGCGGCTACAAGCTTCTTCGAACAAAATTTTATGTGCTTTTTCATAGGAATCTTGTCCGAGCCATAAATCTTCATGGAGGGTATCGAAGTCTTCTGGAATTTTGCCTTTAGCTTCAAACGGCCCGCCAACGACTCCCGTCGAAATAATAACTGGTTTGTTTTCAAATACCCACGTTCGGTGTCCTTGTAACATTTATAGCCCTCCCCATTGAACGAGAATCGTTTTAATAAGTGCGATGACGAAAGCGGAAAATACACCAAATAAAATAACAGAACCAGCTAATTTAAACATGTTACCACCAACGCCGAGTACAAAACCTTCTGTGCGGTGTTCGATACATGCGGCAATAACGGAGTTACCAAATCCAGTGACAGGTACAGCTGTGCCTGCTCCGGCAAATTGACCAAACCGATCGTATATACCAAATCCAGTTAATAACATGGAGATGAAAATAAGAGTTGCGACTGTTGGATTCCCTGCTGAGCGTTCAGTGAAATCGAAATACGTAATATAAAAAGTAGAAATGAGTTGCCCAATTAGGCAAATGAAACCACCAACGAAAAAGGCTTTTATACAGTTTTTTAAGACAGGACGCTTCGGTTCGCGTTCTTGCTCGAATTTTTTATATTCCTGTTGCACAGGGGTTAAGTTTTTATCTTTACTAGACATTGCAAACCTTCCTTTTCTTTTAAAAAGCGTTAAGTGTTAGACTCCATTTTTTTACCAATGAATTTTAATTGTTTATTAATTTCATCTTTAGATACTTTCTTTTCCTTAATTTTTCTTTCAAGCTTTTCAAGTAACATAAAGATTTTTTTATCTGTACTTACACGAACATCGAAAGTGGGGTGCTCATCACTTAGCTGCTTTTGGAGCTTCTTACGGAGAGGTTTTAATCCAAATCTTTCGTGATGCTCAGGTGTAACTGCTATGTAGAGATCTAAATTTGAATTTACTGCTGTACTTTTTATAATTTCATCCATAGTGAGAGCTCTTTTCTTGGCTCCTTGTGATATAGATTGATTAAAGGATTCCATACTCGTTTTTGTTAACTTTGGACCTTTCTCTTTCTCCGTTCGTTTTGCTTCTTCTTTCACTTTTTTATCTAAAGGACTATTATCACATCCGGTAAAAGAGCTAAATAGAAGGGCAAATAATACGGTTATGAGTCCGAGTTTTTGCATATTTATCATTCCATTTCTATTGCAATATGTAATGTGATAGAAAAAGGATGACTGCATATCATCCTTTTTCTATTTCACAGCAAGACTGATTCGTTATTGCTGTGAGTATTGTGGTTCTTCTTGTTTGACTTCTTCAACGCGTGGGTTTAAAGAATCGATAATCGTTTGTGTTTGCTGTGCAGCTGTTTGGAAAAGTTGCTTAGCTTGTTGGTTATCCGTATCAAGAGCGAATCCCTCTAAGCTAGCTTGTGCACTTTTTAATCCAGAAACAGTTTGTTTTAATTTCGTAATTACAGTCATTGAATGAAGCCCCCTTTGGAATATCAATTCAAAGATTATAATTTGTGAGTTGGGGTGAATTTATGATTGGAAAATTTAGGGGGGTGCTTTGTTAATATACTCATAACTAAGCGTCATAAAGGATTACGGGGATATTTTTATTGATTTAGATGGATTTTATTGCTATTATTATGAGAAGAAAATGAAGTGTTTTCTATTATCATGCGCCCATAGCTCAGTCGGATAGAGCGGTGGTTTCCGGTACCACGTCTTATATGACAAAGGAAACCAAATGTGCTTTAGGGTGCGGTATAAAGCTGTTTGTCGGAGTTTTTAACGCTTAACTTGAGCGGGAACAAACCGCAAACGTCCTACGTAGGCATTAGCGAATTATTGTCGCATAGTAAAAAGGTGCTACGTGTAACCAAATGAAGATAATGATAGTACATATGCGGAGAGCTTCCGTCTGAAATTCGTTTCAGATAGGGGGCTCTTTTTTTATTATGTCTAAAAGTATACGAGTAGTAAAAAGACGAAGAGAAGTAGTTGGGTGTTTTTGCCCATCCCCCCGAAAAGGTGGAATAAGGAGTACCTCACTGAAAGATTAGGGAAGTACTCCTTAAACATCGCTTACTCTGTTTCCGATATTACGTTTAATTGGGCTAATTCTTGAATAATTGCATCCAAATCAACAGACTCTTGTTGTATATTAAACTCGTATCTTCCATAGAAGTTAATATGTTGCCATGCAACTGGGGATATTTTTTTCATAACGGGGTAGCGTCAGGAAAATGCGGATTTACAACGTTAAGGAAACCAAAATATAAAAAGTCTAATTTCTCGGTGTTATAAGTGAAAAATTAGGCTTTAGTTACTTCATTAAAGCGCCTGATTGTTGAAGACTAAAGTTTATATTCACCAAGAAAATTGATGTGCTCTTATCCTAACAAATTTTATTTAGGACTTACATGTATGCCTTCACGCTCTCGCCAATCTGCGTAAAGTATACGCTTTACATTATCATATCCATTGGTAGTTAATTGGTTATCTAACCACTGTTGATCAAATCCGAGTTCATGTAAATTATCCCATAAAATTTCCCCATCTATAATTAACGATGTTGGGAGGTCTACTGGACTTTCTGGAAGATTGAGATCTGGTTTTTGATACTTGGATTTTAATAATAAACTTATTTGCCCATTAGCTTCCAATATACCGTATTTGACTTCGCGAACTGAAAAGACATTATTTTGACGGAGTATACTCAATACTTGATTTACATCCAATTTGTTCTTTGTAAGTAACTTTCTGTCCATAACACCATCTCGAATGATGATGTTAGGATTGCCTAATAAGAGAGAACGTGTCGATTTATTTTTTAGAGTCATAAACTCTATTCCCAACATAAGAAACGTCCACAATCCGATGGCATATAAAAAATGAAAAATCCCTACCTTATCTTCATAAATGTTATTTCCTAAAAAATCTCCAAGTACTAACACAAAAACTAAGTGAAACGGGGTTTAACTGATAGATGGATGTTCTGCCTGTTATGATAATGATAAAAAATAAAGTTGCAAAACCTACTATGACTTTGATTGCCAGTAAACCCAAAAAAACTTCACCCAAAATTTATTCCTCCATTTTATATTTCACTCGATTTCAAAAATCCTCATGTTTTAAAATATTTATATTACAACATGTAAGCTAATTAAAATCAGAAAGATAAATAATACCGGTTTTTTCAACTTATAATAATGGAGAAAGCACGCGAGCACCCTGTTCAACAATGCGCTCGGTCAGGGATCGTTGCACCAAGTCTTCAATTCTTAATGGTACAGAATCAGTAAGATCCCTCTCGAACTGCTCTGTGAGTTCCCTTGTCACATCAGCACTGTACACGACTTGACACACCTCATAATTCAGGCGAAAACTTCTCATATCATAGTTTGCTGAGCCTACGGCAGCAATCTCCTCATCGATGGTCAACACCTTCGCATGTATCATTCCTTTGTCGTACTGGTAGATTTGAACTCCAGCTTCTATAAGTTCTCCGTAATAAGTACGGCTTGCAAGACCCACGATTTTTTGATTATTGTGGCGAGGAACCAGCAATCTTACACGGACACCACGAGTTACTGCTGTCTTTAATGCCATGATAATATCCGTTTCTGGTACAAAATAGGGTGTTGTTAAATCAATAGTCTTGGTCGCCTGTGTTATACATATAAAGTAAGCTTGCCGAATGACTGGGGTAGGAATTCCAGGGTTTCCTTCCAACGTATGGATATACGCTTTATGCAATGTCCTAGTTTTTCCGGATATGTCCATTTTTTTATCATCAAGGGTGCTCAACTCTGATCCCAATTCGGCTGACCATTTGGAATGATCTGCTCTGCCGATTGAATTGATTTTCGTTACCTCTGATTTTGTTTTCAAATTTGTTTTTGATTTTATCCTTTCCGGCACAGCGATTTCCCAATGAACATCAAAAACAGTCTGCAAGTCGCCTGTTGCTTCCCCTATAATTTGCAAATGAGTGTCCCTCCAAAATCCTACGTCTGGCTTTAATCCTGTATATTCATACCCAACGTTCATACCGCCAGTAAAGGATTCCTTTCTGTCAATCGTCACAATCTTACAATGATCCCGATAATTCCAATTGGACAAAATCCAGGGAAATCGCAGAGGAAATATTGTCCTGCATTCTATCCCTGCTTCAACCATCTGCCGGATTTTTTCACGCGGGAATTTATAACTCCCCAAGCTATCTCTCATAAAACGAACCTGCACTCCATTTAATGCTTTTTCGATTAGCAGTTCTGTGATTCGATTACCAATTTGGTCGTTCCGATAGATGAAATATTCCAGATCAATGGTTTCTTGGGCTTTTTGCAGGGATACAAGGAGTTGATCATATTTTGCTATCCCATTGTTAAACACTTGGACTTGGCCCATTCGAAGCCCATTCACAGTGAAATGCCGTAAAGCATTGGCAATTACCGATGCTGAAGCACCGAATGTCTCAGGTAATTTGTTAGATTCATTTTTAGAACAGGTCAATCTTTTTCGATGAATAAACTTAGGGTTTGATATGCTAAGATATAGCCAGAAACCAATGACAGGTAAAAAAAGGACGATTATTATCCAATTCAAAGCCTTGGCAGGCCGACGAACTTCCCAAATTGCTATGAATAAGATAAAGAACGTATTTAACAGGTATAGATAAAAAATCCACTCCAACTGGAATCCCTCCTTCTGTTACTCTTAACATGTACAAACTATGTAACCAGTATACGTATGGAATATGAAGGGATTGTCTGTTATATATTATGGACTACCTTTATAAGAACTTGTATAAGATATTAAGAACGAAAAAAAGAGAATTAAGGTTGGGAAAGTTCTGACATCAAGAAAGGCGTAATGATCTGGGCACTGTCCTAACTAGAGACTTAGTGATTTTGAAAATTACCATCTGGTAAATTCCTAAATATAGGTATAATTTTTTATAAATTTGGAAAATGAAAGTGGTAAATGCAATAAGAAGTAAATAAGAGAAAACATTAATTTATATTGGGAGGAAATCGTCTTAAAATTAGTCGTTAACATCTTTTTTGTTAATGGTTAATGAATGATCGGTATCTCTAACAGCAGCATAAAAAAAATCTTTGATTTGAAGATATCCCTTTGCCTTTAGTTCTTCCTTTAACCACTTTTCATTTTTGTTGATAAATTTTAATTTACGCTTTTGCACTTTCCCTTCAATGACAACGGCTATGGGTAATCCGCGGTATTCCACTTTCATATGTAAATCTTTTGGAGTAATAGGAACTAATTCTTTTCTTGGAAAAATGCTAATTTCACCTGTTGCTTCCAAAATCGCATATTCATTATCGTGAATATCCGGATATCCTGTTGTTCTTAAATTAGACAACAGCTCAGGTAAAGGATATCTACTTTCCTTTAACTTTCGATTAAGATAAAAAAAGAATCGCTCCAAAATCATGAGGGGTAAGTTGGGCTAGAGCTGATTTCCCTAAAATATTTACTGCTACAATAAACACAATATAGATAAAAATAACTTGGGTGTTTTTGCCCATCCCCTCGAAAAGGTGGATTAAGGGATCTCCCTAAAAACAAATCCCCGTTAAAAGGCGCTTCCTTATGCAAGAATAGCGCCATTTAATGGAATAACTAAATTCTGACCTCTTCCATAAAATTACTTAATAAACTAACGCACCCCGATAGCGAGTATTTGGGTTGGGAGAAAATCGTATTAAACTGAGGGAGTTTAAGGTTTAAGTATTATCCTCCACAATTTAATTTTTAAAAATGTCAATTAGCTTTTTTATCGCACTAACTACTACTTCTGGTTCATCATTTTGTATAAAATGAGCACTGTTTTCAGCAATCACCAATTCACCATCTGAGGATATTTCAAGAATCTCTCTCTGCATGTCATTCCATAACTCTTGTGATTCCTTTGAATAATGAGCTTTCTTACCAGCTGAAAGAACAATTAATGGGACATTTAATTTAAGTCTGGTTTCTTTTAATTGCTTTAGACTTTCCATAAATTCATCATAATTGCCTTCATAAACAAATTGCTTGTTGTATGCTTGTTGAAAATCTTGTGACATCGTTGGGAGAAATCTTTCTCTGTAATCTTCAGGCGTAGAGTCAACTAAGACAAGTCCGCAAACTTCATTATGATATTCAGTTGCATATATCCGCATATTAACTCCACCAAATGAGTGACCAACTAATATGTACGGAGGTTTAATATTGGCTTCAATAAGAAGTTCCTTCAATTCTTTTACCATCTCACGGCTGGTTCTGGGGTTTGAACTTGTTTCACTTTTCCCAAGTCCTGCTCTATCATAAATTAGAACATTAGAGAGCATTGAAATATCCCCAATTACTGAATCCCAAGCCTTGGAAAAGTCTCCATATCCAGCGTCCATTATTATTGTTGGTTTTCCATTATTTTCCCCTATCAATTTAGCATATAGTTTACAATCACTTATTTGCACAAACATTTCTTTAGCCATTTAGTCCATTCCTCTCTTTTAGCCAACTATCATTAGTTAAAATTCAACAATTTTATGACATTCCTTCTTAATGTGTTTAAACTATCAAATGGTTGATTCTTGATTGTCAATGTCACTTTGATATTCAAGAATATCCCCAGGTTGACAGTCCAATGCCTTACAAATAGCTTCTAAAGTTGATAATCGAATCGCTTTAGCCTTTCCATTTTTCAAAATAGAAAGGTTAGCCATTGTGATTCCAACTCTTTCAGATAGTTCTGTTACACTCATTTTTCTTTTAGCTAACATCACATCGATATTGATTATAATTGCCACTGTTTCACCTCAGACCGTAAAATCATTTTCTGATTTTATATCTAAAACGTTTTTTAATAATTTCTGAAGAACCGCAGTGAAGACTGCAATAACAACAGAAGTAAAAATAATTGTTAATCCGATAATTGCTATTCCTGGGTGTAAGGCGTTTTGAGACATAAGAACGATGGTCCCTATCAAATATAAGATACTGATTGTAATTGCACAGTATTTTATATATTTCAAAACCTTTACAGACAATTCCGAAAAAGCATTGTTATTTTCAATGTAGTTTAAAAGTTTTAAAGCTTGATACAGAGCAAGGAAAAATGGTATCACAGTTACATACAAACCGATTAATACAGGATATTGCAAAAAAGCAAACTCCGGAAACATTTCTGCCGTATCATTTGCTAACCAAGGCAACCAAAATATACACAAGGCGAGTACCGTAATCCCAATAAGAAAAACAGCTATCTTTAAAAAAACAGTTGTTCCTCGTTTCATAAAAATGCACCTCACTTATTTATCGTTTTACAATAAATCATTATCCATATGCAATATATTATTGTTTTTTTTAAACAACCCCTTTTATTCTTATTTTTAGACTAAAATAAAAAGCATTCATCATTATAAAATACTTCACAATCCTTAGCTATTTAATTTATCTCTTGTTCAACTAAATGGTCCGTACGTGGAGCAAAAATTCCACACTCAATTCTTTGGGTTCTTTTTTGTTTATAAAGGTGTACTTTTAAAACCTGTCTAATAAAGGGTGGTTCTTGCGTTTATAAATCTATGAAAATATTTTTATAAACGTTTACTAAAATCGTCATACCTTTAGAAACTAAATATAGTAAAATAGTAGAAGAAAATATATCTTCTGGAGGAAGTTCATTGTGAAGATCGGTTATGTTCGCGTTTCATCTACAGATCAGAATGAAGAACGTCAAATCAAAAAAATGTTAGCTTTAGGCATCGAAGAGCGAATGATCTTTGTTGATAAACAAAGTGGAAAAGACTTTAATCGCCCCAGCTACCAGACGATGAAGCGTATCCTGCGGAAAGGGGATCTCCTTTATCTGGATGCCCTAGATCGATTGGGGAGGGATTACGAAGGGATTATCTATGAATGGAAACACATTACAAGGAACATTCAAGCAGATATTGTCGTGTTGGAAAACGAAACGTTATTTGATAGTCGTAAATATAGAGAGATGGGAGATATCGGAAAGTTAATGGAAGATCAGTTTCTAAACCTTCTCTCTTATGTGGCCGAACAAGAACGAAAAAAAATCAAACAGCGCCAAGCCGAAGGCATAGCGCTCGCCAAATCTCAAGGTAGACATTTGGGACGACCAAAGCTTAATTTACGGACCCTTTCCCATGAACAGCGCCAATTATTAGATTCTCACTATCCGAAGTGGAAAAATAAAGAGATCACGGGCGTTGAGTTCATGTGTTTACTTGGGTTGAAAAAGAACTCATTTTATAAAGTAGTCAGGGAATTTGAGATTGGAATATGAATATGGAGAATAATACAACTACCCAAAAACGGTTGAGGATTCTTAGCGAAGATGAAGTAAAGATCATTTATGACAGACCAGGTTTCTCATACGAAGATCGCTGTTCTTATTTTTCTCTTTCACAGCCAGAGAAAGAGCTGCTACACACATTGCGTTCTGTCAAATCTAAGGCTTATTTCGTTTTACAACTGGGTTATTTCAAAGCCAGACAACTATTTTTTACATTTGACCTCCATGAGGTAGAAGAGGATCTTCAATATATTCTGAAGGAACATTTCAACAACAGTCAAATTGATGACTTGAGTTCAATTGATAAGTCCACTAGGTTAAAACAACAACAATTGATTCTTAAATTATTTAACTACCACAGTTGCGGTGCCGAAGAACGGCGTAAGATGGAGGAAAAAGCTCAAAAGTCTGCGGCGTTTTGTGGTAAGCCGATTTACATCTTTCGAGAAATCATGAATTATTTGTCTGAAAACTGCATTGTTGTTCCTGGCTATAGTTTTATGCAAGATATGACAGGACAGGCAATAACCCATGAGCAAAACCGATTAATTTCATTGATGCAGGATCATCTAAAACAGAATGATATGGAATCCTTAGATCGATTACTTGAAGATTCTTCAGGGCTGTATGAAATAACACTACTGAAACACGAACCGAAAGACTTTAGCGCCACTGAAATAAAGCTTGAAATGAATCGTGGTAAACAAATACAGCATTTATATTACCTTGCTCAAGAACTGTTACCAAAGTTAGGTATTTCCAACGAAAGCATCAAGTACTATGCTTCATTAGTAAGTTACTACTCTGTCTACAAGCTCAAACGGCTGAATGTATGGATTGTTTATGTCTATTTGTTATGTTTTGTATCCCATCGTTATCAACGGATGCATGACAACCTGATCAATACCCTCATATATAGTGTAAGGGGGTATGCAGATGAAGCTAAATTAGCAGCAAAAGAACGAGTTTACGAGTGCTATACAGAGAGTAATCAAGACATCAAAAAAGCAGGGGAACTGCTTAAAATATTCACTGATGATCATATTCCTGCCAATACTCCCTTTAGGGATATTCAAGACCGTGCATTTACTATTTTGGAACGTCAGAAACTGGAATCCGTAGCCAAACAGATTACTACAAATATAAAATATGATGAAACTGCCTTCCAATGGGAACATATTGGTCAGCAGGCACGACGATTTAAACGTTATTTAAGACCTATATTTTTGCAGGTTGATTTCGTAGCTCCTTCACCAAATGATCCATTAATTAAAGCAGTGAATTTTATGAAAACTGCTTTTAATAAGAATAAAGCGTTAGGACAATATCACTCAGATGATTTGCCAAATGGTTTCATATCCGATGGTGTGAAGCGTTATATCTATGAACAAAAAACAATTTTAGCAGATCGATATGAATTTTTAGTCTATCGCCTCCTACGCAACCGTTTGGAAGCAGGAGATATTTTTTGTCGTGATAGTATCCGATTTCGCAGTTTTGAGGATGACCTGATCAATGATCGTCAATGGGAACAGAAAGAAATGTTGATCGCTGACACTGGTCTGACGATTTTCAACCAACCCATTCATAGTCATTTAGTGGAGCTTGAGAAGCGATTAGAAGATCGCATTACTAAAGTTAACCAGAGTATTTCATCTGGGAAAAATGAGCATCTTCAAATCAAAAAACGGGGTTCACATACCCGATGGACATTACCTTATACTCGTGACACAGAATCTATTAATCACTCATTCTACGATACATTAAAGCAAATAGACATTAGGAGTGTCTTGCATTTTGTTCAACAGCACTGTCAATTCCTTGACTCATTTGAGCACATCTTGGGACGTTATGCCAAACAGAATAAAGACAATCGAATTCTTGTCGCCTGTCTGATTGCTTGGGGAACCAACATGGGGTTAGGGAGAATGGGGGAAATTTCTGATATTAGCTATCCGTTACTGGCTGCCACATCTGATAACTTTATTCGTCTGGAGACTTTAAAAGAAGCGAATGATTGTATCAGTAATGCAATAGCCAAACTCCCAATCTTTAAACATTATGACATTGGGGAGACGATTCATTCTAGTAGTGACGGGCAGAAAGTTGAGACTCGAATCAATACCATTAATTCCCGTCATTCACCTAAATACTTTGGTCTTGGTAAAGGGATTGTTTCCTACACAATGGTAGCCAACCATATCCCTGTTAATGCTCGAATTATTGGGGCCAATGAGCATGAAAGTCATTATGTATTTGATATTTTATTTAACAACACAACTGATATTCAGCCTGATGTGCATTCCACGGATACACATGGAACCAATGAAGTGAATTTTGCTATCCTGAACTTTTTTGGTTATCAGTTTGCGCCTCGCTACAAGGATATTCACGATAAGGTCAACAAATCTCTTTACGGATTCAAACATCCAAGCCAATATGGAGATAACCTGATCAAGCCAGTTCGAAAGATTAATACGAATCTTATTATAGAGGAATGGGAAAATATTCAACGAATTATGTTATCCCTTGCAGTTAAAACAACCACACAAAGCATTATTATTGGTAAGCTAAGCGCTTATGCACGGAAGAACAAAACCAAACGTGCTTTATGGGAGTACGATAACATCATAAGAAGTCTATATTTTTTGGATTATATTGATTCTCCCCCTTTACGCCGGAATGTTCAAAAGGCATTAAATCGAGGGGAAAGTTATCATAAATTACGCAAAGCAGTATCCTTTGCCAATTTTGGAAAATTACGTTTCAAAAATGAAAATGATCAACATATTTGGGGCGAATGCAGTCGCTTACTCTCCAATTGCATTATTTATTACAATGCCAGTATTTTATCTAATATGTTGGCTTACAGAGAAACAAAGGCTCTAGATTCGGATGTTATGAAAAAAATATCCCCAGTTGCATGGCAACATATTAACTTCTATGGAAGATACGAGTTTAATATACAACAAGAGTCTGTTGATTTGGATGCAATTATTCAAGAATTAGCCCAATTAAACGTAATATCGGAAACAGAGTAAGCGATGTTTAAGGAGTACTTCCCTAATCTTTCAGTGAGGTACTCCTTATTCCACCTTTTCGGGGGGATGGGCAAAAACACCCATCCATGTTTCTGTTTGTCCCATTTTAGCTACAACATGTGGTTCGTCGATAAAAGTAACTTCTTTACCTAATAAGCGTTCATAAGTATCTTTAATATTATTTACTTCAAAATAAATTACTGAACTTGAAAGAGCGAATTCCTCTTTTTCTGGAAGTGTTAACATGAGACGCAATCCGTTGCATTCAAAGAATGCCATACTATTAGTGTTAAACAAAAGTGAGAGACCTAATTTTTCTTTATAAAAATCTAGTGCTCTATTTAAATCTTTTACAGGTACTCCAATTTGTCCAATTTTTTGGATTATATTAGTTTCCATAAAAATTTGCTCCCTTCAAAATATCTTATTATTAAAAGGATAAATTATTTTACCTAATTTTTCTTATCCAATATCACCTTTTTTCGATATTCTTTAGGAGATATGCCAACATGTTGCTTAAACATTTTGCTAAAGGATACAGGATTTTGAAATCCAAGTTTAAAGGTTATATCGGTCATATTATTACTTAATTCTGATAATAGTTGTTTTGCTTTTGTTACTCTAAACTCTGAAATATGCTGATGAGGAGTTTTACCATATATTTGTGTGTATGTTCTTAATAAATGATTTGGAGATAGACAAGAAATTCGTGCAATGTCATTTAATTTAATAGTTTTGTCATAATAAGCTCTTATGTAATCATGGGCTATACATATCCTTCTATATAATTCTTCACGTGTAGAGGTCCTTATTGCACTTAAAGATTCAACTTCCTTGTATGTATTAAAATGTTCATTCAAAATATATTGCATTAACTTATGAAATTGTTCCTCATAACCAACAGAATTAATTTCGAGACTAGGTAAAATATGTTTGAAAGTTTCAAGTTGAAAAGATAAAGTATTATTTTTATGATAGGTTTTATCAAAAAAAACAATAGAACTCGTATCCATAAATGGATCGTTTAGAAGATTATCGTTTGTTTCTTTTAATGAATTAAAGACCTCGGCTTCAAACCCATCTTTAAAGAAAATACAAAAAGATTCCACATCCTTCGTTTCATCAATTGAAATTGTGTATGAACCTTTATTAAGGAGTAGGTATCTACTTTCTTCAACAGCAAACATGCCTTTATTAGTCTTATAATGGGCTTTACCATTTGAAAATGTTTTTATGGACAGTTGGCCAATTCCTTCCCAGTAAAATTGGTCACTTTTTGCATGTAAAACGAAATTGGTAGAATCATTTTTTGACATAATACACTCTCCATAAGTGGCGTCATTATTTTTTTAACTTTATTATACATAATAATGGAATCTAAGTATGAAAATATATATTATCAATCTAAAACAGTACGGTGGATATGCGTATTGTAAGTGTTAAACTTAAACAACTTATTGTAATCTTAACGTATCCTTATTGCAAATGGTGACAGCTTCGCTGGTACTCACCCTAATATTGCCGTCTATAGCAAAAATATTCATTTTAGTTACAACCCTTAGCGTACCTAAATCAAGGATTTGAATTCCAAAAAATGTCTTAACGTGGGTTTTATGTCATTTGGTTGGCGGGACCCCTGAACGAACAAAGTCTGGTCTTCAAGCAGCAAGATCAAGAGGAAAGAAAGGTGGGAGACCTACTAAGAAAGAAGATAAAGTGGAAATGGCTGTTAAGATGTATAAGAGTAAAGACTATACAATTAAGCAAATTACAGTGGCGACTGGTATCAGTAAGACCACGCTGTATAGGTATTTAGACAAGGCGCTATAGGGTTGCCTCAGTAAGTCGGTTGCAGAAATTACATTTTATGTAAATCATCTGACGGACTAGAGCAGCAACCCTGTGACTAGGCCATATTGAAAGTGTTGTATTTGAAAATGATAAAGCTAAATGTTTTTATGATAAATTCCCAGTAAATAAAGGTCATATGTTAATAGTACCGAAGAGACACTGTGAGGATTATTTTGGTTTAACTATTGAAGAAAAACTTTCAATAGATAAATTAGTATTGAGATGTCAACAGCGGTTCTATTTTCCCTAATTTCAGCGGTCCAAAATTCCCTATTACTAATTAACGGCCGGTTGTATGCCGGCTTTTTGCTTTTCACGAAGTCTAAATGATTGTCCTTTGATATTGAAAGTTGTGGAGTAATGCAACAATCTATCCAAAACCGCTGTTGCTAGGACGTCATCGCCAAATATTTTCCCCCACTCAATATACGATTTGTTAGAGGTTAAAATAATTGACCCTTTTTCATAACGTTTTGAAATGATACGAAAGAATAAATCTGCACTTAACTCATCAAACGGAAAGTATCCCATTTCATCAATTATGAGTACATCGCACCTACTTAACGATCGGACCAGGCGAGAAGTGGTTCCCCTTTGTTCTGCCTTGCGGCAGGAAGTAATGAAATCATCGGCCCGGGTGTAGTAAGCTGTGTATCCTTGACGAAGTGCTTCGATAGCGAAACCTATCGCCAAGTGGGTTTTACCAACACCTGGCGGTCCTAATAATAAGATATTTTCTCCATTCTCAATATAACGACCAGTTATTACTTCTTTTACACGCCGTTCGCTAACACTTGGTTGAAATGAGAAGTCAAAGTCTTCGATAGTCTTGTGAAACGGTAGCTTTGATTTCTTTATTCTAGTTTCTAGTGCTGCACCTTCTTTGTGTTCAATTTCATGTTGAAGAAGGGTGTTTAGAAATTCAGAATATGTTACATTATGTTTAGAGGCATCTTCTAGGATGCCATCTAATTGATTGGCTATGTAAACCAAGCCAACTTTCTTAAGACGTTCAGTTATAAGTTGTGCGTTCATTTGTGATCACCAGCTTTTAATTGTTCTTCATACACGTGAAGTGAACGTTGTTCCACTTCATGATTAGAGGGCTGAATGTGACGGGTCGCCAAACCGTTTTGTGTCACATCTGGCTCTTTTTTTATGTTCTTTATGTGGTTGATATCCGTTAATGATTTATTGATCCCAGAAATAATCGGATGAGTAGCGATGCACTCTAGATCAAAATAGATCTCTAAATGATGATCAAGAGTTTCCTTCACCTTTACTTCCATCCCTTTATAACGATAAGGAACCGAATAGTTTCGATCATTATAAGAAATCATGCTGCTTTCCGTTACGTAAGTAACCTTCCATTTACTTATTGGGAATAAGGGTCTCGTATTCCAATGTAATAAGTGTTTTTGTTCCTCTTCAAAACGCTGTAGAGGTGGCTCAAGCGTCGTTTGATTCGGTTTTTTATTGGCCACTTTGTCCAGCCATCCACTTAACATCTCATTCATCTCATGAAGTGTATTCTTTTGTTTTCTTTGCAGAAAATTCTTCTTAAGGTAACCAACCGCACTTTCTACTTTCCCTTTGGTTTGTGGTCTTGCTGGTTTACACGCTTTCGGAACAACTCCATAGTAAGCTAGGAATTCTTCGAACTTTCGATTAAAACGTATTTGTGTTGGACTATGTAAGGTGACTACCGTTTTCATATTGTCATAGAGTATGTGTTCAGGAACGCCGTTAAAATAGGCAAATGCATTCATGTGGCATTTCATTAGCTGCTCCATATTCATCGTATTTGTAATTTCCATGTATTTCATACGGGAGTAACCTAAAACGATGATAAATACATAAAGCTTTTGTTTCTTCCCATCAACCTCATGTTCTCCAATCTCTGCCCAGTCCATCTGTGCTTGCTTTCCAGGAGGTGTTTCAAAACGGATACTCGATTGTTTCTTTGGTTTCTGGCGATAAGGTCTGATGAAATCTCTTAAAATAGTCATCTTTCCTGGATAACCCATAGATTGAATTTCCTCAAGAAGCACTTCGCAGTTAGTGGTACCTTCCTTTAACCGTCTTAATAAATAGTCTTTATATGGATCTAAAAGGCTTGTTTTCAATTTACCGTGAGGTTGTTTTTTTTTCTTTGGTAACTCATTTTGATTTAAGTATTTTCGTATTGTTTTTGGATCAAAGCCTGTTAATTCTGCTATAGCAATCTGAGTCCAACCTTTTGAGTGATACTCTTTAATCATAAAAAATTCCCCATCCTTGATCATTATCTCTCTACACTCCAAGTTGTTTTTGAGATAATTATCCGTTATTATTGGGGAATTTCACACCGTTGTTATTAGGGATTTTACCACCGTTGTTTTCAGAGAAGTAAATCATTATTGGATTCAAGGTATAAACCGGAAGGTTACAACATTGGAGTGAATTGTGGGGAGACAGCAGGTCAAACGATTTTTCATTGTCACATACACTTAATACCAAGATACTTTAACGATATTAATGACCCCACAGGTGGTGTTAGAGGAGTGATTCCACAAAAAAGGATTTATAAATAATTATACATATTATTAGGAGGTTCCAATGCTAACAAATTTGTATTTGGTTAGACATGCCCATTCTACTTACACACCAGAGGAATTAAAAAGACCCTTATCAGAAAAAGGACTAAAAGATGCTTACAAAGTCAAAGAGTTACTAAGAGAAGAAAACATTGATCATGTTATCTCAAGTCCATATTTAAGGGCTATACAAACGGTTGAAGGAATAGCATTAACACTGGGCAGGGAGATTCAAATTGTAGATGAATTTAAAGAAAGAAAGCTAACGAAGGAAGATGTTAATGATTTTGAGCAAGCAATTAGAAAGGTTTGGGACAACCCTGATTTTTCTTGGGAAGGTGGAGAGTCAAACAAGAGTGCCCAACAAAGAGGAATTAAAGGCATTGAAATGGCTTTAGATAAATATGAAGGCAAAAATGTTGTTGTAGGAACACATGGAAATATTATGGTACTAATGATGAATTATTTTGATGAACAATACGATTTTGAATTCTGGAAGAAGCTTGCTATGCCAGATATATATAAACTTTCTTTCCAAAAAAAAACCTTAGTTAATTGTATAAGAATATGGAAAGATTCTAACTTAATTTAACTTGTGAAATCCTTATTAATAGTGAAGTATAAAGTTCTATTTCAAACGGTAGCTTGTTTAGTTGAACAAGTCAGTTAAAAAAAGTCGGTTCCTTAGCGTACAGGAATTCGACTTTTTTTAGTTAAAATTCGCTTAGCGTACAAAACTTCCGAAATGTTGGCTGTACCCCTATAATTCCCTCAACAACTTCGTTCTATTCATCTGATATTAAGCTAGTCCTGGCTTATATCGGCCGGACTAACTTAGAGCAAGAAAAAAATGCTAAGCCCGTCACATCAAAGGCTTAGCGTATATTTTGTTCATCCAGCCTAGTTATCCATTTTGATAAAACTTTAAGGTGCTCGCAGTCAAGCAACCGTTTTCCCAACGAAACTACACATTTTCAATAATAATCCTTTGTGCTGTTCTCAGGTTGCGTTTTACAGTTCTCAACACATTTTCTTCTTCTGCGTAAGCACCTACTTGCACACCGTCAACAATTACACGTTTAATAGCCATATTGCTTTTCAGATTAGTCGATTTTCTCTTCAAATTAAACGCGCGTGCTAACCCATTAACATGCCCTTGGGCAACCGCTTGCCGCCAATTCGGGTCTCTTAATTTTTGGGCATCGCTTGCATGATCAATAAATCCGTTCTCCGTTAATAAAGCGGGCATTCTGGTTTCTCGCAGTACATGGAAATCGGCCTTTTTTTTACCACGGTTATGCAAGTTATTTACTTTGACAATTTCTTCATGCATAATGTCCCGAATTAACGCTGTTCTCGATGAATCAGACAAACTGTTATGAATATAATCTTCATACCCATGAGCTGAACCGTTAAATGCATTAACGTGGATGGATAGAAAATAATCTGCACCCCAAGCATTCGCATCATCTGTACGTTCTTTCAAGCTGCGCGTAATATCTGCTGTTCTACTCATTTTAATTTGCAGGCCTTCATAATGGTTTTCCAAGAGATTCCGGATGCTATGGGAAATATTTAAGGTAATTTCTTTTTCCTGCATCCCATTGCCAATAGCTCCTGGGTCCACTCCCCCGTGACCAGGATCTAAATATAATTTAAACATTTTACACCACCTCGTACAAATACAATATGATCGAAGAGTAACGGAGGTATAGGAATTCGTCTGAGGTACATATAAAAATAGGTGATGATAGGCATTACATTTCATTGAATCAGATGATTTATTTTAAAGCTAAGAAATTTTCCAAATGCGAGACCATATGTATGAGCAGCAGGAATTAATGTTCCATATTTTTCGTGGGTCAGGCAAACTCTTTTCATCTAGACAGTAGGCTGATTGATTATTGATGCTTCTTTCTTAACAAAACACCTAAGTGATTCTCTGTGCATATACTGTATCATTACTACAGGATTATGATTAAATACAACTCAATCCATACATAAAATAATCAAGGAGAGGTTAATTTTGAAAATTCCAAAGACAGCCAAAGTTAGTATCCCCTTTCCATCCGTATGGGGGATTGATGCTTCTATTGCGGGGAGATCCATTATTAGAGGTATACTTACCATTGATTCCATTGTAGACAACAAAGTAGTAGGTACAGTTAATTTTCGTGGTATACCTATTCCGATTAATGGGTATTGGGACGAAAGCGCTAAACAAATAAGTTTCGATTCACCATATGCCTCCTTTTTTGGCAACTTGACAATATTTGATGAGACCGCTATAAGCATTCGGCATTTCGTTTTAAGTGGACGGTTTATAATGAAACCTCCCTCTTTGCTGGCTGGTGAATATGGAAATTGGATTGCTACAACCTTTACACCCCGTTTGGGACCTCCCATATATACTAATGTTTTACCACCTGCTGGTGCCTTTTCAGTCTCAAGTATGCTCTTGGGACAGCAATTGTTTTAATTAGACCATGACTTTATAAAAACAACCTTCGTTTGTGATTGACTAAGGTTGTTTTTTATAAAGTGTTCTCGGAAAATACAGCCTTGCTTTAAATCTGAGTTTAGCGTATATCTCCGTTAAAATGTACTCGGAACCCTTTGATGATCGTGCCTAGTTAGATAAACAAATATTGATACTTCCTTATAGAAATAGCCTGCTTGGTTAGGTACGTTGTTTCACAATCCCCGGAAATTTTTAATATAAGTAATGAATGCTTATTTTTTTCCTTCCGATAGCTTTCTATATAAAGAAGCTCTAGATACATTTGTAATTTCACAAATTTGATTTACAGTCATATTTCCTTCTTTATATAGCTTTACTGCATAATTCATTCCTGCGTGATTTTTATGATATTTCTTTAACCGTCCTTTAAACTTCCCTTCTTTCTTTGCGAGCTCAATTCCTTCACGCTGACGCATACGAATAAGGTCTCGCTCTAATTGGTTAACACCAGCCATTACCGTAATTAAGAATTGGCTATATGGATTATCTTCTGATAAATCTAGCCATGTATCCTTAAGTGATTTTAAGCTTCCCTTTTTATTTCGTATTAAATCAATCAATTCAAATAAATCTTGCGTACTTCGAGTGATCCGAGTTAAATCTGTAACATAAATAATGTCACCTTCCTGTAAATCCTCTAACATTTTTTGAAGTTGTTCACGATCTTTTGTGGCTCCTGAAGTTTTTTCTTCATAAATAATATCCATTCCAATTTCGTTCAATTGCCGAAATTGTCTTGAAGGATTTTGGCTAGTCGAACTGACGCGTACATAACGGGGTGGCGTCAGGAAAATGCGGATTTACAACGATAAGGAATTTCCAATATAAAAAGCCTGATTTCCCATCACCTAAATTGAGAAATTAGGCTCTTTTTTCGTTACTCCATAAACAGCATTCTATTACTGAATATGTAATTTACTTCGGGATAACAGGGACCCAGAGTTCGTGTCTTGGTTTATGCTTCGGACCGTAATAACATTCTATACACGGTAAATTTGCAAGTTCATACTCGGAGGTAGGGACCCACTCGGAATATAAACGTTTCCATGCATCCACTATGTTCGGAAAAACTGCCCATGTACTTGCGGGAATAATAAGCGTCTCCATATTTTCTGGGGATTCCCCATCGTATCTTACGCCCATGAAATAGGAAAATTGTTCATCTGTGATGGCAGCTTCTTTTCCGCAAACCCCCAGAAGGCTTTCAAGCGTGCATTTTGGATTTTCCCATGACATATCTACTAGTTCTTGCATAAATCCATCTTTTTTCGCAGTGTTCCAAAGCGTAGGGATTGTTTTAAATGCTCTGCTTGTTTTTACTGGCTTGCTTTTTCCGACAATTCTTAATTCAAAATCAAGGTTTTCAATTCTGTAGTCCATCTCGGTATCTCCTTTAATAGAAATTTGAAAGGAAATTTTGGGAAAGGCTTTTAACTGTACCCCTCTATTACGAGCATTGGAAGGGGTTACCCCATGCATTTTTTGAAAAGCACGTGAGAAAGTATCAGAAGAAATATAACCATATTTAATTGCCACATCGATGATCCGAATATCACTTTTTTGAATTTCAAATGCTGCAAGTGTTAACCGTCTTCGTCTAATATATTCTGATAGCGATACACCTGAGATTGAAGAGAACATTCTTGAAAAATGAAACTCAGAACAGTTAGCTGCTTTTGCAATCTCTTTGTAGTCTATTTCTTCATCCAGGCTATTTTCAATGTAGTTTAACGCATTGTTCATTCTTTCTAGCCAATCCATAAGTTTACTCCCTTTCAATATTTACTTTAAAACAAAATAGATAATAATTACCGACATTTCATGCCTAAAAATGTTGGTGAAAAAATACACCTTTTGATAGAATCAGGACAAACTATTTGTTTCTTTCCGATAGATTTCTATATAATGAAGCCCTAGATACATTAGTAATTTCACAAATTTGATTTACAGTCATGCCGCCTTCTTTATATAGTTTTACTGCATAATTCATCCCTGCGTGATTTTTATGATACTTCTTTAAACGCCCCTTAAACTTTCCTTCTTTCTTTGCTAACTCAATCCCTTCACGTTGACGCATACGGATAAGGTCGCGCTCTAATTGGTTCACACCAGCCATTACTGTAATTAAGAATTGGCTGTATGGATTATCCTCTGATAAATTTAGCCATGTATCCTTGAGTGATTTTAAGCTTGCCTTTTTCCTTCGTATTAAATCAATCAATTCAAATAAATCCTGCGTACTCCGAGTGATCCGAGTTAAGTCTGTAACATAAATAATGTCGCCTTCCTGTAAATCCTGCAACATTTTTTGAAGTTGCTCGCGATTCTTTGTTGCACCAGAAACTTTTTCTTCAAAAATAATATCCATCCCGATTTCGTTTAATTGCTGAAATTGCCTTGAAGGATTTTGGTTAGTCGAACTGACACGTATATAACCAATTTTCCGCAAAATATCACCTCATTTTTGAGATAAGTCTTATGAGACACTCTTAACTATGATTTTATCAGTCTACTATAATTGTATCAATAGAGTACACTCTATTGATTTATAATTGAACTAATTAACTGAACAATTACAGAAATGAGATGATACTGTATGAAAGTTGCGAGAGGTAGAGAATTGCTTACATCGGAACAGCGACAGGTCCTTATGCAAATTCCTGAAGACGAGTGGGTGCTAGGAACCTACTACACTTTTTCCAAACGGGATTTAGAAATTATCAATAAGCGAAGGAGAGAAGAAAACCGTTTAGGGTTCACCGTTCAATTAGCTGTTCTTCGATATCCCGGTTGGCCATACACTCATATCAAAAACATCCCGGATTCAGTCATACATTATATATCAAAACAAATCGGTGCTAGTCCATCCTCGCTAAAGCTTTATCCTCAAAGAGACAATACACTTTGGGATCATTTGAAAGAAATTCGAATTGAATATAAACTAGTAACTTTTACTCTGAAAGAATATAGAATGACATTTAAGCACCTACATCAATTGGCTTTGGAAAATGGTGATGCCATTCATCTACTACATGAATGCATAGATTTTCTAAGAAAAAACAAAATCATACTGCCTGCTATCACTACACTTGAAAGAATAGTGTGGGAAGCAAGGGCAATGGCTGAAAAGAAGCTATTTAACACGGTTAGTCAATCCCTAACAAATGAACAAAAAGAAAAACTTGAAGATATTATTACCTTGCAGCATTCGTCAGAATCCAATAAAACGATATTGGGTTGGTTAAAAGAACCACCGGGACATCCTTCACCCGAAACCTTTTTAAAAGTAATAGAACGACTCGAATACATACGAGGAATGGAATTAGAAACGGTGCAAATTAATCATTTGCACCGCAATCGCCTGTTACAGCTGTCTCGCTTGGGTTCAAGATATGAACCTTATGCATTCCGTGATTTTCAGGAAAATAAACGATATTCAATACTAACCGTCTATTTATTACATCTTAATCAAGATTTGACGGATAAAGCTTTTGAAATTCATGACAGACAAATACTTAGTCTCTTATCAAAAGGTCGTAAGGCTCAAGAGGAAATTCAGAAACTGAACGGTAAAAAGCTGAATGAGAAAGTTATACACTTTACGAACATCGGACAAGCTTTGATCAAAGCAAAACAGGAAAAATTAGACGTTTTTGAGGTTTTAGAATCCGTTATTGAATGGAATTCTTTTGTCTCTTCGGTCGAAGAAGCCCAGGAGCTTGCACGTCCTGCTGACTATGATTATTTAGACTTACTGCAAAAACGATTTTATTCACTAAGAAAATATACGCCAACGCTATTAAGGGTGTTGGAATTTCATTCTACAAAGGCAAATGAGCCACTTTTACAAGCTGTAGAGATTATCCGAGGAATGAACGAATCCGGAAAACGAAAAGTACCTGATGACTCACCTGTGGATTTTATTTCAAAACGTTGGAAAAAGCGTTTATACGAGAATGATGGTACAACAATCAATCGTCATTACTATGAAATGGCTGTTTTAACAGAACTTCGGGAGCATGTTCGGGCAGGAGATGTTTCCATTGTTGGCAGCAGACAATATAGAGATTTTGAGGAATATTTGTTTTCCGAATTTACATGGAATCAAACGAAAGAGAATACGAGATTATCAGTTAGTTTATCATTCGAAGATTATATAACGGAGAGAACCAGCAGCCTTAATGAAAGGTTAAAGTGGTTAACTGCCAATTCCAACAAGTTAGATGGAGTTTCTCTTGATAAAGGAAAGCTGTCACTTGCACGCTTAGAAAAAGATGTACCAGAAGAAGCAAAAAAGTTTAGTGCAAGCCTTTATCAGATGCTACCAAGAATAAAATTAACCGATTTACTGATGGATATTGCTTATATAACAGGATTTCATGAGCAATTTACTCATGCTTCCAATAATCGAAAACCGGATAAAGAAGAAACGATTATTATTATGGCTGCCCTTTTAGGAATGGGAATGAATATAGGTGTAAGCAAGATGGCTGAAGCAACACCCGGACTTACATATAAGCAATTAGCCAATGTATCTCAATGGCGCATGTATGAAGATGCAATGAATAAAGCCCAAGCCGTATTAGTAAATTTTCATCACAAATTACAATTGTCTTCCTATTGGGGAGACGGTACAACATCCTCATCAGACGGTATGAGAATGCAGTTAGGTGTTTCATCACTACATGCAGATGCAAACCCACATTATGGAACTGGAAAAGGAGCCACCATCTACCGTTTTACTAGTGATCAATTCTCTTCTTACTACACAAAGATTATTCATACTAATTCAAGGGATGCGATTCATGTTTTAGATGGTTTGTTGCACCATGAAACGGATTTAAACATAGAAGAGCATTATACAGACACAGCTGGTTACACAGATCAAATATTCGGACTGACTCATTTATTAGGATTTAAATTTGCCCCAAGAATAAGAGATTTAGCAGACTCAAAATTATTTACAATAGATAAAGCAAGTGAGTATCCAAAATTAGAAGCCATTTTACGTGGACAAATAAATACAAAGGTCATTAAAGAAAATTATGAGGATGTTTTGCGATTAGCTCACTCAATAAGAGAAGGAACAGTTTCAGCATCCCTTATTATGGGGAAACTAGGATCTTATTCAAGACAAAACAGCTTGGCTATAGCCTTACGTGAGATGGGTCGAATAGAAAAAACAATTTTTATTTTGAATTATATATCGGATGAATCATTAAGAAGAAAAATACAAAGGGGATTAAATAAAGGAGAAGCCATGAACGGATTAGCAAGAGCTATTTTCTTCGGAAAACAAGGTGAGCTTAGGGAACGGACTATACAACATCAATTGCAAAGAGCCAGTGCTTTAAACATCATTATCAATGCTATTAGTATTTGGAATACCTTACATCTAACTAAAGCAGTTGAATATCAAAAACAGTCTGGTAGTTTTAATGAAGAATTATTACACCATATGTCGCCTCTAGGTTGGGAACATATTAATCTACTAGGAGAATATCATTTTAATTCGGAGAAAGTGGTCTCGTTAGATTCTTTAAGACCATTAAAACTTTCTTAACGTTGTAAAAATGGGGGAATCGTCAGGAAAATAGGCTTAGCGTTGTAAATCCGCATTTTCCTGACGGGACCCCTAATAAGGTAATCGTAATTGAACTAGAGAAAACGGATGATGGTTGGAAAATTAGTAAATCATAAAAAAACGGTCTAGAATTCTAGACCGTTTTTTTAGTTCCCTCAATCTTCTTCTTCAAAATCACGTAGACTAGCAAGCAATTCTGTAAATGTTGAGCAAACAGGATATATTGCTTTTTCCATGTCCTCTTCTTCATGGTCCCAAAATACGATTGTTGGTAATGCGGAATTATTACGATAGTCAAAGCATAAGAAATTCCCAAAAGGATCATTTGCGAAAGGATATATATTGTCTAATAATTCTTCTTTTATATCTTCATAATTTTTTACAATTGAATACTCATCTTCTATATGGAAGGTCAATAAATCATTGAATACATTTTCATCTTGTCCTGGTACATCAAATATTTTAGGACGTGGGTAACCTCCATCGTATTTCTTCACACATTCAATAAAATCATTAGGTAGTTTAATGTTAAAATATTTTTCTACTTGTTCGATTTCATGATCTGTTACTTTTTCATTACTTACACCAACCCATACAATGTTATGCATTAATAAACCTCCCTATTTTTCTCCGTCTTTCCCCCAGATGTTATACCCACCCGTGTGACCAGTTTGCTTATGTAATTTCGCGTCTACAAGCTGCATTCTTCCTGTGTCCTGATGGTGATGCCATGTATATGTTTTGGGTTTCTGACCATTTTTAAATAATTCAATTTCTTCTGCTGTAAATTTAGCTGCTAGTTTTGGATCTTCTAATATCTGTTCATATAACAGCTTATTACATATTCTATCATGAGTAGGTCTTGATTTTTTAAAGTCAACTTCTTTTAATTTTACTTCAGCAAAAGCATCGAAAATAGGGAATCCATTTAAGTCATATGGTATACCTGAAACTGGATGTTTATTTCCAGCTAACTCACCCATTCTTAAACTAATTGTCTTTGGACCATTTTTACCTTCATAAGTATATGGAGCTGCTTTCTGCAAGTACTGTTTAATACTACCGACTCCCGCATATGAAAGATGATTTCCAGCTTTGAATTCATAATTGTTTAATATATGTAATGCATTTCTATATGTCGGAGAATTAATTACAAGTGATTTTCCTTTAGTAAAACCTGTAATAGCAGCTACCTTCCCAACTTGTCCTGCTTTACTAAGACCCTTATCCCCCAGAAGCCCGAGCCCTAACGTTGCTATACCATAAGCTACATAATGCTCTCTACTTTCCAGATCCCCATTCCAAAATTTATTCATAAACGTATCTGATACGGTGTTCCATGCAGCAGGAATA
The DNA here is from genome assembly GCF_024296885.1 of Bacillus paranthracis. Classification (NCBI taxonomy): domain Bacteria; kingdom Bacillati; phylum Bacillota; class Bacilli; order Caryophanales; family Bacillaceae; genus Bacillus; species Bacillus paranthracis. The sequence goes on from NZ_CP101136.1 coordinate 158,132, forward strand.
GTCTCCCTATAGTTTACAATTGCATCTTGCATATTCAGCCAGGTTTCTTTATCACCTAAGGATATCAGTCCTTCCCACGCATCCACTGCACCATCTACAAACCCAGTAGAAATACCAGTCCATGCAGCATTTAAATCTTTTTTATTGAAAAATGACTCTTCTGATTTTGGAGGGAGTTTTCCACACATGGCACCTTCTTGAATATCATGGTCAGCTAAATTTCCACCATACAATTCATCTGCATCTCGGAATTTAACAGCTGCACGTTCTAATTCTACTGCTATTTTATCTAATTCTTGCAAGATGTTAAACATCATTGGCTTTGCTTCATTAAACATCTGATAAAAACGATCACTGCTTGCTCCGCTCCACTGAGAAGCTATATATTCAGTTTGAGAGTATAAATCTTTATGTATATATTCTAATGATGATCTCGTATTTCTTACTGTTTTAGCAGCTTGTTCTAATTGTTCCGGTGTTACCTTAATTTGTGTGCTCATTCCATCCCTTCTTTGCATATATATTATGAAAATTATAACATATCATTCTTTCGTTAATGGTTATCATTTGAAAATATCCGTTCCAAAAGGCGAAAGTATGTCCCATCATAAAAACAGCCCAAATTCCTAATGAGAAATTTGAGCTGTTTCTGTTATAAATATGTTTTATTTTATATTTTTTCATAGACTTATTTCTTTCATTGCTAACAAGGAATCTTAATTATTTCAAAATTTCTAAATAAAAATAACGGCATAAACCCCTTAAATAACCGATTTTTCCTAACTAGCACTATATTAAAATTGTTAGTAAAATATTCCATTTATCTAATAATTTGTTATAATCGTATTTAATAAGAATTATTGTTAGTATTTTACAAATTTATGATGTATTCTCCTATCCAAAAAATAAAACATAATGCTACAAAGCCAACAAGATTTATCATTACTTCCTTTTTTGTAGGTCTGTCTCTAAATATAAAAGCGGATAAAAACAATAAAAACGCCATTCCATACAACCACCAAACTGTACGAGATATGCTAAACAACCCTATAGACAGTGCAACTACAATAATTACGTAAATACGTTCATTTTTTGAAGTAATCTTACCAAACATATTGACTCCTACCTCCTATTTTTAGAAAATAATTACTTTTCAGAGAATGACTGTATAATATATTGTATTAAATTTCTTATACAAATGAAAGGGGATTATTATGAAAAAAACATTATTAGCAGGAAGTTCATTGGTTTTATTACTAAGCTCAGGGTTTGCATTTAGTTCAACAACGCAAGCAGCAGAGAACAAGGAAGGAAATTCACCTGCAGTTTCTTACAACCAGGATGTATCAAAAGAAAATAGAGCAATTGATATTAGTTCATTACCTCAACAAGATTTAGACTCTTTATTCCTAAATGGACAAGCTCCCTTTAATCCAATAACACCTAAAGATTCGGATCAAATTCAATATGTTCACCCCACAGCTGGTACATTCAACTGGAAATATGTAACGACAACTTATGGAAACAATGTATTTTATAATGCCTCATATCGTTTTATGGTTAACGCAGCTATAGCAGGTTTAGGTGCTGGGGTTATAGCGAAAATCGGAAATACGTTTGCTTCTGGTGTAGCTGGGTATGTAATAGGTGGACTATCTCTTCCTAAAAGTAAAAACTATTGGTGGACTGTACAAAAATGGCAGGATCAAGATGCATACAATGTTTATATTAAATACAACATTAAAGTTTATTCTGATTCTGGACGTACAAAATTAGTTGATTCTTATACCGAGCAATTTGCACAAAGATATAGATAAAACCATTGCCGTAAAATATATTAAAGACTAACTATTAAATGGGTTTGCTTGTTTTCAAAATAAGCAAACCCTTCCCTATAAAACTACTTTTATTTTTTATATCACTTAAATTAGGAATCACAGTATAAACCACTTAATTTAGTCCCTCATATTTCCAAACGTTGACCAAAAAATGAAAATATGGTATGTTTACTTTAGATTAGTTATATATTGAATGCATATTCAGTATATATAAAGTATAGTACTTAACTGAATTGCATAAACTAAAAAAGACGAGATGCTGTCAACATCCCGTCTCATAACTGCTACTGTCAAGGTGGCTGTTATTATGCATTATCTTTTTCTTTTAGACCCACGCTTGTACTTTGGTCGGTGAAGCGCGGGTTTTTTGTTGTCTTTTTTTTCGAATTGCTTTTTCAGTGCGTATGCTGAAACCTCACGCACAACTGCTCTTGCAATTTCTTTTAAAAGTTCGAACAAAAATTCCATGTTATATCACCCCCTTTCCTTCCAAATGGAAAGAAGGGATAATAACAAGCCCACCTTCACACGATATACAGTTATACTTCTATTTTACCATACTTCAACAATCTAAAATAGAAAATCTGTCCAATTTTAGTCTGTATATAATCTTTTAGTTAAGGAGTTTTATAAGAATTTAGTTTACTATAATCTGAATATGTATACTGTATTTCTTGGATTTTTCATAATTGACCTTAGTTTCATATGCTATTTTTTGAGAATATAATTTCAAATAAAACGCCCTTGTAATTATCCACTTTATTTTCCTTTATTTTCTAACTTATATATATTAACCCTTTTCTTGAAATTACAGTGATTTTTTTAGGAATGCACCCGAAAAGTGACCTCTCAAAATCGTCTGTAATCGTTTTTTGTGTTTAGGGTAATGTAATTGCACTCGGAAGAGAGAAAGTTTCTTAAAAATGAAAATAGAACCCTTTTAATGTTTTTTCATTTTTCAGGGATCTATTCTCTCTGGGATTTCTATTCTTCTATGTCTTCTTTTACTTCTGCAGATAAAATGTCTTCAGCAAACTTCTTGTAGCCATTATACCCTTTCTTTGCAGCCTTTTTCTTTATTGCTTCTACTACCTTTTCATCAAGATAGAGACTTAAATGCTGCTTTTTCTCTTTCGATTCTTCTTTTGATCTGTTTTCAATTCTTTCTTTGAAAATTTCCAAATCCTTTTTTAAGTACAATCGTTCAGTTGATTTCCCTTTAGCAATCTCTTTAAAGGGCAATATCCCATCTTTAGCTGCATTATGAACGTAAGTCTTAGACTTACTTAGAAATTCAGCTGCTTCTTTTAATGTTAAAGAGTCTTTGTATAATTCCTCTAACTTTTCTACATCTCCTTGCTCAAAGCGATATCCGCCATCTGCTTTCCAAGTGGCCATATTGATAGGTTCGATGTGTTTATACTTAATTAAATAGCCTAATTGATTTTTTGTTAAACCTACCCTATCGCATACCTCTTCTAAAGATAAATAGTCCATTTCTCACCTCATCCGAAACTTTCATTCTAGCTGTTGTTTAAATTTTCTTAGTTGATACTTTGTTAAACCGGTTTCTTTTACTACATCTGTGATTGAGTACTCTTTATACTGAAGATACTTAAAAGGATTTTCCATATAACGTTCCCGTACCTTATTAAATGTACTCTTTTTCGATAAAGAATTCAATTGCTCTCCTTTCTCTCGGATGGAATCGAAAATGGGACAACCTTTACAATGTTTGTAGTTTCTCTGTTTTGCCTGTTCTTGCTCATCTGTACAATTCACTGATAGGTTGTTCAGAGGGCAAATTGAACAATGGGTATCTTCTAAGTTATGGATTTCTTGTAAAATTTTCAGACGAAGACTAGTCAAAAAAATCTCCTCCTACCGCATTTGGATTGAAATGTACAAAAAAATCAATTAAACATTTCCATTATACATTACCTAAATAGAAACGTTAAATAATAAGCCAAAAATATATATTTAAACATTTCATTTTATACCACAATAAATTATGTATTTATTGTGGTATAATTAGAATTATAAAATTTTATATAAAAATATTTGTTTAATATTTAATTCTATAAAAGGTTGTGTTTAAATTTGAATATTATAAATTACGAACATAATAACCAAATTGTAAAATCAAAATCAGATTTTTTTGATAGCAGTCATTTTGAAAAAATTATGGGTTTGGGTATCCGTAATATTGACTACTCCCAATTAAGTGAAGAATCATTAGTTTATTTATTTTTACACGATGAGCCTTCTTTAACGAAAAAAAGAAGTGAGCGAACAAAACAACAGTATCTGCACGATCTTTCTCATTTTCTTCGCTACATAAAAGAAGCAATCGGAACCATCCAGGAGTTATCCCATAATGACGTGGAAATCTACTTCTATGAATTAAGTAAGAAATATGCTGCCACTACATTACGTAAAAAGAAAACAGTAGTTCAGCAGTTTTTAAAATATGTGTATGATAATAACGGACTCTCAGACAACTTTAGTAGTCGCCTTAAAAAAGTATCCGTAAAAAAAGAAGAGCTAGTCAATCGTGACCTTTATCCAGAAGAAGTTACCCAGATATTAGATGAACTGAAAAAATCCAACTATTTTGTTTACACTGCATTTTTCCTGTTAACTACAACAGGACTACGAATCGAAGAAATCGCAACTGCTAAATGGGCAGATTTGGTCTTTCATTCATCTTTAAATGCCTATCTACTTCGTGTAGTTGGTAAAGGGAATAAAAGTAGGGAAGTTCGTATCTTTGAAGATACATTGGATGCTTTATGCCATGTTCGAAGTTTACGTAAACAAACAACAAAACTAGATGCATCGAATACCTCCGCTTTTCTCCCTAAAGCTGATGGATCAAATTATAGAGCAGACTATCTATCTTCTCTTGTGGCAAAAAAAATTGAAGAAACAAATTTAACTTTTCTGCGCTATCGACAGGATAGAATTACTCCTCACACTTGTAGGCACTTCATGGCTAATTACTTAATGGAAAAGGGTATTGAATTAAAAAAAATCAGGGACTATTTAGGACATGAGTCTATTATGACGACGGAACGTTATTTAAGAGAACGTACAAGACGTCAAAACTTGGCCACAATAGATATTGGAAATTCATTATTTTAGTAAGTATATATAATAGGAAGATTCTCGATTCGATGTGTCGATTTTAGGAGTTAAAATTTCAATTCAATTCGGTTCTCGTTTTCAGTTTGTGAATTCTTCACATACATTTCACGAATTTCAAAATCGATATTTAGGAAATATCCCTAAAAACAACAAATGCGATTGCCTCTACTGAGACAATCGCATTCGAATTATTTAAGGCTCAACCCATTCCACTTCCAGGATCAGCCATTCTAGCTAATAATTGTTCTGAATCTTTTTTCACTAATTTGTTTGGTTGCTCTTTACTACCAGCAGCGGTGTAAACAATTCCTGCCGCTAAAACGATACTTGTTAATATAAATAATATTTTCTTCATATAGCACCACCTTCGTACATTATACCATTTCCATTAAATTCTACCACTATTTTTTTAGGGAATCTACAATAGAAGCGATTCCCAGCGCACTCTAGTAGCATAATTGACTTTTCAATTAAAGAAATATCATTCTTTGCTATCCCTAAATAGCAATATTGCATCGGTGTGAGCATACCATTTTTCTTTTCTATATCATTCAGGATTTCAACTGCTTTCTTGTGATTCCCTCTAATAATTTCTAAAAAAGATTTTTCTGCAGAATGATATATATCAATATTCTCCAATTCTTGCTTATTCACTAACTTAATAAAAGCATAGGTGTTAAGAATTGATTGCTTTCTTTGTTTTTCCCTTTCAAAATTACATGGTCCTAACTGCTTTAGTGCCTTCTTCATATACCAAGATGCACTATCATAACAATCAAAGGTATATGATTCTGCTATATAAGCAAGTGCTGATGCTCTTAAAAGGTGGAAACAATTTTTAGGATCATCTATCGCTAAAATTTCCTTACATAATTTCCTAGACATTTTAAGGTTATCTTGTACTAAATAGGCATAAGCTAATCCTTCTTTAATCCTACCTAAATAAGATGACTTAATAAAACTATCGGTAATTGCATTAATATCTGGAAGCAACATCTCGGCATACTCGAACAGAGAATTGTATTTTTCTAAATCATACATAGTGTAGTAAGTTAATATACCACATAAGACCTTCATCTCGATTGTCTTAATTATCTTACTCCCCTTATGGTCTTCAAGCCTGGATAACAATTCCTGCTTTTTAATCGTCCCGTTACTTCTAAGTAATACCATTTCATATACATAAGCCCACTCTCTATTCATTGCGAGTGAAGATTTTCTCTCTCGATCTACTAATAACTTGAGAAGTGATAAGTCACCTTTTGCATTCGCATATTCCATGGCAATCCTCAAGTTTTTCTTACTTGTTGTGACAGAACAGAAAGTGTGTAACATCTTTCTCTGTTTATGAAAATCACTCGGATATAATATATTCAGTAACTTGATTAAATTCCAAAATCCAAATTGGTTTTTTCCAGTTAAATTTTTAGAAAGAGTTCCAGGAGAAATACCAACTATTTTTGCAATATCTTCTTGATTTTTTCTTTGGAAATCAATTTCATCAATAATTCTATCCAAGAATTTCTTCAATGTTTGTTCCAAAGTTTTATCTTCTTTCTTAAGCATTTCGTTCATATTATTTCCCCTTCTAAATCTAAAAAAGAATGCTGCAATATCTCTTATTATATTATTCCAACCTAATGTTAGTATATGGTATTTTACCATAAGCATATCAAAAAATGTGTTATTTGTAGTTGTTATAATAGTATAACTGCATATGCAATTATGCATAAGTGTATCAAATGGCAAACTAAAAGGAGTCGAAGATGTTCGACTCCTTTTTTTACTTATTTTTTAATTTCAGCAAACTTATAGTTAAATTCTCCACCAAAGTCGTTTGTTATAATTCCGTTAATAGAAGAACGCTGTAAGTATGATCTGCCTGATTGATAAAATGGTGCGACCGCTCCATCTTCTAATAATATTTTTTCTGCTTGTTTCATTGCCTCCCAACGAGCAGTTTCATTACCAGCTAAATCTGTTTTCACTTGATGAATTAGTTCATCATATGCCTGATTTGAATACTTATCAAAGTTATAGCTACTATCTGTCGCGAATATATCTAAAAATGTGATTGGATCAGGAATATCGGGAGCCCATACATCAACACCTAAATCATAATTACTATTTAGTAGCAATTGAATTTGTTGTTTGCGCGGCTGCGGCTTCACATTGACCGTTAATCCCTCTAAATTCTTTTCTAATTCACCTTTTAAGTACTCCGCATTCTTTTTAGCAAACACATTATCACTTGTAAGCAATTCTAATGTTACCTGTTCTTTCCCAAGTTCTTGCTTTGCTTTCTTCCAGTTTTCCTTCGCTGCTTTCACATCATCTTTTACTAATTTTCCATTTTCCTTTCGGAAGTCTTTTCCGTCCGAACTTGTAGCAAAATCGACTGGTATAAAACCGTCTGCAGGAAGAGAACCATTATTCAAAACTGTATCTACAAAGGCTTTCTTATTCATTGCTTGACTGATTGCCAAACGAACATTTTTATTTTTTAATACTTCATTCTTTTGATTCATACGTAGGAATTGCACTGTAACTTCAGAACGTTCCTTGAAGTCGGGATTCTTTCTATATTTATCTACAAACTCACCTGTTAGTCCTACACGGTCAAGCTGACCTGATTCATATAGATTTATTTCTGTTGATTTATCTTTCACAATATCAAAGTTAATCTCATCTAATTTCACTGTTTTAGAATCCCAATAGTTAGGATTCTTTTTCAACTGAAAACCTTGTTCATGCTTCCAATTATCCAATGTAAACGCTCCGTTATAAACCAATTTGCTTGCTTCTAAGCCATACTGCTTTGCTTGTGATTCAAAATACTTTTCGTTAATGGGTAAAAACGTTGCGAACGTTGTCAATTCGATAAAATAAGGGACAGGCTTCTCTAATTGCACCTCTAATGTTTTATCATCTATTGCTTTTACCCCTAACTGATCTACAGGTAGCTCTTTACTATTAATTCTCTTTGCATTCTTTATATCAAAGAATAGAAATGCATATTCTGCTGCTGTATCAGGATTCACAGCACGTTTCCAAGAAAACGCGAAGTCAGCAGCTGTTACAGGCGTTCCGTTTGACCATTTCGATTCTCTCAAATGAAACGTGTACGTTTTTTTATCCTCACTTACGTCATAAGATTGTGCCACTCCAGGAATCAATTTATTATCTTCTCCTAGTGTGTACAGACCTTCAAAAACATTACGCATTACATTCATTGATTCACTATCAGTTGCCTTTGTTACATCCATTGTTGGGATCTCCGCTATATACGGTAAATTAATGGATTGTTTTGTTTCATTCTTGTCAGTTGCCTTTGCTGTATTTTTAGTCTCTTTCTCTCCACTACAAGCAGTTAATAGAAAACTAGTACATAAAACAGAAGCAACAACCGATGTAACCTTTTTAAACATCTTACTTTCTTCCTCTCTACATGTATGGTTTATATAATTAAATTATCCGTATATGGAATTTTACAGAATATCAGAAGAGAGTTTTCCATTCTCTAAACTTATTTCAGCATCTATTCTCATATATGTTGCATCTAATTAATAAACCACTTATCACTTTAATATTAAAAACGTAGCACTCTAAAGATTGTTGTGTCAATCACTAATTAATAATTTAAACGTGGTATGTGAAATTATGTTGGTAAAATAGACAGAATTATTCTCAACAAATACGAATACCCAAGTTATATTTAAAAACTACACATTAACTAGTATATTTAAATACCTGAATGTATTTCTTATTCATTGTTACTTGTTGGTATTTTCTTTAATTTAGGTGTTTCAGACCAAATTATCTTATGTGCCATGAATACTACGAAGGAAAAATAAACTACATATCCAATAGAAAAAATCATGAAATTAAAAACCGTTCCTCCAATATCATCTGGGAAAGTATTCAAAAGAAATCTAAAAGGAACATTATTAGGGTTAAGTATTACAGGAAAGAAATATAGCCAAAAACCTATTGTAACGATTACTTTTAACAACAAACCAACTTTATTCATCTTAATTCCCCATCCTTTCTCGCCTCTTTTTATTTAATAAAATATTTAGTTCCCTCTAATTTACCTACTAAATTCAGCCTTTCTCTTTGAATAAGGGAAAGGCTAGCAACTCGACCGCCCTCAAAATATACAATTACTTATTTAAGTTTACCATTTTTATCCCCTTATCATCTACTAACATAGAGGAATACAGTAGGAAAGAACTAGTAAAACTAAATGAAGATGTATTGTGTTATTTTCTCCACGGCACTCATCCTTAAAATTCCCAACAGGATTTCTTTTTGTCTGATGCATAGATTATATTCCTATGTTACCTTTAAAATAAATATATATTTCTCTATGGTTTTTTTGATTGGAGATTACCTCCCAACAAAGTAACTTCTGGTAACAATTTTGCACCCGTCATATAATGTAAATATTAATCTCTAAAACTAAGATATGTGAAATTACAAACTCAAATGGAGGATTCTTATGGATATATCCTTGAAAATAAGCAAGTCTCAAGATCCGCATAATACAGCTGTTAAAAACATTTCTTCCGTATTTAAAAAAGGATGGCTTACAAGTTATGATTACAAAAAACAAAAACCCACTCACTATCAAAGTCAACGAGCACCGGGGAATCTTTTCACAGCACAGACTATAAAACCGATTCTATATCTAACAAAATTGACTCACGCTGCTTTATATGAGGATCATAACCTAGTATCCTCTTTTCTAAAAAAAGAGGATACAGCCTGGAAAGAAGTTTTAAAACACAATGAAAACGGTGGTTTATGCATTTATGCAAGTGTTTTACTTTACTGTTTATTATTAGAATCAAATGAAATATCCAGAAATAAATTATCCTTTATGCAAGGCTATTATCACCATGAATTCCACGATCAACATATACTTAAAAATATGTATCAAAACGGTGCATTCGGACTTCATTCTTATATTCTCTATGAAGGGTACGTAGTTGACACTACAATCCATCAAATTGCCTTTAATTATTATCCTGGTGAACACAAAGAATTTAATTTTATCGGTGAAATCACCGGTGGTATTAACCTATATGGATTTAAAGAAACAAATAAAACTGTACATAAATATGCGAAAAAGTTTGCTAGAGATGCCGATATGACTATTGAAACTTGGATTAACTATCACCAATCAATAATGAATGAATACATTTCAAATCAAATTTCACTTCTAAATGATAAAAAGGACTCATGATTCATTCAAAGAGTCCTTTTCTTTCCCGATTTCTTTTATTCTTATTTTTCATTATGTACCATGTACCTCCTTTATTATATAAGCAGCTCTCCTATAATAAGAATCTAGTGAATTATATGCGGTACTTTAAATTTTTTTCAACTCTTAATAGTATCTCTTTTTTATCTACCACTAACGGTAGTGAAAACACAGCTGTATTTTCTAAATCTTCTCTTCTATATCTTATTAGCGATTGAATCATTTTTTCACATTACGTTTCATACTGTTAAAATCGACTTATATCATATAGAAGCAGATAAGACCAATTCAACTTAGGTATAGCAATCAAACATTCGCTACGGCTCACCTCTTCCATATACACATCATATGTGTTTTCTCGTACCTTAAAAGTATGTCTCTTCATGCGAAATTCTCCTTTTCAGTTATAATATCTTTCAAGTTAAAGATTGGACACCATTTTCCCAGGATACAATTCCTCCATTGCTTCGACAGTAAATATCCATTCTCCCCTTTGCTTCCCTTCGGGTTTATAATATTTCGCTTTCCCGTCTTTAATTAATCTATTTAACATATCACTATTTTTCAATCTATTTAATTTCATATGTAAGCTGTCAAGTGAAACTCCCAAACGATCACACGCTTCTCTTGGTGTCATAATTTCATCTAAAGTAAATAACATTCTCTCATCTCCTATTTCTGTTATTTATAAGTAACTCTACTTCTTATTTTATGTTATTTACAACTAACATTCCAGTTTTTTACATATAATTTTACAAAGTTTTTACAAGGGATATGCTATAACATGGCGAAAACAAAAAATATAATCATATCGTTTTACTTCTATTTATAAAGGAGATGGAGAAATGTATTTTTCAAGCGAAGAACACGAACGGAATTACATTAAATTATTAGATGCTAAAAAAATTGAACCTGGTGATGATCCTGAATACGAGGCAGCTTTCTACATAACTGCACATCCTGAAATTCACAATTGTTTTGATTGGAATTTATTTAAGACAGAATACTCCCCATTAGGTGCATTGATTTCTCCTGAAGAGGATATAAAAGGAGTAAATCCTGGCGCGCTTACTGGAACAACACTACCACTTGTTAAAGCTGGACAATCATTATTTAACGGATATAAAGTAAATTTATCGGATTTACCTTTATATAATGAAGAACTTTTCCAAGTGTTTTTTCAGGCATGTAAAATAAGATGGCGTGTAACTTTATAAAAAATTCTATTTAATAAAAACTTAGATCGAGTTTTTTCTATTTTTGTTGCATACGATACAACAGCTTATTTAAAAACCTGTTGTATCCATTAATCAGTTGTGCAATTTCTTGTTTTGAAATAAACTTTTCTAATTTATTTCAAATACCCTTTATAAAAGAACGTAGGTTCGTGTATAATAAAAAAACGAACCTACGTTCTTATTATATTTAAGGGGGAATCAGGGTGTATGACTATTCAATCCTACCAAATAGAATCATCTTATGTGTTGATTTACGAAGTTTTTACGCTTCAGTAAGCTGCATCAAAATGGGATTAAATCCTATGCATACCAAATTGGCTGTAGTAGGTGATGTGAATAGAAATGGTTCAATCGTTCTAGCTGCAACACCCCCATTAAAAGCGTTGGGTGTAAAGAAGATGGCAAGGCTCTACGAGATTCCTCGTCGCAAAGATATTCTAGTTGTAAATCCAATTATGGGGACTTATATTAAATGCTCCAACTACATAACAAAGTTAGCTTTGCAATACGTTCCTTATGAGGATTTTCACCAATATAGCATAGATGAATTTCTGATGGACGTTACTGACAGCATTCATTTATTCGCTAACGATCCCTATGAATTTGCTATGAAATTCAAACGTGAAATATATGAACATACACGCATTGAATGTACCATCGGAATAGCTCCGAACCCTTTAATGAGCAAGGTTGCTTTAGATATTGAAGCAAAGAAGAACAAAGAAGGAATCGCTCATTGGAAGTATGAAGATGTCCCAACTAAATTATGGAGCATACGGCCACTTAATAAGTTTTGGGGTATTTCGTACAAAACAGAAGAAAAGTTGAATCGAAAAGGGATATACTCAATTGGAGATTTAGCAAATTATCCACTTAAATATTTAAAGCAGAGTTTTGGCAAGATTGGTGAGGAATTGCACTTACATAGTAACGGCATTGACTTCAGCCGTATTTCAGAGAAATATGTCCCTGCTACAACTTCAATTGGAAAAAGCCAAATTCTAATGCGTGACTATACAATAGAAGAGTTTCCGATTGTCCTACTGGAACACATTGAAGAAGTCTGTTATCGCCTTAGAAGACAAAACAAACTTGCTCAAACCGTTCATTTTTCTGTTGGTTATAGCAAGAGTTATAACGGTGGTATTAGAAAAACACATACTTTAAGTCGTCCGACTAACTTAACAATGGATATTTATAAGATTTGTACATACTTTTTACATGAACAATATACTGGAGAACCTATCCGCAGCATAAGCATCTCTTTAACGAATCTAATTCAAGAAGGGGAGGAACAAATTTCTCTTTTCGATAATGTCACGCAACGAGAAAAAGAAGTAAAACTAACAAAAGTAATGGATGAAATACGCACAAGGTTTGGGAAGAACAGTATTTTGCGGGGGATTTCCTACACGCATAGCGCCACAGCTAGATACAGAAACACACTAATAGGGGGCCACAAATCGTGAACAATGCTAATATGCCAAAAGGAAGAAAAATGGTCAAATGGACTCCATTCGCAGCGATGCCAGAGCAATTCGCTGGTATCCGTGAAATTATTAAAGAAAAGACGAAGGTAGAACGACCTACATTAACTCAGGATGAACAAGAACGAATTGAGAACATGCTCTTATGTTCATTAGTATCAGAAGAGGAAATAATGATTACATATTATGAGGATGGTTATTTGCTCTCTAGTTATATGACCGTTGTTGATATTGACCCGTCAAATAGCGCTGTTGTATGTACAGATGCTTTTTATAACAAGATGAAATTGCAATTCGCTAATATAGTAGATGTAAAATAGAATAAAATGCTATACTCACGTTTGGATCATTATTATGAAAATACGTTAGTTTTTCAGAGTGAATTTTAGGTTTTTGTTATACTTAAATTTATATATAACAAAAATAAGATTTGTTGTGTTAAAATGAAATGGATATGAAAAATTGCTGATATATGTATTTAGTGTAAAAGTAGTGTTAGTAAAGTATTGGTGGTTCAAGTCAAAGAAAAAAGACATCCATATGATGTCTTTTTTCTTTATATATATATGAATAGATGTTATTAGGTTAAATAAAATCTTTAATGTAATTAGCTATGTCACTAGAAAACAGTGCCATAATTGTAACAACTATATACATAGCAAATAACGATTTTGCTTTTTTCCTCTCATCTGCTTGTTCTTTTTGAAGAGTGATATAGTAAAGAGATGTTAATAGAGTTCCAATAAAGACAAATATCAGGATTATTCTTTGGAGTATGACAGCTTGTTCTTCAGCTATTTGCATAAGAGTTTCAACGTCAGCTTTTAATAATATGTTCAGTCCAACCATTACATATAAAACTAATAAGGCTAATTTAAGAAAAGTTAATTTTTTCATTTTTATAGTGTTCCTCTCTCTTAAATTGTATCGTGAAATACTTTTAATATGGTTTATAACTGTATAAAATAATTCTTACTTTACTAAGTGTTGCTGAATTTCTTTAATTAAAAGTTCAGCCCCTTCAGGACTAAGAACAATTTGTCCATTAGCTAATGACATGTTTTTTTCTGAAATATCACCAGTTATTGTACAAGCATCATATGACTTGTATTTTTGTAGTATTATCTTTTCACCTTCTACAAATATTTCTATAGGATCTTTTTCTGCGATTCCTAATGTTCTTCTCAATTCTTTCGGTAGAACAATACGTCCTAATTCATCTATTTTACGTGTAACACCTGTTGATTTCATGCTTTACCACCCTTTTATTTGTTTTTTAAATCGTTCAGTTCTTTTAATAAATCTTCATGTTTCTCACATAATCTATATACATCTAATAACAATTGTCTACCATTTATTGCTCCCCATTGATTAGATATGTTAACACCATGCAAACATTTGATTAAATCTGGATTCAATATGGCATTTTTTATTTCATCTATACTCATTTTCATTTCTTCTTTAGGCATTTGCTCTTTCTCCTTCGGATCTATCTATCACATATGGACAGACGTACTAAATGATGTATTTTGGGTATCATTTGCATTTAATACTACAATTTTATCGATAAGATTAATTGCTTTATCCAACGAAATGTTTTTTTCATAACATTTATAGCCTAGTTCTAATGTTAAAAGTGTAGCTTCACTTAAAAGTGATTGTTTTTGAATCTCCTCAATTTTTTTCCCTCTTTTACGAAGATTAATATACTGTTCTATCGACATAATTTCATGCTCCTCTCGCTACAATTACATATCTAAATTACTATTATCATCTTTTATTTCGTTTTCTCTCTCTTTAGCTTCTAACATAAAGTTAGCATAAATCATTATCTTTTCTAATCCATCTTTCGTTGCATTATAATCTGTGATATAACGTTCTTTTCTTCCTGGACTCATATATTTGTTATTTTTCATTTCGTTTATTGTTTCTATATTTAAGATTTTTCCCTTTCCTTTTAATTCGTTCACGAGTTTCAAATTAATAGCTAGGCCTATACTCCAAAGAATCAAGCCGATAACGAAAGAAAGTAATAGATGTACTGAAAGAGAATTATCAATGATCATGAAATAGAGAAAATAGATAATTGAGATTGTCCACAAAAATGGATTGTAGTACTTTTGAATTTTTTTATATTTTTTTATATTTATTTCGTGTTGCTTTTTTCTCATTTCAAGATTCTCTAACATGTAAAAGCTCCTTTTAATTAGTTAACTAAGCTTTTTTTCAAGCGTTGAGTATAAACATTACGTTTTCACTCTATTTCTATAATTTTAATTGTAATTAGACTGCTCAGAATTACCTTCTTAGTTTATTGTAGATGTGATTTGCTTAAATTCCTTAAAACCTATAACCCTATCATTTGGATCATATGCGTAAGCTAATTTATAAATCCCTGTATTTGTGGTCACCTTGTAATACTCCGTTTTTGATACTGGTTCTATTAAAATATCTGTAATAGGTAATTTGAGCTTTTCTTTTAGCAGTTCCTCTTGTTTTTTTTCGTTGTACGCTAACCTTTCATTTTTTTGTTTAACCGTTTGATCCTGTTCAATTGTTTGGAAGTACCCGCATACCATTAATCCTATAAAACTCCCTACCATTACAACTGATACAACAATTTTTGCAATCTCAGGTAGATTAGAACCGATAATGATTATAGCAATTGAAACAATACATATAAACAATAATAAAAAAGTTACGAATTGTAATGCTGTCAACTTAACTCAAACCTTTCCATAAGCCACTTTTCTCTAATGCTATTTTTGATTAGTGATTGTTGCAAGTTTAACAAAAAAGCTATTCGCAAATTCATGGAAAAAGTAAATTACACCATAAGCCAATAGCAAGACACCTACCGAAAAACAAATTAATACAATTTGTCCTTTCCAATTGTATTCGCCTAAATGCCTAAATTTAAAAGATACAGCTAGTAAAAGAGGGCTTATAAAAAGTAATGGTATAGTGAATTTATTTAAGGGAATACTCCCTCCAATGAAGCTCCCTAAAACTAATCCACAAAATAAAATTGCTAATATCATTGGTTTTTTTATGCTCATTGCAATCTGTCCTTTCATCTGAATATATTTAATAAATTGATTGTTTTCAAAGTAAATAACAGGAGAACTCTCCTATATTAATTAGTTAGAATCGGGGTAATCTTTTTGATGATCATATTATCATCCATATCACGTGTAAAGATAACTCTAAATACCCCTTTTTCACTGGTTACCTTCGTATAATCCTCATAATCTTCGACTAATAATTTATCGCTAGTCGTTCCCAGTTCATTTTCTAATAGTCTATTTTTATCATCTATTTGCTTTTGTTCAAGGTCTCTCAAGTTTATAGCAAGTACTGCAAGATTATGATCTGCATCTTTACCAGAGTAATATAACGATATGGAAAGAATAGCTACCGTCACTATTATAAATACTGTAGGTAAAGGATTTTCGTGAATAGAACTCAAATCGTTATTTATACCGAATAATAACATTACGCCAGCAGTTATAACGAGTGAAATTGCTAGTATTGCTAGTGTTTGCATACTACGTTACCCTCCCATAATTATTGTATTCGCTCAAAACAACGACATAATTTGATTCAACAACTGGAAAACTGTAAGTAGAAAAAACAAGAATTTTAAATAGAATTAATTTCTTTAATCTTTTCCATCATCATTATTGCTTGTAATAGATGAAAACAAAGCAACACCCATCGCCTTCTTATTACTACTAGAATACCCTCTATATGTTGATTTTCCAAAAATCATCCGTTTCATTAATATCAAAGTAATTAGTAATACAGATACACAACCCACTATCCATAAACAAGACCAAAATAAATTAATCAAATCATTGAAATTATTCATTTAAATCCCCCATTATTAGTTAATTTATGTTCATAGTCTATTTGCTTTAAAAAGAGCAAGCAGCAAGAAGAATCCTAATAAGCATAAAATTGTTATATTCAATGAGATCCCTGTGTAATGACCAATTGTTACCGTCAAATTATTATAAGTAGGTTCAAATTTATCTTTAAACATAAGTAAAATTCCCGAACTAATTAAACAAATAATTGCTCCAGTTAATCTAATTATGTCTGGAGCATAAAGCTGCTTAGTTTTTAGCCAAAGAACAATAATCGTTGCTAGGGTAACTATAGAAAAGATAAAGATTGATATGATAAGAGTTAAAAGTCCCATCGTGGTAACCCCCTTTCGTTTAATTATAGTTCATAATCAATAAATAAAACTTTATATATTGATTATATAATGAACACAGATATTAAACAACAATAAACTTCATGAAGTTTATTGTTGTTTAATTAAATTGATAGAAACTCTATAGTAATGCTATTATATAAATATGAAAAAGTTAAAGGGTGTTCAATATGACTAAAAAGAAACATTATAAAGTAGTGAATAGAAAACAATTATCTACAACATTAGCCAATGATTTGAATGAAAGATTAGAAAAACTTAAAGAGGATACAAATATACCTAAAACAAGACTATTAGACCAGGCAGTTTCACTGTTATTACTCTTTCAGTCTAATTCTACTAATGCTTTCATTAGTGAAATGAACGAATTAAAAGAGCAAAAAGGGCTTAATAGTAGTGAACTCACAGATTATATTTTAAATAGTCTAAAGAAGGACTAACATGGTTTTATCTAGACTGCTAAGAAACAATCTATGGGTATAGTACTAATTGCATCAAAAGTATAGGCACGTTATAATAGTCACCTAATTACATATAACGAGGTGTAGAAAATGAATAAGACTGAATTAACAAAAGTAGTAGCAGAAAAAGCAGAACTTACACAAAAAGATGCAGCTGCAGCAACACAAGCTGTATTAGATACAATTACAACGGCACTAGCAAGTGAGGAGAAAGTTCAGATTCTTGGATTTGGTACATTTGAGGTTCGCGAAAGATCTGCACGTACAGGACGTAACCCACAAACAGGTGAAGAAATGCAAATCGCTGCTTCAAAAGTACCTGCTTTTAAGGCTGGAAAAGAATTAAAAGATGCAGTGAAATAATTACATATAATGAAAAGGGTTTGATATTCATATCAGACCCTAATGAGACTAACTTAGTTTTAGATATAGAAAAATTTAATTTTCCTAATAGTATTTGAGATGACTCTCCTGATTTGATAAAATCTTAATATATGTAAATTTGCATGTATAAATGTTTGTTTTAATGTTATACTAGATTTAACCAAGAAGCATCCAACAAATTATGATTAATCACTACATTTTCTTTCATAGTATGTCAACGTAAAAAAAGACACTTTCTATAGTGTCTTTTTTTACGTTACTAGATGAATAGATGGATTACAACTTATATTTGGCGATTTTTTATCATATATTATATGATGCTATTTATTATATATTTAATAGCATCCACCATGCCTTGCTGAAACTTATCACTTTCGGTTGGAACTTTTATACCAATTGGTGTTAATCCCCTATGAGATAATTGTTTATTCTCACGGGGATGTAAATTAGGCACAATAATAAAGTGCTGACCGCCTATGCTATTGTGAATGTCCCTATATATTTCCTTAAAATATACATCTTTAAAAGAAAATCCAATAAACAACAAGAATTTACCAGACATAATTCCATTTAGGAAGTCTTTTGTTTTTCGATCCGTATACAAATCATTATAATCATTTTTCGTAACAACCATTGTTTTAGGCCTTTCTGCCATACCGTGAAAATGAACAACTTGCTTTTTACCTTTATTTAAATGATTCTGTAGATTTTCTATATCTTCGATTATCTTAGGAGAACTATAACCGTCCTTCTCTTTATTCCTATATACATCTAATGCATTATCATAATTTGTAGTCAGTATAAAACTAGAAGCCAAATTCATAATATCCCTAATGTTATGCTTACTTTCATCTACTTGATTATTAAAATCGCTGTCTATTTTATTCGTTATATATGTTTTTATTTTATCCTCAGTATTTAAAGTTGGTGAATACTCAAGTATTGTATCTACAGCACCTAGGAAATCACCACTATTAATTAAACCTTCACAGTACTCTTTATCTATTGCTGTATGAAGCTTTTCTTTCATACCCCAAATTAATCCATACCAATCCGGAAGACCAAGTGGCTTTGAGACGCCTGCTCCTAAAAATGGGACTATCTTATCGACATTTTCTTTCAATAACAAGTAGTTATCCATATATTCCTCTTGCAAATACTTTGTTAGCATTTCCTCTTGTTTAGAATTTACCATCTGTATAAACTCCTCTCTTAATTCAAATATTTCTTTAATAAAATGGGATGGACTTTCATGGATTTTCTGCTCACAGAACTCACAATCTTCGTTTAAATCTTCTACAACATCATGTTCTTCATGTTTTAGACATTCATAGGCATAACTTTTTTCAAATAAACTTTCTTGTAATAAGTGTTTCACAAGAAAGTTTATTTCTTTTTCGTTTAATTTTGCATGATAAAGATCTTCTTTTGAGAAAGGTTGCATATTAACTGTGTTAATTAAAGTTTCAAGTAAACTTAAAACCTCTTCTTGCGACTTGAGTAATTCCTGTTTAGCGGTAATGATTAAGTTCTCCAATGACATGATATATAAACTCCTTGCCTAGTGATTTTTTCTGTAAAAATACTATTCTAAAGGATGTCTGCTTAGCATAAATTGTAGTCTGTGAAACCAAACAATTATCTGGGTTAGTATTTCTAAAATCTAAAAACCAAGAAATAGACCATTCTTCTAAATCAGATGATTTTTCAAATTCAGTATAGAGGCTATGAAATAAATCTGTATAGGCAACAGGAATTTTAGATCCTCCGGATTGTGCAGCCCCTTTACTAAATTTACTGGAAATAAATTTTATTCTTGTTGGATACCCTTTTAGAGGTATCTGTTTTGCTATTTTTACTATATCCTTTGTTTTATACTTTTTGCTTATAAACGCAGAACATAACATCGATTGTATTTTCATTCCAAGCGGAGCAGTATTAGTTTTAATAAATGCACTATCATTTGGGAATAGTTTTCTAAGAATAGTTTGGACGCTATCCTTTACCTCTTCTTCTGTAGCTTTTAAAACTTCTTCATGGATGTCTCCTAATAGATTATGTAAAAGATTGGAACATAAATTATACATTCCTTTCCTATCTGACTTCACATCTATACTTTCTAAATTAATTAAAGGTTCAACTATCAAATTTTTAACAGTTGAATACAAGCGATTAAAAGATTTTGGATAATCATCATATTGATTATTCTCATCATTTTTTTTAGATTCTGCCTCTTTTTCATTCTCAATATCTTTTATGTCAGTTAAATTTCGAATCATTGTTAAACAAGTACCATTTTCGAAATTAATATCTATTCCCGCTATAAAGTATCCTATCCTTGTTCCTCTAGGTACAACTTGAACAAATATAAATCTAGCAGTTTTCACCTTATCTCCATTAGTAGTATAGTCATAGCCTGCAATAAATTTAGTACCTAAAGCCTTTATGTCTAACATATCCATTAAATAATACTTACCATCATTCATTTTAGAGAGTAGTGCTTGCGGTATTCTTGTTTCGTTATTAAAACTTTCTAGAATTCGCTT
Organism: Bacillus paranthracis; assembly: GCF_024296885.1. Classification (NCBI taxonomy): domain Bacteria; kingdom Bacillati; phylum Bacillota; class Bacilli; order Caryophanales; family Bacillaceae; genus Bacillus; species Bacillus paranthracis. The sequence goes on from NZ_CP101136.1 coordinate 178,721, forward strand.
TACTTTCATGTTAAAAGTCGAAACCTCTAACGTGTTATCTGTAACATTAAATCTATCTACAAAAATATTTCTTAATCTACTGTACATTATATGCTCAAAAAATATAGTGTTAAGTAAATACCTATCTTTAGGATTATTTCTAATTACTTCTTCAAAATACGTACTCAATTTCTTTTTATCTTCAATTTTTATAGAAGAACTTAATTTTTCATTCGCTTCTTCTATAATCTTAGAAGAGTCTACAAATTCCAAAAACTTGTGGCCAGTAAATACATAATTTGTCGTCACTTAATTCACCTTCTATTTATTGTTATATAAATATCCTTATTTTAAGTACATATCACTAAAGACAGATCCTGTACCAGTTACTTTACATACTATATTTTTTTGTAAACCATCAATTGTTTAATACTCAACGGAAGCATGATATGCATTATAATATTACTTTAATGTTTTTAAATTATTTAAGATAGAAACGAATCCTAAGACTTTTTGTATTCCCAAAATCCTCATTTCAACCGATTCTAGAAATTTTATAAATTCATTCTTAGTAAACTTCCTTTGTATAATTTCTAACTCTTTTAGCTCTTGCAAATTTTCGACCTCATCAAATCCTTTATGTAATGTAAAGTAAAGGACTCCACCATCTTTAAAGATTTCATAAATTGAGTGTAAGGTACTTTCTAAGTGCTTATTATATTTCATGGAATCTTCACTTTTATTTACCATTGTTAGGCAATCAAAGAAGCGTAGTTTATTCACTATCAAGATATCTTCCTCTATTTTTTTATATGCTGGCGTTAAATCGTAGTTAGAATACTTCTGTAATCTTTTTTCTTCAACTTGTTTTTTTCGCATTTCCTCAGCATCCGGTATTATAAATATACCTTTTTTTATTTCTTTAAGTACACCTTGCTTTTTTAAAGCTAACAATCTTTGTTTACTAATTTCAAATCTATCCATAATATCTTTTGAATCCATCGTATATTGTTTAACGATTCTTTCTACAATCTCTGAGCTATTAATTTTTAGGATTAATGCAAGTTCTTCCAGATCAATAAAATTTGTCATTACAGACCCTCCCGTTTACAAAGTAAATAGATGCTTACTGAATTGTACTATGTACTGTTTACTTTGTAAATAGGTTTAAAAATAATATGGTACGTGAAATTTTATAATCTAGTGCTTTTGTTGAAAATTTATATAGTATTTTATATGGATTATATGTTAAAATATAAGTAGAAAATTTGTTTCCATTGTTTATACTCTATTGTACGTAGCGTGAAGGACAAACCTTACGCCCAGTTAACTCGGGCGAGGTTTGTCCTTTTTTTTACTTTAAGGAGGAATTTACTATGAATAAAGTCTACAAAATTGGAGCAATTGTTACTACATTATGCGTTGCTTGTATCGCTATCTTTACTTTAACTAAAAATGAATCTGTTAACCCAGAGACTGTAACACCAAACAAAACAATTGTATCAGCTGCAGAAACAAAAGGATCGCCCGAAAATATTAAAGATATTTCAAAAGAAGAATTAAAGCAAAAAATACAATCCCATGAAGAGTTTATTGCGTACTACTATCAACCAACTTGTCATTATTGTAAAAAGGCAGCACCAGATATCAATAGTATGTCAAAAAAGCATGATAGAACCATCTATCGTATTGATATCTCTACGCCAGAAAATCAAAGTGCCTTTCAAGAGTTCGATATTCCTGGCACTCCAGTTGTTGTAGCTTATAACAGAGGTGAAGAAATTGAACGCCTAGAAGGTGCAGTGTCAGCTGCTACATATGACGGATTCTTTGCGAGACGTAATTCGAGCGCTAGTTAATATAGTGCTCGTTTTTCTTTTTAAGAAAGGGGAATTTACATGCAACAAAACGCCCGTATTTATTCTTTAGACGCAATAAGAGGTATAGCCATACTATGTATCCTATTTTCTAATCTACCTACTATGACGGGACTAGATCCCTTTAACCAGGCCGGTTATTCCGGTACAGATAAAGGGATTCGTTTTTTAATAGATTTGTTTATACAAGCAAAATTCTATACTATTTTTGCATTCTTATTTGGGGTAGGATTTTTTATCTTTATAAAAAACGCGGAAGCAAAAGGATATTCTATATATAAGCTATTTAGCCGTAGATTGTGTATTTTGCTACTCTTTGGTTTACTCCACTTTATCTTTCTATGGTATGGAGATATTCTACACGCATATGCCTTAGCTGGTTTTATCCTATTGTTCTTTTATAAGCGATCTACAAAGCTTATCTTTATAGTTGGCTGCATCTCTCTATTTGTTAGCTATACACTACATGCTATTTTATTTATACAAGCAAGTTCTTCTATTTCTGCCGTACCTAGTTACTATCAATATATGTTTACAGGCAACACTACCAATCACACTGTAAATCTATTTACACATTATTCACAACAAGTAAAAGCTCGTCTGTTCTTTTTAATAATCGAGGAATTTCAACAATTACTAATAGGAATTCCGGAATATATAGGCTTGTTCTTAATTGGTTTATGGGCTGGTAAGAAAGATATTTTTAAAAGGGTACCGGAATTAATAAAGGAAATTAGATTTATCCAGTGGAGTTCGTTATGCATTTCATGTCTTCTCTCTTGTCCTATTATCTACTATTTTATAAAAACGGATGTCTATTACTCTCAGGATATTAAACTATGGATTCTATTTGGAGGGAAAACGCTAGCTATATTCTATGTTTGTACTCTACTTAGGGTTTGTGAGAATAAAAAATATATAGAGCAGCTGCAACCCTTTATGAACGTAGGCAAGTATGCTTTAACGAATTACATTAGCCAAAGTATACTAACTCTTGTCATTCTTTCGTTGAACTTTAAAGATGTCTCACAGGTATATTACTGGCAATTATGTATCTTCGGGATTTTAATTATCTTTGCGCAAATTATATTCAGCAAAATTTGGAGTAAATATTTTCGCTATGGTCCCATTGAATGGATATGGAGAAAAGGCATTTACAAAAAATAACCTATTTTTCACCAGTTTCATGCAATTGACTGAAAAAAATGATAAAATATCATATGAAAGATTAAAGATATATTTGTGATTGTAAAATGATGTTATTAAAATTAAAGTGGTTCAAGTCAGAGGAAGGCACCTTAGGTGTCTTTTCTTTATTAAAATATGTATTTTAACAAAGCTTTAATACTTATGTATTAGATAATAATATTATTTAGTAAACGGCATTTTTGGATATAAGAGCCAATAAAAAAAGCCCTAACAGGGCTAAATAATTTTCTTCATACCACATTGACGACATTCTCTTAGAAAGATGAAATCTTTAACGGAACTCTTGAACGCGGTATTGCCACAGTTATCGCAACGGCCGCTAATCTTATCTGGCAGCTCTTTGTATGTGTATATTTTACTTAGATCGTAGTGTTGTTCAGGTTGTTTATTTTCCATTCGTTTCACCCACATAGCAATTTGAATTAGTATAGCTAAACCATAATAACACGAAGTGTCCGCATAGTGGATGCTTTTTATTTTTTAAAGGATGTTTGTCCCAGCAGAACCCTATAGAAAAAGCTCCCACAATTAAAATGAGAGCTAACTTCATGCAAAAAATGTTTAAAAATAATATAGTACTTTACGAACTATGAAATAAAACTTTCCTTAATCCTTGCTTTAGAACCGTATAGATTTTTTCTTCTCAATAAATCTACCGTTAAGTTTTCCATTAAAACAAATTCTCCATTGATTAGTAATTCTGCTAATTCTTTTGGATACTCGTTTGAACCTTCATCTAAAACCAACCCTTTATTTCCCGAAAGAAATATATAACCATAAATATACCCTTCTCTTTTTCCTGATTGAAATTCACTCATTGTAAAATACCTCCTTATATCTATTTATATATCTAAAATTATTATTTTAATGCATTGCTTTATTTTTCGACCAGTGGAATTAAACATCTTTATTGTTACTAATCACCACTTGTTAAAATTTTACCTTCATAAAAAATATTAAAAAATGTTTTCAAGTGCTACATTAAGCAAAGAAGGAAATTTATAATTCGCTTGTGTTTCCTCCAAAGAATCAGCAATTCGAATTGTTCTTGTTCCAGCCTTCTTCCCTGCACATATATCGGTTTCTTGGTCACCAATCATATAACTACTCGCTAAATCAATATCGTGCCTTTGAGCTAACTGCAGCAGCATACCAGCCTCTGGTTTTCTACAGGGACACCCATCTTTTGGCCGATGGATACAGGCAACAAATTCATGTATATGAGCATCGACGTTTTCATTAATTAATTTTTCTTGCATATGTTCATGTATTTCTAAGAGCTCTTCTTGAGTCATATAACCCAATCCGACGCCCGCTTGATTTGTTGTTACTAGGACCATATATCCCTTTCTATTAAATATAGCAATTGCGTCAGCTGCACCAGGTAGCAGGTAAATATCTTCTGGTTTATTTACAAATCTAACACGATCTGTAAGTACTTGATTAATGACCCCATCACGGTCTAAAAATATTGCCTTTTTTTTAGCCAAGTTACTCTCTCCTTACCTACAAATTTTCTATTAAAAAATCTGAAGTATAACAATTATTAAGTTCATAGTAGCATGAACGACAAATGATACTAGTAACCTATTAGTACGTACATATATTGCCGCAAGTACAAGTCCAATTAGAAAATATCCAAATACAAAAGGAAAATCAAAATGCATGATAGAGAAAAACAATGCACTAACTAATATACACACAATTTTATTGAATTTACGGCTTAATATATTTATGGCCGCGTAACGAAATACAAGCTCCTCAACTAGTGGAGCAAGAATTACAATTGATAAAAGAGCAAGAGGAGAAATTGCTACAGATTCAATATTACTTGATGTATTTACTGATTGTGTAGTTAAGTGAAATATACTCGTATCCAAAATACTACCAATTGTCTGTGCAAAGAATACTGCAACTATTCCTATTAAAATCCAACCGAATAATACTCTTGATAATTTAATCGATAACTTTGAATCATTCATCGTTTCTTTCTTATATATAAGATAAATGAATATTAATATGAGTGAAAACCCTATTAGTTCCCAATGAACAAGTAGTTGCTGAATTGCTTGCTGTTGATTTCCCTTAATATCATACCAACCTGTCTTAGCTAGCAATTGTACTCCTATAATCCCAACAAGTTGAGTCATTACAAAGTAGATGAGTATAACATAACCTGATTTATGTAAATTACTATGATTCATTTTACTATATTCACCTTTCATTTACCTGCAAATTTTATATTATTCGAATTTTAAATCGAAATAGTATTATCTACTCTTCTTTAAGAATTTTATTTATACCTGTAGGTTTATACATAACAAAATCCCCTTCACTATTGCTGACTCTTTTTGTTTCAAAGTAGATTCGGTATTCTTCCCCATCTTTTTTTATTTCTGATACTAACTCTTTAGTTATCCAGTAATTTCGATTCAGCAGATCTCCTGGTACAGCAGTCATTCGAGAATATTTATTATCTGTATTTAATTTTTTCGCAACCATTTCCTCTGCAACTTTCACGTTACTCCTAGTTTGTTCCATCCTTATCTCATGATTCTTATCTTGTTCCGCCCTAAATTCCTGAGCAAATCTAGCACCGATACTGAGTATTAAGATTATGCCAATAAATATAAAGAATGCTTTTGCATTGAACTTTTCCATTTCCATAACATCAAATCCTTTCACTTCCTAATAATACGAAACCATTTTATTATTGTTTAAGGTGCGATAACCGAGAGAAACAATATATAACTACTGCTATATATAGAAAAATCGTTAAATTACTAATAGCCATTAACGTTTCTTCTACTGTAAAACCTTTAGTCATTGTCATTCTCCCTACCATCTTTAAATGTTTTTTTATTGTAAATTGTTCATTTCCTTAACAATTCGTTTCGTTCTTGCAACTAACCAAAATTCTAATACCATGAAAATAAAAGGAACTACATAACATGCTATAATATATAGCCACACAGAGACATTAGTATCAAACAAATCCTTAGTTACATTACCAAAAATAATACTGATAATTGCACCAATTAAAATAAGAAACGAAGATAAAACATTGCTCCCAAATTCTTCTTTCAAGTCTTTCATAGTTTGAAATTTATTCATAATTCATCCCTCCATTTTTTCTTCTCAAATAATGCTTTTTTAAACTTCTTTTAAATCCTCGTACAGAGGAATATGATCACTTTTCTTCACCTCCCTTTCTACACAAAACTCAAATTGTATTAAATTGAATTTATTCTGTGGAAATTCCAATAAACATTGATAAATTACCGGTAATCCTTTCACCTACTCTTAAAAATAATCCCGCTGGTTCTCCACCAATTAAATGTGACCCTATTAATAATTTACCTGTATAATCTCCATCCCACGTATCTATAGTGCAGTCCGGCATTTCAATATACTTTTGATAAATTTTATGTTGTTGCTCGTAGTAAGGCGTTTTATCTGCAGCTACTTCTTTCCCTTCATTGATGATGGAAACCCCACCGCCTTCCCTTCCAAATGTCGCTTTTTTCACATAATCTATATCATTTTCTTCAAATTTGTCCTTTGAGAAATAAGTTGGTAAAAAGTACTTTTCGATAATTTTATGTTCTTTTTCTGTAAACCATTTATTTTGCTCGTGAAGTTGCCATATAAGAGCTAGTACACCTTTATTTTGAATTAAGAATGCTGAAGGAGGATTAATAATTTTCACTCTCCCCTGTGCAATATGGTCTAAAAACATAAGGCCAATTGATTTTCCGCTATAGTCCTTATCTTCTAATAAGTACTCTAGTGGATATAATCGATACAAATATTCTATTTTAACGCCATCTGGTGTATATAACCCATCGTCTGCAACGATAATACTTTGTATCCCCACATAATCACTTGGCTGCGGACAATATTGTTGAATAAATTTTACCGTTTGATAATCTTCTTCATGCCAATCATAACTAGTGAAATGTATAACATCATGAGGATTCAATTCATAATCAGAAATGATTTTATGCCACGTTGTTTCTAGCTTCTCTTCTATGCAGTTTGGATTTATAACTTGATGATGATCACATAAAACTTGATTAGCTACAGATGGCTCCAAATAGCCGGTGGGTGTGTCTGCATTAATTTCTATTAGTTTGATTTCATCGTTTGCAACAATGAAATCAAACCTAGTGAAATATGAAAATAAAACATCATAATTTGTTCTAGTCACTTCCCATAATTCGGTGGGTAATTTTAATTGTAAAAAACCCTCGTGACTTTCTAGTAAATATTTATAAACCTTTTGAAAAATGATTTTTACTAATTCAGTTGCTTCTATAATATTATTATATTCCTCTTTTCTGATTCTTTTGATACCAGTAGACATATACTGACACCATTCATTATTCTCTAATAAGCTTGACCAAGTAAAACCACGTGTACAAGCTTGCTCAGATAAAGCAAACCATTTTTTCATATATTCTTGTTGCTGTTGATTGTCTAACATTTTTTCTCCTCCTATAAATTAAGATCCAGCTGGTGCTTTTGCATTTCCGATGCCACTAGATCCACTGGTAACCTTACTTGTTGAAGATGGTTTTGATGATTGTGTTGGATTACTTGTTTTCGGAGATGGTACGTTACTTTTATTCGAGTCACTTTTATTTAAATTAACTTTATCTTTTGATTCATTTTTATTTGTAGAAGCAGAATTATTTGTTTGCTTATTTGCACCTCCACCACTTGTGGTAGTAGTACTTGTACTTGTCCCTCTCCCTTTTTCCTTCTCTTTTTCTTTTGGAACTTCTGGTAACGGTCTTTGTGTCATTGGTGGTCTATATGTATGGTTGGTATTATTATTAATTTGTCCTGGATTTTTCTTATTTAATGAATTAATCAACATCATGCCAGCTGCCCCTGCAGCAAACGGAACTAAAGCCGAACTCCAACCATTATCATGCTCTACACTTGGATTATCCTGTTTGTCTTCGTGCTTAATTGGTCCTGTAGTTGGCATCTCTTCAAAACACTCATTATCATTTATTTGATTAGAAGTACATTGTTTTTGCGTCTCCTCTTTATCAGTTGTGTCTTGGTCAATTGCTAGTGAATTATCTTCTTCGAGATCTCCTACACATCCCGTTAATAAAACTGTTGAAATTCCAAGGTTTGCCGCGATTTTCATAAATTTTTTATTACTCATTTTCATAACTAAAGAGCCTCCTATATTTTTCATCCGTATGGTGAGTTCAAAATCAATTACAGTAGCACCTTTGCTTTTCAAGATTCTCTGCTGCCATCATTATCACTAACCATATATAGTTATAAATACATTAAATCTTGTCCTATACTTGTTTAACTTATAAAGGATTAATTAAATCCCATTCATGTTGAACTTCCCAAAATTTTTTATCAGGATGTTTCCAATTACAATCACTATAAAACCCCTTTTTTATTACTAAGTATTCGTCAAAAAACTCATCATAAAAGTAGGCTAGTATATTATCTTTATTAACAGGATAGTAAATCCCCTCGACAGAAAACATATAGAGAGCAACTTGTGATTCTTTCGTATCTAATTCTAATTGTCCATTTAAATCAGCATTCAAAAAGCATTTAACACTTTGTTCTGGTATTGATAGCATTTCGATTCCTCCAATATCAACTTTATAATTTTATATAAGGATTATATGATTATACAATCTAAATAAATCCCTATACCACTTAAACTTATGCTACTTGCAAATGCTTTAACCCAATCTCTAACGCGCCTGTTCCTCCAAAACCCTGATTAAATAAAAGCGGGACATCATACTTCTTTGCGTACTCTTTTGCTACATCAATAGACACATGACCACATGCACCTTTCTGCACTACAATAACATCACATTTTTTTATAACACTACGAAATGTTTTCTTTACACCACCATGATTTTTTCCGTCGTGAAAAATCACCTGACAATCTCTTTTTTTCGCTAACTTCTCTAATGTTCTACCATTTGAACCACCTAAAACTAGAATTGTACTCATTTCCATTCACTCTCCACATCTTTATTTTTTTTATATGTACTTGGTGATACTAATAATACAATTGTACAAATGACAATATTCAGGAATACCACACCCACTATTAATACAATTGCAAAGACTGGTAACAATAGCATGAAAATAAAACCACTTACAAGCAAGCAGATGAATATAAATCCATTGCTCATGTCTTCATAACCATCTAATCCTGTTACAATATCTAAACTGTGCATCCAAACTGTGATACTATCCCAATTTGTTATCAACAGGTATCCACTACCTACTAATAAAGCCCACCCAAATATTGTCCCTAAAAGTCCCGAGCCTCTTCCAGAAGAATATCCTGCAAAATAGTTTGCTGCGGTTCCAAATAATAATCTCATTCTTTTTACCTCCACATCTATATCATTTCACTAATATATACAAATTCCATTTAACCATAACTTTATTATATCAGAAAATTAAGAATATTCAATAAATATTTTTAGGTACTCTTTATATTTTTTAATAAGGGCTGTGATTTTTATTCACAACCCTTATCTTTCAGTTAATCCACAGGAACTTCTTCTTGTCCATGCGGTATTTGTTCAATTGGTGTTACAATTTGCGCATATTGATTTACCTGAATTTTAAATTGTCGTGGTTCCAAGAAGTTTACCTGTTGTATTAAAACCTCTATATGAAATGTATCTACTTTTTTCCCGCGGTCAATTTTGGTAATACGTGCATTGTAAAACTTATCTCCATTTAGGAAATATCTTTGAACAGCTTCTGTAGCAAGCATACGTTCATTACTTGTCATTTTCATTGGTTCAATACCAAATCCAGCCTTTGTAAACAAATATGGAACATCATAACTACTATTAGAAATTTTTCGTAGTAAATCCTCTACTGTTTTTGTTTTTGCAATATATTCTTCTTCTTTTGTATCAAATCTCTTTGGTTTATCTCCAAGCATCTCGATTTCATCTTGATTTACTTGCTCTTCCTCTTGCACTTGTGATTTCAGCATATAATCATGAATGGTATTATAGGTGGCAACACCTGCCACTAGTACGATAATCCCCAATATGACCAAGTATTTACGAGGCATATTAGATAAAATGTTGATTATTTTCTGCATCTACTCTCATCCCTTATCAGTCTATAACATTACGGATTTGTGTCATATGTTGTCCTCTTGCCGTATAGTTTAGACCTGTAATTTGTACACCCTTATTATCACCAATATGAATCATTTTTTGATTCCCCATATAAATCGCAACATGCCCTGGATTTTCATAGAAAATTAGATCCCCTGGTTGCGCATGATTGATGTCTGGCACTTGTTTTCCTTGTCCGACTTGAGCACCAGTCCAATCTCCAAGTTGTACACCTATACTTGTTCTAAATACATACTGAGTAAATCCTGAGCAATCTGAAGTACCTCCTGGCGGATTACGATCCCCTAAGACATATCTCACTTTTCCTTGACCAAGCCATTTTTTCGCTTCTGCTAATACTTTTTGTCGTTTGTCATTCGTCATAATAGGAGAACCACCAGATGATAGTCCTGGATCATCATTTTTCTTAAAGAATTTCATTGGATCCGTTGGTTGGTCGTTAATACGAATTTGGAAATCTAAATGAACAGCGTAGCCATTCATATTAAGGAAACCAGTGTTTTTATCATAGTTAGAACCACCCATCTCTCCAATAATTTGTCCTTTCGTCACCATGGTTCCTTGTGCAATTGATATTTTACTCAAATGTAAGTAACGAGATACAATACCATTTCCATGGTCTACATAAACACCTAGACCTCCACCATTTACATTACCTGCTTGGACTACAATACCTGCTTCCATTGACCACACGGGGTCTCCAGCTTTTCCAGCGGTCATAGCTCCAATATCTACAGCATTATGTTGCTTTCCACCACGAACTGCATCAAATGTATCTGTAATACGCCCTGATTTCGTTGGCCATTTCCAACCTTTATCGGAAATCCATTCTCCATCTCCAGATTCTACACAACCTAAATCTTTATAATATTTCAAAACTTTGGAAACGTAAGTGTAATCTCCATAACACGCTCCAACTTTGGTTCGGAAGTTATTAGGATCAGAACAACCTGCTGGATTTTCACCAGCATGCTCCCTAGAAAACGCAATAGCTGTTTCTTCTGAATATCCACCTTTTGCTAATGCATAACTAATGAATCCAGGACCGTAATTATAACTCTGTAAGGCAAGTGCTATATCTCCATTTGCCTTCGCTAAAACATCTTTAAATTCTTGTACGCCTGCTTCAATAGAAATATTGGGGTCTTTAATACACCCTATACGAGCACTTCCTTTTAGACCTATACAAGATGAACTTAAGTCTCCATAATGCCCTTCTGCAGCTTGCATCGGGTCACTTCCCTCTCCTTGTGATTCCTGCATCATTTGGGCAGCCAAAACACCAACATATTGAGCTACACCATGTTTTTCTGCCATTTCTTTAATTTTAGGAAGGTATCCTGTAACTTTTGCATTAAGGTTAACAGGTTCTCCGCCAGGGCTCACATTACCTACACACATACCACCAACAAAATTACTAGAAGGTGCCAGATGTCCATACATTCCTTCTAACATTCCTGCTGCTAATATCTCACGCGCACGATCTTTTTGACTCTCACTAAATTTTGCAAGCTCCATCGCTTTTTCTAATCCATGAGAAGAAACTGTTACTTTTTTACTACCACTTGCATTAATTTCATCTATTTTTTTCTTAAAATCTGTATCTCCCAATATCTTTTTTACATCTGGTCCGGAATAACTTTCAGATTTGGTTTTTTGCATCTCCTTTTTCTTTTTTTCACAAGGACCATTCGGCCCTGCCTCACATACCTCTTTTTCCGTATATTCTTCATATTGGATATCCAAGAAATATGATATAGCATCATGCGGATCTTTTCCAGTCAAATCATTATCATACCGAGCCATGTCAAAAGCGACGACCTCTTTCCAGTCTACGTTTAGTGCCATTGAAATTTCCATATACTTTTTGACTTGCTCTTCTGTTTTACTCTCATCATCGGTAAATGGTACAAAAGATGCTAGAATCACACATACAGTAATAATAAGAGCCATAATGAGAGCAACAGGCAATCCTACTGCTCCCACGATAGCTCCGACAATTTTCACTATACCAGCTCTTAGCAGTTTGGCAGCAGCTTTCGCTGCCGCTCTTCCTGCTTTTCCTGCCATTTTTGCCATTTTCCCGCTTGCCTGCATCCCTTTTTTCTTAATAAAGTGAGATGTCGCATCTTTTAAAGGGTTACTTTTCTTCTGGTTATTTGGATCGTTAGGATTTTGACTCATAGACTTGTCACTCCATACTTTCCATTTTCATTATTTCTACTTCTTCGCTGTGCTAAGCGAGGGTTTGGCGCAAATGGAATCAGGTTTTGTGGGTCATGTTCTGATAAATTCAAATGTGTCTCTGTACGTACAACTTCGTCCTGTGTATGAGTTACTAGGATTTCTTCTCTCGGTTTAATACTGCTATCTTTCACTTCACAAACCCTTTCAATTCTTTGGTTTGCTTGTAATCGTGTATCTCCTTTTCCGAACGGAGAAATACGTGACACTGTACCGTCTGTAGTTGTCGCAACCATATAACTACGATCTCTTTCTACCACCATTTGCACATTCTGGTATCCCCCCTGGTCTAAATCAGACATATAGAAGTGACCATTGTCTACCTTATGACTTACCGTAAGTGGCGGTTCACTAAATACTGGTTTCTGTTGTAAAGGTCTTTGATTTTGATTTCCTATTAATTGGTTTGGATTAATATTGATAGAACGATTGATACTAATTTTCCCACCACTAGAATCTTGAATATATGCTGGTGTTGCTTTCATACCATTACGGTACTGCGTTAATTGTCCATCCGAAATATTTAAGTCTTGATATACAACTTGTCCCGAACGAATGCTACTATCACCACTACCATAACGAGATACAACTTGTGTCATTCCACTGGAATCTTTCGCTTCAATCCATGATTTATTATTTGTCGTAACAAGACGTACTGCACCTTGAGCAACTGATTGTCTTCCAGTCGCATCTGTTATTGTTGGTACCATTCCCTTAATCTCTTGAATTTCTTTTGCTTCTGTTTGAACTGCTTTATTATAAGGATTATGTTTACTTACCATACGTGCAGTAGCTTGGTAAGCACCTGCACCACCAATTACACCTGCTGCATAGCTTAATCCTTTTGTCACATTGTAATGGCGTTCTGCTGCATTACCTCCTAATGAAGTATGAACGGCAGCTGCAGTTCCACTCATCACTCTTTGTACTGCATTTCCACCAGCCTGCTGAACAGCACTAGATGCATTAAAGTATGCTTGTGATACATTTTCCATACCTTTTGTATGCACGAGATGTTTGGCACCTTCCATCATACTTACACCAATCATCTTACTTTGCTGTGTCATACGTCCCACTGCTGAAGTTGGAATCGTCATTTTCCCAGCACTTTGCGAAATATTTGCTACACTAGCTGATGCATCCGCATACGAGCGCTCAATTTCAGAAACAGACAGATTTCCAGCACGTGCCATACTCGCTTGCGTTTGCGTAGCTGCAAACACAGCTTTATTGATTGCACCACCTGTCGCAACACCGTGTGAACGAACACTTTGAATCGCACTAGTAATTCCAGAACCTACTTGTTGACTCACTGTTCCAAGACTAGCATGACTTTGTAAACCTTTCGTCAATTGCGAAGCAAAGGCATCTTTATTAATATATGATTGATTATGTAGACTCTTACCACTCGTATCTTTTGCCTGTACGGGCATCGCACCCGCTTGTACCGCTGCTTGCTGAGCGACTGCTTTAAATTCATTCCCTTTATCATTCAAGTGAGACTGCCAAGCTTCTACTTTTTGCGCTTGAGACATAGTTGGAGACAAGTTTTTCATAAAGTTTGCTTTGTTCTCTGCTGCATATCCTTGTTTAAAGGATTCTGTAGATGCTTGTACTAAATTCCCAACATTACTTACACCTTTTTGTTTCTGGTTTCCATATCCATTTGCTAAACTATGTGTTTTTACACCATTTACCGCTTTTTGAATGCCAGATACACTAGATACACCCATTGCATTTATATTTGGATTGTTTTGTAATTGTTGCGATAGCTGAGAAGCAAAAGCTTCCTTATTAGCATAGCTAGTCCCATCTTTTTGTTGCACAATCCCTGCTTGTTCTGCAGCTTTCTGTGCATGATTTTTAAATCCTTGCACTTTTTGACTCAAGTGTTTGTTCCATGCAGCCTCTTTTTCTTGTTGTGGTACATCTGCAGGGAATTGCTTCATGAATCCAGCCTTATGATCTGCTGTATATGCCTTTTTAAATGCAGCAGTGGACGCACCCACAAGTGAGTCTACTTGTCCCATATTTTGATGGCCACTCTCTAGTGTTTCTCCCTTTACTCCTTCAACCGCTTTCCCAACTTTTCCAAGTGCAAGTTGAGAAGCAAAGACATCTTTATTTACATAAGACTTATCAAACAGGTTGTTGCCTTGCTTATCTTTCGCATCAACTGGCATTGCTCCAGCTTTTATTGCCGCTTGTTCTGCATGATTTCTAAATCCTTGAACTTTTGAGTTTAGATGGTCATTCCATTTTTTCTCTTTCTCTTCCGCTGACATGTTTTCTGGTAATTGACTCATAAACGCATCTTTATGGTCTGCCTCATATCCTTTTTGGAATGCGTTAGTTGCAGCGTTAACTAAATCTCTAGCATTTCCATATGGTGTAGCATTTTTCTTCATATTTTGTAAATCTTGTTTTCGCTGATTTTTGAAATGAGACATTTGATCACTATTTGTTTTTGCTACTTTTTTTGCAATCTCTGCATCAGATGCACCAGGGAATGCTTGTTTTAAACGGCTCGCAACTGCAGAATCAGGATTATCCGCTTTCCAATTTTCAAAATCTTTCGTAGCTAAGTCTTGTGCAATATCTTCATCTGTTAACTCTGGATATTGTTCTCCATTTAACCCTTTATACGTATCTAGACCTTTCTTCACACTAGAACCAATATGCTTCCCAGCACTAGTAACTCCTTCAAGTCCAGCTGCCAATGTTCTTCCTGTTACTGCACCAGGAACTCCACCTGCTTTACTTCCAGCAAATGTTCCTACTGCCATTCCTTCTGGTCCAAGTCCTGCACCCATTGCTAACCCCGCGAGTCCGCCCGTTGCTTTTCCAACCATGCTTCCAATTTGACCTGCTTTTAACATACGAGCTGCACGAGATGTTGTACCTACATCTGTCCCTAAATTGGCTCCCAACGCGTTTTTAGGGTTATCAGCATCTTCTTTTTTATCTTCCTCGCCTTCTTTTCTAGCTTTTGTCTTCTCTTTATTACTACGATGGTCATCACGTATCCCTTTAACGATACCTGCCATACTTGCTAAGGCTCCCATTCCAAGCATCGTACCTGCTCTATTTACCGCTCCCGCCGTATTTGTACTTAAACCAATGAACCCTTTTACAATTTCACCTATAGGAATAAACATAGCAAATAAGATTAATTTAATAATGGTATTATCTGATTTGCCTACTAGTACAAAAATCAACCATATAGTAATCGCATGGATACCTTGGATGAGTACTGTACCAACAAATTCACGCATCCAATATAGAGTTTGTTGTTTCTTTTGAGGAAATAACCACATACCAACCATAATCGGTCCCATTAACATCAAAATATATAGAGATACCGCTCGCATTAAATAGAAGAAGTTTGCCCAAAGTGACAATCCAACTTCAATCAACATCGCAAAAATTTGAAATAAATAATCATCCTTATTTTTATCCATAGACAATTCGGCAATTGTCTGACCTGGTTTAAAAACATCTAGCGATTGTTCTCCTATTGCTCTTTTAAACTCCGATGCTACCCAAGTATTAATATCAAATATTATGTTATAGAAGAAATCTAAATGCCATATACAAATAGAAACGATCATTAAATCCTTCGCATATTCAATGATATATGTTCGATTTGTTGGATTAATGGCAGCAGCTGAATACTTTGCACCAGCAATTACAGCACTGACTAAGACTAAAAAGGCTGCAAATTTAAACATGACTGGTAATCCCGTATTTAAAACATTCCCAGCTGTGTCGTCTTTAAATAAAAAGTTTAGTTTTGCACTATCCCCACCAAAAATTAAATCGGGGATAGTATCAATTAATTTATAGATTGGAGAAAGAAAGGTCTTGACCATAGAAACAATTAAGCCGCCAACCCATCCTATTATCTTATCAAGCATAATTTCACCTTCCTTTTCAAAGGTACGCTATTATCCTGCGTACCCTTGTACTTTCTTCATGTTATTTAAAAGCTCTTGTAGTACCGCTTCATTAGATTCAATGAACATCATTTCTTTATCTGATGGATCTGTTTGAATCCAAACCGAGCTATCTCCTATACGGAAAATCCCTTCACCTTTCCCTGGATTGTTGAGAATAATGTCGAGCTCCCCAGCAGTTAAGTTAAAGTTCTCTTGGATTTTTTTCTTATCAATCTTATTTTGCTCTAAGAAGAAATAAGAGAAAGTAGATTGCAAGATACCACGCGCTTTCACATTTTCCAAAATACGAACAAAGTCCTGACTTGCCCAACACATACCGGCATTTCTTTTACGTGAACGACGTGCTACTTTTTCTAAGAAGTTAACAGTTTGTTCATAATCGATAAACTGCCACATCTCATCCACATATAACACTTTTCGTTTGATAGCGTGTTCTGGACTCTTAATCCAATGCTCCCAAATATAGTTCAAGATAACGTGGAAGGCGATCGGTTTTAAGAAACCCTCTTCTAAATGACTAATATTAAAGTTAACAACACGTGATTCATTTAACTGTGTTTCTACACCGCGTCCAAAATTACTTTGTCCATCAAATAATGGTTTT
Organism: Bacillus paranthracis; assembly: GCF_024296885.1. Lineage (NCBI taxonomy): Bacteria > Bacillati > Bacillota > Bacilli > Caryophanales > Bacillaceae > Bacillus > Bacillus paranthracis. The sequence goes on from NZ_CP101136.1 coordinate 195,762, forward strand.
GAGCCATCACGTAAAAACGGACGAATCGCAGCAATTAACTCTTCTGCTTTCACATCGTCTCCATGGTTTTCTACTATTACATCATAAATTTCTTTTAACTCTGGCTCCGGCTTTCTCACTTGAGACTGAATTAATTGTCCATCCACCTTCTTCACTTCATCTGTATATAAAGATGAGGGATGAGAAGTAATACCATGTTTATCGAATACTTCACGAATTGCATCTTCTAACATTGTGCGCTGGAATACATTTAATCCTGGTTGATCAAAATCTTGTCCGCGAATAATAATGTCAAAGAATCCTAGTATTTCATTGATTTTCTCTAAAATAGGCACAAATCTTACATACTTCACGCCATCACGCTCTACGAGTTCTTTCTTGTCATATTGTTCAAGCGCTTCTAGCTCTTCATCTTTATCCGTAATCTGAAGTTCTGTTACTGCAATTGCACAAGGATTAATAATGATATTACTTTCTGGTGAAATATTTAAGTTAATACCACCTAATCGTTTGGTGATTTTTACGAATTATGATGATAGGTAAGGCTTTGATGTAATCTCCACCTTTTCCCCCACCTCACACCGTACGTGCTAGTTTCCTAGCATACGGCGTTCCATCGTTTCCAACTGACTTTAAAATCAAATTATGTTACTATCGGTTCATTTCCAGCTTTAGTTCTTAGCACATTCAGTTTATCCATTTGTTTCTTGTTAAGTTTAAAAGACCGAAGGTAATGTGTAATCTTATTAAGATTCGTCATGTGAATCAGTTTGTGTATAAACCAATCTACAATTACCAAGTTGTTGTACTTGTCATCCCCACCTTGTTTAATGGGAACAATGTGATGACAATGAACACGTTCAATACCAATTTCCTCACCAGTTACATAACACTTACCATATTGAGCAACGTATTTTGATATCCTATTATCGTTGTACTCAATACTTTTATTCTTCGAATAAGTCCTCATAACTTGGTTGAGAACATCCTTAGGTATTGCCTTAAGATTACTATGTACTTTATTACGCCCCGTTTCCGTATAGTTACAGATAACCTGCGAAAAATTCCACGGGTTTTTATGATGTATTCCTGTAACTGGTAAGAGTGGAGTGTTCTGTACAACGTAAATCTTAGTGTTAGGTTGTATTCCTTTGGTCTTCCTTTTAAAATTCACAGATGTTTCACAGAACTTCATGTGCTTCATATTGTTTCTAAGTCTGGTTCTTATGACTCTTCGCAGAGAGTAATTTACCTCCGTTAAATCCATGTAAATTGTAACCGCATATTTAAAGTAATTTTGTATACCAAGAAGGGTTGAATTAAATTGAGTAACTTTCTCTGAAGTGGGCTCCTTTTGAATTCCTTTGATTCGTTCTTTTAGTTGTCTTTTAGCTTTTGTAATAGCTTTGTCGGACATACTGGTTTTTGCAATATATCCAAATTTAGCTTTACCTTGTTTAACCACTTTGATTTTGAATCCAAGGAAAACTGACGAGTTTTTCTTGAGATTAACCACTTTGGACTTTTTGGGGTTAATTTCTAATCCCAAGCGGGATTTGAGAAAATCAACTGTCGCATGATAAAAGCGTTGTGCTTCATCATAAGTCCGACACATTATTTTGAAGTCATCCGCGTATCTCACTACATAACCACATTTTAGATTCGTGTACTTCCTAGCATATTGTCGAAACCCTAAATGCCGAGTAGAGATTCTGTGAGGTTTGTAGGTTTCCCATTGGCTACTTATCCACCAATCAAGTTCATTTAGAACAATGTTGGAAAGTAAAGGAGAAATAATTCCTCCTTGCGGAGTACCCTTATTGGGAATACCCTCTCCTTCTATCTCAGATTTAAGGATTTTTGAAATAACACATAGAAGTGATTTGTCTCTTATTCCCAGAGTCCACATTTGCCTTAATAGCTTTTTGTGGCATACATTATCAAAGAACCCCTTAATGTCAATATCAACACAGTAGTGTTGGTGACCTATGTTAATAAGACTTACAACTCTACTTAGTGCATGGTGTGTACTTCTGTTCGGTCTAAATCCATAACTATGGTTATGAAACTTAGCTTCACAAATAGGTTCCAATACTTGGAGGATAGATTGTTGTACTAATCTGTCCCAAATTGTTGGAATCCCCAGGGGTCGCTTCTTATCACTGCCCTCTTTTGGGATAAGGACTCTTTTAACTGCTTGTGGTTGATAGTTATTTAATCGTTTCCTAACTTCATGAATAATCTTTGTATCGTTTAGGTGCCAAATATCTTTAATGGTTAAATTGTCAACTCCAGCCGTGTTACTCCCCTTATTAGTTTTGATGTTGCGGTATGCTAATCTAATATTTTCTTCCGAACCGATAATATCAATTAATTTATAGAAATTGTTACCATTAAGGCTATTAGAATATAACTCATCATACTTTCTTTGCATGTCGTAATATTCACTGTGCCTTAGTTTAGTTTTCTTTAACATGGGCTGTAACCTCCCCTTATTTACTGGAGGTTTACATCTCTTTAGTCTTACTCGAAACCATGTCAACCATAAGTAACAGTCAGTTTTCAATCGACTAGTGGCTATCCCTCCACGTTCATTACACGTTTCATAGGTACTGTGCCACCACTTTCACTGTCATAAACCTAGGTTATACAATTTACAATTGTTTTCCCTAGAACCACTTCATCGGAAGCAAGCCCTCAGTGTTGACAGCTTACCACGTTCCGTCATTCCTATCTGTGCATATACCGTTAGGTTTCTCCTATGAGCCTGCTACCTTGATATTGCCTGTAACAATATATGGACTTTCATAAAGGCGAGTTTTACTCATCCACAGTAGCGACACTAATTGTGTCAGTAAGCCTTTCGACTTACTTCCGATATAGACCCGTACCATCAGAGATTCGTCCGCACATACCATACTCTATTGGTTCATAGTGCATACTAACCATAGGTAATTTATAGACTTCCGGTTTATAGGTTACACCACCCACCTCTGAGTGACTTTCGTATCCTATAGGATTACGGTAACTCTCAACCGACTTCACCGAGCTTCATACAGTTCAGTTCTTGCTAACTTCACTGCATGTCGGAGTATTAAAGGAAGCCCTTCAAGGCGTTACCCTATCATTTGACTTCTTGGAATGACAGTTCACTGTTGAACTGTAAGTTCGACAATGCCTAAGCTTTTCACTTAGGAACGTGTCGCACCACCCTCGGGATCTATTATCATCGCATGTGTATCTGCAAGTGATGTTTCACGAGCTAGCTTCATTTTTAAGAGTAAACTTTTACCGGAACCTGAAATCCCTGTCACACCAATGTTATAGTTTGGTGGACGATAATCTGCGTTACCAAATGAATTTAAAAATTCTACTTGGCCAGTAATTTTGTTCTTTCCTATTGGTATACCACCGTTAAATCTTCCGGAACCTGATACAAAGGGAGCAAATGTACATAGAGCACGTCTATCGATATTGCGATATGTATCTTGCAGAGTATTTGGTGCACCTAGTGGCATAACTGCTTTCAAGCCACTCTTCACACGATTCCAAGTACTCGCTATTTTAAAGTGAGATGCTTGCATTTCATCTTCGATATACTCACATAAAACATCTAATTCTTTCTTTGAGTCAGCATACGCAACCGCCATGGTACTTACCATATAAGAGTCATTCTCATTAAATTGAATTTCATCCATTAAATTGTTTGTATCCTGAATTTTTGCATCTAAATCTTTTTCTTGGTCAATATTTCCACGTGTACGTTGGAAAGAAAGGTTCGAACGTAACATCGTCAGCTGCATATCTAACGAACGCATCGCTTTTGCTTTTGGCTCTTTATGAATATCAATCATGACATCAACCTCTCCAGCTGAAGTTAACATGTTCAGCCAATTGGTCTGCATCATACGAGGATATCCATCACGTGGAATATAAAATGGACGGAAGAAAGTATTACTTCCCAAAGACTGCTTAATTACCCCATAGTCTTCTGAATCAATTTTCATTCCTTCTGGGGCAATGACATCAAACACAGTTGTTTGATTTTCTAATTGAGGCGGAACTTCTTCTTGTTCGTACGCTTCCTCCTCTAGTTCCAATTCGTCATTCTTTTCAGCTTCTAACTTCTTTTTTTCTTTTTTCTTCTTTCCAAACAATTTCATACTTATGCCACCCCATTATTTGATTTTTCAGCTTTTTCTTCCGCTAGCACTTTCTTCATTAACTCTAGTTTTCTCTCATTTGTTTCACCGGTTGAATAGAGAGAGAAGTTCTCATTTTCAATTAAATCTTGGAAACGTGCTTTCACCGCTTTACGACGGTTAAACGCTACATATTGGAGTTCTATTAATTTATCTTTTGTTAACATTTCTACACTAATTTTTGCTTTCGATAGTAGATTTCGGGAAGCATTATAGCGACGATATAATTCGTTAAACGCTTTATCTACAATCTTTTCTTCCAATTCATCCTCTGTATCAGCTGTAATCGTACTAATATCCACTTTGTATGGATAAATTAAATATCGCTTTTGTTCATATCGAGGCTGCGAACGTTGCCAGTACTCTAAGTTGTCGATAACTTCTTGCCCATAAAGTACTGTCTCTGGTGTAAGGTCCTTCGCACCTTTCATTGTTTCTGTCATTTTTCGTACAGGATCTGTTAAATCTACAAACTTACTTTGGATATATACCTTCGTATTAAACTCTAATGTGGTTAACCATGATTCAATTTTGATATCAATCGCTTCTTGTTCCGCATTGGAAAGTAAATAATAGTTTACTGGGTGTGCCTCCGCGATTAGGATAAACGTGTCATCATGATAACGAATCATATGATTTTCAACTTCCTTAATGTCTTCTATAAAAGCACGAAAGAAATCAACATTATCCTCATCAATTTCCGATTCAGCAGGCGTATTCTTTTTATTTTTCTTTCCATTTTTTTCAGCAGTACGTTTCTCTAACCCGCCCTGGCTTTTCCCCTTTTTCTTAGAACCAAACATCGGTTTTCCATTCATTTTCCGATAAAAGAAAAACCCTACAATGGCTACCAACGCAAAATATATCATTTCTAACATCTATAAATTCTCCTTTACCCATGTAATTGGCTCGTATCCTTTTCTCCACTTGCCTTTTTCAGAACGGCTACGCATTTTGATAAGTAAATATTTATCTAGATACATGTGTTGTTTTTCTTTATAAATAAAAGCAAACGTTATTACAACTACTACTGTTGGTATTGCTAAAATTAAGCAAATAAAAAATGCTACCGCCGCATTAAAAGGTGCAAATAACCGCCATAAGAATGGCACATATAAATAAAGGGATGCTCCGCCACCCAATAGATAAATCAATTGGCGTTTGCTCAGCACACCTAACAGTGTTTTTTGTTCCGAAGTCATATCAACAGGAACGGTTACTTTTCTCATTTTGTTTCCTCCCTTATATAAGAGAAGCTCTCCCCAAATAGAGGAGAGCTTTTACAAACTCTTATGTTAAATTTTTGTAACCCAAGAAGCGATGTCGTATGCTTTGATCATGACAAAGCCTCCAATTGCTGCACACGCTAAACCAATCATGGCTTGTGTACGGTTTTCAGGGTTTTTACCTTGTGCACCAGATAGTTTAATAGCTGCAAATACAACGCAAGCTGCTACCCAAATACCACCAAAACCAATTAGTGTTGTTACAAGGGTATTCATGCTTTTTTGTACAGTGGTAGCATCTGCACCACTGGTGTGCCCAGTAAGCCCCCCCTCAAAACTTTTTTTTGCCAGTAGAAAATCTCCTACTGATGTTGTCATAAGTTTTGCAGACAACCAATTCAACATAATTCCTGCACCTCCGGGTGTTTTTGCTCGCAAAACGCAAAAAGACCCCAATACACGCACACGTCCCCTAAGGACATGGCGCATATTGAGGTCTTCTCTTATATGCGAACTGATTAATTTTTTATTTTATTGTTAAATCTTATTACGTTTATATTATAGCAATACGATTTTAAAAAAACAAGCCTTATTTACGCCTAAAAAGTAAAATTGGACTTTTCGTGTTCCGTTTTATTTCATTTCTTTTTATCCTCTTTGTTTGGATCGTACCATACCATTTGAATTTGAAAAATATCACTGTCCTTAAGACCCAAAACATTCATTTCCTCTTTCAATGAGCGCCATGGTTCTATTTTTATAGATTTTATACTTTTGTCTCTAAGCGTATACACATGTACATAATATGCTTCTTTTTTCTTTTTCATAATACAAATAACTTCCCCTTATATTCTTTATATTTTTTTAATAACAGAATAATTGAGTATGTAAAAATTACACACTTCAAATAGCATTTCCTCTTGTTACTTTCATAACTATTCCCCCTTCCTTCACATCTATTCACTTACTTTCATTAAATCAAAAAAACAGGTAATCGTGTGTACCCACAATTACCTGTTTTTTTATCATTTATATCTACCTTTTATTTCTTATAATTTCATTAACCTCTTCAACACTTAATTCTGCAACTTTTGCAATTTTTTCTATAGGTAATCCTATTTTAAACATATTTTCAATCATCTCTATCTTAGTTGCAATTTTAGTTTCTTCTGTAGCTATTTCTGCAGCTTTTTTCGCAGCTCTTTCTTCTGCTGTCTCTATTTCTGATATTCTATCTTTTATTGCTTTTTCTCTAGCCTCATATAAGCGTAAAAAATCCTTATCGCTACTTAAACGCTCCCAATCCTCTATTGCTTTTTTCAAAACTGGATCTTTTTCCATTGCTATCGCCTCCAGGATTGTTGTTAATCTCTCATCCTCATGCGCAGGAAATAATAGTAACCAACGCGCTAAAGAATCTTCCCACGGATCCATTCGTTTTCCTTGCCATTCTTGAATCACTTTTGGAATTTCAAGAAAATGCAACTGCATATTTTCGGTAATGATACGTTTAGATTTTTTGTTCATCACTGTATTAATACTATGAAACTCCTGCTCTTCTGGAAATAGAATGAAATCCACTATATTAATACAAATGGTTGGTCTTAATTCTGTATATTTCATCCCTTGAGTCATTTGAGAATAATACATACCTGACCAATAGAACAAAGAACGTTCTATCATATCTTTTTTGTCTCGAACTTGAATCTCTATATTAATTTTTATACCACTATTTAGCGTAGCTCGCAAATCTAAAATAGACAATTTATCATCCTTCTGCTCTCTTGGAAGATGCGGATCATCTAAGTGCAAAGATGTAATTTCTTCATCAATAGATGATTGTAGTACCGCGTTAAGAAACCCAATTAATATATCTTCATTTCCTTCTACTCCAAACAAACGCTTAAAAGCATAATCAACTCGTAAATTTACTAGATTCTTTTTTACATATACACTCATGTTTTCCCTCTACCTTTCTCGTTTTAAAATTGTATTTAAGAGCATAAAAAAAGATAGAATTATATTCTATCTTTTTCTCCTCTATTCATCTCATCAAATATGGCTACTAGTTACTTACTATATAAGAAATATCCTCTTCACACATATTTGTCGCATTTGCAATTGTCGTGATAGAAACTCCCTCATTATAAAATCGTTGAATGAGTTCCATTCTTTCTTGTTCCCTAGCTTTTTTATCTACGTCCATTAATTGTTGCATAATATCCATAATACTTAATACACACCTTTCTTTTATATAAAGTCCCCTAGCTAAACTGTTAAGTGTTTTGTTAAAAGAAAGTTTTACACTAATACTTCTACTTTGTTGTAAAATGTACGACTTTCTTTTAACGTGTACAATTTTGTTTTAACTTCACAATTATGATTTTTTATATTGTGCGAAAAACTGGTTTGAAAGCAGCTTGCATTGCATCATCCAGACCTTTCCCTTGTGCTGGGTTCCATGCCGCAATAATTACGTTATAGCCCTCTTTCTTTAACTCTGTCGCAAAAGCAATTACGGCAGCTCTTACTTTTTCATTCTCTACTAAGTCAGCATCAAATGCTAAGTATACATTTTCTACTCCCATATCTTTTAATACTGGCATAACGATTCTCCATGCATTTACACCTGGAATCGCAAGAACTGTTGTCCCTACTTTAGCTATTTCTTCTTTATTTAGTCTTTGAGGAAGTAAATCGGCAATCAAATCCGCCTTCATCGGCCCTTCTGTAATCATTACTGATTTTGTTTTGTGCAGCATACCAGACTTCCAATGTTTCAAATGTGAGCTTGGTACCGCTACATGTACAGGAAGTGGATTTTCACTACCTCCCGCACCGGTTCCTTCATCTTTATTTGCTGAAGAGATCCATAAGTATTTTTGACCTTTATGTATCTTTACAACAACCTTTTCCCCGTCGATTAATAATTCTTTATTTTTCCCTATTTCTAGTTTTCCTTCATAGATACAATCCTCGTTTTTCGTTATTTTCACTACATTAGGCTGTTGGACTAGTTCGGCTTGTATACCTGTAGGTCCAGATTTCACATGAACAGAGTTCTTTACTTCATCTACACGTACTTGCCAACCAACAATTTGATTATATTGGTTTCGGAATGGAATCATAATTCCTGGAAAACCTGCCATTAAACGAAGAGAAGTTTGTCCTTTCTTCATTTCATAAAATCCAGGTATTCCCTTCCAACAATCTTTTTTGCCAATTTGTTTAAATAACTTTTCCCAAATAGTTGTGTACGTATTATCATCTTCCAACACAATTTGTTGCTTTAAAAACGAACGATATTGACGTACCTGTACTTCTTCTTCAGTCATTTTTCTATCTTGCAGTAAATGTATATGATGCTTCTCCTCTAACGGCAAAAATCCGATTAAATTACGATTAAATACATCTAATTCTTCCTTACTTCGCTTACTATGCCCCTTTACTACATCTACCTCTGGTAATTGGTATTGCTTCTTACCATTTAGATAATGGATATAACTTGGATTACTTGAATTTTTACCGTATACCCACTTACTTTCCACACGGGTACATGCTACTTTCTCTTGTGAAACATGCAGCATACAGTTTCCAATAGCATTACAGATTGGGCATGGAACACGATAAAATTCCCACCAACTTCCTCTTGGATGTGCAGTTGTTAAACGAAATTGTCCTTTTTGTATGTTATAATTCATCATTTCCCACTCCTTGTATACTATTTATTATATATGGAATAGCTACTTCCATTAAACTCTTTATACTTCTATTTAGATGTTCTCTTTGTTCTCCTAACGGATATACAAAAGAATATGTATCACATACTAAATAATCGTTTCTATGTTCTTGATCTAGCAAAGCTGATTCTACATATGCTTCAAATGCTCTAGCAAACATCTCATGATTTGTAGACCAATACTTTTTAGTTCTCTTCTTATCTAACTTAATGGCTGTATCAAAATATATGGACCCTTTCACTTGATAGGGTATTTCACTAAGTTTTTCGCCTGTTTTTTTATAATGATATGCAGCTAACATTTGTGCGGTTTTCTCAAATTCTTTTTCAATTTTACGCTCCATACGCGTCTTTGTTGCTCCTGATAAAGTATCAAGCTTCCTACACAAACTAGCATGATGTGATTCTAAAATATTTGAAAGATTTCCTTTAAACACATCATAACTATCGATAACACCACCATAGAAATACCACTTTCTACTGTAGGCATTTTCCACGTTGATTACTCTGGCCACTTTTCCTTGTTTACAAGCATCTAACACAGCTTGCATCTTTTCCTTGATAATAGCAGGCAAGATATTCCCAATACTCTTCCCGCTTGATAAGAAAGCAAGACTACCATTTTGAAAATCATGACTACAATCATATAAGAAATGATCCAATGCATGTCCCCATTCATGACACAATGCCCCGACTCCATTATCACGAGTTAAATTAATGACTTTGGTAGAAGGTTCATAATGTGCTAATGCATTGCCGCTTCCTCTCGCACCAATCGCAAGTCCTAAGCGTCCTCCTAACCCTATATACTCAGGTGAAATCCCTAATATACGAGCTAAATCATGCAATGCTTCGGATACATGCCCGATATGTTCTTTTGCATATTGTTCGGTGCAATAATGACCAAATTGCATCCCCTTCAACCCAAACATAGCCACTACGTCTTCAGGTTTGGTAGCAATTTCTACTCCTGGTCCTTTTCTTTGCAGAGTATCTGGCAGTTTCCTACTCCAAGCAGCTGCGGATTTCTTACGAGTCGTAACCTTTTTCGTAAGTAAATCATTCCATGTTAGTTCATGTGATACACGAAGATACGTAGAATTAATACTTTTAGAATTTGTGCAAAGTGATATGAATTTCTTTCCTAATATTAATAACTCCATACCATCTGCATCAACAAACTCATCAAAATATTCCTCTACCATTCTTTTAAATGTGAATGTTACATTCTTATTTTTTCTAAATGTAGACCAACCATTGTTCATTTCCATTCCATAAGAGACCACAAGATCTACCCATTGTTCTGAGGTATGTACCGACTGTATATCATGCCATATTCTTCTACATGCTTGAACATATAGTTTCCTTGCAGTCGGTGTATCTACAATTGGCTTCTTATTTATTCTGCCCACTAGCAACTGCTTTAACTTTGCAACATGTGGTGGGACATCATTTTCTTTTTCATGTTCAAAAGAGAATGGAATCAATGTATTTCGATCCAATGCATTTAGCGCCTCTACTGGAGATTCTTTTTCAATTTCAGCTAAAATTTCTAAAGAAAATGATACTAAAAATGATTCTTTTAATGCTCGTATCTCTTTCTTTGCTCCCACTAATTTCTCACCTACATCATAACTGTATCGATTGCGAACTTGTTTATCTGTTCTCACATCTTGTACCATTACGTCTTCTCCAACCTCTAAACCAAACAGTTCAAATAAATTCATACTAAAATCCTCCTGAATAAAATAAAAGACAGAAATTCATAGTCATTTTGCACTACGGATTTCTATCATTCCCTCTGTCTGTACACTTCCATATAGTTATGTAAATTACTCATTACGATACACTCACACCTGTTAAAGAGAATAGATCCTCTTTTGTCGGATTTAGTGCTTGTAACCAGCTATCTACCTCTAAGAAGTTTACTTTTTTTAATTGTTCGCCTTTTTCCGCACGCTTAACCACCTCTAAACCTCCATGGTGATGCACAATCATTACAAGATCATCTTTCTTGAAAATACAATCTACATCTGCAGAGTTTATGTGGTGGTTACGTAGAATTGGTTTCCATTTCTTAAGTGAATAACCTTCTACATCTAAAAAACCACGTATAGCAGTAAAGCGAAAACTCGTTCCTCTAAAACATCTTTCCAATAAAAAAAGGAAATCCCGTACACATCCATTAAAATGAACATGATACAAATAGATTTCCCCTGCTTGTTTTGCTGCTCGCTGTGACAAGTTTGATGGTTTAATGGCAAACTGATAACAATCTCGTTCCCAAAATGCTCCTTCTTTTGTAACTCTCATTCGTAATGCACGTAAACTTGGAATAAGTTCATCTGGATGTGCAGAACAAAATAAAGATACTTCATAACTGATATGCATAAATAAATCCCCCTAAATAATAATTTTTGCCCAGTGTAATAATGGATTCTACTAATCAAACAGACTTGAAAACAACACAAAAAGGGCTTCTTCAAGTCGATTAAAAATGTGCATAGCAAAATAAGCTATATACACTAATCGGCTCAAAGAAGCCCTTTCATAAATGAAACAAGACGCAACTTGCTTCTACAACTCAACCACAACACAATAAGGTGTGGGAATAAACGGAATCAATTAAACAATAAATATAATTCCATATTAATGAATTCATACAAAAATTTCAATAATTTTATTTGTCCTTAAGATGTCCCGCTCATTTTTTTAAATTCATATGTTTTAACACTACCTTGGTTTCTTCATCAAATGATATAACTCCCTCCACGATAATATTTAATTTAGGATTGAAATTCTCTAAATCTCGATGTATTATATTTTTGTGTTTTTCTCAGTTCCCTAGCCGAGAATACATCATCACTTCTGAAAGAACCTGAACTCCAACGGGTTCTTTTTTTATTCCTCTTCTTGTAAATCTATTTATCTAAATGTAAAATTATAATTAAGTTCTAATATTGTGAATTGAGGTGAAAATCATGAGAAGTTTTGGCTCATTAATAATCTCTACTGTCTGTTCAGTACTTCTTGTAATTTGGAATGCCTATGAATTCTATAACGGATTCACAACAGGGCGCACATACTACTGGATTAATGGCATCGGGGCTGTTATCTTCCTTCTATTCCTTATCCTCAACATGCGAGATTTCAAAAAGAAAAACTACAGAACCTCATAACAATAGGAGTTGATACATATGTGGCAAAAGATTAATAATTATAAGTTTCATCTAAAAGATTTGAAATTTATGACTTGGCTATTTCCACACATTCATCAAGCTAATAAAAACAAATACCCCAAAACCAGAAAATTAACATCTACAGTTGAAAATCTACAATTTTTCTGTTTTAAATTCTATAAAATTTTAGCCAAATAGTGATGTGGCGATACTCCAAATTGCAAATACCTGATGAGTATAAGCATTTCTATAACTCTACTAATGTATGTTTATATCTATAAGGGGTACGGAAACGATTCGAGGTATGAGGGGCCACTATGAAAGAAAACCTAATTGATACAATAAAAACCGTAGAAATTAAATATTTCCACGGTTTTTATTTTTACCTAAGATCCTTTTAATTATTTTACAACAATATAGAACTTACCTGGCATTTCATTTTGTGCATCTTGAAATATTTTTAAAATTAAATCCGCATAAGGTCCTAACATTTTTTGAGTACTCTCGAAAAATTCCCATTCTATTGTTATAGGAAGACTTATAAATCCAGTTAAACAGTCCCACAAAGCATCTGCATTTTCCCCATAAAAACTAGGGAAATCTAATTGTTTTTTTAATATTTGGTGCAATACTTCTTTACTAGTAAATGTTCTTCCATCTAATTTTATTATATCCATAAATTTAATCCCTCTATTCCCTATTTTACTTCGGTAAACGTTTTATAATGATCAGAAGTTTTATACACTAATCCATCATTAGAATAAAGAATTCTATCATTACCTCGATACCCTGATGAATAATTAATATCCGCTTCATACCAAGTCCTATTTGGAGCACTTGGTAATAGCCTTTCATTATTATAGTAAACATTTCCACCAATACTTTTTCCTGGAGCTACTTCGTGGAGATTTCCTTTCTTTCTATCCCATCCTAAAGCTTCAGCTTGTTGCTTTGTGATGAAATTATCCGGTAATTTCTTATTTTGTTTTATATACTGAGCGACTTCATCAAAACCTGTAGGATATTTCGTGAATTTTGTATTTTTGGCTGCCGCTTCTAAAGCCTTACCTTTCTTCTCAAGGTCTCCAACCTTCCCTACAACTTTACCGATAACCCGTGTTGTGCCACCAGATACGACAGCCAATGTACCCCATGCATAATCATCTGGACCGTATTTTTGACCTGTTACTAAGTCTTCACCTTTGATAAGCTGTCCAATTTCTTTTCCTGTACCAATTATAGGTGTAATACCCAATATGAATGATACATCTCCATCATTCTTACGATCATATACTCTAGATGGATCACCACCTAAATCACGTAGTGCATTACTCAAGTCAATATTCCCCACATTGATGGTAGCAGCTGGAATATTAATCTTATGACTTGCTATTTTATTAGCGGAGTCCATAAATGTATTTGCAAGATCTATTCCCATATTGAAATCTGTGAAGAATCCTGGTACTTTCGCATCTAACGCTTGTAAATCTTGCGCAATGACTGGAACGTTTTTTCTTGTTACCTGTACAAGTTCCTCCATACCAGGTTTTGCTTCATCTATAGAATGCTTCAAACGAATGGAACTATTTACAACTGGACCTAAATCTTTAACTACACCAGAAAATCCCTTCGATAACTCTTGCATATTCAATGTGATTTGATGAATATCTTTGCTAACATCTTCTAGAAATTCACTTGTTTTATCTGCATATATACTTAATACCTTGTAAGTTTCACCATATGCTTGAGCCATGGATACATATTGTTGAAGTATAAAAGTATATGTTTCCACACTAAAATCTAGTAACTCTTTTCCATCGGCTCCAAGCAATTTTGCAAGTTCTTTCCTTTGGGTAACTGTTAAATTTCTTATATCACCTTTCATAGCATTTACTAATTCTTCTAACTTATCATGTGCTTCTATGATGACTTGCCTTTTATACTGTACATCTTGCTTTGCATCATTAATGTCTCTGGAAAGATTCTCTAAGTTTTCTACATCATCTACCCAACGTTGTTCTTCTTCTTCTAAAATTTTGATCGTGTTATTTATGTATGTTTCGTCACTTTTTAAGTAATCTAATACACCTTCAAATATCTTTATTTTTCCATCAAGCAAAGTAAGTGGACTTTTAGCCTCCTGATCAAAAATAATAGCATCATGAATGCGTACATATCCCTTTTCACCTTGGTAATTAACCTCATACCAAGAACCGACTTTCCCCACTACTTCTATCACTTCACCCTTGTTCACACTTTTTGCACGTAATGCTTTTTTCAAATCTGGCTCAGGATATACTTTTTTAACAAGGGATTCTAATGTAACCCACCCTTTAATCATTTCTCCGTCTTGATTAAAGGAGAACTTCTTGTCTTTATATGTAAAATCTCCTGTTTGTAATGCACCTGAAGGCTGTAGTAAATACCAACTAAACTCTTGCTTCATCCAACCATTTCTTGATTCATGAGAAGCATCAAAATAATACGGTTTCCCATCAACATTTGTAAATCCCGATTGCACAGGACCCAACGGACCAAAGTAATAGATTTTCCCATCGATATGTTGGATTCCAGTTTGTACCACGCCATCGGTTCCTAGATAATAATCATATCCACCTGTATGTAACCAGCCCGTTTGCATAAAACCATCGGTACCAAAATAATATCGTTTCCCATCAATTGATTGGAAACCTGTTACTCTTTGCCCATCTTTTTTATAATACGTCCATTTTCCTTCTTCTTGTACCCACCCTTGTTTATTATCTAAATAGAGTACTTCTTTTAATTGATCAATCCATTGTAATCCATTCGCGAGAACATTTAGATCACTATCAAGTTGTTTATCAAATTTCTTTTGAATATTTGGTGGAAAATATTTTTCGGGATCTTTATGATACTCAGTTATCATGAAATGAGACAAATTCGTTGCTTCTTTTGCTACATCCCATGAACGAACTGGTGATTCACCAATTACAACAGACTCTAGTACTCGGACATATCCAATTTCTCCTTGGTATTTTACCTGATACCATAAACCTTGCTTGGATATGACTTCTAAAACATCTCCATCCTTTACAGGCTTAGATTTCGATAGAAACTTTGTTTCGGGCTTTGGATAGATTCTTTTAACAGCAGAACGTAGAGTAATCCATCCCTTTTCCATATCCCCGTACTTATTAATTTCAAATGGTTTTCCTTGATAAGTAAATGTTCCTGTCACATACTTCCCATCTTTTAAATAGCTCCATGAAGTTGCAGAGAAACTCCATCCAGTCTTTAGTTTACCAGGTTCACTATAATATAAAGTATCTTTCCCTACCTGCTTACTCCCTTGGAATAGCCTTCCATCTTTAAAAAAGGCGTACTCTATTCCATCTAACGTAATGTTATCCCTTTGCTTACTACCATCTTTGTTGTAATAGTACCAATTCTCGTTCTCCTTCACCCAGCCAACTGATTCATCATTTTGCATATTTGTTACTTTCATAATCGTCCTATATAAGAACATAGAAAATTGCTCTCTAGTAACAATGCCATTTGGATTAAAATTCCCGTCACCTGTACCACTTGTTATGTTGTTACCGGCTAATATTTTGACATATTCGTTGGCCCAGTGACCTTTCATATCCGTAAATTCAACATTTCCTTGCGGTTTTAAATCAAATGTTTTGACAAGCACAGTTGCCATTTCGGCACGTGTCATATTATTTTTTGGATTGAATTTTTTTTCAGCATTTACACTGAAAATGCCACGTGCTGTTAGTGCCAAAATTTCCTTTTTGAAATTGCTGTCGCCAATATCAACAAATGGATTATTTGTACTATCTTGCGGTTTTAAATATCGATACAAGAAAGCAGCGAGATGTTCGCGAGTAATAGGATCGGCTGCACCGAAATACCCATTTCCGTATCCTGTTATAATCTTATTCTCCACCATATACATCATTTCTTTATACGCCCAGTGAGTTTTAGGAACGTCAATAAAAGATGATGAATTCACTTGACCATTTTGTTCTGCATACGCTGTTCCTACTGTACTGAATAACAAAATACATACGATAAAACTTAAAAATAATTTCTTAATTGTATTCATAATAGCTCCTATTCAATTGTTAAAAATATAATTGCAAAATCAGCACTTATTTTATCCTTCATTTACGGCATTTTATATAATTATCAAATTTCTATTCATACTGATATTTCGCATAAGGACAACCTAAGTCATTCTGTCTAAACAATAATTAATTCATAAGATGTTTCATTTTTTAAATCTAGTAGTCCGTTTATAGAACCTTCTTAATATACAGTAAAACCAAGTTTTTCAATTTGAAAATCCCTTATTGTAAAATTCGCATTATGTTGACAATATCCATAATAATACCAGTCTCCTTTCTTTTTGACGCGACCTATTTGAATTAAAACTTCGACTTCCTCTGTAAACATTGGTGCATAGGTAGAAAATAGTTAAAATAATGATAATATAAGTCCTATGATTTTCTTCATACTCGTATCTCCTTATCAATTCGTAAAAAACCTTTCAATTATATATTAAGTTTCATTGCTATTAAAATAAAAAAATATAAATATGCATAATTGCATATTTTCCCTCTCGATAGAGTGTACCCTATTGATAATAACTTGTCTCCTTGATAATAAAGGGTTCGCAGACTATCAATAGCACTTATCAAAATTAAAGAGAATAAAGGTGAAAAAATGATATATGGATATGCTCGTGTCAGTGCACAAGATCAAAATCTAGATACACAGATTGAACAGCTCATGAAATATGGAATAGATGAAATTATTAAAGAAAAAATAAGTGGAGTAACCAAACAAAAGCCAGAGTTAGACTCTATACTTTTAAAACTAACTACTGGGAATACTTTAGTCGTAACTAGAATGGATTGTTTAGGTCGAAATACCATTCAGCTTTTACAATTAGTAGAACAACTTCGGGAAAAGGATGTTCACTTTGCGATTTTAAATTTGGGAATAGATACGAGAACGCCAACAGGAAAATTCTTTTTAACTGTCATGGCTGCCTTTAGTGAACTTGATCGAGAAATGATTAAAGAAAAGCAACGTACGGAAATAAAGTTAGCGAAACAAAAAGGATTGTATAGAGGAAGGTTGAAGAAATATACGGATAAGCACCTAGGTATAAATCATGCGATTGAATTGCGCAAGCATACCAATAAAACTGTTAAAGAAATATGCCAAATTACTGGTGTGAGTCAGGACGCTCTGTATCATAGATTAAAAGAACTTGAATAAAGTTCTTTTTTGATTTGTAATTAAATCCCAGAGTGGCCCCTCATACCGATAATCGTTTCCGTACCCCTATAATAGAAAAAGCTCTCACAATTGATGTGAGAGCCTTATAACCGAATTATACTATTTCATTCTACTTTCAATCTCATCCCTAGAATTGTACAATTCGTTAATCTGTTGGCGCTTCTTATCGTTCAAATAAGGGTTGTCCTTCTCTGTTTGATTCTGCTCTGTTTGCTCCTGGTGCAATGGTTTATATGGATGGCGCTCTTCTTCTCTTATTCCGTTGTAGATGATGACACCTAAAACAACAACTATAATCCCTAATAAGATTATGAATTCTTTTAATGTCTGCTTACTCATCTCTGTTTGCTCCGCTCCTTGTGTTAAAGTCTCTCTAGTTGTCCTTCAGCTTCCCATTTACTTTCTACAGGCTGTTTACCAATTTTATTAATTTCCATCTTTTTTCCTATTATGGTAGTTCTTTATGCTTAGACCATTTTTAAAAGCAGATATGTACTGTCTTTTATATAATGAAAATGAGGTAGAAAGATTTAGTCTTTTTTACTAACTAATAGATTTATGATATGTATTTCAAAGACCAATTTTACATTTGTTATTATATCACAATAAATTAATATAAGGTTAGGAAGTATTGAGTATCATAGTAAAACCTCTCGAATATAAAATTATTCAAAATGCAAAGTCTGTTTTATTAAAAACAAATGCAATCACATATGCTGTAAAAAAAGATTTATGATGTTTAAATCTAATTTTTTTACTATCCATAAAAAAAAGGCGTTATCCTTGCTGTATCATTATAGGAAAGGATGGCGTTTTTGTATGTCTATTTCTGTATCTGATGAATTAAACCTATTTGCTTGAGAAATTCAAAGCTTCTTATCTCCGAATATCTTACGAGATCTTGCTAGAGATGTTGGTTTTGGACAACGAACCAGTAAATACCAACCAAAAGATTTAGTCGCTTTATGTGTATGGATGAGTCAAAATGTTGCTGAAACCCCTTTAACTCAGTTATGTAGCTGTTTAGAGGTATCAACAGAAGTACTTATCAGTCCTGAAGGACTGAATCAACGATTTAATGCCACAGCCGTGCAATTTCTACAACAAGTGTTAGCCGAACTTCTCAACCAAAAGTTATCTTCAACTAAGCTGCTCTATTCTCCATACACTTCTATTTTCAAGCGTATTCGTATCCTAGATTCAACGTCATTTCAACTTCCAGATCCTTTTTCATTCGTTTATCCAGGTGCAGGAGGATGCAGCCATACCGCGGGAATGAAAATTCAGCTTGAGTATGATTTATTAAGTGGACAGTTCCTTCATATTCATACAGGTCCAGGGAAACAACATGATCGAACCTATGGTTCCCTGTGTGTCCCAACTATAACAGCGAATGATTTATGTATCCGAGATTTAGGTTATTTTCATTTGAAAGATCTTCAACATATACAAGATAAAAAGGCTTATTATATTTCACGTATCAAATCAAATACACGTATTTATCAAAAAAATCCTAACCCTGATTATTTTCAAGACGGCAGAATCAAGAAAGGTACAGAGTATATCCAGATAGATATGGAGGATTTAATGAACTCTCTTCAACCAGGACAAACATGTGAAATATCCAACGCTTATGTAGGAATGACAGATAAAGTCCCAACTCGTGTGATTGTTCATCGACTAACAAAAGAACAGCAACAAAAACGATTGCAAGATCAAACTGTAAGAGAAAAGAAGAAAGGAATGAAGTATTCTGCTCGTAGTAAACGACTTAGCGGTATCAACGTATATATGACAGCTACACCTACAGATATTGTCCCAATGGGACAAGTGCATGATTGGTATTCTTTACGTTGGCAAATCGAGATTTTATTTAAAACCTGGAAATCATTCTTTCATATTCATCATTGTAAAAATATAAAACGAGAACAATTGGAATGCCATTTGTATGGGCAACTGATTGCCATTTTACTCTGTTCTTCTACTATGTTTCAAATGCGGCAACTACTTCTTATGAAAAAGCAACGAGAACTGAGTGAGTATAAGGCCATATATATCATTAAAGATTACTTTCTTCTTCTTTTCCAAGCTATACAGAAAGACACCCAAGAGCTATCAAAGGTTCTACTTCGCCTGTTCAACCTCCTACAGCAAAACGGGAGAAAATCTCATCGATATGAGAAGAAAACAGTCTTTGATATATTAGGTGTCGTTTACAATTGTACCATGTCTGATAATCAAGCGGCTTAATTCAAAAAAATGAAACCCGTTAGGGTTTATTTCGTATGCAAATCTTTAAATTCCTTACACATAACCTTTAGAAAAAAGAAACACTCTCTACTATAATTGACGTTTTATGAGCTTAGCTTGATAGCGATGGGCTATTTCCAATTGTCAGTTTGTTATATGCCTATGAATTCTTTTCTGGGCTAATGTACCACCAGGAGATTCGTTGGCTTAAATTAATATGCATGGCGATAATGATTATAGGATTTATGGATATTCAAAAAAAGCTTAAAAACAAAGATTATAGAGTGGCTTAAATCACCAAACACTCTTGAACTCATTTTCGAATTATTGTATTATATTTTCGGGTCTTACTTCATAAATCATTATCAAGAGAATCTGCAGATTTGCAGGTTCTTTTTTGCAAAATAAAAAGCATCCACTACGTGATCACTTCATGATATTGTGATTCAGTTATTTAAAATCAGATTGATATGTAGGTGAAACGAATGGAAAATAAAGAACAAGAACCAAAATACGATTTAAACAAAATATACACATACGAAGAACATCCAGATAAGATCAGTGGTCGCTGTGACAATTGCGGTAATTCTGCATTCAAAAGTTCCATTAAAAATTTCATCTTTTTAAGAGAATGCCGTCATTGTGGCATGAAGAAAATCATCTAGCCCCTAGGCAGAGGTTTTTCTTTATAAAATAAAAAAGCAGCTGTTAGGCTACTTAAAGTTCGTCTTATCACCAAATAAAATGATATATATATTCTCCCGTTATACTTTCATCAATTCCTGCAACTCTAGCAAATCTCATCAAGTCAGCACCCTGAAGGAAATACATTGTTAGCATAACTGGCACCCGTGACCACATAAACCGATAAAGCTCACCCACCCTTTGCTTAGTCGTAACAATTAAATCATTCGCAGGTCCATTAATCCATGCAGTTGTCCTAACTGAAGTAAACGGAAGATCTTTCCCATTAACCACTATCCTCGCCATAATATGTGTTATATCCACATCAATCCCTCATTCCAAGAGCCAAATCTATTTTCCATATTTACATAAGTATTCAACGCTATAAGAAATGTTTAAAATGCTTCTTTATAAAATAAAAAAGCAGCGGATTCGCTACCTTAAAATCTACATAATTCCCTTTTCGTTCGTTTTGTTCACTTGTTTTATTAGATGTTCAATGAAATTGAAACTGTATCCTTCGGGTTAATAAGTACTAATAAAAAAGAGTGCGATTAAGATATGCACTCTTTCAAAAGACTTTACCAATCTCGACGATCATCATGATTATGATCACGGTCATGATTACGTCTACGACGACACTCATCACAATCACAGTCGCGTCTACAATGACATTCGTTAAAATCGTTTCTTCTACGTCTACGACCGCATCCGCAAAATACTAAATCATCCCAAAAGCTATTACAATCTCGAGAATGTCCAAAATTATTATTCCATCCCATAGATATGATTCCCTCCTCTAAAAATAGAATTCATCATATTCTATGATTAAAAGGTAGAAATAGTTTGTTTGCTAGTCTATATTTTGTATTTTAGGCTAATAATATTTCAATTTGTAAACCTATCTCACTTCTGTATTTTCAATCGTTGTGTTCTTTTGTTTTGTTTAAATGGGCTAATCTATTAATTTTATTAAATCCATTAACTTAAATATTACACATTAGTGTTTTATACATATACTATAGTAGATTGCTAGAAAGGTGGTGTAACCATGGATAGTTGCGTTGTGTTTGTAAATGGACAACCTTTTTTAGTTCTCTCAGTAGCTGGTATTGAAATTGCTAGATTAGAGATTTCTCTTCAAGTAGCTTTAGCTCTAAGAGTGCTTGGAATACCAATCTGTGATTAATTACCACATCCAAAAAAGAGGGCATTAGCTCTCTTTTTTTATCTCCCTCTTATCTCTCCTTAACAACAAACAAGGCGCCGCCCAGATCGCGCAGCGCCTACAATAACTGCTATAAACTTAATCAAACTTATTTACCCTCACATTATTTATTTCTTTGCTTCCATACCCCATTCTCTTTATGATAAGTATTCTTGCCGTTCATGAAGTCAGCTGTATTACCCGGAATGCTAAATTTCTTATTCTTTTTCTTAGCCTTCTTCTTCAGCCTTTTCTCTTCCTGAATAGCTTGCAAATCCGCCTTCCATTGTTTCAACAAATCCTTTTCACGTCGCATCGAATTTGTACCCCTTGGTTTAAATGTGAATCAAATAATTAGATTCTCCCTATTTATATACTCATTTAAACAAAATGTCTATTTTATTCTTATTCTCGTTTAATATATACCAATCTATGTTTTTCCTTCTAAATAGACCAACAATATATTAAAATCTTCTATATACCCAAGGAGGTTTACCACGCTTAATTTTCAAAACATTACCCATATTAGGGTTCTTTTGGTTTTTATACGGTTTCATCGGTATCATCTTTTATTACTTATTACTAACTCCTTAACGTGTAGGAACAAATCGTATAAATATATGTTTAATATGTAATTTTTATATAACAAGGGAAAAGCACCCGTATTGGATGCTTAATGTATACTAATATTAATATTGAATAGCTTCATTGATAGACTTTCTAGAACAATAAATATACTAGCTGAAACTGATCTATATCCGATATTCTTTCCTGTAACATTAATAGTAATCTCCGCTAAATGGGTTGGCACATCATGTTTTTCAAAAATTTTATCTTCAACCTTTTCAACTATAGCTACATTATCTACTTCTTTAAAAGTTTTTAGCAATTTTGTTTCTAATAAAGTAAAATCAAAATTTTCATCTTTAACCACATCAAATATAATCTTCACTTTTCTTTCCCCATTTTTAACTAGTTAATATATTAAAATCCGTTTAATTATATATTTTAGTATTAAATAATTCAAAAAATATGTTTTATAAAATCCCCCACAGTTAACCTATCTAATAGAGAAAAATAAAAAAAGGAAGAAGTTCCTCTTCCAATTTCAAGATTAATCTCAGCCTTCTCGTTTATACTCCGTAAAACCATCTCAATACTTCGACTATTTAATGAACTTGTAAGATAATGATACGGCAATTTAAACATCTAGTTATCCTCATCATTTTATCAGCTATTTATCGATATTTTTAATAATTTCAAATAGATTAAGTATATTCATAGATTTGTAATCCCTTAAATTTCTCAGTAGAATTTATAAATAAATCAACATCATATCTAAGGGAGGTTAAATAATGGAAAATCGTGTAACATTCCCTGTAGACTTTGCTTCAAATTCTATAGCTCGTCCCTTATACACGCCGTCATAGTCTACTGTACTTTTAAGCTTCATAGAACCCACTCAGCATACGGACACCTTTACAGGAGTCTGACACTTGTTTATTAGCGCCACTCCGCCTCGTTGATACATTTCATTTACTAGATTGGTAAGCATTTCAAATGTCATTCCGTGGTTTCCTAGCCCCATTGTTATTCCTCACTTTCTATTAAAAGGATTACTTCATTTAGTTTCTATAAAATGGTAATTAATATATAATTAAACTATTCAAATCTTAGGTGGTGATGCAAATGACTGATACAATCCGAATTGCTCTTTTTACTCTTGTAGGAATAAGTGCCGTATTTTCCGTAATTAAAGAATTTCAAAAACCAGAAAAAAGAAAGTTTTGGATTACATTCGAAGCTTTAATTCTGCTCGGAGCAGCCTGGATGTTAATAGGACTTCTCATGTAACCTACATAATTAGTACAGCCTCTTTGAATAAAACTCAATATTCCGTCAATAATATAGATGACATTAGATTTTTCTCCTTGTTCCCCCTTGGAGAGGAGCAGTTAGTTTTTGCTAACTGCTCCTTTATTTATAACAATGATAAAATTCTTTATAATGATTCTTCTTTATTTCTCAATATAAGGAGCCTTGGATTTCCATTAATAGTCCTGTAGTATATAAACAAAGAGTAAGGTAAGAGTTACTCTTTGCCATTTTAGAAGGGGTTCTGTTGGAGACAACAGGACCTTTTTTCATATAGAGATTGTTTTGTTTAATTTTTCACCACTAACCACAAAAACATCTTATAATCGTTATATACTAAATTAAATTACGAGATTAGGAGCAAATCAAATGCCAGTTACACTAGAACTTATTCTTTTCATTCTTATAGCAATTAGTGCTGTTGGCTATTTAGTAAAAGAACTTCAAAAAACTAGGAAAAGAACACTTGGAATTTCACTAGAATTTTTGGTTCTTTTTTGGTCAATATGGAAAATATCAACTATCATAATCTAATTTGTAAAACATGAATTCCTTCGAATAAAACTCAATATTATGTCCATAATGTTGATAGGCTGTATGCCAAAATCCATTTAGTTTTCTCTGTATCTCCTTGTATTGAGCAGTTAGCTTTTGCTAGCTGTTCTTTTATATGTAACCTCATTAGACAAGTTTTCATATAATGTAGTCATTCCTTTCTTATAAATTAAGCTCGTCACTTAGGTTATAAAAATGGGATTATATCCTATGACCTTTTCAGAAATTATTCATACTTTATTTCTGAAAAAGTTGCTCTGTTTTATAAAAAGGTGGTTGCGGAAACGATCGCCTTTTTATTTATGACCAAATGAATTTTTTAAAGATTCATTACAAAGTATGTTATAACTGGTACAATTCGGTATGATAAATATAGATCAAACATTGAAAGGAAATATGACAATAAGGAGATATTTTAACTTCGTTTCACTTTTCTTCACTGTACTTGTAATAATCAATCTTACAAATATACATACGAAGTACCAATTCTTTATAGGAGCATCTGTAGCACTGTTTGTAACTATTATTTCTACAAATGAAATTATAAAATTCCTTGCTACTTGTACCTTATTGGTTTACGGATTTACTGCTTTGACTTATTTAAGTATAGCTTGATAAATTTCAATTTCCCTTTGTGTTAAACTAACGTTTTTGTTTAAGATAATAGTTTTAGATTGGTTGGACACATTTACCAATTTATTCACCGCTAAATCCATGTTAAAATCTCTTGTGAGTACGACATAACTCAATCTTATGAAGCCCTGTAACATTTTCTGCGGGGCTTCTTTTTTCAACAAGACGTTAGTTAATTGTGCTGACTACCTTGATTTACAAAATCACTTTTTGTTCACTTTTTTGATACATTTATGAAACATTCATGTGTTATCTTCAGTATGTTCTTTTCTTTTTATAATGTCGTGTGAGATATACCATGACTAGAAGCCCTAGCCCCCTAATCCTAGGGCTTCTATATTTAAATAAGGATTTTGTATATTTTTATTCATTCCGTCCGAAAATTATTTATACGTAATATATAAATAATTTTATAATCCCTTTATGAAACGTCACGTGTTTCAAATACAACACTTTTTGATGGCCTCTTATCTTTCCGTATTTCTTTTTAGCCATTTCTATCGCTTTGCCTTCAGACTTTGCCTCAAACCAACGAAGCTTC
The DNA here is from genome assembly GCF_024296885.1 of Bacillus paranthracis. Lineage (NCBI taxonomy): Bacteria > Bacillati > Bacillota > Bacilli > Caryophanales > Bacillaceae > Bacillus > Bacillus paranthracis. The sequence continues at coordinate 221,148 of NZ_CP101136.1, forward strand.
CACTTCTCATCTTTATCGTAAAACTCTACTGAGTACGTCATAACGCTATTACACTTCAAGAATTTGTCTACGGTACTTGTTGCGGTATAATCAAAACTTCCGACTACATCCTCCAGTGTTAATTGTTTCATGCCCCTTACCCCATTGAGCGAGATTTAATTTTGTTCTTATCCGCTTGAGCCATGATTAATACGACAATTTTTAGTTGATGTCTTCCTAACTCTTTTGCTATTTCAAGAATATCTTTATCCTCATCCCACATTTCTCGTAATTGAACCGCTTCACTTTTATTAAACACTAAGCCCAACTCTTATAAAGGTATATATAAATTACCACGCGATTTCTTCATGTACTTTCACTGCTGCAACACCATTGTGTAATTCTCCTTTTTCAAATCCGTTCCAAGTCATGACATCCCATTCTCCCTCCAGTTGTAATTAATGAATTTCTTTTAACTCCGCCATAACAGCATAACGTCTTCTACCCATTTCTTCAGGACTGAGATTCCCTACTTCGCAAATACACAGTGCAAATTGATAGCAGCCATTCCCCATGTTGTTCTTAATTACTCCCGTTCTCACATACACACATCGGTTATTCCCCTTTTAAAATGGCAATGCCTTTCTTTAAAAGTGATCGTTCTGAAGTTATTTAGAATCCACGATACAATCCGTTCATCGTATGCCTCATCTAAACGCTTTCCGGTGAGGTTTGTCTTGAAGATAATTTACCTTGCCTACTATCGAAAACATCGAATAACACCCTATTAATGAGGTTTTTCGCTTTGGCATTGACATCTAACGCGCCTAATTCTGCTTCTAAATTATCGATTATCAATACTTCTGCTTTTACTAAGCTCCGAATAATAGCATCCTCAGTTAATGTAGAATCTTTACTGAATTTACTTTTTATCTTTCATAGCAATTCACCGCCTGTAATGAAGACAACTGATTTCCCTGCTCCTGCAAGCTGATCCACGATAGCATAAGCGAAATGTGTTTCCCTGCCCCACAATTCCCGGCCTTAATCGTGTTAAATACATTTCTATTGCAATAATCCGTCGCAATGACCTTTGCGAGTTCATAATTGTCAAAGTTTGCTTTCTTAATGTTGCTATGTGTAATCATGCTTTGTTGATAAAACATCAATTTCTTCTCATGAGCTTTATCAGCATCGTATTTCGCTTGCTCCTGTTGCTGAGGCTTCTTACTATCGTTTTCAAGGAAGTAACGCGGGCAAACACAACTTGCCCACCGAACTTCATCTTATTCATGCCATGTGTATCACAAACTTCAGAATCCATAGTCGTATTCAACTTTTTGATTATATCGCTTGGTGTTGCCGCCGCGGCTCTCTTTTTTATTTTCGTTCGACAAATATAACAATATAAGAATTAATGATTTGCTATCATTGTGTGGAAATCTTACATTTATCAACAAATTATTATTGTATTTTTAATTTTTAGAATGTAAAATATTTCTATGTAAATACATACCATTTAGGGAGATGGAGAAATTCATGAAAAAACTATTAGCTTCAGCAACAGCGTTCACACTATTAACAGTAGGATACAGCTCTGCTGCATTTGCAGAAAAAAATCCAAATGACAAGAATTGCAGTCACTTTAAAAACAAACAGGAGGTTATGGAATTCTGGCACAGCAATGGATACAGTGCGACTAACGATCCTCATGATTTAGATCGTGACAATGATGGTTTACCTTGTGAAGTAAAAAAAGGGGATTACGATCAATTTTTAGCTAGTAAACAGCCTACTAAAAAAGATGAAAACAAACCACAAGAGCAAGTTAAACAGGAAAATACTAAACAAGAACCTGTAAAACAAGAAAATACACAACAAAACAACCAAGCAACAACCAATAAGCAAGAGCAAACTAAGCAAACAGCTGTAAAGGCTGAAACAAAAAAACAAGGTGAAAAGTTGCCTAATACAGCATCAAACGGTGTTACAATGATGCTTGCAAGTGCTGGCTTAGTATTAGCCGGTTCAATTCTTATATTCCGTCGTAAAAAAACGAATGCATAAACTAATACCTAAAGACGGCAGGAATATTCCTGTCGTTTTTAATGTGGAGTGATAAACTTGAAAAAACTTGATTGGTTGGGAGTTTTATTAATTACTATAGGCTCTTTTGCTTTTGTTTATTACTTTATAGATTGGTATGATGCAAGAAAAACTGTTGAAGCCTTAACAAGTAATGAAATTCAACAATATCAAAATATACAATCTGCCACTAATGATGGAAAAGATGCAAGTGATGAATCAAACAAAGAACAATCCCGTTATACTCTACCAAATCAAGAAACTAACCTTACAAACACTAATGAACCATTACCAGGATCACCAAAACAGATTCCAGCTTCTCAAGCTCAGCATCAAATGGGAGAAAAAATCGCCTATATGGTTATACCCAAAATTAAACAAAAATATCAAGTTTACTGGGGTGCTGATGCTAAAACTTTAAAAAAAGGAGTAGGAATGTTTGTTAGCGATATTACGACTACTCCTTCAGGTAATGGACATACAGTTTTAAGCGGACATCGTGATACGGTATTTACTAATTTGGGAGATCTACAAGAAAATGACTATATTTTAGTTGAGTATGATAAAAGAGTATACATTTATCAAATTCAAAAACATTGGATTACAGATGCAAATGATCGTACTGTAATTGTCGCAAAAGATAAATCAACTTTAACATTAACTACATGTTATCCATTTAACTATATTGGAGATGCACCGGAACGATATATCATTGAGGCATCCTTAGTTGCTATTAATTGAAAAAGAGAGCTTCGGCTCTCTTTTTTTATTCCCATTCGACATAATATGACAAAATAGTTATGACTGAATTTGTTATGCTTGTTTCAGAAATCTTACAAATTGAATGTGTGGAGGACAAATATATGAAACGCAAATTACTTACAGCACTAACTTGTAGCGCATTACTTATGGGATTAGCTGCTTGTGGTTCAAATGATAAAGCAAGTACATCAGAAGAACCAAAACAAGAAACTAAAAAAGAAGATGAACAAAAGAAGTTAGATGAGCAAAAACAGGAAAATGAACAAAAGAAAATAGAAGAACAGAAAAAGGCTGAAGAACAACGCAAACAAGAAGAGGCTACGAAAAAGGATCGATCAACAATTACTTCTGGTAACACTATTAAAGGCTTAAAAGACGAGCTATCCATTGGTATGTCATTTAAAGATTATCTTGCTAAAAAGAAAACATTAAATGTAGAGAATCCCTTCAGTATTTCACTTGGAAAAGGTAATGTAGGTAGTGTTCTTCAAGCTCAAGATGGAGTATTAGTTGTATGTATTGATGGAGAAAAGATATTTGATTTAAAAGTATTTAAAACTATTGACGAAGTTAAAGCGTATGAAAAAAGCTTAAAAGCAAAATGAAATAACATTTAGATTGGCGTCCAATACATATTATTAAAATTAAAGTATTCCTAGTCGGAAGAAGGCAATTTTTGATATCGTTTCTATAAAAATCATCTACAAAAAAATGGTCTAAATCTAGACCATTTTTTCTTTTAATTATTCAAATTCAGATGTAATTCCATTGTATTTTTTTCTCTTTACCTGCATCATCTGCTATCAGCCAAATTAATTGTCCTTTATGACCTGTAGCACTAACCATTTCAGATTTCTTTAAACTATTACATAGGTTTGTAACAAGCTTTTTTAATACGTTTAAACTGCATAGATGTTGAATTTTAAACTTATCGCTTAGTGCACTCATATTATTATTTAGGCAGAATATCGCCAATAAACACGATATTATTAAATTCATAAAATGGATTTTTTATCTTCTGTAGCAAAAAATCCTGCATAATTAATCCCCTTAAATCAATAATAGATAGGCTAAATACAAACAGCATACTAATAAGTTTCCCTACAGTAACTGAACTACTTGGTTTTTTTCCCTATCTTTTTATTTACCTTAACGCAATCCATTCATAACTTGCCCACTCTTTCGGCTTCTTATCATACTTAATACGACCAGTTGTACAGAATGAAGCAATCACCCATTGTATAAGATTCATCTTGGCATATGGATCAATACAATCCTCTATTTTTTTTAGCTGATAGCCTGTACTATTTTTCTGCCAAATTGTATATAAACGAAAATGTGTTGTTGTAACAAGTCTAGCTTTTGTTGTAACTTGCCATTTTGCAATTTTCGTTAAATCTTCTTTTACTTTTTTTTTATAATCTTGTTTTATTACCTTATAACTCTTCTCTTTATTAATTAGTCCATTTGAGAATGTAAAAGGCTTTTGATGCACCTCATAGACAGTTCCTTCTTCATCTCCTAAAATATTTGATTCTACTAAGAATATATTTTTTAGTTTTAACTGTTCCGTTAATTCTTTTCCACTCCTATAAAACGGTTTTTTTATCCTCTGAAGCAGGACAACCTGTACAATTAATCCGATAAGTAACGGATACGCTAGTATAAACACCATATTAATAAACATATTTGTAATAAGTACCCCTACTAATGCGAATATCGTGAAATAAATATACGTTTCTCTTTGATGAATGATTCTACTATTCAAGCTAAAACACCTCCGTTTTGATAAATTGTGAAAGCAACATACACAATTGCTCCTAATAAAATAGAACAAGCCCCCGGAAAGCTCTGTATCAGCTGTATTTCTTTCTTTGGTAGTTTTGCCCCAAATATAGAAGCAGCATGCTCCAATTGGTCTTTAATCGCTCCTACAAACCCTAAAATTTTAATTAATCGATACACACTAGCGACCCAAAAGAATAGTAAATGGAAAGCTGTTAATGTAATAGCGGTAAGGATAGCTGTTTCTTCTACTACATTACTAACATATACAGCTACCACAACAAGCATTTTTGTATCACCTGGTGAAGAAAATTTAAATGTCTCTAACAACAAACCACATGCTAAGGCCATGGCTAGTACAATCACAATCTCTTTACCTGTTCTTATTCCAGCAAAATACGTGATTCCTATACCTACAATTAAGAATAGCAAATGCCATATATTTTTCGTTTTTCTATATTTCAAGTCAGTAAATATATTCAGGGTCATATATCCTAGTAGTATTCCTATTACATATATATTCATAATTTTCCCTCCTTATTTTTTCCTGTTTAGATGGATTATTACGGTCCACTCACTAGAGACCAAGTGACCGTAGAAGTATAAGTAACTTGCCGATTCTTCCCTACATAAGTTGTCCCTGGATCTATCTGCAGTTGTAATCCATTTTGTCCAAAATCGAGTTGATATTCTCCAATTGCTACATCTTTCGAAGCCCGGATAATAGTGTGTGCTGCCCCATTATCAATAGGTGTATTTGGAATCTGTATAATAGGTTTCCCTGTCTCTGGACCCTTTACTTTTGTTACACTCACTTGATTCTTTATGGATAGAGAACCCTTTGGCAATTGTTTTGCAATGTTCGACTCTGTAAATGGAGAAATTGTCATATTCAATCTCCATCCATCCGCTTGATTTCGACTATCATGTATCATGAGTTTACCTAATGTACCAAATGAATTTTGCTTTTCTCCATTTAGTTGAATTGGGGTAAACTCTACACTTTTAGGAACAGTAAGCATATCTACTCGTCCTTTTTGTGTGGTAGAAATATGCTTCGTCGCACTTTTATTCCCAGCTTTATCTACTGTTCGGATATGTACATATTGTGGTTTCGCATAATCAGTCGGAAACTGAATGCTAGTCTGATTTGTAAACTGAACACCACTTACTTTATCAATTGATGTGTCGGATTTATCATTCACTACATATTCATATCCTTTTACGCCACTTGTTACAGTTGCAGGAACTTCCTTAGAAAAGTCCGAAACGTCATTCCTACCAATTCCACGGATTTTATAATGATAGGTACTCCCATCATCTTTCGCAGGGGCAAACGTTACTTTATTTTTTTTCAGTTCTCTATTTTCAATTTGGAGGCCTCCTGGTGTTGTGGGCACTGCCTGATCTTTTTCTTCTTTATCTACATGGTCAGAGAGTCTACCATTATATATTTGCTGATTCCCTTGGTATACTTCTGCTTCCGATGCGTATCCCACTTTCAACTCATCTACATATGTAATTCCTTCAGAATAGGCAAGCATATAAAAAGTTACGCCTCGTTGCTCGGTAATATAAAACGGATTATTTGCAACTTGAGTATTCATACTAAATGTAGACCATCCATTTATTTCTTTGTTCGTATCATTCTTTGTGACTGTACGGTTATTTGGTAATTGGATCGGTGTAGCCCATTTTCTTATTTTTAGGCGATCCCCTTGTTTCATTGGAGTCACAATAGTACTATTTGATATTAACTTGCCCTTTCCAGAACTACCCTGGTAAGGTATTACCTTATCAATCGTGGGTGAATCTTGATATACATCTTTGTTTATATCCGAAGTTATATGTCTTCTATCCCTCGGTATATTGGTACCGGGTTCTCTTTCTGGAAACAAAGAGATATTACTAATTTCTAATTCTTTTGAACAGCTTGGAGCATCTTTTAAAACAGTAGCGCATAATAATCAAATTCTCTCCTTGTTTCCCAGCTTCCATCATCATAGAAACTAATTCTCCTAATCCTTGTGATTTCGCCTCACATATTGCTGAAATATAAGCATTATTAGGTACGTTTAATCGCTTAAAAACAGCAATTGAACTCTCCATTACTGTATAAGGATATAAGACTCGATTCCCGTTGCAAAAACCTTATAAAACTATATAAAGTTTGTTTATTTCCCTGTTCTACGTGTCCGATTTTGCCGAAGCTACTTTCGTTTGATATAACACTCCGAGGGCGTGAATTCGGATACAACGAATCCTACATATTAGCAATAACGTTCATGTGTTAAGTTGCTAATTGATAACGCGACAAATTAATAGATGCGTTGAAATCTCTGTCTATTTCATGTCCACAGTCACAGGTGTATATCCTTTCGGATAAACGCAAAGTTTTTTTGATTTCACCGCAAGTCGAACACATTTTAGACGAAGGAAACCACTTATCAGCTTCCATATACTCAATCCCATATTTCTCACACTTATACTGTATTTTCATTTTGAAATCATATAAATTTTGTTGTGCAATAGCTTTTGATAAGTGTTTATTCTTCATCATTCCTTTGATATTCAACATTTCCATCACAACTCTGCAAGGTTTGGTTTTCACGATTGCAGTAGTTACTTGGTGAATATGATTATCTCGGACATTTTTCAAGCGCCTATGTAAGAGTTGTATCTTCTTTTCAAGTTTTATAATGTTGATGGTTTTGACGAAACGGCTCCCCTCCTTATTCATTTCATATTTACGAGAAACTTGACGTTGCAACCTACGAAGGCGTTTCTCCGCCTGCTTAACTACCTTTGTTTTATTAATGTTTTTGAATTTCATTCCATTCGAACACACTGCAAGTTCTTTAATGCCTACATCTATCCCTAAACTCTCAATTGTTAGTTTTTGCTGCATTTTCTCTTCTTCAATACCTACGGACAAATACCAATACTTCCCATCGAAATGAATACGTGGATTCGTATACTTCACATCGATTGGTAATGATTCTGAGATTTTCATCCATCCAACTTTTTCAATCAACACCTCGTTATTTCGGACTTTCAATTTCACATTATCATTATAAAAAGACGGCTTTGATTTTCTTCTACTTTTGAAACGTGGTTTATCAGTCAGTCCCTTGAAGAATCGCTTATATGCTTGACAAGCATCTTTAATCGCTTGCTTTGTAATGTTATTGGATACCTCATATAGCCATGCATATTCTTCTGTTTGCTTCAAAACTGTTAATTCTTTACGAAGGATGCCGTCAGATAAAAATTTACCACCGTGCTTATGATTTTCTTCCTGTTTACCTAATGTCCAGTTATAAGCCCATCGGGCTGTTCCGACAGATTTCCAAAGTTGATGTTCTTGTTCTTTATTCGGTCTTATTCTTATTTTCCTTGCAAGTATCATTTTCCATCAACTCCTTAATCATCTTCTTGGCTTTATTGGCTCTTTTACCTTGCAGTCTACTGCTGAGAACAGTGGCAATCTGAATTAAACTTTCTACTAATTCTTGTTCCTCGGTCTTTTCGGTATGGTCAATGACCTCAATAGTCGTTCCATATCTATCACATAGGTTTTCGATTAATTCATACCCGAATTGAATTAACAGATCTTTTACCTACTTCCTTATGTTTTAAAAGGAGGGAGCTATATGAAACACGCCCCCTCTTATTTTCAATCTAAAACTTATTTTTTGTTCCAAGAATCTACATCTGCATTGCTTGATGCTTTTGTGAATCGAGCTAGAATTGTATCATAACCACCTTGGATTGCTTTCCATACAAACGGTCCAATTACTAATACAATAATTACCGCTAAAGCGATTAACATTCCGTTTTCTGATGACAACTGTGAATCCTCATTTTTTAACCAATTCTTCATTTTTGATAACATTGCATTTCGTCTCCTTTATATATCGATTTTAAGAATTTACTAAAATAAGAACTTAACTATTTAAATCTTTTATTACTTATTCCAAGAATTCACGTCTGCATTGCTTGATGCTTTTGTGAATCTTGCCAGGATCGTATCATAACCACCTTGGATTGCTTTCCATACAAACGGTCCAATTACTAATACAATAATTACCGCTAAAGCGATTAACATTCCGTTTTCTGATGACAACTGTGAATCCTCATTTTTTAACCAATTCTTCACTTTTCCTAACATGATTGAATCTCCCTTATCCATTTATTTGAGCTATACGTAATAAACATCCTTGATTTAAAACTTCTATTATTTGTTCCAAGAATTCACATCTGCATTGCTTGATGCTTTTGTGAATCGTGCCAGGATCGTATCATAACCACCTTGGATTGCTTTCCATACAAACGGGCCAATTACTAATACGATAATTACCGCCAAAGCGATTAACATACCGTTTTCTGACGATAATTGTGAGTCTTCATTTTTTAACCAATTCTTCATTTTCGTTAACATATATTTTGCTCCTTTACCTATTCCATTTTGAATAATGTTTTTCTATATACTTGCAAATCCTTGCATTAAGGATTGAATAACAATAACCATTGGATAAATTACAATACATCCAATAACAGCTACGTTAAATTTATTCATTTCCATTGGCTTATTTTGAATGAGACGGTTATAGTTCTCATGTTTTAACTCACGCATCATTTTAATCTGTGCATCCATAATACGAAGACTCTGTACCTTGTCCGTTTTTTGTGCTTGTTGCAATGCAATCGTAAAGGTATTTACTTCTGGACTATTTAAGGCTGCAGCAAAGTTTCTAAATGGTTGATCCGAACCCGCATACATTTCTAATTCCGCTGTAAGTGTAGATACATACGGTCGAAGATGTCTTCCAGCATATATCTGCGCCTTTTTTACTGCTTCTAATGTTGTATGTGTTTTTAACAACTGCAGCATAGGAATTAAATACTCCGGTAATTCGAACTTCCTTGCTTCTATCGCCTGCTTGATTCTTCTCTTTAATAGATAATCAGGATAGAAATAAAGCAGTGGTGAAATCAAAACGCCTACTTTAAATAAGTAGTAATCATGAAACACTGTACATATCAAGAAAACAGAAGTGAAAATGATGGGATACGCAACCTTCATTTTCAAATATTCTTCTGGTTTCGTATCCAAACCAGCTTCTTCTAATTTTTTCTGGATCAGCTCTTTCTTTTCTTCTGTCAGATACTTATGTGATAACGACTGGAAGGGAGCGAGCATCATTTGATTTAAATTCTTTTTTTCAATTCGTTTTGCATTTTCTACATAGTTTGTAAGTAGGCTACCGCTATCTTTTTTACTTTGTAGAAAGGTAGAGAATACCCAGTACATGACAACGAATACCACTAAAGCTAAAATCGTAGCCACTTTATTCCCCTCTTTCTGTTGGATTATAATTTGCAATCTTTTCTACACGGGTTGCTAAGAAAAATACAATGAACATATTTACCGCTAATGCAATTTTCCCCATCATAGAACCTGCTAAAAATCCATATGCTTCTTTTGACATCAACATAATCACAATCGGCATGGCAATCACGATTAAGCAGTTCTGTACAAACGCACGTTGTGCTTGTGACAAACTAGAACGTAATCTTGCCAGATATAGCTTTTGTTTTTCGAAATCTTCTGCAATATCTAATAAGACTTGTACTGAATTCGCCCCGCCTTCTCGACTACATACTTCCAACATTTCATGGAAGAAAACCAATTCTCTAAAATTAAAAGTTTCATTGAATCCTTTAAATGCACGGTGCATTGTAGTTCCACCTTCTAATAAAAGAGAAACTTTTTCTATTTCTTCTTGAATGCTCTCATGCATCATTGGCTTTACTTGTACTAACACGCGTTTAGCGTTATTACTAATTTGAAGAGCATTCGCTACTGCCTTCATATAAATAGAAAGACGGTCAATAACAACCAAGTAGTAACGTTTTTTTCTTCGATAGAGAAGAAATCTCGGTACTAAAAATCCACATAAAGCAGAAATCAGTGTAAAAGGATCTCTTCCAAAGGAGAAGTAGAATATTGCTGCTATACTCATTCCCGAAAGAATCGTATATACCCAGTACATACTTTTCGTCAATTTCCACTCGTACTTTTGGGCTTCTTGGATAACAGATTGTGGCAGATACATTCGTATGCCTTTAATATTCCTTAATTCTAAGCGCCTTTCTTCTTTCTCATTTTCTTGTACAAATTGGGAAAGTGCAGAACCTTTAGATTTTGCAAAAAGTAAAACAAGTAATACTATACTAATAAAGATTAATAATATACATCCATAGGCGAACAAACTATGCATACTGCACCTCCTGTTGTGAAAGGAATGGTGCATAAAGAGCCGGGTTTACAGAAGAAGAACGGAATTTCCTCTCCATTTCGGCTGACATTCTTGCTGTAATTTTATGCTGGCCATGAATCTTTCCTACTCTTTCATTCATTTCATCATGTTCCTCGTATGTCGGAATAAACTGAGAAAGTTGATTAAATTGTATATCACCTTGATAATCCAATAATTCAATCATCTCTGTAATATAACGATTCCCATCATCTTTCTTTTCGAAAAAGACAATCACATCAAATGTCTGTGAAATTAATTCATATAAATATTGAGCACCAATATTCGCACCACTTTGTAGACACATAAGCATTAAACGTCTTACTGCTTCTTTTGCACTTCTTGCATGGACAGAGGTAGAACCCGAGTGTCCCGTTTGGAAGAAGTTAATCATTTTCAGGGCTTCTCCCCCCCTTGATTCCCCTACAAGTAATCTCTTTAGTCCTTGACGTAAAGCATTCGTTAACAATCTATCAAAATCAATTGCATTTTCTTCAACTTCGGATGCTCTACATTGCATCGGAACAAAATGATGCTCTGGAAATATGCGATGTAAATAGAGTTCAGGATTATCTTCCACTACAAGAGTACGTTCATTCTTTGGTATATGAGAAGCGAGGTACTTCATAAACTCCGTTTTCCCTGTTCCTGTTGCTCCAGCAATTAAAATATTCATTTTGGCTTTCACAGCTGCCGCCAAAAAGTCCAACATCTCTTTCGATGCTTGATTTGTGGATAACATACGTTCTTCTGAGGCACGAAGATGATCTGCATTCTTACGAATAGTAATTGTTGTACCAAGTCCAGCAATCTCATCTAAGGCGATATTGATACGAATATAAGGGAACACGCAGTCGACAGATGGCTTTGCTGTATTAAGTGATTCTGACGTACTGTTTACCATCTTATAAGCTAAGGCTTTTACATCTTCTTCAGCTTCATATCGATACTTGTATTTGCATTCTCCCTCACCAATTTTTTCGTATATAATCTCTTTTATGCCATTGATATAAATATCTGTTACATCTTTATCATCAATCAGAGGTTGAATAATTCCAAATCCCACAATATCGTCACACACCATGTTCAGTAACTGTTCAGAAGGTACCTCTGAAATGACGACTTGATTACTTAATAAGAAACTTTTGATGATTTGCTCTACAGCTGCTTTTTTTTCCTTATTCATAAAAGATTCACTTAAGATATCACGATGTTCTTTAACTAAAAACGCACGAATTTCATCTGTTATATCTTTAATTTGTTGAGCTGTAGTTGTTCCTAACTTTCGAGCTGATTTAGAACGAATCATATAACCAAAATGATATAAATCAACTCGATTTCTCTTTAAGGCGACTTGTTTTCCCTGTAAATAGCCCCACATACTACTGCCTCCCTTTTAATTTCGTAAACCAAAGAGACCCTTTTTCATAGAGGATGTATGCTGGGTTGGAATATCAAGACCAGCTGCTTCCATAATGTGATGGACCTTTGTATTAATTTGCGGGGAACCAAACTGCATCCCCCATTCATAACTCGTACGATCCCTGTCATACGGAATTGTCACCGCAATTTTTTGGGAAGAAAGCTTTTCAATATCTTCTACATAATCCTCATCTCCCATATTTAAAACATGAATCATACGAGGCAATGTTAGCTTTGCTTCTTCTAGTAGTTGTAATTCTCTTTTAATTGCTATTGCACCACGAGGGTTGCCGTTTAATACATGAACAACAAGGTCTGATTGGTATAGGATTGGATAACTCAGAACCTCAGATAATTCAGTTGGTACTGATAGAATGATAAAATCGTATTCTGTATCTACAAGTGATTCTATAAATGTCGTTACAAACAGTTCTTTGTTTTGAATCTCTGGGAATTGAGCTAAGTTATAACCTGATGGAAACACCAGAAAACCCATCTTATCGTGCAATTTTTGCATCAACCTTGGATTCACTTTTCTCTCTAATAAATCTTGCTTGGTACAAATATACTGCGAGAGATTGGATTCATTTTCTTTTCTTACAAGTTCTAAGATGTTTTTACTATCGTGGCTAAGACCAGTTCCAACTGCAAAGCTAGGTCTTACTTGGTCTGCTTCAACATAAAGCACCTTTTTCCCTAAATGAGCTAATTCATTTGCCATCGCAATACTTAATGTGCTTTTCCCTACATTTTCGTTTGTTGCATAAAAGGCAATGATTCTTGCTTGCCGCTCCATCTTAATAACCCCTTTCTTACTTAGATTCATTCAGATACTGTGCTACATACTCTTTTACATTTTTAGAAATTGGATTAGTCGAATGCTTCTCTACATAGTCTAAAATGTTCTTTTGATCAGATATTTGTGAGAATCCTTCAGCTGGTTCTAATTCTTTCCCTGTTTGCTCCACCTTTTGTCCAACTGCAACAGGAATGACATCTCCAAGTGTTTTTGCACGATTTAAGTATTGAAGTTGTTCAGGGGAAACAGCCAGTGTGTATAATCGCGTTACTTTAGGCTTTTGTTTTCCTTCTTGTTCCTCTTTTGATTCTTTCTTTTCTAGCACAAATGCATCTTCTGTATTGCTATCTTTTGCAGCCGTCACACGTACACGTTGGAACAGACCACCAAAGACAACCTTCTCATTGTCTCCTTCTTTCACAACTTGTTTGAAATACAAGTCCACATACGTGTTTGGGATAATACTATTCCCTGAACTTGTTTCCAAATCAACGAGTAACGGGAAAGCAACTTCTCCATCTTTCAAATTTAAAATAGCAGAGTCCGGTAACTCCTCTTTCTTTACTACTTTGTTTTTAAAGAGATAGCTATTTTCTGTAATGGGTTGCCCATCATTTGTCCACTTACCTACAACCTCTTTTTTATTTACACGTAATGCATTTGGGGGAATCGCATCACCAGGTAAAGTTCGTTCCACTAGCATGTCTTCTTTAATTTCTGTATGTGCAGGTATATCCTTTGCGGCTACAACAATTTTTGTTGGTTTTACAGCATTTTCTACTGCGAAATGATTGTATCCATAGATACCCGCTACTGTTGCAGCGGCTAGACCTACCGCAACAATCTGCTTCTTTTGAAACTTAGATGGCTTCAATGTTTGTATTCCTCCTTATGTAGCCTTTAAACGCAAAAAAAGGACACACCTATGGCATAATGCGCCTTAGGTGTGTCCTTTTAGCTAATCTAAAGTCTATATGAAAATGTTGGATTTGATTTCTTTAATATTACAATTTCAATATTATGATATATAGAGTTTTATGTCAATCATTTCTAAAAAAAATATTATTTTTACCATTTCAAATCTCTGATTCCAAAACTTAAAAACCCTTAAAAACGTTGTCATATCAAGGCTTTTAAGCTATTAACCCAACCGTAAATATGGTATAATTAATATAACGTAACTGAATATTTCAGGGTGGTCGGTTGCTTTCCTTTCTCTTTTATTTTATGGAGAAAGGAGGTGACACTATGGACATTCTTTTCACGATAGCAATTGAAATTGTAAAAGTTATTGCTAGAGAAGTCGCTGTGTTTGTGGCAAAACGTATAGGGAAATCCCTATCAACGTCTTGGAAGCAAATACAAAAAAAGCGACGAAAGACGAAAAGAACCACCCTCAATGCCAGCAAGCGTCTGTGAACCGCACCCAATTTGTTAGACAAATAACTAACAATTGGAGGTGCGGTTTTATTATGTCTAGAAAATATAAATTCGAATTAAAAAGAAATGCCGTTGAACATTATTTAAATACAAATGATTCTTTTAAAGTGACTGCCAAAAAATATCAAGTCAGTATATCGTTATTAAAAGAGTGGGTGGCACGTACTAGAGAACAAGGAATAGAGTCCTTAAACTCTAAATGTACAAGGTATGACATTCAGTTTAAAATGGAAGTATTGAATTTTATGAACAATACAGGAGCTTCGCCCCTACAAGCGGCCGCTATGTTCAACGTTCCATCTCCTCGTACCGTTAGGAAGTGGCGATCAATGCTAGAATCACAGGGGATAGATGCTCTTCGTAAAACAAGTAAGGGGTACTCCACTGTGAAGAAGAAACAGGCTATTGCACCTAAGAAAAAACAAAATATTAACTCTCAAAATGATTTACAAAAAGAAATTGAATACTTACGCATGGAAAATGCTTATTTAAAAAAGTTACACGCCTTAATTCAACAAAAACAACAATCTCTGAAAAAGACAAAGCACACATAATATATGAGTTAAGGCATGAATATAAAATTATCGACTTGATTAAAGCGGCTGAAATGGCTCGTAGTACATATTATTACTGGGTGAAACAAATGAGTCGTGAAGATAAATATAACGAGGTTAAAGAAAGTATTAAGCAGATTTTTCAGGAACACCAAGGGCGATATGGCTATAGGCGTATCACACTTGAATTACGTAATCAGGGCTATACCATTAACCACAAAACCGTCCTTCGCTTAATGAATCAATTAGGGTTAAAATCGTTGGTAAGAATCACTAAATACCGCTCTTATCGCGGGAAGGTTGGGAAGGTAGCGCCAAATGTCTTGAAGCGTGATTTCAAGGCCTCTAAGCCTAATGAAAAGTGGGTTACAGATGTTACTGAAGTTCATTTGTTTGGTGAAAAACTCTACCTATCTCCTATTCTAGACTTGTTTAATGGTGAGATTATTTCCTATAATATTGAGAAACGCCCTACATTCCTTCTAGTCGAAAGGATGTTAGATAAGGCTTTAAAATGCTTGGATAAAGAAGATACTCCTATCCTTCATTCAGATCAAGGTTGGCACTATCAAATGGATAGATATCAATATATTTTAAGAGAAAATAATATAACTCAAAGTATGTCCCGTAAGGGAAATTGCTTAGATAATGCAGTCATTGAAAATTTCTTTGGCTTATTAAAATCTGAATTACTTTATCTTAAAGATTTTGAAAGTATGGAACACTTTAGGGAAGAACTAGAGAATTATATTTATTATTACAATAATAAAAGGATTAAGGCAAAATTAAAAGGATTGCCTCCTGTAAAATACAGAATTCAATCCTTATTAGCTGCTTAAATATATGTCTAACTTTTCGGGTCCAGTTCAGTGAAGGGCGGTTCTAAGAAAAAATAAACTTTTTTAGCAACTAGCCACCTTGCGGTAACAGTTACATAAGGCGAGATGTTGGAGCATCTCGTCTTCTTTAGTTTATGCAAAAACTATTGTTATAATACTTCTACACTTATTATAACATCAACTATTGTACATGTCATGCAGATTTATCCACGATAGTTGATAAAAAAGACATTATTATTAAAACGAAATCAATTTTGTTCCTGTTTCAAAATACTTTGCAGGGGCATAACTTGTCCCATTTCGATCCTGAAATTCATTTCCAACATATAACGATACAATCATTGCGATTACTCCAAGAAAAATCACTCGTCTCACACGTTGCTTTTTCTTTTTATCCACTCAAATTTCCCCTTTCTATGAAAAAAGGCACACCCCATTAAGGGGTGTGCCTTTGGTTTATCCATTCAGCTACTAGTACAAGAAGGATTATATACTTTTGTCGATTCAAGTCATTATACAATACTATTTAACTAATTTCTATTCTTCATATAGTACCAATTTGATAAATCAGTAATAATATGTTCCTTTCCAACCCAATTCCAACCTGGTGTTTGCACAGGGAATGGAAGATCCGCAAGCACCCTTCTCTTTTTAAAATCATCGTACGCAACACCTTTAATTTCCACTTCATTTGTCAGGCACAAACTCATTTCATTCACACCTGCTGGGTTTGTTTCAACATTGAACGAATATTTTCCATCTTTCGTTTTTAATGGCGCATACCATTTGCGTTGGCCATCAATAATTTTTTCCTTCCCATCCCAATATAAAGACTTAGTTGGTCTGTTACTATCAAAGACATGTCCTGTTACTCCAGATAAATACATATTTTTAGGTAGGAATTTTGATGTTAAGCCATTATTAGAAACACTCTCTAAATCATATGTTGGTTTTAGTCCTTCATCTGCAAATGGATACTGTGCCGTTGCTTTTGTAAATACACCTGGATAATTTGTATTCCAATCATTTTTGTATTTTCCGTTAACTTCATAAGAAAAACCATACCCAGCATGGAGCTTAGATGGTGCTAAATTATCAATACTTCCACTTAATGTTTCATAGAACATTTCTCCCACTGTGTCCTCTTTTGACACACGTTCACTTACTGTTTCTACCACACCTTTTACACTCGTAACTCCGCACATCCCTTTTTCATGGGATGGTGCATAGATAGCTGTTTTAATAGGATTGTTTTTGTATGTGGTTTCTTCTATATCTAGACGGTTACCAGCAGGATTAATTTCTGCCTGAATTGTTCCTTTCCCCTTATGTTGCCAGCCAAGGTTCAAGGTTTTCTTTTCTCCCTCAGTTAACCTTACCTTTTGTGATGCTACTTGTAGTCCATTATGCTTGAGCACGACTACTGTTTCAGGATTTGCATACTTCGCTTCTAGCGCATCTAACTTTTTAATTTTGTTTTTCTCTTTTTCTAACTTCTGCCTTGCTGTATCTAACCTACTTGCTGCACTATCCAGTCTATTTTCTTCCCAAGAGCAGTCTCTATCGTAATAGTGATGGTTCCCTTCTGCATCTACCTCATGAATTGGATTACGACGGCAATAACTAAGACTAGACTGCGCACTATCTCTATCGGATTCAGAACTATTTACCGCTTGCTCGGACATATTAATATTGTTATTTACCTTTTCTCTATATTGGTCACGTTCTGGTTTAAAATTATCACGTGATACATCTATTCTTGTTTTTATATTCTTTCCTTCTCTTGCTGTTTCTCCTTCAATTCGGTCAGCAGAGAAATCAATTTTATATTTAAAATCATCTTCATCACCTGGATCTGGATTAGGTGTTACTTCTGTACCACAGTTACCATTTATGGTGAAATCAACAGTTTTCTCATTTGATTCCCTTTGAACAGCATCAAGAACTTTAATTTTCGCAGTATACCGGCCACACATTTGTGGCTGCCACTTTAGTTCTTCTGACTTAAATTGCCCTGCATCACCTTCATTTGGTTTTTGATTATCTTTTTGCGGTGTTGAACGCAGATAATTTTCTTGATGATACACGGTTTCGTCATCTTTTGTAATATCTAACAGCCATTTAACTCGATTCCGTTCACCAGCAGCTGATTGATATGGATTTACTGTTGTCCCATTCGGATCTCTATCGTTATACCCTTTTCCCTTGCTGACATATTCAAAACCGTTAAAAGTGAATTTCACAGGTACATCTTTTTTTCCACTCGTAGCTTTAAAATCATCTATCTTAGGATTACTTGTACGTACATACCACAAGCTATACCTATTCACACTATCTACACCACCAGCTCCTGCATAACCACCAGAAAGGTAGGCTATATCCCTAATCCAATAAAACTTTCCTAATGTAACATTAGGACCATTAAATTTTTTAATATCATGTTTCTTCAAATTCCCCAAAACAAAATTGGGTTCTCCCCAATACTTATCTTTAATAACAGTTTTCGTAACTTGTTGAACTTCTGTTACCATTCGATCACCAACAACAACTTCACTGTTAATGTACCCATCATTTGAAATTCGAACATAAGGATCCGATGTATCTTCATTTTGGACTAGATTTTCCCATGGATTTCCCCAATTGAAAGAGCCATTGTAAACAGCAGGAAAATGTAAGTCAGCTTTATAATTGAACTCTTTTGATCTATAGCCACTACCCGGTCTAAGCAAATTACCACTTAGTTGCAATTCATCAGATTTTAAAATCGAATTTTTACTGCCATCAAAAAATGGTATGTCATTATTTGCCGCACTTGCAACTGATGGTAATGCCAACATTAATGATGCGCAAGTCAATAATAATCCTTTTCTCATTCTCATAAAATCCTCCTTAAACGCAAAAAAAGGACAAACCTGTACCTTGGTAAGGTACGTAAGGTTTGTCCTTTACGTATTTATCATTATATTAAACTTATATAATTATACAATATTTAACTCAACCTGTAAATACTAAATGATTATTTAGGCTCTACTTCTACATACATCATGTGATCTGCTGTAGAATGGCCTACACGAATTTTATATTTACCTTTTTCATAGTTATTAATTGATTGAGCATCTACAGTTTCCTGAATTTCTTTATTTAAAACTAAATCAGAATTTAACATAGTAACCCATTTTTTAGTTAACTCAATAGTTGCTTCATTATTATCTAAGAAAATAATTTTAAAATCATTTTCATTATTTGCATCAATATAAACTTGCGCACCAATTGTACCTGCTGGCAAGTACATATTTTTATCAAGTATTCTAATAGTTCCATTTAAATCTGCATATTTAAGGTTAGTACCAAATTTACTATTCACACTCTTAATAATGTTTTGCGCTTCTGTAGAAATGGATTTTTGAGAAATTGGATTATCCATAGCAATCGGATTATAAATAACATCCTCTGTAGTTAAAACTTTGTCTAAACTCGTTGGTAAATTAGTTTCTGGTTTTTCCTCTGGTTTTGTTTCAGGTTTTGTTTCAGGTTTTGGATCTGGCTTCACTTCTGGTTTTTCCTCTGGTTTTGTTTCAGGTTTTGGATCTGGCTTCACTTCTGGTTTTTCCTCTGGTTTTGTTTCAGGTTTTGGATCTGGCTTCACTTCTGGCTTAGTCTCTTTTTCTACTGCATTAATAGAGTTATATAAGAACTGGCTATATTGTTCACGAGTTACATGTGCATACGGTGAATACATTTTACCTCCTGTACCAATAGTAACGCCATTTTCTTCTAATGCACTAATTGCTTTTAATGCCCATGAGTTTTTATCAATGTCAGTAAAGGAAGTTGTCTTAGTAGATTTGAACTTGAAAGCATTTGTAAGTACTTGCGCCATTTGTTCACGAGTTAAGACATCATCTGGACCATATTTCGCATCACCATAACCACTTACCAGACCTGCTTTAGCAAGTGCTCTAATTTCTTTTTCAAACATATGTCCTTTAATATCAGTAAATGGATTTTTGAAGCTAGCATCTGCATCTACTGGTTTTACGTACATATAAATCATACGAGCAACTTGCCCACGAGTTACATTGTCACCAAAACCAAAGATATTATTTCCGTACCCTTGTACTATTTTACGATTTGTTAAATCATAAATTGCTTTTGTAGACCAGTGATTTGCTGGAACATCATTGAATTTTAATGAGTCTGTGTTATCAGCCTTTGCAGTAAATGCTCCTGCTCCTAGTAATGATGTACCCATAATTGTTAATGCTGTTGCTGTTTTTAAAAATTTGTTTGCCATTGTTTGTTCCTCCAAATATATTAGTTTTTTTCATAGATTCCTTTATTGTACCGAATTTAAATATAAAATCCAGATATTTTAACATATAAATTATTGAACTACCCCCATTTTCACTTCGTTTAGAAGTGAGGGATTCCTAAGTAAAGGGTTCTATCGAACTCTAATTGATTAGGCTATCTCCGCAGTCCTTGCGGTTAGAAGCCTTATCGCTTCATTTTTTAAATTGATACTTGCGTTAATATCCCTATCATGGTGTGTACGACAAGAAGGACAGTCCCATTTACGTAGATTCAGATTTTTAACGTCTTTGTTTTGATATCCACAACGAGAACATAATTGGCTGGAAGCAAATGTTTTCGATACGACAATGACTTGTTTCCCATACCATTTTGCTTTGTATTCTAACATGGATCGAAATTGCGACCATGATACTTCACTAATTGCTTTTGCTAACTTATGATTCTTTAACATATTCAATACTTGCAAATCCTCTATACCAATAACATCGTGGTTTTTGATGATTTCAGTTGAGACTTTGTCCAAGTAATCTTTTCTAGCATTCGTCATGTGTTCATGAATTCTAGCCACTTTTACTCGCTGTTTATTCCAGCGAGAAGACCCTTTTATTCTTCTAGAAAGAACGCGCTGCGCTTTCGCCAACTTCTCTTCTAATGACCGAAAAAACTTCGGATTTTTATAGGTTGTTCCATCTGACAAAATGGCGAAATCTTTTAGTCCCACATCCATTCCGATGTAAGATTGTGTTTTCGGAATTTCTTGCACTTCTGTTTCAACTAATAATGACACAAAGTATTTGCCAGAAGGGTTCCGTCTAACAGTCGCATTTACAATACGTCCCTCTACTTCACGACTTTTGGCAAATCGAACAAGACCTAGTTTTGGCAATTTTATTTTGTTTCCTACAATGGCAATGTTTTCATTTGTTTGTTTTGTGGTATAAGATTGTACGTTATTCTTCTTAGATTTGAAGCGTGGGGCACTATTTTGTTTCTTAAAAAAACGTGTATACGCATCCGCAAGGTTACGAACAGAAGATTGAATCGCAATACTATCTACTTCTTTTAGCCAAATAAACTCTTTTTTCATGGCAGGAAGTTTGGCAGAGCATGTACCATATGTTAAACCTTTTCCAGTTTCTTTATATGCGTGATCCCATAGAGATAAGAAATGATTGAATACAAAGCGAGAACAACCTATTGTTTTATTAATTAGAATTGCTTGTGCTTGATTTGGATAGATACGAAACTTAAAGGCCTTATTAATTATCATTTGATTCACCTCCATTTTGGTATATGACTATCATAAACCAAACGTATATTTGATGGATAAAGAAGTAACTCTTTATGTATATCGAACAATTAAGATGGCTTCCTGCCATTCCTTGTTCGAAGCCAATTCATCCCCCACCTACTCACTGGGCTGTGACCCTTCACGCTCCTTGAATAAGGAGTCTTCTTGGCTAAAACGATAAATTAGCATTTTTATAACTGTTGTTCTATATGGGAAATATTACCATATAGAAATAGGCTTGTAAAGTATTTTTATATATTTATTTATAAATATATATTTCTAGTAAAAAAACTACACTTTTCAGTATAGTTTTTACCTCTTTTTATACATATTGATATTTTCAACGGAAATAGATTTGTCCCATTCCATCTTTGTTAGCCCATATGGGTGCTTTCACACTATCAATCCCTATCATTTTAAAAATAAAGAAGTGATGTTCAGCTTTTATTTTAAAATTTAATGGCTGATTATGATCTACGCGCCCTTTAGTATATTCATATTTCCATCCATCCATATTCTGCTCTTTCATTTTCTTCTCTATATCAGGAATTAGATTTACGTTTTTTCCTTCATATGTGTACTGAAAACCACCTGTTTGTTCTGCTAACTCTACTGTACTAGAAGCAAAATCATGCGCCTTTACTAACTGCATTCCATACAGTACACCTTCTGGTATAAGAGTTATCAATAATAAAGAAAGCGTTAGAAAAAGCGCTGTTGTTACTGTATTTTGCATTTCTTACACACCTACTTTTTCTTATTTATTTCACGTTTCCTCCAGCTTTCTTGTTGTCAGAATCTGCTTCATAAATAAATATGTGTTTTGCGTTACTCTTAATGCTGCCTTTCTTTTCATCAAATTGTTTCGTATAACTAGCAGCTTCCGCCTCTCCTTCAACCGCAATCATTGCAGGTTGCTCATGTACAGCATGTACAGAAAACTCTCGTTTTGATGCCGGATCCTTAAATGTTGCATTTTGTTTATAAGACTTTTCAAATTCTTTCTTTGCGATATCTGGTTCAATAGCGATTTCTTCTTGTGCTCGTAAAACACCTACTTTTACGGCTTTATCCATCGCTGTACTTCCAGCACGTTCTGATGCAGACTTATTATCTGTGTGTGTTGTATCTCCAATAATCATATCTGTCATTAAAAATAAACAACCAACAAATAATAATAGTGAGGCAGCCCCTATTATTATTTTTTGCATCTTTCTTCACCCCTCCTTAATTTTCAGACTTCCGAAATCGAAATCCACTTAAAATAGAACTTTTCTTTTGATTCAACAATTGGTTTGGCAGCAATAACTCTGCTATTTCCTTCATTATTCCTTCAAGCTCTTTATAATAGTTCCGACTAGATAGTAACGTACTACTTTTTAATTGAGATTCAAATACATCCTCTATCTCATATGGTGCTAAAGCAGTTAATACCTTATCGCCAAAACATTCTTCTACTACTTCATGCTTTAAAAGTGCAGTAGAAAACTTATTCCCAATAATTCTCGTTTTCTCTAAAACTAAGTAAGAAACAAGTTTTCTCTCCTTTTGTGTAAGAGGATGCGCTATCTTTAACAATTGATGCAGATCTGGTTCTGCTACAAAGAAAATAAAATCTGCCATTTCACATATTTCATGGTATAAATCTTTATCCCAATCGTACCCCGCATCAATAATAGATATAGGCGCTTCTTGGTTAGCCAATAATACCTTAATAAAATGGTCAAAGTCCTGCTCTGTTTCGTTTTTCAGCTCTTGGTCCACTATAGGATTCTTTACGATATAATTTATTCTTCCTTGCTTCCATTTTGGAATTGATAATATATCAGATTCCTTCTGTAGCATCTCCTTATATCGCTGTAACATAAATTCACTACGATAGTTTTCTGGTGCTTCTGTATATCCCTTTAATAAAGGATACGTATATCCATCATCATATAGATTCTCTATATAGTTCACATCAATCTGTAGTTCATTTAAGTAAGCAGCTAAAAGATGTGAAACAAAAGTTGCACCACTTCTTTTGTTCATGCTGGCCACAACAATTGTTCTTCTCGGAATAGCAATACCTATTTGTTTTTCATATACCGGCTCAAAAGCCAATTTATATTGTTTTTTTATAATAGGTGCTTTTTGTGACTCACCTGGAACAGACTTACGCTTTTGATTGTTTTTAAATAGTTTCTTGGAGTTAGAGGAAGCTTCATTGTTGCCACCTTCCTCTAATTCACTTGATACTTCCTCTTCTTCCTCATCAACAGGAACTTCGGGTAACTTTGTTTGTTGTGGTGCCTGACTTGCGCCTACAATTTCTGCTACATTTTTAATATCCGACTCCTGTAGCAGCTGCGGGATAACTTTATTATCAATATCAATTCTACGAGAGTTAAAAATGTCATAGATACCTAGATAAATCAGTTTCGCCAAAAACTCATCATCATTTTCACGCTCTGTAAATACCACAATACGAATATCTCGATTAAAGCGAATATCTCTTAGTTTCTGTAAGATAATCAATTCACGTTTCTCTTCATGTCCCGCATCAATATTTAATCGTTTGTCATTAATACATAGAATATCGGGCTGTTCTGTATCTAGAATTTCATCTAGATACTTGATATGCATCACATCACTATCAGCTACTTCAAATCCCGCACCAATAAAATCCTCACGTAAATATGCCGTATATACAGTATCACTAATAGCTAAAACGATTTTTTTCACCATAGTTAACCTCCTACAAAATCTAACGTTGGATTAAAATCATGTTTTCAATTGGAATTTGTGCCTCAAGATGAACCTTCCCAATAATCTCATTCAAAATATACTCAATTTCAACTTGTTCCATTGTACGTGGAGCTCCAAAATCAGAATTTAGCTTTACTCGTATTTCTAATCGATCTTGTATCTCATGTAAAGGTGTACCAAGATAAAGAATGCTGTAGTATAAAACACCATCTTCAATATTTTTTTGAATCATATCTTTTGTTTGATGAATAAACGTAACCTCAGCAAGCTCAATAAAAGGATCATTAATTGTTACTTTGCTATTCCAATTTAAATTCCAAATCTCGCAATGTTCTTCCGCATGTACAACAACTCCATTAACAGAAGGCGTAATCGCGAAAAGACGATCTACAGGAACTTTGGTTAACGAGGTACTATTACCTTTCTTTAATTCAAGTCCTTTTTCCATTCGCTCATGTTCAAAAGCATATTCAGCACCAGTGAATGCAACTTCGCAAAATACTTGTTCTAACAATGGACGAATCCCTTCATATGTTCGTATAGCAAATACACTAAATTCCTGTGTTTCATCTGTACGAATGATTTCGTACAATTCATATTCAGATGCATTTGCTAAGGCAAAAGGAATATCTTTTATAAAATTCGGATCAGTATATAGATTCTCAGGAATTTGCGTTTCAGGATGATTTATAAACTCAAGGCATAATTGATATCCTTTTAAAAATGCATTTTTAACAGCTGCAGGGAATAGAGTTTCAAAACGTTTCACATTATTTTTAAACGTTTTTTCTTCAATTTCGTTATTAAATTCTCTTTCCTGTAAGATATTTGCCTTATTCCCTAGTAATAAAAAGTAGTGATTAATAATGCGACTAATATCCTCTTCAAATGCTGCATTCTCCTCACAATACTTTGTAAATCGTTCTTTACTCATGTTCACAATTTCGTTCATAGCTTCAAATTCTCCCTTTTTATTGTTATTTATACAAAAAAAAGACACACCGATGGCAGGTTATGTGCCTTCGGTGTGTCCGTTTAGCTAGAAATTAAATCTATTAATTTGTATATTTCTCTTAGTTAATTGTAGTTCACGTATAAGAATACCTCTATGAATTTTAAAAGTCAATAGATTAATTACCTCCTTGTAAACTTATATTTATTCCTTCTTTCTATTTTTCTATGTATTTAATTTAAAAAAATACAAGTAATTAAATATAAATAATCCAAGTATTTTATATAAAAACAACAAGAAATATATATAACTAAACTCAATCATTAATTATAAAGAGATTCAGCAAACACCTCTAAAGCCTTGTATTACATACGTTCCTGGATATTAAGCTAAATTCACTATCGTAATATCCCCATTACATACAAGCTCTACATCATAGAAATCACAAATTAAGAAGTTAAATACCATATTACTAAGAATTCACAAGGTTAGAATCATATTACTAAGATAACCACAAGTATTGAATCGAATTATGAACATACCGAGTCGTAACCAAACATAACGTAAATCAATTATATGCTTCCGTAAAAATGCTAATAGATATATTTTCCTAAATAAAAAAGCATGTCTTCAAATTAAAGAACATGCCAAATAACCCTTGCTTTTAAGTAACTTTTTAACAAGGGTTTCCATATATATTTTTTTAAAATCACATAAATTCCGGATAAACACCATTCTTCTTATGATAATTTATCATTGCATCGTGTTTTTTCCCTGTAGACAAGTTTTTTTCCTTAAAACCTATCCAGGACTCTCTAAACTTTACACGCATAAATGCTGGAATAGAGAATATTTCTTGCTCTTTCAAACAACTTTCCACTTGATCTAATGCATAAGTCATTGCGTAAATTAATAATTCACTTTGTTTTTGTTTCGTCGGTAAATAGATTGCGATATCAACAATTTCTTGTCTAAATGCAGTCATTATATTTTCTTTATCTTTTTTACGTAACGCCTGTCCCATATGTTTCAAACGAGACACCGCTTCTTTTCTGCACTTCGCTACTGGTCTATGTAATTCTTTTTTATCATTCTCAATTACGCAGTTTGAAGAAAATACAACGTTGAACTTCTCAATGATGATTTGTTTTACCTGTTTCCTTGCACTAGTAATTCTTGTTTCATTAGATTTCTTCTCTTTAGAATCGATTGCAGTAAATTGCACGATGGGGTTAATAATTTCTATGTAGTGTCTTACTTTCTTTGCATTACGATTTAATCTCCTTTTTAAGGAAGACATCTTTCTTGTAATCTGAAACTCCTCAATTTTATGTTTATAATGTTCCATACCTACTTTTCTTGAAAAAGTATTGATTAAATCTAAAAGGAATATAATCCCTCTATTATCACGAGCCTTTACTAGACTACTCATTATCGTTGTTTGAATTAGGTGAAATGGAATACGGAAATACGATAGCGATATGCCTGTCATCTTTGCAGTTTCTGCAGTAGTGTGGTTATACAACGCATAATCTACAATTTCATATACAGTACGATTTCCAACAGGTGTTTCTTTTACGAGTCTACGCTCCAAACAAACTTGAAACCCTGTATAAATTGTTGTGTAGGGAATCCCACTTTTCTTAGCAAGATCCATTATTTGAAATTCACGTGGTAGCATTCCTATATCATTGCATTCAAAGTGAAGCAAGATGTAAGTAGCTAAAGCTGAAGATGGTAACTCTTTTCTTTCATTTTCTAGTTTTACGATGTTTAATAGTCCATCAAAAAATTTAACCCCATGAACTTTAAAGTTCTGTTGGGAAAAAGCCATTTGCGTATGCATAATGTTGCTAACTCCTTTCGAAAGAGCAGAAAAAGGCACTGTCATACCACGGATACAAAAATACTACTCTCTTAAAAGAGTAATACTTGTATAACAACGGTAAACAATGCCTAAAATTACGCAAGAAATCCCCTTTTTAAGTTGCACAAATACATAAGATACAGTAAAATTATCTTATAATTTCATGCAAAATAAAAAGGTTTATTGGCTTTGTTTACCGCGGTCGATTGAAAATTTCTTTTGGGATTTTTGTGCGGTGTACCACAATGAAGTAGTTGGCGCTATTTCATTGGGCTGATGAACCTTTTTTTGCTTTTTTATATTTTATTTTTTATTATATAAATATTTTATTATTAATAAATTTGTATCTAAAAAAATACAAAAATATAAAGTAACTACATCATATATAGTTTTTCCCATGGTTGCAAGGTGATTTTTTCAAAAGTATGACCTTTGCTAAATGACTATGTATAAATAACCACCACTCAAACACCTCGTTGAGCGCCGCTCAATCAAAAGTCAATTCACAATAAGTAAGAACAACTTAAACAGCCTCTGATCAACCGCCTGATTGTCGCTCAATTAACAAAATATCATCGATAAAGCGCATTAATGGCACATTTTTCATTATCCACACCTTAAATCACCCAACTAATCACCAGTCACTTGTGTGTAAATACTGTTATTTTCGTATGTAGGTTGAGTGGTGATTGAACGGTTGATTTCATTGCATTAAACCTAATTGTAATCAGTCAATTAATCACCGGTCAATCATATTACTATTTTAGAATGAATGATTAGCGAATGGTTGAGTGATCGAGTGAAGGTGTAAGTTTTGAATAAGAATAAACTGTTTTTTTTATGATTAATATAAAAATAGTTTCATACTACTAATTAAGTAGTATGAAACTATTGAAAGAGATGTTTTGGTCAAGAGGTTTTTGCTTACTAACTACTGGTGGTTCATCAATAGACGTAGTAAAAAAATATATTGAAAATCAAAGTGAAAAGTGAGGTGAAATGATATGACAAAGCATAATAAAGCATATAAATTCCGTTTGTATCCAACAGGAGACCAAGCACATCTTATGCGTAAAACCTTCGGTTGTGTACGTTTCGTGTATAACAGAATGTTAGCCGAACGGAAAGAAGCGTATGAAAAACACAAAGATGATAAGGAACAACTAAAGAAACAAAAGCTTCCCACTCCTGCGAAATACAAAGCAGAATTTGAGTGGTTAAAAGAAGTTGATTCATTAGCACTGGCAAATGCTCAACTAAACTTGCAAACTGCCTATAAGAATTTCTTTCGTGGTCAAAATGACTTCCCAACATTCAAAAGCAAAAAAGACAGAAAGTCTTATACAACGAATGTAGTGAACGGAAATATTATGTTGCTTAACGGTCATATTAAATTGCCAAAACTGAAAATGGTACGTATCAAGCAGCATAGAGAAATACCACAAGACCATGTAATCAAGTCATGTACGATTTCTATGACACCTACTGGTAAATACTATGTGTCTATCTTGACTGAATACGAAAAAGAGATTGTACAAAATGAAGTAGAAACAGTTGTTGGATTAGACTTTGCGATGGATCGATTATACGTTAGTTCTGAGGATGAGAGAGCCAATTATCCTAAGTTCTATCGTGAAATGTTAGACCGATTAGCAAAGGCACAACGAGTATTATCAAGAAGAACAAAAGGTTCTATTCGTTGGAATAAACAACGTATCCGTGTAGCTAAGTTACATGAAAAAGTAGCGAACCAACGTAAGAACTTCCTTCATCATAAGTCTAAAGAGTTAGCTACTCATTTTGATGTTGTAGCTATTGAAGATCTAAATATGAAAGGCATGTCGCAAGCACTTCATTTTGGAAAAAGCGTCGCTGATAATGCTTGGGGTATGTTCACTTCTTTTTTAGCTTATAAACTACACGAACAAGGCAAACAACTTATGAAAATAGACAAATGGTTTCCTTCCACAAAAACATGTAGCAGTTGTGGAAATGTGAAAAACATGTCATTGTCTGAGCGAGTATATTCTTGTATATGTGGTGTAAATCTTGATAGAGATTATAACGCAGCTATCAATATCAAAAATGAAGCAATACGCCTATTAGCGTTGGCATAGATAGCAATAAAATAACCCTTGGAACGAGGGGGTTAGCTCGGTTGTCTTAGGACAAATTCGTTAGCTATCAAAAGTAACGACTAACCGAGAAGCCACCACTTCAAACAGTCCATTAGGACGTTAAGTGGCGGGTAGTTCACAGATTGGAAGAAATAGAATTAGAAAACTCTTTGTATAGCAAAATAAACCTAAGTTCTATGATTATTATAAGTTTAAAACAATAGCTGTGAATGAATCATATTGATAATCAATGAACTAAGCTTTTGAAATGATATTAAGAATAAGCAAAATAAAAAGGCTATCAAATGATAGCCTTTTTATTTTTTTCCAAAAAGCTTAGAGAAAAAGCCGCCTTTTTGTTCAGTATTCTCTTGTCGCTGAGCATTAGCACTTTTTTGTTCTTGAATTAATCGTATAGTACTCATTAACTTTTCGTCACGTTCCTCTAATCGCTTATTGATTCTATCGAAATTATCCTGACTTTGTTTAGCCACCGCAGCGAAGAATTCCATATTTTGTTTTGTTAATTCTTCAGTCACTTTAGCTGTAACTTCCTCAGTAATTTTTTCCGTCAAAGCTTCTATAAAGTCTGGATTGACCTGTTGTGCTTTAACTAGTGATGTTTCTTTTGGTTCACCATCACCGTCAACATCTTCAGCATAAACATTGCGAATAACCGTCGGATCCATATCTAAAAGCCCAACAATTTCGTGCTTTTTCTTTGACTCAGAATAATAATGTTTAATCTTTTTTACTGTATCAATACTATCCTCATGAACATATTTAAGTTGGCGTTCTTTTTTTATGTTCAAGTACTCATCGAAATCATTCAACCATCTACGAAGAGTACTTTCAGGAATATCAAGCATGGTTGCTACTTCAGATACGCGATAATAACCATCGCTTAACTGTTCATCAATCATTTGCTCACCACCTAACTATATGATGCCTGTCCTATAATACATTATATAAAAATTCTATAGAAACTAAAAGAACCCCTTTGTAGATTACATAAAATATCATGGACTTTTATACCTGATCACTCAATCATTCACTGCTCATTTATTTAGCTGCATACCAATAATACCTATGTTATCGAGCGGTGATTAGTCGGGTGAGCGTGATTAACACTTGATTATGTACAAAATCACCTTAAAATTCTGTGAACTGAACTAAAAATTTTACATGGATTTTCACTTATTAAAATGCATCTTTTATAATCATTACGTATTCATTACAGTGTTTATTACCGTAATAAATGCGTAACAATTAAAATATTAATTACGGTAATTATTACGGAAGTATTTAAAGTATTGATTTAATAAGATTCTTGATTATCATCCGTAGATGTATTATAGTTAGTACATACAATACTTCGGAAATATATACCGAAGTATTTACGGCTTTTATAACGGTATTAAATTCCGTATAATTATCTTGTCTTTTTGTACCTATAGATAAAATTTATTATTTATTAAAGGTGGTGTGAAATTATTGTCTAATATATCAATGAGTAGTAGTGAAATTATTGATGTGCTTTGTGAGAATTTAAATGATGGGATTTGGGCTTTACGTGTGCTATACGCCGAGGGCGCAATGAACAAAGAAAAGTTATGGGATTATATCAACCAATATCATAAAGACTATCAAATTGAGAATGAAAAAGATTATGAGGGTAAAAAAATACTTCCATCGCGATATGCTTTAGATATTATGACTGCAAGACTTGAAGGAGCAGGGTTAATATCTTTCAAAGCAATAGGACGTGTTCGAATTTATGACGTAACAGATCTAGGAAATGTTTTAATTAAGGAACTGGAAAAACGAGTTGAGAAAAACAACTAAAATATATATTTGAGGAGGATATACATATGGCAGGCAATTTTTCAGAAATCGAAAGCCAAGGAAATATTAGTTTGAAATTTGGATTCTTAGGACTAGGTATGGGTGGATGTGCAATCGCAGCAGAGTGCGCAAATAAAGAAACACAAATTAAAAATAACAAATACCCATATCGTGCGATTCTTGTTAATACAAATAGTCAAGATTTTAATAAAATTGAGATTAAAAACACAGGGAACGTCCGTAAAATACAGTTAGAAGGATATGAACAAGGTGCAGCTCGTAATCCACAGGTTGGAGAGGAAGCATTTGTAAAGCATGAAACAAAGATTTTCGAAGCGGTAAAACAGGAATTTGAAGATCGTGATTTTATTTGGATTACGTGTGGTCTAGGTGGAGGAACAGGAACTGGTGCTCTATTAAAGGCTATTGAAATGCTCTATGAACATGATTACAATTTTGGATTGTTACTGACTTTACCACGTGATGCTGAGGCTTTAAAAGTATTAGAAAACGCAACTTCACGCATTCGTAGTATTGCTATGAACCAAGAAGCTTTTGGCTCAATTGTATTAATAGATAACGCTAAACTATATAGAAAATTTGAAGAGGAAAATCCAAGTGCTTTAGCAAACGAATATACTAGCTATAGTAACAAATATATTGCTGATGCATTACATGAGATTAACCTAGTTACTTCATCATTTACACCGTTTTCAGATACACATTTTGATGCGAGTGAATTTGCTCAAGTAATTAATACACCAGGCGTTTTATCATTAGCAAAATTAGAACTAAAATCAAATCAATTAGACACTGAAAACCCGCTAGGTTACTTGACTCAATTAGGTAACGCACTAGAAAAAGGCGTTTTATACGATACAGAAAGAGAAGAGCTAGAAAGTGCTAAAAAAAGCGCGCTATCTATCGTTACATCACCGCTGCGAGCAGGGCGATTATACAACTTCTCATTCCTTAATCAAATGGAAAACTTCTTAAAAGAAAGAACTCCATATGTAGATGAACGTCCTATAGCTCCATACGTTAATAAACATACAACAAAAAAAGAAGAGGATATAGTAAAATTCTATTCAGTTGTTGCAGGACTTCCATTACCAAAACGTGTTAGTGATATTATTGATGAGATTACGAGAATTAAAGAAGAACGTGAGCAAGCTAATTCAAAGAAATCCAATGCTGTTTTAAATAAACTTTTTGCATTTGATGATTCAGTACAAGAAGAAAAACCTAAAAAGAAAAAATTAAATTTTGGTGCTGAACCTGAAGTAGAAGTTGCTGACGATTCACAACCAGCAAAGAAGAAATTATCATTCTAAACAATAGACCGACAAATATAATTTTGTCGGTCTTTTTCTATTTCAATAGCAAAAAGAAACTACAATGCACAAGTGATTAATCTATTATATTTTCTGTATGTGTAACATGTCTTTATATAATGTAATTGTTTAAATAAATTGTTAGGCCGTCCTAACGATTTTATTCCAATACTTGAACCTTTAAAAAATTGTTCGGTTAAAACATGTCTTCCGTCCGAACAATTTTAAAAGAACTGAAAGACTATATAAATCAATGTTTCTAGCTAATTTTTAGGAAGAGAAGTAATCCAAACTTCAGCGTACAAGTTTTAGTATCTAGATTAAAGCAAATTCAGCTTAAACTTTTAATAATTTACAACTAAATTTTGCTGTAATAAGATATATAGAAATGGTTGTTATTTATTGAAAATACATTCGAGTTATGGAGTTGCATATAATGAAAAGTAAAACGTATAAATATACAAGCAAAGGTACACAGAAATCTTTTCGTTTAAAAGAGGCCGATATATTTGTATTTACATTTTTATATTACAAAAGGTATCTTACTACACGACAAATTACTCAGCTTTATAGTGCATTTGAGGGTAGAGATTTTTCTGAGGATAGTGTGTTTACGAAACTTAATCGTTTTTCAAAATACGGTGCTATCTTGACTAAAAAAATTGATAAAAGAGATGATAGTATAACCAGACGTGCGACATTCTCCTTAAAAGATAGAATGGTTGATTACCTTCAAGAATTAGGAAGGATTCCTGCAGGATCTTCAAAACGTAGATATTCTTCTTCAATCTCACTACATACACTCTGCTCAAGAGAAATATTAGTACGCACACTTTTGGAAGTGTCGAAAAAGACCAATACGAATAAATTATTATGCGAGTTAGATATTCGCTCATATCATCAAAAACAAAAGAAAACAGAAATTGAAGATGCAGGGTTACTTCTAATTCCTGATGAACACATTTCATATAAAGACAAAAATATTTACATTGAAATGGATATGTGCAAAGAAACCAATGCTACCTTAGTTGAAAAGGTGGGGAAGTATATTGAATATGCACAAAAAAACACTAAAAATATAACTGTTGTTTTTGTTATGTATGACAAGTCGATGTTCCTTGCAGAAGATGCAGAACCTCCATACGTACGTATGAAGAATCTCTTATTTTCTATGCGAGAATATCATGAACATTTAATGAATCTACCAAACCTAAATATGCACATCTGCTCTTTGAAAGAAGCTGGAGATGTTATTTCAGATATTCTTCTAGGAATAGATGATAATCAAAACTTTGAACAAGATATTCTCTTACCTTTATCTAAACGTACAGTAGGAGATGCTGATTGGCGCTATGCATTTGTTGAAACAGTTCAAACATTTAAAGAGAAAATAGATGGTGGTCTTAGACGAACGTATAAGAGAGATAAAGATGTAATGCAAGATTTCTTCTTTATTTTTGGGAATGAAAATGATTACCGAATGATTGCTAGATTAGACGATGTTGTGTTTTCAAGAAGAGAAGGTGATGAAGGGGTGCCGCTTGTTGTGATTTATCCAAAGCGCAAAAAGGCTAGAGATATACTTTTAATGGACACGTATGACAACGTATTACTGCTATCCCTCCAAAATGAAGGTGTTACTATCGATGCGGATGAACAGATCATGGCACGTACTGCAAATAACATACATCCGAAAAGACGCAAGCTTGTTGAATTATATTAATCGTTAATTTTTTATATACTTTTATACAATTTTATTGATTTTTATTATTTAAGGTGATAGAATTACGTTTGAACTAAACACAAAAAACTACAATCAAATCAGAACATATGAAATTAAGGCAAGCGACACACGCTGTTTTTACAGTGGGTGTCGCTTGCCTTTTTTTATATGGAGAAAGGTGGAAAATCAAAATGGATTTACAATATGCAACTACTACTACTGGGGGAGTGCTCTCTGCTAGAGAAGCATTTAAAAACCCGGAACTAGTCCTTAATCATATTACAGAAGAGGGGGCAACGTTTAGTGTTTCTCTACAAGATATCCAAATTCCAGGGAAACCAAATTTCTATTGGTACGATGTCATAATTGAAACGGCAACGGATAAAAAGATTGAGGTAAATATCGCGGTACTTTCTCAAGAAGAATACAATCAACTCTGTGAAAGAGAGAGTATTGATTTATATTTAAAACAAACTGAAGATGCAGCAAAATTCTTTCTCGAAAAATCAAAGGAACTATTCCAACCAGAATTCAATAATCGATTCCAGTTTAAACATAAAGCTCAACTATATCTGTAAGAAGTAGGTGAGCCTATATGGAGACATTTAAACAACGATTACCGTTATTTACTACAATCGGCTTAATTAGCGGATTTATTCTTTCATTTGGATTCGGTTTAGTAAACTACATCAAGTTACTCTACTATGCATTTGAACCACCGTCTTATCCTATAGAAATTACATATGTACCGCTTATTTTAATGTTCTTTTCTTTACTATTAGGAGAGTTTAGCTTTAGGTTTTACAGCCGTATTCCAGCTTTACATATAAATAATGGGAAACTAATAATCTTGGTTGCTTCCCACTTTGCGGTTGATATTCAATTTTTATGGTTTGCAACTGCTCCGATCCATGCAAAGGTTATTCCTTATCTAGCGGATAAATCAAAACATCTTAATTTTGGTGAGTATGAAGCCTTAGGTCATGTCTTAACAGGTAATTTTCACACACTCACTATGATTTTTGTATTTTTACCAACAGTATTTATGATTTTGTTTACACTTTGGTATAGTGGGCATATTGTTCGCTACCGAGAAGAGATATTAAAGTGGGTACAAAAATACGAATATAAAAATCACAAATTACAAAAATGGTTTAATAGCCAAGAAGAACAAATATATCCTGATGTAGAAATTGGACCGCATATTGAG
The DNA here is from genome assembly GCF_024296885.1 of Bacillus paranthracis. Classification (NCBI taxonomy): domain Bacteria; kingdom Bacillati; phylum Bacillota; class Bacilli; order Caryophanales; family Bacillaceae; genus Bacillus; species Bacillus paranthracis. The sequence continues at coordinate 256,534 of NZ_CP101136.1, forward strand.
CATAAAGAGATGGTTCGTATTAAGGGGAAAGATAGAACGTTAAATTGTATTATTATTGGTCCTATTGGTTCTGGTAAAACATCTAGTTTAATTATTCCCATGATTAATCAAGATTTACATTGGATGGCGCGTTTTATCAATAAGTTCATAAATGTCTTTAAAAAGAAGGATTATCATACAGAAGAAGTAAAAGGAACATTTTTAAATGGTGTGACTGTTATCGAACCGAGTAATGATTTATGCCAAAAGGTTTTTAAGTTAGTGCAAGCACATAAAATACCTGAAAGTGCAGTTTACTACATTGATCCAACTAATCCTGATACCAAAAATATAAACATTCTGCGAGGACCAGTAGATAAAGTAGCAGAAGTTTTCGCAATGGTTATTCAAGGTTTGTCTGAATCTAACAATGCATTCTTTGAACAAGCGCAGCGTAACCACCTTAAACAACATATCTATTTATTAAAGCTTCACAACCCACAAAAAGATGTTACCTTCGACGATTTGATTGAGATGTATGACGATGTAGAACGTGTTCACCGAATGCATAAGCTATTAAAGGTACAGGTCGAAAAGTTATATGATTTTGTTCAAAGTGGAGCAGCTTCACGTGACCAAAAAAATGAATATAAAATTATAAAAGGTATAGACGAATGGTTTGATAATACCATTCGTGAAAAGCTGGATTTTCAAGGTGAACCAGCCGTTTATAAATCGGGAAAATACCGCGGACAACCGATGCATTATGACAGAGAAGAAGAATATGTAAAAGGTTTACGCAACATATTAAAAGATTTAGCTTCAAACGTTTTAATACGACGTGTTTTATTTGGAAAATCCGATTTTGATTTCGATGTTCATTTAGAGCAGGGTGGGATTTTGTTAGTCAATACGGCAAAAGGAGAATTAGCAGACCTTTCAAACGTATTAGGAAAATTTGTATTGTTAAGTATGCAAAATGCAGTATTCCGTAGAGATCCAAACGTCTCACCTTACCATCATATTATTGTCGATGAGTTTCCGGATTACGTTGTGCGGCCGTTTAAAGAATTCCCTGCACAATCTCGTAAATATAAAGTAATTTTAACAATCGCTAGCCAAACACTATCGCAATTAGCTCTCGACTTCACAGAGCAATACATGTTTACTTTACTAGGTTCATTCCGTAACAAAATGATATTTGGAGATGTAACACCATATGATGCAAAAATTTTCTCTGACATGTTTGGTGAGAAAGAGGAATTTAAAGAGGCAGAATCCGAACAGGGCATTTCTCCTATGCAAGAGAATCCAGTTAGTCGACTAGGATCAACCTATCAAAAAACGAAAGAAGTTGTTATGTCACCAGGAGATATCATGGCACAAGGGGCATTCATCTGTGCTGCTCGTATCGTACAAGATAATCATGTGCAACCTGTACAACAAATCACAAGTAACTTTGTACCAAAAGAAGAATTTGCCCAAGCAATTATTCAAGTAGATACAAAAACAGGTGAATATTGGGAAAATGAGCGTCTTCGCCTTATTAATGAATCTATAGAAAAAGCTAATCCTATGAAGCATGTAGATGCAGAAAACATGAAGAAAATACAACCATTACCACCTATACAAGAAGGTGAGATTGAACAGAATAACTCCATAGAAACAAACGAGGAGCATCAACACATTGTATCATTGGAGGATTATAAGGGACAAAAGTCTCAAAATGAAACCTTATCTAATGATCCTGCAGCAATGAACCAGCAGGGGAATGTTGATGATGAAGTTGAAAATAAGTTGTATGAAGATATTAAGGAATTTATTATCGAATCACAACAAGTCTCGCCATCTCTTCTGCAAAGAAAATTCAAGATTAGCTATATGAAATCTATGCAATATATTGAGAAGTTAGAACAAAATCTAGTTGTAAGTTCTTACACAGGGGATGGTCCTCGTAAAGTATTAATTTCAAATAATAGTAGTACATCAGAAGAAACAAGTGTTATTACTACTCATTCACCTGACAATACTATTTCACCGGAAGTAGCAATTCCAATTGAAGGCGAAGAAATCGAACAAGAGGAAACTAGCTCCTTTAAGGATATTCTATACGAAGATGTTTTAAGTTTTGTGAAGGAATCGGGAAGTATCTCTATATCTGTACTACAAGACACGTTTAAAATTAGTTATACACGTGCATCGAGATTAATAGATGCCTTACAACGAAATGGTGAACTGCCTGTTATAGCAGAAGAAACACATGTAGAAAGTATAAGCTCTGAAATAAAAGAACCGGCCGTGAAAGAAGATATTAAAGAAACCATAGATATAGCATTACCTCCTATGGAAGAATGCTATGAAATAAACATGGAGGTAGCAGAACTAAACAAAGAATTATCTATTACTATGTTAGAGCAAGATTGGAATAAAGATTCCATTATTCATTCCGTGATTCCTGTTGAGACCGAACCATTGTTTGAAGAATTCCCATCTGATGGACTTCCCGTTACAATGATAGGAACTGCAGAAACAAGTATAGAATCTACTTCACTTCCCGTTACAATAACAGAGCTAGAAGAAACACATGTAGAAATCAACACGGTTCCAATTGAAGAAACGCTTAATCATATCGAAGAAAACAAGCTAGATGAAGATGTAGCAAAAGTTTACGAATCTATTAGTATTACGGTACAAGAAAACTTAGAAAAAAATAGAGAAGAGCATTCGAAAAATGATGAGAAGCAACCAGAATATAAACCTATGAGTTATAAAGAACGCCAAGAGCACTTAAAATCTCATCAAAAAAATAAGAATAATACTACGCAGTCGCTGCTTAATAAAAATGAGAAACCAAAGCCCAAAACATCGAACGTAATGAGTAAGGAATTGAATAATTTCTTTGATTAATAGTTTGTAAATCTTAAATTAAATCTAGTATTGGTATAGCCAGCATTTCGGAAAAAACCACGCTAAGCCAAAAATAAAATAAGCTGCCCATATAGGCAGCTTATTTAGTCGGGTAAGCGGGGGGCATCGCTGCCCCCAACTCCCCTCAGAACCGTACGTGACAGTTTCCCATCATACGGCTCAAGCCTTCTTTTTATCCGATTTCAGTCCCTTTAGTATAGGCAAGGTAAGTGAACTAATTTTAAGTTTAAATTAGACAATATGAGGTGTTGCGGAACAGGCATGTCTTTTACGACTACCTTTTCCCCGTTTTGTAGTGGAGTTTTGCAGATAGCGCAGCGGTAACCTTGTTTTCTAGCCAGCTTCATTCTATCCATCGTGTTTTCCGTATCAAATACCTTACGGTCTCTTTTTTCCCAGTATTCTTTCAATGTTGGGTCATCAGGACTATTTTTGAATTTCACCATGTTGTGTCTCTCAATCTTAATCCATGACATATGTAAGAGTTGGATATTTGTTTTCGGGCAGGTTGGTGTCCAAGCATTTCCACCATGATGTGGATGCCTGTAATATCTTGCATATATCCATTTCCACGACTTCTTTGGATGGAGCTGTCGAAGATGTTTGCCGATTCTCCAATAGATATAGCTATCCATTGTACCAAAGATTTTCTTAGAAACGACATGTTTCCAGTATTGCCCGTATCCTCTGATAATAGGATTAAGCACTCGGATGATTTCTCCGATGGGTTGACCCCTCATGACACGTAAAGTATCTCCAATTTTCTTCTTCGCTTTCTGTCTACTGCCCTTACTTGGTTTGATGAACAGTTTATTCCCCTGTTCAGTTTGGTACTGCCGAATCAAGAATCCTAGGAACTCAAATCCTTCCTCAATATGTGTAACCTTCGTCTTTTCAGGGCTTAATTCCAATCCCCTGTCCTTTAAGTAGGGACGAAGTCTCATATATACAGAGAGTGCTTGTTCTTTTGTCTCCGTTAAGACCACAAAATCATCTGCGTAACGGATAAGGGTAAATTTGCAAGCAGGATTCATAATATAACTATCATTAGCTTTATAGTTTTTCTTGTAAGTAATTCCCAAGGTTTCTTCCATTCCATGAAGGGCAATGTTAGCGAGAAGTGGCGAGATAATTCCTCCTTGCGGAGTACCTTCTTGCGTTTCCGCGAAAAAGCTTTGCTCCATGTATCCCATCTTGAGCCATCGCTTCAATAGTTTTCTTCCGGGGAAGTAAGAAGTTTGTTTGAGTATCCACTCATGGTTGAGATGATCAAAACAGCCCTGAAAATCTCCTTCAAATATCCATTTCTTCTTTGTGCCCCCGTTGATTCTATTGAAAATGCTTCGTATGGCATCATGGGTACTTCGCTTAGGACGAAACCCGTAAGAAATAGCTTCAAATCTGGCTTCCCACTGTGGTTCAAGGGCATTTCGCACTATATTTTGATATACCCTATCCTTTATAGTTGGGATGCCCAACGGTCGCAATTTTCCGTTTTTCTTCACAATGTATATACGTTTTGCTGGTTTTGGTCGGTGTTGTAGCGTATTTAACTTTTTGAGTTGCTCATAGAGAAGATTTCTTTCTCTGCGACTCAAGGCTGTATGTTCATCAACACCTGCTGTTCGCTTTCCTTTATTCTGCTGTGTTACTCGTCTAATTGATAACAGTAAGTTTGCTTCGCTTCTCATGAGTAAGCGTTGAAGTTTTCTTACCTTTCTTTGTTGCTGTAACTGTTCGGCACGGTAAATTCTTTGTCGTAACTTCGTCACATACATCTGAACTGCTTTCCAGTTTGTATACGAGACGTGCGCCGACGCTCGTTCTGAGGTGTTCATAACTGCACGCTCCTATTCGTCAGAAGATAACTTACAAATGTATTTCCATGTTGAAGACCTATAAGAAGTGGGCTCCCTTTCAGGCTTGTCATGGGTTTGTCCGTAAGGACGACAATATCCGCTCAGTTATACATATTTCTATGCTTTCCTGTTTCCTTTCGGCTAGCGGCTTTTGCTTTCTCTTATATCCTTTACCCTCTGCCACATCGTTTGACTTTACAGTCATCCTACTGCTTGCGCAGATGACATAGGGCTTACCAAGTTTCACATTCCACAGATACGACAGGGTTAGGTGGACTCTTTACTCCGGATAAGTTGCGGGATGCAACGCGGCAGTATTATGAGAATGCCTTTCCTCTTATCAAGACCTGGGTAGAGCTGTACATTATCCCAAGCTAACGATTACGAAGCTTACGAGCCTTCACTCTCGTTCACCGTACCTGTCTTCTCCTAGCGGTATTCCGAGTCATGTACAGACTCTCTGTTTCCACATTTCCTCATGCAACCCACGAGCCCGTTACCAAGTCCGCAGTTTCGGATGGAGATAGACTTTGCATCTAATCTAGTAGCAGAAGCTACCCTGTGGGAATGCGACTTCTTGTCGCACCATAATTCTCGATATAGGAAGTTCTATTTTAGTAAACTCATAGCAACTACAATACATCCAACTATAAATAATTCTTTTTTAAATATGTATTTTTATCTTTACTTAGGATATGCTATAGTCTTTTCCTTAAAAATGTTTCCATAATATCTCTCTTAAATCTTTCATAATTGAACTGAAAAGCGATATTATGTGTTTTATAACCTGGATTTGTCACAAAACGAAAGTCTGCGATACTTTGACCAAATCCTTCTCCTTGATCGGGAATTACTTTGATGGGCACTTTTGACAGACGAACTGCATCTGGATTCAACAAATACCATATTGTTACAAAATCATGCATAGGGCTTCCTCCTATGCCAGGATTCGATTTAGAGTAGAAATTATAGTAGTAGTCTAACATAGGTTTGATGATGAGTCCTGCAAGGTCTTGTGTATTCCGGTGAAATGCATCAATTTGTTGAACCATTTCAGGTGTAACAATCGCGTGTTGGGTGACGTTTAATGGAATAATTGTCAAATTCTTCGCATGCTGCAGAATTAAGTTTGCTGCATAAGGGTCTGCGTAAAAGTTAGCTTCAGCCACAGCAGTCACGTTTCCGGGGTAAAAAAAGGCTCCACCCATGCAAATGTATTCTTTCACATTCCGCATTGCTTCTAAATTCAAAATAAATGACGTAGCCAATGATGAAAGTCTTCCCAAATTGATAATTGTAAGATCGTCTAAATTTGAGTTTATAATTTTGTAAATATCATTTATGGGATAAATTGGATAAGGGATTTCAGGTGGAATGATAGGTCCTAGTCCTACTTTTCCATGTACTTCAGGAAAATATTGAACCAATATACCTGTTAAAGGTACAGAAGCACCGAGAAATACGGGTATCTCTTTTCTTCCCGAAATATACTTCAAATAGTTAATATTTTTTATAGCATTCTCTCTCGATACATTTCCATAATCCGCTACAATCCCCACAAGTTGGATATCCTTACGAAAAAAGGTGTACAGAATAGCAAACACATCATCAATTCCCAAATCTGTAAACAAGAGAACTTTTTTGGGCATATGTTTTCCTCCAAAAGCCATAAAATTTTATTTTTACTAAGGATGTAATGAATAGGCTTGTACTATATTTGATATATATTTGATATATATTTTATATATTCTTCAATAGTACATTTTGTTCATCTATAACTTTAGATATCTTATATGTGTTTGCATCTAAAAAAGTATTTTTGTTTTGTATATTGTATACAAGTACAGTTAACATAACGCATCATTATTGGTAGAGAGGAAAAAAGCGGGCCCTTACTCTCACAGGGAGTCCGCTTTTTTTTGTTCTATGGATCTATTCAATTTTTTATACATTCCTATCTTGGTGCGGTTTTAGGGTTCTCGTTTGTTACTGAATTACTCGAAAAATTGTATAAAATTATGCATACTCTTAGCGTGTTTTTTCCGAAATACTAGCGGTCCCCCTAGTAAGGCTGCATTCTAGATTTTGATTTAACCTATAGCAAACTTATGATTTTAAAATTATTCTTGCATTTGAGTAGAAATACCATTATATTTGTATTAACAACTATATAAATAAACCATAATTTACGTGAAGGACACACCTTACGTACCATCCCAACGGTACAGGTGTGTCCTTTTTTACGTTCTAGGAGGAAAATATAATGGCAGAAGATAAGACAAACACTCAAACTGTAGAAGAACTTGGAATGGCTTTTGAAGCAGAGAACCTACAAGGTGACACAGTGCTAGAAACAAACTTTAATCAATTTGAGCGAGTACGTGATCATGAACTAGAGGAATTAGCCCGTATGAAACGTGAGCGTACTGTAGGAAAAGGCTTGATTACAGTCGTATCTGAAAAGCTATTCCCAACTAAAAACGGAAAGTCTGAGCGTATACAAGTACTTACAATGCAAATTGGTACTCATACAACAGCATATTGCCCCATTACAGAGGCAGGTATAAATGTTCCTAAAAATCCTCAATGGCTAGTTGGTAGAACCAAGCCTTTAATCATTGAACACTTCCAAAAAACGGAGGAAGGCAACTTTGCTGTTGTATCTATCACTGCAGGAGAATTGGCACTTCAAAAAAGATTATATGAAGAAGTGACAGCGCAAGAGGGCAACAAGGTATACACAGGAACCGTTTCAGGACATATCCCATCTGCACAAACAGTCTTAGTTGAAGTACACGGTGTAACAATAGGTGTACGGTACTCACACTGGTCCTATACATTCGTCCGTCCGGAGGATATTGTCATTGGTGATGTTGTAGAACTTATCATCGATAAAGTAGGGGAAAAGAATGGCCGTTATGAATTTAGAGGAAATAAAAAGAAACTAGAAACAGATCCAATTGAAAAATTGTTAGAACTAAAGAAACGCCGTGACCGATTTGTAGGTAAAATTGTAGGGGTAGACGCTATTGCGGGTATTTTCGTAGAGGTTGCACCAGGAATTCAGTTTAAAGGACTCAAGAGCCGTAATCTTGCCAATCCAACTGTAGAAGATGCGAAAAATCAAACGATTGTTACATGTGAGCTGCTTAATATCGACGCCAAAAATAGAAAAGGTACAGTGCGTATCCTAAATTATCCGCAGGGACAAAGTAAAAAAACTAATTCGTCAATTTTCCAATTTTAATGGATGACTATGCGTACAATAGAGAAACAATTGCCTACTTATGTCCCTTCTATTCCTCATTTATCAAGTGAGGATGTACAGGGACTTAAAATATATCGAATACATGAACTGGATAAAACCTATGTATTCCATTCTTTTGACGAATTGGTTAAGTTTAAGCAGCGTTTAACAGAAGAACAGTATACCGTACTTGCTTTCATTGGTGTTCATACATCTGTTCGATTTAATCATTTATTATATTTATTTAAGGATAAATATTCACGTAAGAAAATAAATGATGCACTTCAAGGATTACTTTACTACCGTCTAATTGAAAAATGGCAAGTGGAGAGTTTTGATATGGAGATCTTTGAAGAAACATATACGTTATCCGACAATGGTTACAAATTTTTAAAATACTGGCAGGGAAATATGTTCTTCTTTGCTCCAGAACGAATTGATAATCACGGTAAATATGTTCACCTACGTTATTGGCACGATATAGATTTAATCTGCCATCTACGTTATGCTCCATCGTTTTTAGGGCATATCATGCATCCATCTATTAGTAAAGGGGTTTTTACCCCTCCTTTAAGTTTTGCAGTGCAAGGCGGAGTAAATCATAAATTTAATTTCGTTGTATACTCCTCCCTATTAACAGATAAAAAGGATCGTTTAAAACGAATTATTGCTCGATGGAAAGATTTCGTAGAGTCAGGAAAAGATGTTATTATGCAAGATTTAGGAAACAATCCTACAGTCTTAGTTATATATGTTTCTACTGAAAACCAAGCAAAGAAAATTAATAATGAACTATTACTCGACCTGCTTCCTGGTAAAGTATTGTTATGTATAGGAGAAACCTTGCACATACAAGGATTGCAACATGCATTTTATGAGCCCCTTGCAGAAGGGGAGATTAAACAATTAAATACAAAGTTATTCATAACAAACTAAGCCACCCCTGCACTCTTAAGGGGTGGCTAGTTTTCTTATATAAGCTTTAGAATTTCGTAATGTAGGCTAAACCTTTTTAAGTAGTTTTTCCATAAATTCATTATGTAACTGTATACCCTCGTCATATAGACTATTAAACTTATCTAGTGTATCTTCTTCTTCCATAGTAGGATCAAAATAAAGTATATCTGTAGCTTCCCATAATTTTGCCCCAGCTTTTCTAAATATTTTTTCTTCTTCTTCTAATTCTTTAGGCGGAATTGCAGTTAACACTTTATCAAGATGCTCCTGGGCTTGTCTCATAAGAGCTTGTACAGATTTTTTATCTTTCGCAAATGGTTTATCATCTTTAAAGCAAGCAAGAAATGCTTTTAATTCCTTAGAGACAATCGATATATATTCTTCTTTAGTAATACGTCTATAATCTCTATTTTTTTCATGAAGTTGGTTTCGTGCATTTTCACCTAATTTTTCCTCGAAGGAATTTGAGTAGTTAGACATTTCATCTAAATCTTTTTCGCTAGTGTTATCAAACATATTGGTTGATTTACTAGTTAATTCTGGCATTTTATTAATTTCATTAATTAACATTTTAGAGTATTTTTTATAGTCTTCATGTGCTTCTTTAAATTCAGAAGGAGCATTTATTTTTTGAATTTTATTAATGAGGGAAATAGCTTTTTCAGCATGTTCTTTTCTCTCATTAAATGATAGAGATTTGTCACTCGCCTTCTCCATCTCTTCACCAGATTCATGTCCTACCTTTGCTATTGCTTCAATATATTCTTCTTTAGATACTGAACACGCTGCTAATACTACAAAACACATAATAGCAGTAATAATTTTGTATAATTTCATAAATCCTCCTATATTTACATAAAATATTATTTTAATTCATTATTTTAACATATACAAATATAAAAAAACAAACTTCATAATTACCATTTCAAATCGGTTGCAAACAATCTTCTCATTAAAAACAACTTAAGAAAATTAATTATCCTGTATCTGCCCCTATACAAATTACGGATTTTACGAAATAATATTCTTTGACACCTTTATGCAGAAAAACAATATATACAAATATAATCATTCGTGTAAAGGAATATATTTGAAAGGGGTAACACATTGCTACGTATACAACGAGGGTACATGTATGATCCAGATGATAATGAGGTCATTGTAAACGAAATTTTCTACAACGCTGCATCCGAACAAAAGTTAGGAAGCAAAATGGGTGTGTTTGCTGCAGAAAAACTCCCTACTTCCATTTTTAAAAAAGTTCAAGAAAACGAAAGTATGTCTTATATGGAAAGTATGGAAGTAGAAGAACAAACCATTCCAGAAATACTTTGTTATTTAGACCAAAATCAAAAACCAGAAAAACTCTATTTTGAAATGCAGTACATGAAGTAACAACAAGAACTGAAATAAGAGGGGATTTATAAACGTTGAAACAGGGGCATTATTATATAGTACATAAAACAACTATATATAAATTCCCTTCTTATTTTTGTTCCCTTAAAACAATTGAATATGATATAAAAATAGATTAATATATAACTATATTTATTGTTTAATTGATTCCGTTTATTCCCACACCTTTTTTGTGTTGTGGTTGAGTTGTAGAAGCAAGTTGCGTCTTGTTTCATTTGTGAAAGGGCTTCTTTGAGCCGATTAGTGTATATATAGCTTATTTTGCTATGCACATTTTTAATCGACTTAAAGAAGCCCTTTTTGTGTTGTCTTTAAGTTAGGAAATACTTGTATTAGACCATTTAGGCTAAACGAATAATAAGAGTGACTAAAGCACAATTTTAAGGTGCTTTTTTCTATTTGGGGAGGGGAACTATTAATGAAATTTTATAAGGTTAGTTACGGGGAAAATCAAGCTATAGCACTTATTGCAGCCAATAGTCCATATGAAGCAGTAGGATTTTATTTAATGGAAGCGCAAAGTGATTATGGTGAAGTAGAGTACGTTAATATAAAACGATTAGATTTGCATGAGCGAGTAAAGGTAGATTATGGACATATAGCAATCTATGACACCGTAGAAGAAATCTATCATCGTCAAAAGATTGTAAATTTCCCATGTGTTATAGCAAATTTACTACCATAAATTTAATAAAGTAGGTGTATATTATGAATGTTGAAAAAGAATTAAGAGAGATTTTATATTGTAAACAACTTATGAGGGATATGTTCTCTTTGTCAATTGAGAGAATCGAATATTTAGGTAAAGGGACAGTCTATATGTATTTTGCAGTAGTTTCAGAGCATGAACCGAATGTTTTCTATCGTATAGATAAAGATCTTGATACATTCAGGTTTGAAAAAGGCTCCTGGGCCTATGCTATTACACTGTAAAAAAGCTAATTTAGAGAATGTCGAATAATAAAAGCGGTAAGAAATTTCAACCAAATCCAAGGGTTTATCATATCCTACTTTTGTTAAGAATTTCTGAACTCTCCGTTTTTAAGAACATTTCATAAAAGAGACATAGTACAGTAGATATAGAATGGAATGCAACTATAGAAAATATGGGATTTATATATAGGTAAGGAACTTGTTGCAATGCTAAAAGCACAAGGAATTAGAAAATGTAAACCTGAGAGGAGCACTACAATATGATTACAGTTAACCGAGGATATATGTATGATCCAGATGATAATAAGGTCCTAATTACCGAAATTTATTATGAAGCTGCTACAGATACTAAATTAGGAAGTAAAATGGATAGCTTATCTTACTCAGCCATTCCTAATGAGATTAAAGAAAAAATAGAAGCAGCCGCTTCATTATCCTATGTGGAAAGCATTGAGATGTCTCAGCAATTAGCTGTCGTATATCAAAATGAAATTAACATGTATGGAAAACCAGAAAAATTATACTTTGAGTTAACTAGTATATAAGAGGGAAAAAAGACATTGGACGTATTTGTTCAGTGTCTTTTTTATTAATTTATAGAGGAGAATATAAAATGAATAGTGTAACTGAAATAGAAACAAGTCTTTGGACAATTTGTGTAGGGGATATTTTTAGCAATGGTCGTATGCCATACCATCTAAAAGTTGTAAAAATTGAAGTAGAAGATATGATGAAACCAGACGATGCGAAGGTATATAGTATACCTGTTCACCCTAAAAATCATAGAAGACGTATGAAAATAATGGATGTTTCAGAACATGTTTCTTATCGAGCTTGGTATTATAATGAGTTTTGGAGCAAATAATATACTATGGATGAAAGAGTGATACGGTTGTTTCACTCTTTTTTACTTGCATTAAAAATAAAGATAGTTTAATATACAGATATATTTATTATTTAATTGATTCCGTTTATTCCCACACCTTTTTTGTGTTGTGGTTGAGTTGTAGAAGCAAGTTGCGTCTTGTTTCATTTATGAAAGGGCTTCTTTGAGCCGATTAGTGTATTTATAGCTTATTTTGCTATGCACATTTTTAATCGACTTGAAGAAGCCCTTTTTGTGTTGTCTTCAAGTTTGGAGTTATTGTATAGCCAGCACTTTAGGCAATTATTTTATTAATTAGGGGGAAACATCATGAATTTAGCCATGGAAAAATCACAAGGGAAATTACAAAATGATGCTCATTTACATGACATTATTAAAGAAATTAAAGAACTAGCTAATCCTTTATGGATCAGTTCTTTATCAATGTTGCAAGCGCACAATCAAAACTTCAATACGAAAGCTACGACATTTAAGGATATTACCATTTCTGATTTAAGAGATTTGAAAGTAAGTTTAAGTCTCATTTATGCAGCAAGGAATATCAGTTGTAAAAGTATAGAGGATTTGAATAAGCGTCTATCCATTCAGTCAGGAAAAGATATTACTTCCTATGAGGATTGGCTGCTTCATGAAAACAGAGGAATTATATGTGAAATGATTGATGAACTTCGAAAGAAAGAGTGGTAACACCCAGATTCGAAATAACAAGTAATACAGGAGGATTATTATGACGAATATAATGGAAAGTTTACAAGCTGAATTTCCGTTCGAACAATTAGGTTGGAAAATTACACATACATTTGAAAGCCAAGGTCGTTTTTTTGCGTATGTAGCTCCATTTGTTGACGCACGCGCCATTCAGGACCGATTTGATGAAGTCTTTGGTATTGATAAATGGCAAGTGTCTTATGAAAAATGGGGTGAGAAGGCAACGAAATGTACCATATCAGTGTTTTTGAATGAACGTTGGATATCAAAAGAGGATGGAAGTGAAGAATCTGACTACAGTTCTGTAAAAGGTGGCTTTTCGAATAGTTTAAAAAGAGCTGCTGTACTTTGGGGCGTGGGAAGATACCTTGTGTGAACTGTTCTCGCACAAAAAGTTGTGGAAACACACTATATAAAAGCGAGGGAACTATAAAATGTTCTAACTGCATGTTTGACTATCAAGACTCGGAAGTAAGTCTTGCAAGAACATCGTAAACTCTTGAAAAGGTCTAATACTACGGATAGCAATAATAGAGAACCCTATCATTGTTATGAGCCCGTTGAAGGCGGTGAAAATCGAACCTAAATTCCTCAGGGAACATGGTAAGAAAAGTAATCGGGACGCCATAAAATAGCTATGGATAGAATGAATCATAGATTCTGGCGAATCACTGAATGTACGTGTCGATACTATCCGTTCCTTAGAAATATGGAGGAGGTAAAACCATACCTTTTCAGTTGTGGAAATGATAATAAGGTATATCAAATCTGCGGATAGGGACTATACCCTATTCATCTAATGAATCAAATTACGATTAGTTCATTAGTAACTGACGGCATAAAGGTGAGTCCTAAGGCTATATGTAAGGCTAAAACATGTGGAACAGTTGAAGTTGGTGAGAACGTCATACGATGGTTAATTATCGGTTCGTGGATATAAGGTATTACACATACAATACTGAAGTTCCTTAACACCAATGGCAGTAGGGTCATAGTACCAAAGAAGGTTATGTAATATAACTAGAGGGAAGGGCCCAAGTCTAATAATCATGCAAAGGCAAAATTATTCTAGGAATGTGTAACAGTAACCGACTAAACCTTAGAGCAAAATCTCAGCAAAAGAGGTGATGCAATTTGGTGCGAAAACTAGAAAATACTCTTGAATCAGAAACAGAATTAAAGAGAACATTAGACAAGCTGTACTCAAAAACAAAAGAGCATATGGAAAAAAAGACGAGAATCAAACACACATCTCTCCTTGAAATTGCGATGTCAAAACCTAATATTGTCACTGCGATACACTCGCTAAAAAGCAATAAAGGCTCCATGACTCCAGGGGTAGACGGAAAAACAATCCAAGACTACCTCAGACTATCCGAAGAAAAACTTATCGAGTTAATTCGTGGTAGACTCACAAATTTCAAGGCGCACCTAATAAAACGTGTGTTTATTCCAAAGGCTAATGGCGGACAACGACCTCTCGGTATTCCAACCATAGAAGACCGGATAATTCAACAAATGATGAAGCAAGTCTTAGAGCCTGTACTCGAAGCACAATTCTTCAAATACAGCTTTGGGTTTCGACCAGAAAGAACTACCTATCATGCGTTGGAAAGAGTAAAAGTCCTTGTTCATAACACTGGGTATCACTGGATCGTAGAAGGTGATATTCGTCAATTCTTCGACAAAGTAAACCATAGGATTCTTATAAAAAAACTATGGAGCATGGGAATCAAAGATAGACGAATATTGTGCCTAATAACGGAATTCCTCAAAGCTGGAATCTTCAAAAATATCATTAGAAATGACAATGGTACACCCCAAGGTGGCATATTAAGCCCCCTCTTAGCAAATGTATACTTACATTCCTTCGACAAATGGGTTGCCAAGCAATTTGAAGAATTTACAACCAGACATGAGTATTCGAAACACGATCATAAATTACGAGGTTTAAAATCTTCTAACCTTAAGCCAGGCTATCTAATCAGATATGCTGATGACTGGGTTCTAGTCACTAATAACAAATCCCATGCTTATAGATGGAAGACTGTTATCAAGAATTTTCTTCAGAAAGAACTTAAACTTGAACTATCCGAAGAGAAAACAAGAATAACCAACATCAGGCATAAGCCAATAGAATTTCTTGGCTTCAAATACAAGGTAGTCTTAAAAGGTGTAAAAGGAAAAAAGAAGAAGGATAAAAAGACAAGATATATCAGCCAAATAACTCCTTCTGATAAGAAGATTAAAAGAAAAGTAAAAGAACTCAGAGCCACACTCACTTCTCTCGGCAAAAGATTAAGCCACGATAAACTGAGTAATGCACAGCTAATCTTAGCCTATAACTCAAAGGTTAGAGGATTAATAAATTATTATTCATATGCCACCGAATCTCCCATAATGGATAGAGAAGGTTATAAGTTAAGAAAAAAGACTTTTAATCTTCTATCTAGGCGTGGTGGGGTCTTACATCCTATCAACAAGTGTATTAACCTTGCGGACAAATACCCTAAACGGACACAAAAGACTTTAGCTATTAAAACCGAAGTTGGCTACATTGGCATTATGCATTTAAACCTAACCAAGATGAACGAAAACCTATATAAACAAAAGGTTCAAAATGAAACTCCATACTCTCCTTCGGGACGTAAATTAATCGAGCGAAGAAAGGGAACAAAGGAGTTCAGTGTCAGACTAGATGAAATTACAAGCCTCTCTCTCCTTGAGAAAGTCAGGAAAAAACTTGTGAATTCACCCCGATACAATTTTGAGTACTTTATGAATAGAGGATATGCGTTCAACAGAGATAGAGGAAAATGTAGAATTACAGGAGTCCCACTTGGGAAGCACAACCTGCATGTTCATCACATTAATCCTAATCTCCCGTTAGAAGAAGTCAATAAGCTGCCAAATCTAGCCTGTGTAGATAAGGAAATTCACAAGGCAATACACAATGAAGTTGATATGAGCAGCATCTTGAATAATAAGGAAATTAATAAACTGAAACGATTCAGGAACAAAATTCATGCTATTTGATTATTAGATGGAGCGCCGTATGAGGTGAAAGTCTCACGTACGGTGTGGACCGGGGGAAAAGCCACTCTTAACAGGTAATGCTGAAGAATTGGCTTACCTATCGGTATTATAATGTAAAACCTATAAAAGTAGAACTTTCTACACGTAGCAATGGTCCAAATAGTATCTATGTTTCTTATCAAAAGAAAGGGTACCATTTCACACCACCTACTATGTTACAACAAAAACATAAACAAGGAAGTTCAAAGAAGGAACCATCGAATGGCCAAGTAAGTCTAGGAGTATTAATTCAAAACATACAAGAGCTTGCAAAACCATTAAGTATTACATCCAAGGAGATTCTACTTGCCTATAATCACAATTATAACGCACAAGCAAGAACCTTTGAGGATACGACGATTGGTGGTTTAGAAGGAATGCTAACTAGTTTACAGTTGATTCACGAAGCGAAGAATATTCGTCCTGGAAATGAGAAACAGCTTAACCGGTGGTTATCAGCTCTTATTCCTGGTGATGTTACGTCCTTTAGAGAATGGTTACTTCATGATCATACAGAAGCCATTCATCAACTTATAGAACAGTTAAAAAAACAACAAAGCGCGTAAACCTTTGTTTTATAGCAGGAAAACGAATGAACAGGATATGAGGTCTGTTCTTTTTTTATTACTTTTTGGAGGGATTTATTATGCAATTTACTATTAACCGTACATTATTTATCGAAAAATTAGAGAAAGCTAGTGCTACTGTAGACGTTAAAAACCCAATGCCTGCATTACAAGGTGTTTTATTGGATTGTAATTCAAAGGGAATGATTCTAATGGGGTCAGACGGTACAGAAACAGTAACATTAGTAACTCGCTTTAACGTAAACAGTGGGGATTGTACTGAACCGGGGAAGGTGCTTTTTGCAGCTGCTCCGGTACTTAAAACAATTAAGAAATTCAAAAGTGAATTCATCGGTCTTGAACATAAAAACAATGAGCTAAAAATCGTAGAAAGTAAGAAGAAACAATTTAGCTTTTGTACCATGGATCACGAAGAATATCCTGAAATTAAAATTGAAGCAGGGGAAGACTGGATTTCACTTTCACAAGAACAATTTGTATCAATGGCCAACGGAACATTACATGCTATTCCTGCAATGGATACACGTAAAATCCTAACAGGTGTGAACTTAAAATCAGTTGATGATAAGTTCTTTAGTATAGCAACTGATGCTCACCGTTTAGCCCGTTTACATTTTGATTGTACAAAGATCACTATCGCAAAAGATGGTGGAGTCGTGTTACCGATTAAGTCTCTTAAAACAGCTCTTAAGCTCTTTAATCGTGAAACAAATTTACAATTAAAGCTAATTAGTGATACACAGCTGTTGATCCGTGGCGAAAGTATTATTTATCAGTCTAGATTATTAGCTGGTACATATCCTGATACGGCACGTATGGTACCCGGCGAATTTAAAAGTGAAATACAACTATCACGTGAAGAATTTAAAAACACGTTGGAGCAGCTTTCAGCATTTTCTTCCTTAATCGTACTTACGTCAGAAGGAAAAGAAAGCATCCATCTTAAACCACAAAATTCTCAAGTAGGTACTGCAAGTGTAGAAATTCCATGTAATCAAGTAGAAGCATTTACATTGGCTTGTAATGTGGAATATCTGCTGCAAGCACTACAAACGATAACTTCTGAAACAATCGCGATAAAAATGATTAGTAATCAGAGACCTATCGTTGTAGTGGGAGCAGAGGATACAACTCACTCTAATCTGCAGTTAATTCTACCGGTTCGCGTGTAAGGGGGCATCCAAATGAGTATGAATCACAGTGACTTCTTTGACTTTTTACAGTCAAAAGAAGTCCTTCCTAATAATCAAGAACTTCGTCAATCCTTTGAATCGATTATAAATGGATTTATTGCAAACGAAATGCCTGATTTAGAAAACATACCATTAGAACATATAGATGAATTTGAAAAGCAATTTGAACAGCTACGTCATTATGTCACGTTTTATAGTGGTAATTCATTTCGTATAAATGGTCCAGATTGTGAATTAAAAGAAATGCTACATTTACATCTTTTCACTGAACAACTAGAAGATGTAGAAAAGCAAGGGCTAGAAGATGAGATATTTATTTAATCAAGGAAATGAGATGAAAGTATACATTCGGATACTACGCATACAAAAATTAATTCGTAAATATAACATCCCATTCTTAATCAATATCAATGATTTTCACAGGGACAAGTTGCATATCACAAGTGAACTATTATTCGAGTCGCTTGCGCGTTTTAACGAGCAAACAAGTATATTTTGTCACTTTGCCTTTGGAACTGAAGAAGACCTGTTAGATGGGACGTTATTTAGCTCAGAAGACATGTATTCGAATTTCGCTTCGGATATTAGTTCTATGGCTGCGGAAGGATGTTACTTCGATACAGCTGGTTACTATTTATGTATAGGATCGGAACATATAACACAATCTGATTTTCAATTCGTGTTACATGAATTTTCGTTTAACACCTATCAAAGTGAAGCGTATCCCAGTCATATTTTGATTGAATTTCTAGAGGATGGTTATGAACAGTACTCATTTGATGAATGGGTACTTTCTTATTATGAAATTATAATCCGTCTTGCGGCAATGATTCGAGAAAAGACGAAGGGGAACCAGGTATGAAATTATTATTTACATACAATCAGCAGAAAGTAAGAAGGTATCTACTTTCGTTAAAAATACAAAAGAATGCTCACTTACTACATGAATTACTTGCAGATAAGAAACATGAAGAAGAAATCTACATATTAGATTGTTTAGAGCACTCAAGAGAAATAGACTTCAGCAAGATTTCGGAACGAGCCATTCAACAAGTAATGGCTGCCGTTTCTTATTTAGAAGAGGACTCCAATTTCCCTATTAATTTAGATTCGAAAACTTTACTTGAAATAATCATGATTGCGGAAAAATCTTTAGATACTGATCTTTCCTGCTTCTATACATCGCAATTGTATCTTATGGAGATATTTATGCGTATGTATAGATTAGGAATTCCCGTAAAAGATTATTACCCCAATTATTTAGAACAAGATAATTTCGAAGAATACGATTGTGAGGATTCATTTAAAAGCTGGGGGGATGACTTAATTCAAGATATGAAATTACATCATGAAGAGGTAGATAGCGACGATAAAGATACTCTAATCATATATTCGAATCTATTTCATATACCCATGGATGAATTAAACCGCATTATCGAGAATGCATGGAGTCCAATTGGTGAAATGTTCTCTAATATCAAGATAGAGGATCAAAGTTTCTTTCATTCAATCCAGAATCAGTTTGATATACGTATGCTTTACCAAGCTGAAGAGGAAAAACTTTACCTTTTCTATGATGATGATACATATTTTCCAGCAATTAAACGAATTGAGATGTTACTTCGTATCTTTGAAGAGATACAGTTAACAAAAAATATAGCAAGTTAGTACAGAGGGCCTAAAAATGAAGAAATTATTTAGCTATGCATCTAATGTAGCGATGTCAAACTACTTACTATCACTTAAGTTAAACAAAACTTATAGCATTGTATGTTGGGAACAAATTAAACAAAGATATCAAGAGGAAATATATATATTAGAAAGCCTTTCTAAAGATATAGAGATAGATTTCAACAAAATCTCTCATGGGGCAATTGGTAAAATCCTAACTTGTGTGGATTTTCTAGATGAAAACCAATCACTAAGGTGGGAGGACATAGAAACAACAGATACGATTGTAATCTTCTTACTTTCCATGAACCTATTAAACATAAATCTATCTAAATTTTATTCATGTCAATTTCATTTCTTACATTACTTTAAAAGGCTGCATGCGCTTTCGATTGATGTAACACAGTATTCTCCATCGTATTTAGAGCGAGAGAATATCTATGAATTAGACCATGAAGAAGGATTTAAAGAATTGGGTACGGACATGATCGAAGATATGGGCTTAGAAGCTTTTCCAATTGATGAAGAAGAGCATGAAAAGCTCTCCACATTATTCGACATACCATTAAAGGAAATACAGGAAGCTGCAGAGGACACATGGGGTGCTATAGCTGAAACGATAGATGGCATATCACCAAAGCATAAAGAAAAAATTTCAATATTACTAGATTGTTATCCAGTAAGGTATTCTTACCAAATTAATGAGGAATCTCTTTATCTCTATTATGGCGAGGAACCATTATACGGGCCATATAAATTTGAAATGTTACTAGATTTATTGGAAGCAATCTATACGCAGGGGGAAACAACAAATGAAGACAGTAGCAATATTTGATGCTTTAGAGCCAAAAGGAATTGTAACCATACAGCAATTTAACAACGAATTATCACGTGGAGAAACTGCCGTTACTTTTAAGGACTTTTATTTAGCTTTAAAAGAAGTTATGGAGCAGGGTACACAAGATAATACTCATTACTCTAGTGGCGTACTCCCAAAAGGTTGTATAAAACACGAGGTGTTATCTAAGAGTGGAGATAAACAAGCTGTTTGGATTGAAGTACCAAAGGCTCAGTGGGATATTCATTTTTTTGAACGACCGTTTCAACAAGTAGGCTTTCCACGTCTATTATTTCGTTATACGGTGTACCAAAAACGAGTTACGAATATCTCTGTCTTTGCTGTAAAAGAAGATATGGAGTTAGAAGAAGGAATGAAATTATATCAATTTCCATATTCTAATGTTCATCCTAGTGGATCTGTATGTACGGGTAGAGTTGTGATACCTGAATTCCGGACTTTAAAAGATTTAGAAACATTTCATGTTTTATTCTTTGCAAGTTCATTCAACCATGACCTTACACATACTCACACGGAACCAGTAGGAGAGTTATTTAAACGATTTGAAAACCAAAGTTTTGATGATTCTATTCTAATAGAATCAGAAATTACTTTTTAATAAATAGCGGGATTATATACAAGAAAACATACTAGGAGGATTTTTAATATGACTAACTTATTCGATTTTTTTGATATGGAAAAACAAGTAGAGGAAACAACAGTACCAGTGAAAAAAGCTGCTTCAGAGCAAGCCACTGCTAAAAAGGAAGAAAAAAAGGAAAAAACAAAAGATAAGACAAAGAGTAGTAAGAAAGTTAAGGCTACAAAATCTACAGATTGTCTAGATAAAATCAATACAACAACGGTTGTTCGTCACGTAGTATTTGGAGATATACCGTTAGTAGATTGGTTTACAGAAGAAGAAATTACACATGGAATCGCTGTTCAAAATGGAGATTCAACAGATGTAAGAAAAATAGAAGCAGAGGACATCCGCGTAAAATTAGAGCATCGTTATCCCTCATTTGTTAAAGGCTTAACTGTCATTAAATTTGATGAGGATACAAATGCACTACTTCCGATTTTAACTGTCGGCGCAAAAGGAGCAAGTACTGTAGAGGGACAATCTATTTCAGATTGTCCTTTTTCTTTTGGTGCTTGGCGTAAGCATTTTTTACCTGGGGATTTTATTCCGAGGATCTTATTAATGGACTTTATCATTATTGCACAGGCCATTTCTCGTAAACGTGATTGCGAATTACATGCTGATATCTATTTCAATACAGAGCGTGGTTATTTTATGGACTTTCCACGCCAGCAGGTAGCAACTGAAATTGTAATCCCTGAAACGAATATAGAGATGCAGTCTATCGCTATGAAAATTATGGAGATACATAGTCATCATCGTTTCTCTGCTGAACCAAGTGATTTAGATGATCAAAGTGAACGGGCTCCTATTCTTTATGCAATTGTTGGCAGAATAGAGGATGTTTTCCCTGAACTACTTGTACGCACTTGTGTAAATGGGGAATTTCATTCTATTAACCCTAACTTTATATTTGCAGGAGAATATGCAACGAAAGGGATAAGCCAAAATTACGATTTAAGTAGGATCACACTTTTAAAATAGATACACAAGGGGGCGTAAAAGAGACATATTTTATGTCTCTTTCTTTATTATGACAACATTAAAAACAATTCACGGCTCAATGTTTACAAAGATAAAGCACTACATGTTAGTTCTTACAAAGAATAAACATGCAATAGAGGAATCGCATGATGACTATAAGCTATTTCAATTTATGTGCAAGTTAGAGATGAATCACATATATAAAGCATTAGAAGGACAGAGGAAGGAGTCATTTATGCTGCACCGATACTATTGATGCATTCATTTGACTTGTATACCGTGCATAGGATTACAAATTTATCGATTCCATTTCTACGAAATTTAGAGAATACACAATCAAAAGAAAATAGGGGGCTATAAAAATGAGTATTGTTATTGATATTGCAGAAGGAAAGAAGATTGTACCACATATTGTATTAGTAGGTGCTGGAGGAAACGGAGGATTAATTTTACAACATATTGCTCAAATGATGAGTATTTTTCAATTGGATGGCGAAATTGTAGTTGCAGATCCAGACACGGTTGAAGAAAAAAACCTTGGAAATCAACTCTTTATTCGACCTGATGTTGGTAAATACAAAGCACAAGTACTGGCTCGTCGATATAAAGCTGGCTATAACGTTCCTATCTCTTCCTTTACGTCACAGTACATAGAAGACATAGAAACAATGCAGCAGTTGTTTGGTAATAAATATGATTTATTAAAAAAACAACATAAAGACGACTACTTGTATCTGCCAATTGTAATTGGGGCAGTAGATAATATGTTTTCTCGTGAGGTCTTTCATCAATTCTTCCATCAATCGGATAATCTTCTTTACATCGATGTAGGGAATACAGCTGTAACCGTTCCTGATAATTGGAGAGAAGTAAATAAAAGACATTGGACACCTCAACAAATAGCTGATTATAAAAACAGTGGTTATAACGGACAAGCAGTATGTGGAGTTAAATTGAATGGCGAGGTCATTCTTTCACCGCTTGGCGATTTATTTCCGGATGCTTTTACGAAAAAAGAAACGGCTCCAAGTCAATTAAGTTGTTCCGAATTAGCTGCTTCAGAACCACAGCGCGTTATTACCAATAAGTTCGCTGCCATGACTGTTGCCCAATTCGTTAACGAACTCTTTGATGAAGGTACCGTATCGAATCACTATATCATTTTCCAAGCTCAAAAGGCTTTTATGAAAGCTGCACCAATTGAGAAGTAATGATATAGGAGGGGACAAGATGAGAGTGTATCAATTAGATTCCACTCAATTACAACACAGTTTAACACCAACAAACATGTGTAATGGTGTTCTACAATACTACCAATATAAACAGTATACCGTTGTATCTGTACTTGATTTATCAAAGCAAGATTCCGAAATGATACCATTGCTTCTGGCTTGTTTAGCAGGGGCTTTGATTCATTTCAATCCGGATTCTTTTTTAGCGAAGGATGAATCTAGCATTTTATATTGGTGTAGAAAGAACTTTAAAGGATTTCATAGTATCTCTGACGATGGATTTTTACAAGATTTCAAGCAGATATACGAATGTTATCAAGCATTGCAGAACGTTGGGAAACAAGAGAAAAATATAAAAATAAATATGTAATAGCAAGGAGAAGAGGAACACATGTATAATATACTTAAACGTCAATATAATTACTTTATCCGAGGAGTGATTCGGATTAACGAAGAAGTACAAAGGGAATTGGACCTATTGGTGCAAAAGATTCGTGAAACTGTATCTTCTGTCCAAAAAATCATCCTTTTTGGCTCTCATGCATATGGCACACCAAATGAAGACAGTGATTTTGATCTCTGTATTGTTGTGGAAGGTGTCGGAGAAAGAAAAAGAGAAGTCATTAATCGTATCAATTGGGGTATTTATGATGTTATGGAAACACCAGTTGATATTTTAGTGTATGGGCCAGAAGAGTTTCAAGAACGTGCTAACCGTACCGTAACTATGGAACATAAGATTGCACTAGAAGGGAAGGTCCTATATGAGAAATACTGAGGATCTAAAAGAATGGGTATTCATTGCAAAATCTGATTTAGATTCTGCTGGTTACTTAACTCACATGAAACCTTTCCCTACTGCAATTATTTGTTATCATAGTCAACAATGTGTGGAAAAACTTCTAAAAGGATTTCTTGCACTAAATGGTAGAATAGTCCCAAAAACTCATAACCTTTTAATGCTGCACAAATCTTGTTGTAGATTAGATGAGGAGTTCTCATTGATTTTAGAACAATGTGTGCAGCTGAATGGTTATGCTACAGACATTCGTTATCCGTATTTTGAAGCACTTACTGTTCAAGATGGATTAATCGCTATACAACATGCTCAAAAAGTAATGAGTTTTTATATGGAAAAGTTAAACAAGTTGAATATACATGAAATCACAGTTGATTAAAAATAGAGGATATACATAAAAGAGAGTGCCTATTAGATAGGGACTCTCTTTTTCTATCTAATAAAAAAGGAGGAATGCTCCATGGCAGTATGAAATGATACTTTGCTATGGGGATAACAATATAACTCTGAATATTTATTAAGAAATTAAAGAGGAATCACCAAGTAATAAAGTGGCAATGCAATGTTTCAAACATGGAATATAAATTTAACTAGAATCAAAAACATGAGTTTAGTACTGTACTAAACCCATGTTCTAGAAGTTATTTACTTTTTATACTTATTCTATTTAATATTCTCGTAATCAGATACCCAAATGACACTGTCCTTAATTAAATATTCATTAGAAGTTTCATCTTCGTAGGAGGTAACCTTTCGGACCTCTAGTAAATTATTTAATAATAATTCTTTTTCTGTTGCAGATAGAGTATTTATTTCATCTTCTAGCCAAATAGAAACTAAATGATATGCCTGCCAGTTGAGAGCAATGTTATTTAAAAATAACGGCTTTTCCAATTGAGTTTGATATTCGACGAATTTATTTTTATACTCTACTATTTGTTCATCTAAAGCTATAATTAGCTGAGAATCTAATAAATCATTTCCATTTATCTGTAATCTTAAATAAAAGTGATCAAACTTAGATTCGGCGGTCGACTTCCAACTTTGAAAAACTTCAACTAATGCACAAATCACTTTCTTTTTATACCAAATTGGTAAATCCTGTGTATCTAGATAATTAAAAGTTTTTACATAATCAAAATGGTTAACCTCTAAAAATTTATTATCAAATTGACTATTCTCTACTTTCCATTCATTCAGCTTTCTTACTCTTCTTTTCCAACCTCTAATTTTTTTCAAGAAATAATACACCTCTGTTCAAACTATTATATTTTTATAGATCTACCTTTAACAGGACCTTTTATCATGTCACCAGTAAGTGGATCCATACTTCCTAGATGCTTACCTTTACTATCATAAACCTCAATGTCGTTATGAGTATGATCCCATTCATAGTATTTCTTTTTTGAACCTTTACCACTAGTTTTTGTTTTTCCTTTATGTGATGATAGACCTTTCCACACTGGACTATTTGATTTTGTTAGTTGCTTAGAAACTTGTCTTAAAGCAGTTTTTCCCCATTTTTTTATAGCAGCTTGGATACCTGCTCTGGCTACTAAAGCTAATACCACTGGAACGGCTGGTATTACAGAAGCTTGAAGTTTTGTTGTATCATACTCATATATTTTACCAGTTTTTTGATCTCTAAAGTTGGCGATGAATACTTCTTCATTTGATTCAATGACTTCAACATCAAAATTTACTTTTATTTCTTCTCCATTTTCATCAATAAAGTTTCCATTAACCTGAATATCACCTGTTTCTTTATCTAAAGAAACATCCGTTGATGCGGTAAAATCTTCAGCATTTACTGCACTTTCTACTATAATTTCTGCACTATTATCTGTAACAACCTCAACGTTCAACCCTTCTGAAACGCTACTATCAACTTGTTGTTCTACATTTTGATCAATTAGGTCTGTTTCTTGTGTTGCAGCATTAGCTTCATGAACAATAATCCCTAAATTAGGAATTAAAGTAATAAATAAAGTCAATATCATTATTTTTATTAATAATTTTTGCATCTTTAGTCACTCCTAGTCATTTTTGTATTAAACCATAGCCAAATTCATTATCATAACCCGTACTTCCTAGATCTATTGAACGCTCAATTAAAATTTTTTTAATTTGGTCCAAGTTAAGCGTATTATCGCCCTCAGCTAATAATGCAGCTATAACACCAGTTGCAAATGCAGTTGCAAACGATGTTCCACTATATGTGGAATACCCTCCATCTTGATTAGTTGACAATATATCAACTCCAGGAGCTGCAAAATCTATTTTTCCTTTGGCAGATGAGCTAGCACGTTTAAATTCTTTATTTACTGATGATATAGATATAACATTTTCATACTTAGCGGGATAGTCTACACCCAATCCATAAGTATTACCGGCAGCAGCTACTACAATAATTCCAGAATCTACTGCTTCATCTATTGCTTTTTTTAATTCAGGACTTTCAGATTGTAACCCAAAGCTAATGTTTAATATATTAACTCGTTGTTCTATACACCAACGTATACCTTTAATAAGATGGTCAACATCGCCTTTACCTTGCTTATCAAGGACTTTGACGTCATAGAGTTGAATGTTTGGCATTACACCTAAAATTCCCAAATTATTATTTTCAGCAGCTATGATTCCAGCAATAGCAGTTCCATGGCCAGTTTCATCAATAATAGGATTATTTAAATTAATAGTATTGAATTCTTTTACAACTTTACCTTTTAAATCTTCATGTTCTTTATATATACCATTATCCAAAATAGCAACCTTGATTTTATTTTGAATACCAGTAAATCTATCTTCTATTACAGCCTTTCTTCCCCAAGTTACAGATTGTTCTTCTTTTTTGTAGGGAATGTTAGATTTTGTTTTTGATAACGTAGACTCACTATAAAAAACAAAATAAAAAAGTGAACTACACAAAACTAGTACTGTTAGTATAATAATTAAAATCTTTTTAACCTTATTCACCTCTTTTCTACATGTTTTCAAGGTATGTATTGTAATTAATACTATTTAATCCAAATATAAAGATATCATTCGCGAAAACGCTTTATAAGTCTGCAAATTATTTCTTTTTTATGTTAATATTTACATATGGTAATTGCGATAATTAACGTGGTTTACTATACATGATATTAATGGTGAAGAAGATTTATTTGTCATAATGTCAATGAACGAAAAGCCCGAAATCTTTTTGTTATAAATAGATGTCACTGTAAAAAATGCATTAAAAAACATCTTGAACCAAATTAATTGAACTCGGCAGTTTTTTAGTACCAAGATATATTCATTTTTAACGAATTCCAACTAGAATTCTCCTTCCTCTAAGCGCAACGTAGGTGGGGATAAATTACAAAATCAGCAAAAACTTGATAAAAAGATATGACATTTCCTGAAGAGGTTCCTTCACTAAGGTAATTCTTAATATAATGAGGTTGGATTTAATACGTATGAAAATTTTCTTTAGGTACAACTACATGAATCCGAGGGAGTTTGGGGTGTTCTAAAATCATTTCTACAAATTGAGATGTTATCTGTCTTTGAATTAGAGTAATACTTAAAAGTAAAAGCGAAGAGGAGATTATAATGGAATTTAAGGAACTTATGAAGTACATAGAAGAAAATAAAGAAGAGTACTTCGAGGAATTAATGAAGACCAATGAAAATCTAATTAAAGAAATAGATCTAAAAATAGAGGAGGAAAAGTAAACTGACAAAAAAACAGCAAAGTAAATCAAATGAGTGATTTAGCAATACGGCTTAAAGACTTAGGAGTTAGCAGATGGAGAGTTCTAAAACTAAACTTTAAGTGCTCATTATTACGAAGGAATTGGTTATATAATACATAGTGATGAGAATCATAAATCTTTACTATTACGATTAATTGGTGCAAGATCTGTTACTGTATCTAAAGTTACAATTTACAAAATGCACAATTAATATACCTGTATACGAAATAATTAAACTCCCTCTATTATGATTTAAAGCAGAGGGAGTTTATTGTTTAATAATAAATTCAATTGAGCCAATTAAGATATGAATTAAGGTGAAATATCACCAATAAATCCCTCAGCACGATTAATTGATATAAATATTTTATATCAAATTTCCTTATATGACTTATAAATTCAAATATTGAAAATATCTTTTTAACGATATTTTAGTCTTAAAACCAATTCTAGCAATTAATTCACTTTCAGAAAGTCCTTGCTTAATAAGGCGAAGAATAAATGTGTTCCTCAGCTGCTGTGCAGAAATACGCCTATCTAATTCTGCTCGTTTCACTTCAAGTCGAATCATCTTTTGTATAGCAACCTCAGACAAAGCCTTTGGTGCATCATTTTCGTAAACCCATCGATAAGTACCTCGATTAAAATCAAATGCCACAAATAGGGGATTATCTGTGTGCTGTCGAGGTCTTACAGGTTCAGGGATAGTCGAATAATATTTGTAAAGCTGTTTTGTATCTTCGACTGTTAAGAAGATGGATCTAGTAACTCCGTTTTCTCCTGGAACAATTATAGTGTTCCTAGCAAACTGTATATGGCTCATATTAAGCGATACAAGCTCTTGCAAAGACAAACCATAGTTTATTATTAAATTAATTATACAAGCATTTCTATTCATGATTAGAGGGCGATATTTAGCTTGTCTCTCTGTTAATCCTTTAGTTGATAGAACAGTTTGTTTTAAAAGTGCTTCTTCCAATACAGTAATAAAATCATTGTCATTTAGTGATTGATCCGGAATTAAAGAGAGATGAATATAATCTAATGGACTAACTATACCTAAAAACATGTGTAACTTCTTTAAAACCACCCATATCCTGTGCCTTGTTTTAAGAGAATATTCTCGTTTGTTTTCTAACACGGAGAAATAAGCTTGATAATCATCTACGGATATTTCATTCCATGATTTGATATGTAAAAGCAACTCATTTTCATTCAACCATCTATAAAAATCTTTAATATCGTATGCATAGCGTTGGATTGTAGAATGTTTTCGGCCTTTTTCACTTAAATATGTAGAGAAAGCTTCTAAAGTTTTCTCTAAGTTAATTGTTTCATTCAATATAATCACCTAATTTCATTGGATATATTATAACAGAAAATAAGTGAAAGACCTGCTACCGCCCTTTGCTACGCACGGTTGCTGGCATATCCCAAAAGCAAACGGACAAACAACCCTTTGTTTTTGGGATATGTTGTTTATTAATTATAAATCCAAATAAATAGGGCTATCATAATACTCCAAAAGGGCACTACAAAAACTAATCCCCAAAGAATACCTTTAAAAAATCCAATCTCATTATAAGTATTCTTTTCTATGTAATTCATATCTTTTAGTACAGCCATGTTTAATCCTCCCAATATAAATTGTTTAGTAAAATGAAAAAAGGACAAACCTAGTCCTGGTAGGGATACGTAGGTTTGTCCTTTTGTATGAGGGTAATGATCTGTTTAATTACCATTATTATAACGTAATTTACAAATATTTTCAATTAAGTCGGACATCTTATTAACAAACATACTAGCTGTATTAAAAATCTATTATAAATATATATCTTATATATTAAAAAGAAATAAAGATAAAACTTTTATAGGTTATTTAAAATAGAGGTTAGACTTACTGCTGCAAGGGGAAAGTTGATATAAAAACATAAAAAATCATAAATTATAGAAAAAGTATCCGTAGATTCAAGGATTATTAGACTTTTAATTCTACAAAAAAGCAGAAAGAAAATACTATATTTCTACATGAAATCGGAAAGAATTTGATACCAATCGCATTATATATATTCAATCTTGTAAATAGAAGTTGTTTTACTTATTTTGGTAATCAAGTTGGTATTAATCTTCTAATTATCCACATTTCATTCAGGTTAGGCAGCTATTTGTTAACATTACTCAGTATTTACACATAACTCACATTATTATTGATGATTTTTATTAGATAAAATGAGCGACAGTAGTATTATCAGGGGTATTGAGGAAATATTATCCACATTGGATCATATTTATCCTCATATCCACTATTATTATTATTTTCCTTTTGATTTTTTGTAGGTATTATGAGATAGGTTTTAATACATTAGAAGAACACACTCTAGTATTATGTGGAGAGTTATGTATTGATAGAACCAAATTTGTATAGAAGTGCATAAAAAAAGACTCCATTTTACATGAAGTTCTTTCGATTTGGTATTTATAAATAGAGTAGTAGGAAGGTATTACTAATTAAAGAAACACGAATAGCCCTCCACTTTTGTTTTTTTCAAAAATAGAGAGCTAGTTGTTATTATTTTATTTCCATTGCAGTTAGTACCTGATCTGGAGCTGTTATTGTTACACCAGCACGTACTAAACGTTCGAAGGTACGCATAAACTCTAGTAAATTAAACTGCTTTGGTAGCTCAATCACACGAAGTTTTTCTTGTGGTAGCTTATCAATGGCTTCGATAAACCATTCACGTACATCACTTGGGATCGTGCGTTCTTTATGACCACGAACTTTTAATTTTTCTCGCATTTCAATTTCTAAAGCGATATATGCATGAAGATTCACACCTTGATCATATGCATATTTTCTAAATAACGTTTCTTCCGGGTATTTTAAATAATTACGGTGATAAGATTCTTCCGTCACAGGTACCGCAAACTTCTGCTTCAGTAGTGCATGCACATTCTTAAACATCTTCTTAATGTTGTGTAGAGAGTACATAGAATAATATAAACCGAAATTAAAGACAGCTTGCTCACGGTCACTATTTCTCTCTTTTGGTATATGTTGCGCAATAAGAGGGTAGATACCTTCTTTCGCTGCAGCATCAAGGATTTGATATTGAGATGTTTGATGTAATAGTTTTTTCAATGTATATACAATTTTCGTTGGATATCCTTCTTTTCGATCAATTATGTCACGAAGTCCGCGAATTACACTGCGGATTTGGCGATGACAAGTATGCTTTAATACATGAATGAATTTATTCATGTCTGCAGACAGTTCACCGATATTCATCTCTTGTAGAACTGCTTCTATAAATTTCGCTTTACGAGCATAGGTAGCTTTTGGTGTAAATGGATCCCTGTGTTGCTCTTCTCCAGATTCTTTTTTACATAAAAAATCCGAATGAATAGATAAATATAAGGTTGTATATCGTTTTGTATGCTTTACACCTTTTTGCATTTTGCAAATTTTGAATAGGGGATTCCCCGTACATGGTAATGCAGTTGTTAATTCTTCGATAACCGCACGGATCTGATGCGGATATTTTTTATGTAAGAAACGATACATCCCACCGAAGTGAGTTTTGTTGCCTCTTTCGTCCTGCTTGTCCAAAGAACGCTTTAATGTTGTTTCTGTATGTTGTTGCATGGCGATATCTAAGAATAGTTTCTTAGCCGCTACAGATAGCTTAAAGAAAGCCTTTGTAAATACAACAGGACTAATATATACGTATGGATTTGCTTTTCCTGTTTCCTCATTCATAAAATGAGTCAGCTTGATAGTATATCGGCCATCTACTCCGTTTTCAATGGAGATAATGTTATGTAAGTTTAATTTCTTTAATGCAATATAGAATTGAGAGTGTTGGATATAAGCAAATTCTTCTTTGTATTGCTTGTAATCTTCCCACATCATATGTATTGTTACATTTGGAATAACACCATTAGTAAAGCATTTCTTATGTAGATATAAGAAAACTTCGAGATCAGCATTCGTAATGCCGTATAATTTATGTTTTCTTCCTGTTTTTCCTGCAAGTGCAGACATTGCGCGACGTGAAAAAGATGGTTTGGCTTTTTCGACAAAGCCTTCTACGTCAGCAATACGTTCTTCGTATGTCATGTGCTGCAGAATATCTTCTAAATATGTATCTTTATAGCTGTAGTACTTCTCCTCAAATGTTTCCACAAATTTTTGCCAAGCTTTTAATGTTACTAACACAGCATTGGTTGTTTCCCCATTTAAGCTACGTTGATTACGTATCACAAATGATTTTCCCATCTTTTTCACCTCCGTTCTACAAATTCAGAAAGATATGCCAAATTACTATAAAATATTCCAATTTTGATTATAGCAAAACGAATTTTGTAAAAATGTGCTCCTTTAAGAAGAAAAATAGCAACTTGCAACAGCTTATGAAGCTAGTCGTATCAAGGGTTAAGAGAATTTCTTAATTTTTTTTTGTGTTAAGGATACCGCAAACGTGTTGCAAGTTGATTATATGTATATGAATAAGCAGAAAAAGTATCTAACCCCTTGATATATAAGGGATTAGAGTGAAAATGATAGGGGAGTTAGGGAAAGGATACCGCAAACGTGTTGCAAGTTGGTTAGCAGGATCATTAATAATGAATTGCAAGGATTACCCTTGATATAAAAGGGTTTTTTGGCACTTATAGATTGAAAATAGGGAAAGGATACCGCAAACAGTGTTGCATCTTGTGTAAAGAATAAGGGCATGAATACCGCAAACGTGTTGCAAGTTGGATGATATGTATATAAGTAAGTGGAAAAGTACCTAAACCCTTGGTATATAAGGGATTAGAGTGAAAATGGTAGGGAAGTTAGGGAAAGGATACCGCAAACATGTTGCATTTTATGTATGTAACTTACTCAAAATATAAGAAAAATAGCTTAAAAATTTTAAAATTACTAGGTTGAAAAATAAATTATACTGTTGCAAGTTGAGAGAAATAGGGAAAGGATACTGCAAACGTGTTGCAAGTTGATGAGTTAAGGAAAGCGAAGCGCAAAAGAAATGCAAGTAAAGAAGAAATAGGGAAGAGAAAAGGCAACCATGTTGCAAATTGAGGACTAAGGGAAAGCAAAGCGCAAAAAAATGTAAGTAAAGAAGAATAGGTAAAAGAAAGAGCAACCATGTTGCAAATTGAGGACTAAGGGAAAGCAAAGCGCAAAAAAATGTAAGTAAAGAAGAATAGGTAAAAGAAAGAGCAACCATGTTGCAAATTGAGGACTAAGGGAAAGCAAAGCGCAAAAGGAATGCAAGTAGAGAAGAAATAGGAAGAGAAAGAGCAACCATGTTGCAAGATGACGAGTTAGGGGAAGAAAGACGCAAAACCTTGTAAATATCTGTTACAATAAATTAAATATAATAGTAGTAAGGAATTTTATGATGAAAACTACTTTGTTATGATCCATGGTTTAGGGAGGGATATAAAGTGGATAATTTATTACAAATGTTTCGAGATGCATTGTTAATCTCTGAGCCAATTTATAAAACAAATGAGCTAGTATGGAATAAGTGGAATGCATACTTTAAAGATGTTGAAAACAATAATAATAAAGTATTAACCTCATCTCATGCATCTCCATCATTTACTGCATTAGTGTCTTGGCTAGAAAAAAAGCAAGAATCCGGTATTACATTAGTACAAATTTATGCGAAAATTGATTCCTATAAGGAAGAAATATATAAAGAAATCGAAGGATTTATAGAAAAAGAATTTCAAGATGTAGCACCTTCAAGTTCCATAGTAGTAGAAAATGATCAAAATATAGATAAGACAAGCATAGTAAACTATGAGGATTATTATGAGGTAAATAACTCTGCTGTTTATTATAAGCTAAGAGATGGGATTGCAAAAAATCAATTTGAAGAAGATGAGTTAAGTAAGGTTTTACAATATCCTATTGAAACTAAATCTTCTAATGGTGTAGCTCAGCTTTCTTCACACAAAGATGAAGATTTAAGACTTACAAATATAGAAGAAGCTGCTCGGTGGAATACCCTTGTCGATGATGTAATGAGTAATATGGATGATTTAACGGCAGATTGTTTAGATGCAATTACAATACAATGGATAAACGAAGCAAAATCTCCAGACGAATTCATTGATTTTTCTTATGAGCAAGTTTTAGAAATGTGTAACATTCCAAAAACAGTAGTCAAAAATAAAGAATACTATAGAGCGGAAGATAAAATTAAAATAGCAAAGAGAATTGCGGCTTTAGCAAGCATTTTTATCTATTTAAATGATGATAATGAGGTAGTAGTATTAAATGACCGTGATGATGATGGAGAACGTTTAGAATTAAAACGTGAAGTAATCAAAAGGTTATTTGTATTAGATTCAGTTGTATTGTGGAGACATAGTGTTACTAATGAATACATGGGCATTGAGTCTTGTCGTATTAAGCCAGGCAGCTTTTTAACCAATTACTTATACGGATCAAATAATACAACAGCGTTATTATCTAAAAAAGCACTTGAATACAATAGTTATAGACACAAATATCATAAAAGGTTAATTCGATACTTAACATGGCAATGGAGAATTAGACAAATGTATTCATCATTGAAAAAGCCATATTCTATAGGTGGGGACAAAGGGCTGCTAGCAGTAATGGATATCCCAAAAGATTGGAAGCCGAATCGCATTAGAGAACAGTTGGAAAATGTTCTAATGGATTTAGAAAATGAAAAAGTAATCTCTCATTGGGAGTATAGTGATCCACTTGATGAACAACAAATTGGGAAACGTAATTGGTTTAAAAACTATTACGCTAATTTAGGAATAACGATTTTACCGCCTGAGGAAATGCTGCAATCAATGGATAGGGTAATCGGAAAGAAATGTATAGAAGAACTTCAAGAACAATTACCTGAAGTAACAGTTGTTAAAGAAGTAAAGAAGACTGTAGAATCAGTCGAACAAATAGAGAAGAAGATCCGTGAACAAATACTGAAAGTACACAATGAAAAAAAAGTAAGTATTCGTGAAATAGCAGATGAAATTAGTATTTCTCCGTCTACATTATCTAGATTTTGCAATTATAAAACAAAACGTTTATCTAAAAAAGCATTAGAAAAGCTAACGAAATGGTGCGAAAGACAAGAAATATTAGAAAAGATGTAACATAGACTAAACATTTCTTTTAATAATAGTCCAATTAAAAATACACATACATTATGTATGTGTATTTTACTTATTATCAATTGCAAGAGGCCAAATTTCTTTTATTAAAAGTAATTTTGGAGGGCGAAGGTCCTACTGGAAAATCAAAATAGTTATGCGGTTTAATCCACTACAATTAAACTTCTTGTCTTATCGATATGGTTCAGTAACATATGATACTCTTCTTCATACATAGTTAAACGTTGTAGAAGGGATTGATTCTCAGCTTCTAAAGCTTCAATTTGATTTTGTAAAATTGTCAATTCATTTACATCTTTATAATTTTGTAGAAAGAGAATAATGTCATCTAATGTAATAGACAAAGAGTTTGTTTCTTTTTCTGATTGGGAGAGAGGAATGTTGTTTCCCGCTTTACGGTGTTGTTTGGCTTGTTGTATTTCGTCTTGGTATTGTTTTCTCACATATGAATTCCAACGAAATCCACAAGCTGCGGGTGTTCTAGCTAGTAGTTTTGCTACTTCTTTGAATGCAGCTAATTGTGTTCCACCGTTACGAATATACTGAAGTACTGTTGATGCGAGAAGTAAATCGTTATCATTAGTCCAAGAATCTTGTCTTGAAATTACCACGTTTTAACCCCCCATATATGTTTTATATTACATATATGCAGTTACTTAAAATGATAGAAGCTCAATCTCTCTTACAATAATTAAGGGTAAGTTTATAGAAGTATCTATGATTTTCAATGCAAAATTACATATAAGGTTGACTATTCACCAAACCTGTAACTATAATAGTTACAGGTTTGTAACTAAATTAATAGATTGGATTGACATGAGTTAGTTCTATGAATGATGTATAAACAAATATTTAAGAATGAATGGAGTTGAAAATATAGACCTACATATAAAATATATTTCTAGAAAGAAATTAGGTAATATACATTTTTTTATAATTATATATTAATAAAAAGAGGTGTGCGTT